>JAJRZT010000016.1 GCA_024275115.1 Gammaproteobacteria bacterium
ATTCGGATTTTTAACCTTGGGGTTATCTTTTTGAATTTGTGCGACGATGGCCTGGCGCTTTTGTGGTGACA
This sequence comes from Gammaproteobacteria bacterium, assembly GCA_024275115.1. Lineage (GTDB taxonomy): Bacteria > Pseudomonadota > Gammaproteobacteria > UBA6429 > Thiohalophilaceae > SZUA-37. The sequence continues at coordinate 72 of JAJRZT010000016.1, forward strand.
CCGGGCCATAGTAGTTTGAAATAATGCGGCTAAGGCTGTCGCCGGGGCGTACGTGGTAAATAATGGTGTCGAGTTGTTGTTTTAACATGTTGCTAAATTCCTTTTTACGCGTTGTTTTATCCCGCAAGAATATAAGTCTGCTTCTGCTGCGTCAAGGAAACCCGTCGCGGCTAATCTGATAATCCCGGAGCTTATAATAAGCTGCCACATGAGCGTATTTTGGGGGGTTCGGTTTTACGTATCTATTATCCCGAGCTCATGTTAGAAAGTCTTTGACTAATCAGCACGCCCTCGCTCCTTGACAGACTCCTGTCCTGAACAGAAAATCAGCAATTACTGATATACCTCTCTATTCTTCAAGCTAAACGATGAATTTGTGATAACAATCACATCTATACTTTATAGTTGCGCTATGGTATTTATTAAAGAGTCATAGCACTGTAGCAAGTAATAAACGCATAATCCGTTAGTTTTTCAGTCAAAACATCCCTCTGGACTGCTTTATGTTAGAACTGATTGAAAGTTTAAACAGTTTTCAGCATCGCTCGGCGAAGCTTTATCTTGCGATGGTTGTAAGTTTTGCTGTGCTGGGTATCTCCATTATTTTATTTTTCCCGGTTTTAAGCCTGTTATTGCTAACTTCCGCTATCACTTCATTATTTACACTGGAAACATTCAGCGATCTTGCTCCACTGTTATATCAACTCCCACTGGCTGCATTATCGGCTTATTTATTTTATCAATTTGTTACTCTCGAACTCAACACACCCAAAGCATCCGAAATTTACATTACCACCAACAAAAAGAAAACACCCAAACTCATGGCCTTAATTGAAGAGCTAGAGCAGCATTTTAATACCAGCCAAATTGATTCCATACTTATAACGGATCAATTCGATATCAGCATACACAACACACCTCACTACTGCATTCCACTACAAGGCCAAACAAGTTTACAAATTGGCTTGCCGTTGATGCAAATCGTTTCGGCTGCGCAATTCAAGGCACTGCTTGCCCGTCGTATTGGCCAGCTTTCGCTCGTAAATAATAAAATCACCGGCCGGCTCAGCCTGTTTCAGGATCAACTGCAACAGTACTTAACCACTTGTCAAAAGAGTACACATTGGTCATTAAAGCCATTTTTTTACCTTATTCGCAGTTACCAGAAAATTTTTACCGGGCTTGCTTTTTATGCAATACGCATGGACGAACTTGCAGCCGATCAGTATGCACTGGATATTGTAGACGATAATGACTTTTCACAAACGCTGTCACAAACCATCATTGCCAACCATTATTTAAAAAACACCTTTTGGGTCTCAATGTATAAACTGCAACGACAATACCCCAATAAAATGATTTTCCCGCATGCCAATATGGCAATATCCTTTGCTCAAAGTGTAAAGACTGAGCGGTCGCAACAACTCATTGAACAGCAATTTCAGATGCTCAATGACTTTCAGTCAACAACCCCTTTATTAAGAACACGCTTAAATGAAATGGGCTATGAGAACTACAGACTACCCGAGCCTTTTGATGCAACCGCTGCACAAGTCTATTTAGACAGCGCTTTACCTAAAGTAACTAAAATTTTTGATAAACTATGGTTACAACGCCTGCAAACCCAACGTGAAACAAATACACCGTTAAATAGCAATGAACAACGCCTTAACCTTTTAGCCAACAAAGTACAGCAGCAGCCTTTGTCTGCGGACGAAACCTGGGAGTTTGCAGTACTAACTGAAAAAATCACCGGCTATCATGCCGCTATACCTATATATAAGAAAATTCTGGAACGTAACCCCATGCATGCCAAAGCCATGTTTGCGATTGGCCGTATTTTATTGTCGTATAATGACCCGACCGGGCTTGATGCTTTAAACAAAGCAACCTTCCTTGAGCCCGGTATGCAAAAAACAGCCGATGAGCTTATTGCTCGTTATCAGGCACGCGTTAATGCCTCTCCCGAACCGGCCGATGAAATGTTTGCCTGATAAAATACCCAGTAAACAATACGCATACTCGTATCCAAACTTTCGCTTAAATAGATTAAACTAGCGGTATGTTATTTCGTTTATTCTTTATATTACTTATCTTCTGCGGCTATTCACAGCCATTGCTCGCTGACTGGTACAAACAGTATTGGGATATTATGGGTACGCGTGCGGGTGTTGAACTCTGGCATAAGGATAAACGCACTGCGCAAAAAGCAATTAATGCGGTACAGGCAGAAATGCAGCGTATTGATAAAACCATGAGCCCGTTTATAGAAAGTAGCGAGGTTTCACTTATTAATCGTGAAGCGGCTAAACAGCCGGTTAAAATTAGCCGGGAGCTGTTTAAACTTATATTGAAAGCACAAACCCTTTCTAAAAAATCAAACGGAATATTTGATATTACCTTTGCCAGCGTTGGCTATTTATACAATTACCGGCAACAGCAGCGCCCAACCGACACGGTTATTCAGGAAAACCTGACTAAAATAAATTACACACAAATTCAATTACTGCCCAAAACATCCGAAATTTATTTTAAGCAAAAAGGCATGCGCATTGACCTTGGCGGTATTGCCAAAGGCCATGCGGTTGATCGCGCCATCCAGAAAATTTCAGCTCTCGGTATCCGTAATGCCATGGTGATGGCCGGGGGTGACAGCCGTTTACTGGGAGATAAAAAAGGCAAACCCTGGATCACCGGTATCCGCCATCCCCGCCAAAATGGAAAATACGTGGTTGTTTTGCCACTGGAAAACACCGCAATTTCAACATCAGGCGACTATGAGCGCTTCTTTATCGAAAACAGTGTTCGCTACCACCATATTATTCAACCAAAAACCGGTAAATCAGCCACTGCCAACCAAAGCGTTACCGTGCTTGGCCCGGATGCCACCACAACCGACGCACTTTCAACCACGCTTTTTATATTACCCACTCCAGAAGCACTCAAATTAGTGAATTCATTACCTCAATACGATGCCATCATTATTGATAAACAGGGTGTGTTACACTTCTCTTCAGGGCTGGAACAGCCAACAACTAATAATAATAATATTAATTAACCTGCTTATAAATTCGCCAAATAGCAATGGACTTCACAGAATAAACCTTTAAATTATAAGGGGAATTCAATTATGTGACCGGGCTAACAGCGAAAATTGCTACAAACATCTAGATTTAGACTCATTACAAGCACATCAGAGTGCACTAATAATCAGGGTCAATGTCGTTCACGCTTAAAAATAACACACTTTGTGTTTGCGACTTCAATAGATGTTTAAACTAAGGGGAAATAAATATGTCTGGATTTAACAAGAAACTAATCCTGCCTATTTTTGCAACACTCACAACAGCTTTATTAAGCGCCTGCGGCGGCGGTGACAACGCGGGGGCAAACAACAATGTAGTAATTGAAGGCGATAAACCCATTGCCTACGTTGATCGCGCTGCAAGCACCACTGGCAACCCGACCGATGCAGCGATGTGCGCAGCCGGTGGCAAACTCTATATACGCAAACTATCTTCCCCGAGTTCAAGCAAAACCGATGTAACGTCACATTTAGCTGGCAACAGTGGCGACGTATCTGACCTTGAAGTTTCATACGATGGCACCAAAATCCTGTTTTCAATGAAGTTGAATTGCGGCTCAGGCACCTGGGATATTTATGAATATGACACCACCAAACCAGTAAGCGGTTCTAACCCGTACCGCATTGTTACCGATGATGCGATTGCAGGTGCAGGTGATGATCTTGACCCGGCTTATGTACCACGTGACAGCGGCGACCTGATTGTATTCACTTCAAATCGTCAGACACGCTCCAAAGAAATTATGAATATCAACAATATCGAACCCTATACCAGCCGTGACGAATACGAACGTGAACGTGTCGTTATGCTGCATACCATGAATGCCAATGGTACCGGCATTCGTCAGATTTCATTCAATCAAAGCCATGACCGTAACCCAACTGTATTGGCAACGGGTGAAATAATCTATTCACGTTGGGATCATGTGGGTGGGCGTAACCAGTTTAGTATATTCACCACCAACCCGGATGGCACCAATATGTTTGTTTTCTATGGTGCGCATAGTCCCGGTAATAGTTTCTTACACCCGCGCGAAATGCCCGATGGCAGAACACTGATAAGCAGCTTAATGCCTTTATCAAACACCCGCGAAGGTGGTGCACTGATGCTAATTAAAGCCGCCGATTGTTCTGAAAATAATGATTGTGATAGCAGCGTGTCCGGTGGCGCACAGTCACATGCAACAGAAAAACCATTAAATTTTGGTCGAGGCTTATCCGCAAACGGACGTGCAACCGACCCTTATCCTTTATATGATGGTACCAATCGTGTTCTCGTCAGTTGGGCAGCCTCCTGTGCGGCCATCAATATCGATAATTGTCCCACCTCGCTCAACCTGGCTACAAACCTGGAAGAAGCAACCGAAGGCACACCGCAGTACGGTATCTATATGCTCAATCTAGATACCAAAGATCTGGATATTATTGACCCTGGTACAAGTGGCCGAGTATTACGTAGCCCGGTTGCCTTAATTGCGCGCGCCAAGCCTAATGGTATTGCCGATAAAATCCTTGATCCTGCGGCTACAACACTTGCAGCCAAAAATGGTGGTGGTGGTGCCGCTATCCTTAATGTAAAAAGTGTTTATGACACCGATGACCTGGGTCGCATGGGTGACACAGTACTGATGACCGGCGAAAGTATCCCTAAAACAGGCACTGGTGTTGCTGATATTGCCGCAATGAAAAACCCACTCGATGCCAATTACAAAACACGCCCAGTTCGCTTTGTTCGTATCACCAAAGCCGTTCCCACTCCTTCAGGCATGGGACAGGACGACATGGGAGAAACGGACTTTGAAATGCAACAAATTGTTGGCTACGCTGAAGTTGAACCGGATGGCTCATTTAAAATTGAAGCGCCTGCCGATACAGCCTTAACCCTGACTACGGTAGACTCAGAAGGCCGTGCCTTCCAGCATCATACTAACTGGATTCAGGCTCGCGCAGGCGAAACACGTACCTGTAATGGTTGCCATTCACCTCGCCGTGGCGGTGCCATTAATGTTAGCCCCATTGCTGGCGACCACGTTAATACACTGATGACAGGCGCTGGCGATGAAACCATGGCAGAAACACGTTTTAATGCTGATCCGAGCAATTACCCGATTGTAAAAGCTGACATGGTGCATACCGATGTTTGGGCAACCACAGCAGGTGCGAGAACAGCCGATATTACGATTGACTACTCAGGTTTAACCACCGCCATACCAGCGAATGGTGTAGTGAACTACCCTGAACATGTTGCGCCAATATGGGAAGCAACGCGTACTAATTCAACAGGCGCAGCTATTACCACTGCCGGTGCATTCAGCATCGCCGATGGCGCTGATTACAGCTGTACAACTTGTCATGATGCCAACACACCCGATGCTGTAGCGGGCACGGATGATACCTTCGATCGTACCGCTGGCCTGGACTTACGCAGCACCGTTAGCGGTGGCGGCTATGTTACCTCCTACAGTGAATTAATGATTGGCGACCCTATCATCGATTCAGCAACAGGCTTACCCACAGTTACAATCCTGGCAGACGGCCAAATCAGAATAGCCCGTGAAAATTCTCTCGTTTCCGTTACCAGCGCGCGCAGTAGTATTTTAATGGCAGTACTGTATAACGAAGCCTTACGCGCACCGGCTCGCCGCATTAACGATGCCGACGTTGCAATTTCAGCTATTACAGTCGATCACTCATTTATGACCAATGCTTCTGAACGCCGTGTTATTAATGAATGGATTGACCTCGGTGGCCAATACTACAATACTGCTTTTGTGGCAGGTGCAGGCGATATGGGCAGTGACGGCGATACTACTTACATGCAGTCTGAATTAAGAACGCCACCATCTGGTCTAAATCGAGCTGTCTTTGACGCAACCATTCAGCCAATATTAATAGCTCGCTGTGCGCAGTGCCATCAGGCCTTTGGCGGCAATGGTGCAACTGGCGCAGCCAATGCCCAGTTCGCACGTAATCGCTTTGTACTCACCGGTAACCCGGAAGGTGACTTTAACATCACCACCACCATGGTATCGGATACCACTACTGCGGCAAATAATATTTTGCTAAGTAAGCCAACATCAACCGATACCAGTGTTCACCCACAAATTAACGGTGGAACTCAAGCTGTTATGTCAGCAGCAGAGGCTGATTACACAACCATTGCTAACTGGATTACCGCACCTTAAAAATAAAATAATAAAAGAAAGTGAAAGCTTATGCCGTATCAAGCTATACCACGCATCGCTGTTTTATGTTTTGCCCTCGTTTCCAGCTTGTTACTAGCAAGCTGTGAACAGGTCGAAAACAGAGAAAACACAGGTGTTCAAACTCTAAATTTTACAACCTATACTGGCTCAGTGAATGCTGTGTTTGATGCCAATATCGGGGGTAAAACCTGTTCAGCCAGTGGCTGCCACAACATAAGTGGTGGTTCAGGTGGCTCGTTCAAAATTTACGCCAATGCAACAACAACCAGTGAACTCACTGCAAATTTTATCTCGGCAAAGTCTTTTGCTAACCTGGTTGACCCGGCTCAAAGCAAACTGCTACTGGAACCACTCACGGGTATTTTTTCCAGTGTAGGCAGTCACGCAGGTGGTGACATCTTCACGCTTGGCGATGGCAATTACACCATTATCTTTAACTGGATTAACAGCCCGGTTTCACCATAATGTGTATTCATCTGAAATCAGCCAACATGCTACTAGTGTTAGTCTTTCTTGTTTCATTCCCACTGCAAGCGAAACAAACAGATGAGCAGGATGAATACCAGAAAGTAACAATAGTCGAGGCCTACATTCAATTACATACCGGCCCTGGAAGCGGCTTTCCTGTTTTTTATGTCGAGCAGCGCGGCAATAAAATAAAAATATTAAAACGCAAAACTGACTGGTTTAAGGTACAAACCGATTCAAATAAGATTGGCTGGGTTGCACGAAAGCAGCTTGAAAAAACCCTCACTGAAGCGGGTATAAAAAAATCCTTTAAAGATGTGTTGCTGGATGACTTTATAAAAAGCCGCCTTGAATTTGGTATTGCGGGTGGTTTATTTGAAAGTGAACAAAGCTTCACCCTGCGAACAGGCTATAAACTAACGCCAAATATCATATTTGAATTAGCCTATACAAAAATAGCGGGCAGGTTTTCTAGCTCAACCTTATATCAGGGCAATTTTAACCTACAACTTTATCCTGACTCACGCCTTAGCCCTTTTCTGTTTATAGGCTATGGAAAGTTTGAAAATGTGCCCGCAACCTCGTTACTATCTGCCCAAGCAAGTACACTGGATATGGGGAATGCCGGAGTGGGGATTAAATTTTATTTGTCCGACCAGTTTTATTTTCGTGCAGAAGCCAGCACCTATGTTGTACTGGTTGGCGATAACAGAAGTGAAGAATATTCACATTTTAGTGCCGGGTTCTCCTTCTTCTTTTAATTTAAGAAATGATAAAAACTATGAAAACAATTTTAACTTTAATTCTTCTTGGCAGCAGCTACATTGTCAATGCAGCTGAACCCGCTCGAGAGCTTCAGATACAAAATGAACAGATTATCAAACCTGAAATTGAACGCCGCGACATCGTTATCCCAAAGATAGACACAGAAAACTTTGAAATCGGTGCCTTTACAGGGCAATACAATATGGAAGACTTTGGTGCAAATTCTGTAACCGGTTTCAGAGTCACTTACCATATAACAGAACGTGCTTTTATCGAAGGCGTGTTTGGTAGTACCGAAATATCAGACACAACCTTCCGCAGCATATTACCCGGTGGTTTATTTCCCAATGAGGTCGAGCCACTTGAATATAATTATGTGATTGTGGGCTACAACCTGTTTCCTGGTGAGTTCTTCCCATGGGAAGGGGTTGCCTGGACAAGTTCATTTTATGTGGTTGCCGGTGCTGGCAATACAACGTTTGTAGATCAGGATCACAGTACAACGATTTTAGGCGGTGGTTTCCGAATACTACCAAAAGACTGGATGGCCATACATATGGATGCAAGAAGACACTCTTTTGAGTCAAGCATTACCGGCACAACAAAAGTAATTAGTAATCTGGAAATAACACTTGGACTTTCTATTTATTTTTAATTTAAACCCTTAAACCACACAGAACAACACAATGACAAACTTAATTCAAAAAACATTAATCGCTTTACTCTTTATTGGCAGCAGCCAGGCATACGCCTTAAGCGTTAATCAGATGGCACCCGACTTCACCCTGCCTTCATCGGCAAAACAGAATATTCGTTTAGCCGAACTACGTGGTCAGGTTGTGATGCTTAATTTCTGGGCGACCTGGTGTAATCCCTGTCGTGTTGAAATCCCGCATTTACAAGATCTTTATAGCCAGTACGAGGACATAGGGTTCACCGTAATTGGCGTTAATATCGACAACAATAAAACAAAAGCCGCTAAAATGGCACGGAACCTCGGGGCCAGGTTCCCTATCCTGTTTGATAATACACAAACAGTGAGTAAATTATATTCTATAAAAGCCATGCCCTTTACCCTGCTGATTGATCGTGACGGCAAGATCCGTGAAATATTCTACGGTTATAAACCCGGCTATGAAAAGAAATACTCTGCTGCTATCCGTAAGTTGTTAAGGGAATAAATACCATGTTTTTCTTATTCAGAAAGAAAATATTAAAACCGCTTATTTCAGGTGCTTTTGTATTGTTAATAACCGGTTGTTCTTCTTTTGAGCCCTGGGTACAACCTTATGAGCGAGAAATTCTCGCTGATCCGATTATGAGTTTTGCAAGAGAGCCCGCTATTGAAAACCACTTTGCCCATGTCTATGAGGTGCGTGAAGGGTCACATGGTGCAGGAACAGGAATAGGTGGCGGCTGTGGTTGTAACTAAGCTATAAAATGAAATTACTCACTTACATTAACTTTATCCTGTTCATATTATTATTGAGCATGCGTTTATCACATGCAGCCGTGTTAGCCGATGATCGCGCTGATATCATGACCCACTACTATGCAGGCGGTGGTGTTACCGCTGAAGGGCCAGCGGTTTTAGTTCGCAAGGGCGATGACAAATCCTATTCAGCCTTTGCCAGTTACTATGTGGACAATGTGACCAGTGCATCCATTGATGTTGAGGCACAAGCCAGTAAATATACTGAAAAACGTGATGAAATCGCAGTGGGAATTGACTACTTATACAACGATACCATTGCCAGTATTTCTTTTAACAACAGCGAAGAAAGTGACTATATATCCGACTCCGTTAACCTCGACATGTCGCAGGAATTTTTTGGTGGAATGTCAACCTTTAGTATGGGTTATTCCACTTCAGATGATACCGTAAAACGCGTTGACAATGATTTTAGCGAAGAACTCAACCGCTACCGGTATCGTTTAGGGCTGTCACAAATATTAACCCGCAACTGGATAACCAGCTTTAACTACGAAGCCATTGCAGAAAAGGGTTTCCTTAATAATCCTTACCGATCTGCACGGGTTCTCGGTGCTTATGTGCCAGAAGTATATCCATCCACACGAACCAGCCAGGCTTATTCATTTCGTTCTTTAACTTATTTTGACTGGCGTGGTTCGGTGCGCTTTGATTACCGCTTCTATACCGACACATGGGGTATTGAAAGTGACACGTTTGAAATTGGCTTTAGTAAATATATTGGAGCCCGAAATATTTTTGAAGTCTCTTATCGGCTGTATTCCCAGAACAAAGCCAGTTTCTACAATGATAACTTTGATGCCGAAATGATTTATATGGCCAGAGATAAGGAACTGAGTACTTTCGCAGATACAACATTAAAAGCAAAATTTACTTACCATATGTTTGAAAATGACAATGGCTTTTTCAACAAAGGTACGTTCACAACATCACTCGGCTATATTGAATTTAAATATGATGATTTCACTGATTATAAAACGGGGCAGCCCTATTCTTATACCGCATGGGTGGCGCAGGTATTATTATCATTATGGTATTAAAAAAACAGGTATCCTCTCATGGTTAAAAAACTACTTTACGCATTTTTTATTCTTGGCTTTTTATTAACAAGCAGTGTAACGGCAATAGCCGAGCAAACAAATAATGCCGGCGCTCCGTCTGATGAATTACGCTCGTTAGACAGTCGCATACAAAACCTGAAGAAAGAAGTACTGGATCTGAATCGGGACTTGTTTATGCTGGAAGAAGAACTGCTATTTCCATCTAACACCCAGATATCGGTATTCTTGTCCATAGACATCGGTAACCTGTTCCAGCTGGATTCGGTACAGCTCAGACTCAATGATAAAATTGTTGCCAATCATTTATACACTAAACGGGAAGTTGAAGCATTAAAACGTGGCGGTGTGCAACGCATCTACACTGGCAATCTTCCTTCCGGGAAACATGAAATTGTTGCCTATTACACCGGCATTGGCCCGAATAATCGCCCGTATAAGCAAGGCTCAACAACCATTATCGAAAAAACAAGTGCTGCCCAGTTTGTCGAACTAAAAATAAGCGACAACACGCTAAAACAACAACCCCAATTTGAAGTTAAAGTCTGGGAATAACAGCTGTTATGTTTTTATCTTGCCATTACACTCGACAACTGCTGTCAGCCTCCATGCTGATAGCCGCCAGTGCATTCCTTTTAGTGAATGCCGATGAGTATAATGAAAAATTTCCTGAACAAACAATCAAAGACCTGCGTTACGGCGAAGCATTATATAATTTTTACCAGAGTAAATATTTCTCATCTCTAACCAACTTGATGGTTGCAGACAAACAGCAACCGATTACCAAACAGGGCAATGAACCTGAATTATTAAAAGGTGGGTTGTTTCTTGCCTATGGTTTGCATAATCAGGCGCATGACGTTTTTACAAAATTAATCGCAGCAAACCTGCCAATCCATATCCGTGATCGCGCATTTTATTATATGGGCAAACTATTTTATAAAAAGTCATACTATGACCGCGCTATTTCTGCACTCACCAGTATAACAACAACATTACCCAACTATTTTAATGATGAAAAGTTACACCTACTGTCCAATATTTATCTGCGCGGTAAACAGTTCAATAAAGCAATACCCTTACTTGGACAATTTTCTGATAACAGTGAATGGGCTTATTATGCACTCTATAATATAGGCGTTGCTCTTATACGTGAAGGAAAGTATCAAGAAGGAGTAGAGTATTTACGCCAGATAAGCAGTATCAATCCCGGTACATCAGAAATCAATGCACTGGTTGATAAAGCCAATCTGGCCATTGGCTTTGCATACATCCGCAACAACCAGCCAGATCAAGCGCCTGAGTTCTTACGCCAGGTACGGCTCGAAGGGCCACTTTCAAATAAAGCACTGCTCGGAATTGGCTGGGCATACAGCTCACGCGATCAACATAAAAAAGCACTCCGTCCATGGATGGCACTGCAAACAAGAGACACCATTGATACGGCCGTACAGGAATCCATGCTCGCCATTCCTTATACATTGGAACAACTAAAAGCCAATAGCAATGCATTAGGGCATTACCAGAATGCCGTTGCTCTTTATGACCAGGAACTTAAATCTATTAACTCTGTTATTAACGTTGTGGAAGGTGGAGAGCTTATCGCATCCTTAAGCAAGGTTCTCAAGGCCGAAAAAGAGGATAACGACTTCCGGCTAACCACACCACCGGTTTCTATCGCAACACCCTATATCGAAAAACTGATTGCAAAGCATGAATTCCAACAGGCTTATTTAAACTTACGCGATTTACTTTTCTTTCAAAAAGTACTCGAACGCTGGACTAACCAGTTTCCAGCTTACGAACTAATGCTTGAAGAGCGTCAGCTGCGTTACCAGAGCAAATTACCTGAAATAAAAAATGATGCCCGAATCAACCAAATTGTTACCTTAACATCAGAAAAGGATAAATTCAGAAAAGAGCTAACACGTATCAAGGCACAAGAAGACATATTTGCGCTTGCCTCAATAAAAGAAAAAAAGGCCATAAAAAAACTTAATCGCATTGAAGCTGCTCTGAACAAATTAAATAACAACAAAGAGTTCGAGCAACAACAGCATAAATTTCAAATATTAAAAGGTATGATGGTCTGGAAATTATCGCGTGAATATATGCCGCGCTTATGGAAAGCCGAAAAGCAACTCAAATTAGCTGAAGCTGCTCTGGATAAAACAAAAAATGCAACCCTGTCCATCAAGCAGGCATGGAACTCAGCGCCCACGCGCTTTGCCGGCTTCAATGAGAAAATCATAGAGAAAAAAACGCGCATTATCCGTTTAAAAGAAAAACTTGAACATTTACTAGGCCAACAACAACGCTTTTTAGTTCTCATGGCTATGCGTGAATTAAACAACAAGCAGCGAGCATTGAAAAATTACCATGCCCGAGCACGTTTTTCGGTAGCACGTTTATACGATAAAATTGCCTTGTCACCATCAATGCAACACGGTGATGAGCAATGAACAGGACTATTCAGTCACACGCCATCAGAAATATTTTAATTGGGCTTTCTGTGTCCGTCATTCTTTCCGGTTGCGCAACAACAAGAAACGCACCGACCATTGCCAGCATTGAAACCAAAGAGCTGGTTATTGAAAACATTAAAGTTCAGCCTATCGAAAGAAAAAGTGTTATCGCAAAATATAAAGAGTTTCTTCGCAGTGTACCGGTTGAAGATATTTATAGTGATGCACAACGGCGCCTTGCCGATCTGGAATTAATGTCTGGCGAGGATCGCAGCGTATCGGATGACGACCCAATGTCACCCGCAGGCAAGCAGCAACTTCGTTCAGCGATTAAACAATATATCCGTTACTTACGCACACATAAAAATTCCAGAGAAAATGAACTGGTTCTGTATCAACTGGCAAAAGCCTATTCATTGCTTGCTGAACCGGAAAAAGAACAGAACACACTCAACCGACTAAAGCGGGAATTTCCGCAATCAAAATACAGTGATGAAGTAAACTTCAGAATTGGAGAAACCTACTTTGTATTAAACCAATATCGACTGGCAGGGAATGCCTATAACAATATCGTTGTTAACCACAAACATTCCCTTTTCTATGAAAAAGCGATGTACAAATATGGCTGGACACTCTTTAAACGTAATAAATACCCACAAGCACTTAAGCAGTTTATTAATTTACTGGACATAAAAAATTCACAGGGCAAACTGGGCAGAGTAACCTTGTCGCCCGGTATTAGCCGTAGTGAAAAAGAATTACTCACCGACACCTTGCGCGTAACCAGCCTGACTTTGTCCTACCAGCAAGGTGCACGCACCCTTACCCGTTATCTAAAAGCCTCGGGTAAAAAACCGTACGAGCCACTCCTTTATCGTGCATTGGGCAAGCAATACCAGAACAAAGACCGCATTATTGATGCGGCTGACACATATATGGCCTATGTTAAACGTGCACCTAATGACCCTGACGCGCCGGTATTCCATCAGGATGCTATTACAGCTTATAAAAAAGGCGGGTTGGCAACGTTAGTTATTAAGTCAAAAGCTGAGTTCATAAATAGATATAATACAAAGAGTTATTACTGGCGAACACAAAGTAATGAGAAGCGAGATTTTATTAAACCATTACTCGCAATACATATTAAAGATCTGGCAACCCACTTTCATGCAACGGGAAGAAAATCACGCAAGCGAAGTGACTACCGCCAGGCTGCGAAATGGTATGGTGAATTTATTACCATGTTTCCAAATGATAAGACCAGTGCTGATATGAATTTCCTGCTGGCTGAATCGCTGAATGAATCAGGCCAATACCAAAAAGCGATTCTGGAATTTGAAAAAACAGCCTATGGTTACGCAACACATAAGAAAAGTGCAGAGGCAGCTTATGCCGCAATATTAATTTACCCAAAACTGCAACAACTGGTACAAAAAAAGCGCAGCAAAGACAGTAAAAAACTTGCTGTTGTATGGCAACAAAAAGCCATTGCCAGCGCATTATTATTTAGCGAAAAGTTCCCGCGAGATAAACGTGTTCCATCTGTATTAGCCAAAACCAGTGAAACACTCTATGCACACAAGAATTATCAGCGAGCCAACCAAACAGCACGTTTACTGCTTGCCAAAAAGTCAAAATATTCCACACCTCGTGACAAGCGCACAGCATGGATCATCATCGGACACTCTGGATTTGCATTGGCAAACTATGCCGAAGCTGAAACTGCTTATAAGCAGGTATTACGCCGCACCAGCAAAAAAAGCAAACTCTACAAACCCATGCAAATACGTTTAGCGGCCAGTATTTACAAGCAAGGGGAATTAGCAAAAGCAGGCAATAACAACCAACTGGCAATATCCCATTTTTTACGCTTAAAGAAAGTCACACCTAACTCACCATTGTTAGCAACTGCCGAATACGATGCAGCCACCCTGCTAATAAAAGAAAACAAACTAAAACGTGCTTCTCGTATCCTGGAAAAATTCAGAAAAACGTACCCAAAAAAGAAAAAATTACAACTTGGCACGACAGAAAAACTGGCATTTATCTATACAGAGACAAAACAATATGCAAAAGCTGCCCATGAAATTGAAAAGCTGCTTAAGACTAAAGGCAATGCTAACTTTAAGCGCAATATGACATTGCAGGCGGCAAATCTCTATCTCAAAGGTGGCAACAAGAAGAATGGAATACGGCTTTATAAAAAATACATAAAGAAATATCCACTGCCACTGGCAGAAGCAATGGAAGCCCGAAACACCTTGGCTGAACACTACAAAAAAACGCGCCAACTTAAAAAATGGGGTTACTGGTTAAAAAATATCATTAGAGCGGATGCAAAAGGTGGCCGGCAGCGTACAGACAGAACAAAATATCTTGCTGGGAATGCGACACTGGTATTGGCGAAACCACTGCGTACTCAATATAATAAAGCTCGTTTAAGAATTCCTTTAAAGAAAAGCTTGAAAAAGAAAAAACATCTAATGCAAAAAACTATTAAAGCTTACCAGCAAGCACTCAATTATAAAATTGCCGATGTGTCAACGTCAGCTACTTATCAAATTGCAGAAATTTATAATGACTTTGCACGCGCATTAATGAAGTCACAACGCCCCAAAGGCTTATCGGCGGACGAAAAAGAACAATATGATATCTTATTAGAAGAACAAGCCTTTCCTTTTGAAGAAAAAGCAATTGATATTCATGTGGCCAATGTTAAAAATGTTAACGCCGGTATTTATAATAACTGGATTAAGAAAAGCCTCCGACAACTTTCCAGGCTGCAACCCGTGCGTTACGCTAAAACCGAAAAGGTAGAACGGTATGTTAATGCTATCCATTAATATAACAACACCACTACGTAACATTCTACTTGCACTGACAAGCTCAGTATTGCTTACCGCTTGTCTTGCGACCACGCCAGAAAAACAGAATAATGCGCCTGTCGCGCCACAAGCACAAGCTACTTACCAGCAAGCCGTTATTGCAATGAAAGCAGGCAAAACCAAACGCGCATTTCGCTTATTTAACTCTATTAGCAAAAAATATCCAGGCTTTGCCGGGCCACAGCTTAATATTGGCTTAATGCATCTGCGAAAGAACCGTTTAAAAAAAGCAGAAGCGGCTTTTAAACGTGCCATACACATCAATAGAGATAATGCTGTTGGCTATAACTTGCTCGGTGTCGTTTATCGGCATAATGGTAAATTCATTGAAGCGAAAGACGCCTATGAGAAAGCACTGTCAAAAAATTCAAAATACGCAAATGCACACCTTAATCTAGGTATTCTATATGATTTATATATGGATGATCTAAAACGTGCACTGCATCACTATGAGCAGTATCAAAAATTCTCAGCTCGAGCCGATACAAAAGTGGCTAACTGGATATTAGATCTGCAACGCCGTGCAAAAAAATTACAAACGACAGGCCATCAGACTCAACGAGGTAACCGCGGATGAAAATACTCGGCAGCAGTTTATTTATTATACTTTCCCTTTATACCGCAGCCAGCCATGCTGAAGATCGGTTGAATTTAGATGGCACAGCAATTATCGGTAACCAGGAATTGCCAAAGGTGCTTTATATTGTGCCATGGAAAAAATCGGAAGTGCCCGACATGAATCAACCACCATTGGAAAGTTTAATTGATGAAGCACTACAGCCGATTGATCGTGAAGTATTCCGGCGCCAGGTGAATTATTACCATGCATTGCATGACAAACCAGAATCAAATAAAAAATAAGTTTAGGTTTTATCAGGAGAAAAATTATGTATACCAGTATTGTTACATTATTTCAGGAAGGCGGTTCCTTCATGATACCGATTGCCATTGTACTTGCCATTGGCACGGCCATTGCACTTGAGCGATACATCTATCTAACGCACTCAAGAGCGCGCAACCGTATGTTGCTTAAGAAAATTATGCCGCTAATGCAAAACGGTGATTTTAAACAAGCCTACAGCACCTCGAACAAATCTAAACAACCTATCGCAAAGATTTTAAATTCTGGTTTATCCAAATATAAATCGGCTCAAGATCGAGATGATATTGAAGCGGCGATGGAAGAAAGTATGCTGGAAATTATCCCTCGTCTGGAAAAACGAACCCACTATCTGGCTATGTACGCAAACATTGCAACACTGCTTGGATTACTCGGCACCATTATTGGTTTGATTAAGGCTTTTACAGCAGTCGCACAAGTTGACCCTGCATTAAAAGGTGAAATTCTGTCAACCAGTATTTCAGTTGCAATGAACACCACCGCATTCGGTTTAATGGTTGCCATTCCGCTGCTGCTCATTTACACCGTACTTCAAACTAAAACAACCGAGATTGTTGATAGTCTGGAAATGGCAACGGTTAAATTTGTCAATCTTATTATGCAACGCAAAAACAAGGCATAGTATTTATCATGAGCAGAATACGTCGCAGACAACTTCGACATAAAGAAGCACCGGATCTTAATATTACGGCCTTTATGAACTTAATGGTTATCCTTGTGCCATTTCTGCTAATTACCGCTGTTTTTAGTCACCTGACTGTTCTCGAGCTAAATTTACCCAGTTCCGGTGCAGCAAGCAAAAATAAAAAACCTGATTTTGAGTTGCAGGTCATTATCCGTAAAAATTTAATTGTGCTAGCTGACAGCCGTGGTGGTTTGATTAAGCGTATACGGAACAATAAAAAAGGTTATAACTACGCTTATCTTGCTAAAACACTTAAGCAAATCAAGTCACGTTTCCCGAATAAAACAAATGCGTCTATTTTATCTGCGCCTAATATCAGCTATGAAACTCTGGTCAATGTGATGGATGCTGTTCGAAGCTACCGTGCTGTTGATGATGGTGAAATAATTAATGCTGAGCTTTTTCCTGACATTTCTATCGGGGACGCTCCTTAACAAAGATTATAATTATGTCTGAATCTCGTCGTACAAAAAGAATGGCTCGCCACCATAAACGGAAAAAAACCATTGCCTCGTTAAATATGGTTTCGTTGATGGATATTTTTACTATTCTAGTTTTCTTTTTACTGGTGACTTCATCCGAGTCTGAAGTATTACCAACACCGAAGGCAATCAAGCTACCCGAATCCACTGCAGAAAAAATGCCAAAGCAAACCATTGTTATAATGGTTAATAATAAGGATATCCGTGTTAATGGCGAACTTGTTATCAGCGTAAAACAAGCATTACGTGATCGCTCTGCAACTATTCAACCTTTATCTATCATGCTTGCAAAATATATAAAACGTGATAATGCAAAGAATAAGGGCAGAGACAAAAAGAAAAAACGCCCGGTAACCATTATGGGTGATCAGAAAATCCCTTATAAATTACTTAAAAAAATTATGTTAACCAGCGCCCAAAGTGATTTTAACAATATATCGTTAGCCGTTATCAAAAAGTCAGCCATGACAGACAAAAATCAGGGGGGGAAATAAAGTGGGATACGCTTCCTTTTATAATGAACCTGTCTTGCCCTGGTCTAAAACAGAAAATGATGTGCGTTTTAATAAAATACTTAAACGTAGCTTATTGTTTTTCCTGTTACTGATGATTATTTTTCCTTTTCTACCCGTACCGGAAGTTGAACAAAAAGAACTCGAGCAAGTTGCGCCACGCCTGGCCAAACTGTTAATTCAGAAGAAACAACAAAAAATAGCCGCACCCAAACCTGCCGCAAAAAAGAAAGCCGTTGAAAAAAAGAAAAAGGCAAAAAAGACCAAAAAGAAATCTAAAAAGCCGGCGGCAAAGAAAAAAGCGATAAAAAAAGCCTCATCCAGTGGCCTGATGGCTTTAACGGATGAACTAGCTGATCTGCGTGACAGTTTTAATGTTGCATCGGTTCGTACAACTAACCTGTCAAAATCAGGTAAAACAAAAAGCAACCGCACTGCCAGCAATCTGCTAACCGCCAAAGCCGGACGCGGTAGCGGCGGCATTAGCACCCGTGGTTTAAGCAATAAAACGGGGGGGGGGTCGTTATCAGACCGTAGTCTTAGCGGTGTAGCAAGTAACATTGGTGGCGGCGCCGAAACACGTCGAACCGCTGGTGGCAAGGCCGGTCGCAGCCAGGAAGAAATCGAGCGCGTATTTCAGCGCAATAAAGGTGGCATATTTGCACTATACAATCGTGCTTTACGTAAGGATCCTTCCTTACAGGGGAAAGTCGTCCTTGAACTGACTATTTTACCCAGTGGTAAAGTTTCAAAATGCCGGATTATTTCAAGTGAATTAAATGCAAAGCGTTTTGAAAGAAGGCTGGTTCTCAAAGTAAAAACTTTCCGCTTTAAGAAGAAAAATGTTGCGACCGTTACGGTAACCTATCCTATCGATTTCCTGCCTTCGTAACAGTATAGTCAGCTTATGCTATCCACGACTGTTCTTCGTATTAAAAATATTAAAAAACCAGAACCGTTGCGATATTATGAAATGCAGCCGATCTTCTTTATTTCGCTTATTTTTAGCCTGTATTTTATTTTTACAACGGCAGTTTACGCCTCCAGTGATCAAAATGAGCAAGCCCTACCCTTCACACTGGTTGGTACCATTACCGGTAACCCACCTCTGGCACTGCTTGCATTGGATGATGAAAAGTTACATTTTTATACGCTCAAAGATAAAATTGGAAGCTTCACTATCACGGCTATTGAGAAAAATAAAATTAAGCTATCCTACAATAAGCGAATTTATATACTCCATTTACAGCAAAAAACTGCACTAGTCGCGTTGCCGGTACCAACAGCTAATTTGTCTTCAAAACAAGTGGTCAATATCCACGTTAAGCGGCAACTGTTAAACCATATCCGCCACAATATTCAGCAATGGTTAGCTGCCATACCACTTAAGCTGGAAATTACCGATGGTCGTGTCAGCGGCTATGCTGTCGGAACGCTGCAAAATATTCCCCTGAACAGTGCGATAGGCTTACAACAAGGCGATATTATAAAGTCAATTAACGGGGTAGCGGTTAGCCAATCTAAGCTTTTTGCTGAAACCACAAATAACCTTGTTAATAACAGTGATATTTATATAAAGATTGAACGTGATCACAAATTAAGCACCTTGCACTTTAGTATCACAGACTAATTTACAACTACTTGATAAATAAACTATTTATATGGTATATAAAGCACGCCAAATTTGACAAATCCACTAAATTGAGCCAAATTTATATGCAGAATACAGCAGCGGCATTCGTGGCGATACCGTTTAACTGCTGAGTCACTACCTATAAAAATGCATCACAAATCCACTCAAATATAGCGCACACACCCTGTTTTTATAGCTAAATGAGAAGCAAGTCACACCAAAATCAGCAAAAGTAGTGTAAAGTTTAATCAAGGCGCTGTCTCTCCGGGATGCAAGCGTTATATCTAGTATAAAATGGTTAAAATAAAGCCATAATTAGGGGGAAAGGTGCAGCGATGCACCCGCGTCCAGAAGTGACGATTTGGCAAAATAATCCTTAGCTGGCTTGCTCACGAGGTTAATTTTTAACACACAGAAATTTTTAACATCATGGCTATATTAAATAAATACTTAAATAACAAATTTTTAAAGACGCTAGAGCCGCTTAGTAAATTAAGCGTTGATAAATTATCTGAGCTCGCCAATAAATCCAGTATTGAAGTCATCCCGGCAGGCCGAATACTTTTTCGCCAAAGTGAAAAAGATAAACGCAGTTATTACCTTGTCTCAGGGCAGGTTGAACTGCATACGCGTGGCGCTAAAAAAACCCAGACCGTAAAAGCAAAAACGCCTGAAGCTAAATACCCTATTGCCCAGCAAATCCCCCGTCCATGCACCGCAAAAACAAAAGTTAATTCTGAAATTATTTCAATTGATACCGACTTGCTTGAAATGCTGATTGAATCAGACGATAACCCATCGGGTAACTATGAAGTAACTGAAATTAGTAGTGATGATGAAAACGGCTGGATGCTAAAATTTTTACAATCACGCGCTTTCCTGCAAATCCCTACTGAAAATATTCAAAAAATTCTGATGTCAATGGAAGAAATTGTCGCACCAAAAGGCCAAACCATTGTCAGCCAGGGCGAAAGCAATGATTACTACTACATCGTTAAAACCGGCAAATGCAGCGTAAGCCGCCGCCCAAGCCCAAAAACAGAAGACGTACAAATTGCCATTCTTGCAGCGGGCGATGGTTTCGGTGAAGAAGCCCTTATTACCGATGGCGTTAGAAATGCAACTATTCGTATGATGTCGGCCGGCTCATTAATGCGGCTGAAAAAAGATGACTTTATTTCTCTTCTGGTAAGCCCGCTTTTAGACTACATCCATCTCGATGAACTAAAATCACGAGCCACTGCTGGTGACCTGCTTATTGACGTCCGCCCACACAAGAACTTTATGGACGGGCATTTAGATGGTGCCGTTAATACCCCGTTGTCGATGATTCGACTTAAACTCAACAATTTTAATGCCGAGCGAAATACCATTGTTTATTGTGATGATGCCAGTCGCAGTACCGCGGCTGCGTTTTTACTTATCCAACATGGGTTAAGTTGTAGTATTCTTAAAAATGGCCTCAGCGATGTCGCAACAACCAAAGAAAAAGTAACGACATCAAGTACCAGCATGTCTAATATTATTGCCGATCTGGATGCAGTAACAAATAAAGAAAGAGCAAAAGTAACCCGCCATCCAAAAGCGAATGTAGCAAAACAACCCTTAAACAAAACACCTGCCCCGCCTGCTCCCGCGTATAAAAAAGCAATTGCAGAAAAACAGCAGCTCGAAAAAGAAAAACAACACCTGCAACAAGAAGCTAAAATATTACGCGAAAAAGCAAAAGCAGAAAAACTAGCAGCCGATTGTGAATTACAAAAGTTAGAAGACCAGGCAAAAAAACACAAGCACGCAATTAATGAAGCTAAACAACAGGCTGAACGTGAAACTCAGGCACTGCGCGAAAAAGCAGCAGCCGAAAAACTTACTGTAGAACGCGCTTTACAGGAACAGGCTGCAGAATCAAAAAAACATCAACTCGCGCTTAAA
Organism: Gammaproteobacteria bacterium; assembly: GCA_024275115.1. Taxonomy (GTDB): domain Bacteria; phylum Pseudomonadota; class Gammaproteobacteria; order UBA6429; family Thiohalophilaceae; genus SZUA-37. The sequence goes on from JAJRZT010000016.1 coordinate 21,641, forward strand.
GCAAAGCAACAGGCTGAACGTGAAGCCCATACGCTACGCGAAAAAGCTGAAGCCGAAAAACTTGCTGTAGAGCGCGCTTTGCAGGAACAGGCCGCTGAAGCGAAGAAACATCAACTCGCGCTTAAAGCAAAGCAACAGGCTGAACGTGAAGCCCATACGCTACGCGAAAAAGCTGAAGCTGAAAAACTCACTGCCGAACGCGCTTTACAGGAACAAAAAGAGTATCTGGACATTCAGCTCAGGAAACAGCAACAGCTAACCGAAGAATCAAAACAAAAAATAAAACAGGAAACCGAAAAAATCCGCAAGCAGGCCGACGAAGAACTGGCTGCACTTAGGGATGAATTGCAAAAAACAAGAAGCTCTGTTGAGCAGCGCGTTAAAACTTTAAAAGCAAAAGAGAAACAACGAGCAGAAGAAGAAATAAAAAATCGCCAACAGCATGCAAATGAAGCGATTAAAAGTTCCATAGAAAAAGCACGCCAACAAGCGGCCGCCGATGCCGAAAAAATTCGCCAACAAGCCTTAAAAGAAGCGCAAAAGTTACAACAGGAAATTGAACTTAAAAAGCAACAACTTGAAACTGAAGCCGAACATATACGCCTGGATGCCGAACGAGACCGTGCAGCAACACTTGAACTGGCTCGCCAACAGGCACAGGATATTGTGCTTCGCACAAGCAAAGAAGCGGAATACATTAGCGCTCAACGCCAGGAGCTGGATAATCAAACAGAGCAAATACGCCTGCAAACTGAAGCTGAGCGCCACGCAACCTTGCATGCAGCAAAAGAAGAAGCACTTAATATTGTAAGAAAAACAGCGGAAGAAGCTCAGCAGTTAGACTTACAACGCCAACGAATTGAAGAAGAAGTTTCACTGATCAAATCAGAAGCGGCTCGAGCAAAAGAACAAACACTTGAGTTTGCAAAACAAGAAGCCATGAAAATTCGCGTACAAGCAGAAAAAGCAGCGAAGCAACAGGCGCTTGAAAAAATTGAACATGTCCGCCAGAAAACCATACAACAGGCCGCAGAACTTAAAAAACAGCGCTCAACAATGGAGTTCAACCTTAAACAAGCTGAAGAAATACGCTTACAGGCAGAAAAAGAAGCCGAACAAATACGTAATGACGCTTTAGAATCAGCCACAAAGCATGCTGAAGAAATTATTATTGAAGATATCCAAAGTAAAAATACACCAACATCATCAAGCAGGAGTTATGCTGATATTGCCATCCCTGGAAAAAATACTTCTATGGCGGAGTCAGATGCAAAATCGCTGGCACAGGAAATTGTCTACAAACTGGAAAAAGCAGAAAGCACTCGCATTAAAGATCAACATGAAACAAATGACAATACGGGTTTAAGCCTTTCTTCAGCAAGCCTTAAACGTCGCTCAGATGGCAGGATTGTTTTAGAAGGTGAAGAAGACATCTTTATCTTTAAAGAACCGACAACACTGTCAAAAGACGAATTATCTAAACTTGAAGCATCGATTGATGAAGCTGGCGCAGAAGCATCCCTTAGCGTATCTCCACGACCAGAGAATAAACCAGCAAAAAATACAGAGTTCCCTGAATTTACTATTGAAGAGCCCGACTTTGACCTTGTGGATGAACTCCCAAGCCACCTTGACAGCCAGAAAGCCATTGACGATGCCATTTCCGGGTTTTCAGATTTTGAACTGCATCAACCCACAGATATTCGCCCACACAACTCTAGCTCAAAACGGCCAGCACAACGCATTGTTGCGATTGCCGCAAGCTTGTTTGTTGCTATTGGGATTAGCATAACATTTCTCGGCGTTAACTCAGAACAAGACAGTTCCATCGATATTGCATCGCAAACAGATAATTCGTTTAACGCAACACGGGTATCAGGTTTAGCAACCAACAATATGGAAATCGACAAGAAAGTGATTAGTGATGCTGAGCATGAGTTTGAAAAGCTACTTTCAAAATGGAAAAACTCTCAACAGAAGCAAGTTGAGCAAGCCGCCGCTACCGAGAACATAGAAACTCGCACCCTGCCCGTACAGGAATAAAATCAGCTTTACCTTCACCACCCCCAGTTTTATATAAAAACAGACATGCTGTTTAACAGGTTGCCGCAATTGTGAAGCTTAAGGCTAATTTGAAATAGGTAAAATAACCTGTTGCTCTAAACCTTCAACTAAACGAAATACACTTGCCTTAACAGCACGTCCGAATTCGTCTTGAACAACAACCGTCCATTTACCTAATTGTATTGGTTTGATATCTATACGCGAAAAAACCCGCCAGCGAGGACCTTTAACTTTAAATTTTACAACCGACTCGACTTTATCATTGTAAACCCATTTATGAATAACTGTTTGGCCTTCAAAATGCCGCAAATCCGTAAAAAAAAACACACTCTGTGTTTTATTTCCGAGTATTAATATCTGGTCAACCGGTTCACGCTCAACAATTTTTGTTGTAAATACAGCCCGCGCAATACTGGGCTCCTGTACAGCATAAGCTACCTGGCTAACAAAAAATAGTAACGGCAGAAACACCACCAAGCATATTTTTAATGAAAATTTCATACCCTTAAGCCTAGCTTAATCTGCTTAAGTTGCAAAATTTATTCGCCAAACTAACCACGAAACTAGAACTAGAAACAAAATAACAGGTAGTGAGTAATTTGTTGGCACATCCTTATCCTTAAAATAACCGTCAGCAAAAGACTGCGTAGATAAATGATTCTCTGCCTTTTCTTTTAAGGTGTACCATGCATTTAGTAATTTTTCGGAATGCAATTGTTGGTCAACCTCTTTTGTTGTCAATTCCATAATACTTTTAACTTGTTCTGGCTTACCCTTTGGAAATTCACAATCACTCGAGAAAACAACCAACCCCGTTACTTCAACGCCCTTAACGAGTGAGCTTATCGATGAAATATCAGAATCCAGTTGGCGTAAGATATTGGGGAACTTGTAACTCTTATTGCCAATTAACTGCGTCCACTGTTCAATATTATCTGCACAAAAAATACTACCCCTGAAATTTTTAAGAATAATAAGGATAATGGCATTCTGAGCAAGAATTAAATAGTCAAGAAAAACACTGCCCCCCACACCATCAGGTAATATTACTTGTTTCAAGTACTGACTACCAAGCCGTTGAATAGACCGGTTAACCTTTCTATCTTTTAAATATTTTCTTAATACCGGCCTTAAACTAATAAAAAAGGCCAATGTCAGCACAATGCTAACAATAATGGTTACATTTATTGGTTTACTAATAATAGTATTAAGCGAAATTTGCTCAAACAACCCCATACTGAGCCTTCTCCATAAAAGAAATAAATATATGATGCAAAGTGAATATCATTAAAGAATACGTTATTATGCTACTTGATATAGTTTAATATGGTAACGCAATGCAGGTTTCACAACAACAACTAGAGTCAGCTGAAAAAGTCATTAGCGCATACGGGCAGGTACTTGCAACAATGGAACCATCATTTTATGGACTACCTATATCAAAGCTCCCCTTTACCATTACAGAAATCAAAGATTCAATTTATTGCGTGCTCAACGTGCTGGAAGGCGATAACCCGGAAATTAAAGACAGCTTAACCAGTGCCTATATGTTTTTAGGGCAATTTGTGCCCGATGATGAAGTATTAACTGTTCAACAGGCATTGGGCGTATTGAAAGATGCAACACAGGCTCCTTCTGATGCAACGGATATTGAGCAAGCGGGCTTTATTACCAGTAAAATAAAACTGCGAATGGAAAATAATCTGGAAGAAATTCAGTTGTTTTTAAGTAAAAAAACGTCTTTTAAAAATTAACCCTGGTTTCCTTAAATATCATTAATTATATTTTCAACTTCACTAAAATCCAGGGCAACAATCCTGATAGGGTCGCGTTTCCCTTTTACACGTATATGCAGTTCAGACGTACCCCAGTATTTTTTTGGTAAATACTTATACGCGCATTCACTCATTACTAGATCTTTACCTATCACCTTGGTGGCACTTTCCAGCCTGAAGGCAAGGTTAACTGCATCACCAATCGCTGAATTATCCTGCCCGGCAGATATAGAGGCCGCACCCGTATTAATGCCAACACCTATTTTTATATCTTCGGTTACCGCTGGGAAGTCCTGACTGATGCTTTCTGTCACTTTGTTAATGCTAACCGCTGCGTTTAAAATACGGTAGATGGTTTGTTTGTCTTCTGCATCTGCCTGCCAACGGGCAAAAACGCAGTCACCAATGAATTTATCAACCAACCCGCCATTTTTAACAATAATATCACTCACCTGACTAAACCAGGCGTTCATCATTTTTGTTAATGTTCGAATATCAATGCGCTCGGATAAAGTAGTAAAACCACGAATATCAGCAACAAGAATCGTTATCTCATTAATTTCAGGCGTTTCGGAAATAACCGTTTCCAACATCGACTGGGTATCATTGCCAGAAATACTTTTTTGATCCTGAATAAAACTGATTTCCAGACCACCAATTTTTATCTGATCGCTATTCTTAAGCAAACTGGGCATCGCAATCCGGCTGCCATTTAAAAAACTACCATTAGCACTGCCACTATCGATTAAATAATAATCGTCATGCCCAATCCGTCGAACCATGGCATGGCTCCGGGAAACGGTAAGATCATCAATCGGAATATCGTTATGCACATCACGGCCAAGCGTGGTGACCGTTTTACACGCCACATCTTTCAATTTACCCGCATGCAAATAACGTAATATCGCCGGCATTACTTATTTACCCCAAACGATAAAATCAGGCGTATTATTTTGATTGCGTTTTAAATGTAAAAACATTATCCCCACTACCCTGTAAAAGCCAGTTTAAACGGCAGATGCAATTAATAACGGCGTACCTGTACTTGTTAATGGCCGCAATAAATAAACATCTTCGGCTGCCTGCATTCCAATAATAATATCATCATAATCTGGCATTTTTGTTTCAACAGGCTCGCGTATATAATCAGCCGTATGCCCGTATTTTTGGTGGACATAGTCATCCACTGGCTGATTCGCCTTTTTTTGTGCTTTTTTATTATCTTTAAACATATTCACTTTAGTTGAAACACGAAACAACCATGCCTGCGCAAAGACATTAGCACGACGGCGACGCTCTTTCGTTATATTTTTTAACTCAGCCTGCAAATCAAGTCCACGCATAAAGTGGGCACGCGCACGCCCTAGACTGCGGTATAAAATAGTATAGAGGTAACCGGCAACTTCCGGGCGATTATCCACACCAATAAATATGAATTCTGGTTTGCTGTGATGCTGACGAGCAATATAAACTCGGCAATCAAACGCCTCGGCTACCAGATTCGAGAGTGCTAAAATCCAGTAAGCCGGCTTAGCGGTGCTGCAACTGGTCACGGCACTTTCATTCATCTGGTTCATGCTCAGCTCATACGAGTCAACCTGCTCTTCGCTAATATCATACTTTTGCATTAAACCAACAGCCTGGCGCAATGCCGCCGCCGCTTCATTCGGGTTCGCCGATTCGGCCAACCGAAAGCATTTACAGATTTTGTCTATAATTTTATGCAGTGTCATAATAATCTTAAAGTAAATTAATACATATACAGCATAACTCATTAATTTGAAAAGAAAAACACTGGAATTCTAACTAAATCACTCAAAATGGTTAAATATCAGCCAACTCATTGCAAACCGAGCAAAAAATCCCCACCTATTCCTTATATAGTATAGATATAGCCATTTTTGTATGGCACTCTAATTAAAAGTATATACCCCAAAACGGGCTAGCAAAATAAATGATCAAGCAAACCACAGCCATTGAAACCTTCCCCTGTGTCGATGAAGACTATATTCGGGGGCTCAATGAACATGCCCAGGCAGCCAAGCCTATTTCTGCCCAGCGCAAACGCGAGCTGATTGCCCATATCAAAAAATTACTCAAACAGCAGGATGCGGTGCTAGTCGCGCATTATTATACCCATTACGACTTGCAAGAGCTCGCTGAAGCAACCGGTGGCTATGTCTCAGACTCGCTCGATATGGCTAAATTTGGCAGTGAACACCCCGCTTCAACACTAATAGTGGCAGGCGTGCGCTTTATGGGCGAAACCGCCAAAATCCTTAACCCCGAAAAACGCATTCTAATGCCAACGCTGCAAGCCGAATGCTCCCTCGACTTATCCTGCCCGGCCGACACCTTTGTGCCATTTTGTGACGAGCATCCCGATAGAACTGTGGTGGTCTACGCAAATACCAGTGCCGACGTTAAAGCTCGCGCAGATTGGGTCGTTACATCCAGTATAGGTACTAAAATAGTAAAGCACCTACACGAACGTGGTGAAAAAATTCTCTGGGCTCCCGATAAATATCTGGGGAACTATATCCAGAAAGTCACCGGTGCAGATATGTTGATATGGCAAGGCTTTTGTATTGTGCATGATGAGTTTAAATCCCATGAGCTTGAGAAGTTACGACAAAAACATCCACAGGCTGCCGTGTTAGTTCATCCGGAATCACCAGATGAAGTGATCGCGCAAGCTGATGTTGTTGGTTCAACCACAGCATTGATTAATGCCGTGGGCAACTCCCCTGCAAATGAATTTATTATCGCAACCGATAACGGTATTTTTTATAAGATGCGGCAAGTTGCGCCAAATAAAAAACTCATTGAAGCCCCAACTGGAGGCATTGGCGCAAGCTGTAGCAGTTGCGCCCATTGTGGCTGGATGGCAATGAACGGGCTGGAAAACATTGCCACAACCCTTGAACAGGGTTGCAATGAAATCAACATAAATGAACAACTTCGTGTCAAGGCTTATCAATCCGTTAAACGTATGATTGATTTTTCCAAAACGCTATAAGACACTTTTATTTTTAAGCAACTTTAGTTTCGGAAAATCTCAGTCATTTTACTAAAGGTAAAATACTTTGGATTTACGCCGTTCCATTTATTTACTCAGCACCCCCACGCTTATTACGATTATCATTGTTAGTTTTATTTCTGAAATAACGCATATCACCCAACCCATTTTCTTTGCTTTACCCTTGCTTCCCTATGCTATTTTTATTACCGCATTAGTGCTTGCATTTATTTTTAACAATAACCGGGAATTTATGATTCTGGTTTTGCTGTGTCTATCGTACTGGGTTATTAGCCAGCTTATGTTTAAAGAAAATACTCTACTAAACATTACACAACGTGAACAACTAACAAACTATGTTACGTTCTTATTGCCACTGAATTTCGTGATATTTTCACTCACTAAAGAACGCGGCATACTCAGCCGCTATGGACAAAAGCAACTGGCAATCGTTGTTGCACAAATTATTATTATTGCTTTACTGCTTCGTTTTCCTGTTAGCTCAATTTCAACTATTTTTAATGCAGAGTACCTAAGCATTCTTAACCATCGTGCAGTCTATATACCACAAATAAGCATTATTAGTTTTGAATTCAGTTTGCTGGTGCTGGCATCACTTATTATTCATCAGCCTTCAGTCAGGCTGGGTGGGTTCTTTGCCAGTTTAATATTTTTATTCCTGTCGTTTTTAAACATTGATAATCCTGATGCCTTTATTCTTTTTTATACACTCGTCGGTAGTGTTTTAATTACCAGCATCATTCTTAATTCATACACCCTCGCCTACCACGATGAACTTACCGGCCTGGCATCAAGGCGTGCGCTAAAGCAATATTTAATGTCACTGGGGCCTAATTACACACTGGCCATGTTTGATGTTGACCATTTTAAAAAAGTAAATGACACTTATGGTCATGACGTGGGTGATCAGGTACTGCGAAAACTGGCAGGGCATTTACGCTCCGCCCCAGGTGGGGCCAAAGCTTATCGCTATGGTGGCGAAGAATTCACCCTGGTCTACAACGGCAAAACAGCAGCAGAAGCCGCCGACTATGCCAACCAATTACGCAAACAAATAGAACAGGATTCCTTCAATATAAGAAACACCGATGAGCGTCCCAAACGTTCAGCAAAACATAAGAAGCGCACTCGCAGTAAGCGTAAAAAAACGGTGCCGAAAAACTTGCGCTATACCGTCAGCATTGGCCTGGCCGAACATCAGGAGCAACATAAAACACCTTTTGATACCCTTAAAAAAGCTGACAAGGCATTGTATGCCGCCAAGCAAAAAGGACGTAATTGTGTTGTGATTGCTAAACAAAAAAACTAAGCCTACCTTCGTTATCAGTCAACGCCTACATAACCCGTAATATTGCTCAAAAAGCAACCAACCTGCCTGCTGTATTTGAAAAACTGCAAACCGTGCATAGCGCACCTTTATTTAATTTGTTAAATTCAGGGGTAAACAAAACACCCCGCTAAGGATAGCCCATGAAAATATTTGTACCTGGCTTTTTCAAAACCTATCGACTGCTGCTTCCCCATGAGCCACCGGTTCATTCGTCACTCAACGCCGAAGCATTCGTTGACCGCTACAGTACACGACAATTTGTCTTGTCTCTGGAAGTCAGCAATGAACAATGGATACATATACTCTGGGCAGCCGATTTTTCCGCCGAACAAACCCACGAACGACACCCTATTATTGAAAAAGCCACCGATGCTTTTTATCGTGGTATTATCAAAGCCTATGTATTAACCGGCGTTCAGTTTAGCCACCGGCCAACGCACCATGCTTTTCCAACCGTTCCCCATACCAAGCCCCATACCAGCGTCTCCTTTATTCCCAGTGGCGTATTATTAATACAAGAGCAAGGCGACATTCAAACCTTTAATGACCTGCAAAAAGCCACCGACTATGTCGAAACGCTGGCATTAGACAGCGACCAACTACAGCTTATTCTCAGTCGACTGAACCTGACGTTTC
>JAJRZT010000017.1 GCA_024275115.1 Gammaproteobacteria bacterium
AGATGGCAGTACGTAGATGGCAATTCTAGATATATTACATTACCCTGATAAACGGTTGCGTAAAGTGGCAAAGCCAGTCGCAACCGTTGATGACAGTATTAAAAAGCTGGTAGCGGATATGTTCGAAACCATGTATCAGGCGCCAGGTATTGGTTTGGCTGCAACTCAGGTGAATGTGCATCAACAAGTTATAGTGATTGATATATCGCCCGATAAAGATCAACCGCTGTGTCTGATCAATCCTGAGATTTTGAGTGAAGAAGGTATTGAAAAAAGCGATGAAGGTTGTTTGTCCGTACCTGAAGTCTATGAGGCGGTGGAGCGCGCGGAAAAAGTCACGATAAAAGCGATGAATGAAAATGGTGAGGAATATACCTTGCAGGCAAATGAGTTACTGGCTGTTTGTATTCAGCATGAAATGGATCACCTGAAAGGAAAATTATTTGTTGACTACCTGTCACCATTAAAACGTCAGCGTGTAAAAAAACGACTGTTGAAGCAGCAGCGTGAAGAGGGTAAAAGTGTTGCTAACTAAATACGCCTTTGTAAGGTTTTTATTTGATACCCACCTTCCACTATTAACGCATAACCTAACTCAATATTAATCACCTCACGTGAATAAACCATTGCGTATTATTTATGCCGGCACACCGGATTTTTCTGTCGCAGCACTTGATGTGTTGATTGCGTCCTCGCACGATGTTGTTGCGGTTTATACACAGCCTGATCGTCCTGCTGGGCGCGGTCGTGGTTTTAAAGCGTCCCCCGTAAAAGAAAAAGCGGTGCAACATGGTATTCCCGTTTATCAACCTGAATCGTTAAAAGATGAGCAAGCGCAGCAAAAATTAAAAGCACTCAATGCGGATTTAATGGCCGTCACAGCGTATGGCCTGTTGTTACCGGTGTCTGTGCTTGAGGCACCGCGTTTAGGCTGCATTAATATTCATGCTTCAATATTGCCAAGGTGGCGTGGCGCCGCACCAATACAGCGTGCAATTCTAGCGGGCGATAAAAAAACCGGTATAACCATCATGCAAATGGATAAGGGGTTAGATACAGGTGATATGTTGGCTATCGAGATGTGTGATATTGAGCATGATGATACTGCTACAAGTTTGCATGATAAATTAATGTTGCTCGGTGCTGAAACACTTATGTCTACTTTGCCAGCGATTGTGGATGGAACGGCTGAGCGCATTAAGCAACATGACGCTGATGCCTGTTATGCGATAAAATTAAGTAAGGCCGAAGCGGAAATTAACTGGAAGCAATCTGCGGTAGAAATCGAACGTGCAGTAAGAGCCTTTAACTCATGGCCGGTTGCTTACAGTTATTATGAAAAAAATAAGGGTAAAAAGGGCAGTCTCCGAATATGGCAGGCGGAAGTTGCGGTGGCGACGAAGTCAAACGAAACAAGCACGGAGCCAGGCCGTGTTATTGCAGAGTCAGCCAAAGGTATTGATGTGTTAACCAGTGATGGTGTGTTGCGTATTACTGAATTACAGGCAGAAGGTAAACGAAGAATGTCAGTGGCCGA
>JAJRZT010000018.1 GCA_024275115.1 Gammaproteobacteria bacterium
CAAAACGACTTTTGCATAGGTATAACGAGATAAAGCATCACCACAGTGACCTTCGTTGTTGTAGTTTTTATTAAAGTGTGAGGATTTTCCAAAGTAGACATCATCCCGTCCAACAATATTTAAAAAAGGATGATGCTTATAAGAGCTGCCAAGTAGGGGATAATCAGTGTAATAACCCGGTTCGCAGGTCCAAGATAAAACCATACGCGCTTTAAATTCTTCACCTGCATACCTAGCAGCAGCTAAAGCACCTTCAGAATTGCCCATTAAGAACATTTTAGACTGATCAATAAAAGGCATTTCAGCTAAACGTGAAATAGCATATTTAATTTCAGCCTGACGATACTCATGGACTTTCTCATAGATATGTTTCGCTACAGGGGTAACATAGGTAGGTCGTCCCTTGCCCTGATGTGAATTTGGCGCAAAAAAGACATAGCCACCCTCACCCGTAATCCACTCACGAAAAGTAGCCCCTTTGCTAAACTCTCCTGAGCCTTGCATATAGAAAACGGTTGTGATTTTTATATCGGATTTAAAAATTTCAGGGTGTTTTTCTTTGGCTTCGTCCAAAGTACCATAAAAAGGATGGGCTAAGCCTGCTACCCCCGCTGGAATACCAATAAACCCTTGATTGAATGTGTTTTCAAAATTTGGGTATTGTTTCATCACCGCTTCAAAATCAACATTCCCCAAATTTACTTTTGCTTGAGTCATTATCGTGCCGCTTCTTAGTACTTTTTATGCGACATTAACCAAATCAGCAAAGCCATTCCCACCCCCATAATGACTGCGGCTAAAATCAGAGGAGTATTATAATTGCCAGTAGATTCAGCTATCATCCCCGACATAGCAGGTGCAATAATTTGAGCAACACCATAACTTAAAGTAAGTTTACCCATCGGTTTAGCTGGTTTGGTTGGGAAGAATTTCCCTACCATTGTGAGCATTAAACTCACTATGCCGATAAAGGTCGCACCAAACAGAAAGCCACTCAATAAAACGCCAGTTAAACTGCTGTCAAACGCAGGGATAATAATGCCAATAATATTGATAGCATAGGCGATAAACAGCGCTTTGAGTTCGCCAGTTTTGCGTGCGATACGATCCCAGACAATACAGGCAGGTGAGGCTGCTAAGCCCGTCACTAACCAGACTAAATTACCATTTCCTTGCAATGAGGGTTGGTTGTCAATAATCGCCACCAGAAACGTTGCGCTAATAACATAACCAAATCCTGCACAAAAATAAGCGGCAAACAATAACCACATCCAGCTTCTTTGCGGTGGGTTATCAACCAGAGCTTCCCCTTTTTTGGTTAAGGCAGAGTCATCAGGTCGTGGCAGCCACAACCAAGCGGGTATTGCTAGACAAACACCCACAAGGCTAAATATTTGCCACTGCTGCGACCAGTTAAAATTGTTGGAGATAAGCATGGTGACGGCTGCACTTAGCGCAATCCCCATCCCTAAACCACCAAAATGAATACCCAGTTCGGGACGATGACCGTGGCGGAGCATCCAGTTTAAAATCAAGCCAGAACCAATTAACAGACCTGCGGCACTGGATAAACCTGCAAGAAAACGCATCACTGCCCAGAGGATATAATTTTCAGCAAGAGCCATGCCGATGGTAGAAAGAATCGCAACAATCAGCCCTACTCGGTACAGCGTGTCTTTGAGTTTGAGATTGCTAATGGATGCTGCAATCAAGGCTCCACACATATACCCCATGTAGTTAATAGTTGCCAACCAGCCACCTGAAGCATTATTCAGAAAGGTCTGTTGTAGCATGGTGGGTAACAAAGGCGTATAAGAAAATCGTGCAACGCCCATGGTTAATATCAGGCTAAATAGCCCAGCAAACATGACCTTGAGTGGATTGCCCGAATGGTTTGAATAGTTAGAATGAATAGTCACTTTATGGATTCTTTTAGGTTTATAGAATAAGTCTAAGAATTTGCTTGATTAGGGACGAGGAAATGAATAATCGTCCAATTATTATTTGTTACCTAGTCCCTTAGAGGCTAACGCTTTAGGAATATAAGCTTCTTCGATGGTTTGTTTCGTAATAATGCCGTAAATATGCGTATTTTCGTTGATCTTGTCTTCACGAAAAACAACAAACAGGGCTTCAGCACCAGCACTTAAATATTCATGTGCCTGCATTAAATTAGCCTGAAAAGAGAGCGGCGTGAGTGAAAAACGTTTAGCAGGGATATCTAATAAGTTGATGGTGTTATCGTCAGCTTGTTGCTCAACAGTTATCTCAGAGACATCTCTACTTAAATATTTAGCCAGTTCGGTGCTTGGCATTAAAACACTGGCAATGCCATTTTCATTATTAATAATAATCCATTCTGAGCCTGATGCTAGAAATTGTTTGGCCATGCTGAGGGATATTTCAGGCGGAAAATGACGAAACTTTCGCTCTAAAACACTAATTACGCCAACAGAACGCAAAACCTGTAAAACGGGATCAATGGTTAAGTCCAACCCATTAGATCGCAACATCGTAATAAAGAGAGATTGTTTTTTAAAAACCTCGCTTGCGGTTAATTGCGCCACAACAATCACCAACATGCCAGGCATAATTATCCCAGGGTTATAGGTTAGCTCCATGATCGCAGTCAAGGCAGCCAGTGGCGCTTGTAAGCTTGCCCCCATCATAGCTCCCATACCTAGCAGTGCGTAAAAGCCAAC
>JAJRZT010000019.1 GCA_024275115.1 Gammaproteobacteria bacterium
CCGAGCAAGACACAGTGAAATATATTATGTCTCACTATAACATTGCGAGAGGACACAGTTATAATAACTATTTATCGCCAGTGGCGGCTGAAAATTTAATTTGCTCCCATTAAAGTGTGCAGATTTACTTGACCACAACATTATTGACTCTTGCCGCTCCCTGTTTTGGGTTTATTATTCCCATGATTGGGAGGCGACAACTATCCTGACACAGGGGGATGGGCTCAGTACACAGATTCCTCTAATATTAGAAACAACTGAGCCCAATTATTCCATGTGTGCTGCATCATGGTTTAAATGTTTTGAGTTGCAATTCTTTTACCGCCTTAAAATGCTTCACATTGCTAGAAACCAGTATGATATTATTTTCTATTGCCGTTGCAGCAATAATTCCATCGCCCGCCCTCATATTTGAAGACAGCGCATATTCCTCAACATATATTAGTGCTCTATGCCCGATATTTTCAGTAAGCGGTAATATGGCAAACTCGAATTCACTAATAAAATCTTTTACGTATTTATGGTGCGTTTTATTCTTTGCGCCTTGAAGCAATTCCATATAACTTTGAATAGATAGATATTTATCATTATCTTTTTCAATTAATTTTGCTGCTTTTTTATTTCCACGCTGAACCCAGATTAAAATATCGGTATCATAAATCATGTCTGGGCTTTCTTAATTTATCGAGTTCTTCCAATACCGTTCCTTCATAATCCTTAGTCATACCAAAGAAAGGATGATCTTTTACTTTTGATACTGTCTTTCCCCTGGCAGGTTTAATCACACCTTTTATTTTTCCGTGATACAGAACAGTAACAGTTTCATTTCGATCAAGTGCTTTCAGAATATCGCTTGTTTTATATCTTAAATCTACTATTGATGCCTTCATAATTGTTCTCAAGAATATATAATATGTCTACCTATTATAGACATTTCATAGCTATGCACAAGGGTGTTATTATTCATGCAGAATCAAATAGTTAGGTATGCGGGGTTAGTATGACTCCGATGGTTACTCTTCTTCTTTAAGTTTTTCCTCATCGCTATTTGTTATACATTTTTTCTTGATGCCCACAATTCTATCAGTTCAGATATTTCAGGTTGTTTTTCATATTGTGGGGTAAAGCTATCGAATATTACCCACGGCTGGGCGCTACGAACCCATAGATGTGCCACTGGGCTAAACCATGAAGTATCGTCGAAAGTGCCTGGCTTTAAAGCCACTATGCCTGGGTACTCATCGGCTGAAAACCAGAACGGTGTGCCACATTGAGGGCAATGGTGCTTTTGAACTTTTGTATCATTAACATTAATAATGGTGATTGCGATCTTACCTTTAATTATTTCAATATCGCTTTTATTTATGATCATCGAGAGACCAAAAGCAGAGCCTGACGAAGTTTGGCAATCCGTGCAATGGCAGGCATAGCACGTAAGAGGTTCCCCCGTAAATTTATACTGGATGGATTTACACTCACAGCTACCTGGGTACATTTCTTTTTCCTTAATTTATGTGTAACGCTTAGCAAGCGCAAGATCTTAACTTGAACCCATACATCTTCAATATTAATGCCGGGTTTCCGTCATTCCCCATACATCCATTGAGAAGCCTATCTGCAATTCAGACAGAATTACATTTACCTTTTTTATAGAATTTAAATCCATTGTGTACGCAGATGATTTCGCCTCTACAAAGTAAATATCTTTATCGCATAAAATACTAGCCGGTAGTACGGTGAAGTCGTTTGACAATAATTGTTTACCCGCATTATCAATGCTGATGCGGGTCTCTTTTGCAATTGATTTTATATCAGCGTAAGTCCCTTTTGCTGCAAACAGGAGGTGTCCGTTACTCATGAGTGTTTGAATTATATTTACCTGCCGGCCATGATAAGAAATCTCGATATTGCTGGCGCGCCCCCTGATAACACGGCAATAGTATTCCGTGTTGGATTCTCCCATTCGTCTTTGCCGGTATGCCTTTTCCTGCTTTACTTCCTGTTCAGTGCGCCGTTTGATCTCCGCTTCTCGTCGAATCATCACCACACGGTTATTGTTTGCCAGATAACTCTTGAGCTGGATCCAGCCATGATGCCTTGCAAGCAGGGTTGTACTTGGTGGACCGGCAAACATCACTGTGTAGCGGCCAAACTGATCGGTTGTAACAGGCTCAGAGCAAAATGACTGCCCCATAATTAAAGGAAAGCCACCCTGCATACTCCAGTCCCAATCCCACCCTATGTAACAGAGTTTTACATCTACATTCTGTATAGGCTTTCCTTGCTCGTCTACGACCTTACCCTCATACTGTTTCATTTCATGGGATGTACAACCCCCCAAAAACAGAGCAAATGCTAACAGTATAGTGATTTGGATATTCTTGAAGAAAGGCATCGTGTTCACAATATAACGTTTTGATAACTTGCCAATTTTACACAGAAAAAGCAGTGTGTAAAACCGGTTAATGTTGATTGGCTGGTTAGCTGTTTTTATAAATAACACGACGGTGTGCAATTTTAACAACCAGGATAATAAGCTCCGTATCTTGAATTTCATACACAATACGGTAAACACCTTGCCTTATTCTATATCGCTCTTGCCCTGAGAGTTTTATACAGCCATCTGCTCCTGGGTTTTCACAAAGAAGCTCAATACTTTTTAAAATACGTTTTACACCTTTATTTGGGATATTTCGAAGATCTTTTGTAATCGACTTCTTAAAAGCAAGGCTATATTTTGTCATGTTCTTTCAAATCTTCCAGTAGTTCCTCATAACTTAATATTGGTTCTTTTGCTCTTTCGGAAAAAGCACTCAACTAATCTGATAAGTCCGCATTTGCCCAACTAAAATTCCTTGAATACGTACCCGCTCGGCGGCATATTGTTGTGCAGTTAAGTCCGCATTGGCGGGGATGAGTAATACCTGCCCATCACTTTCTAAATGAAAGCGTTTGAGTGTGGCGTTTTGTTCGTCGATTAAGGCGACTACAATGTCGCCGTTTTTGGCGCTGTCGCGGCGTTCTATTACCACCATGTCGCCGTCTAAAATGCCGAGGTCGATCATCGAATCGCCTTTGATTTGCAACATATAGCGGTTGCTGTTTTTGCCGACTAATAATTCGTTAATGTCGATTTCGGTGATGTCATTAATGGCTTCAATCGGTTGCCCGGCGGCGATGCGGCCGACGAAGGGTAGGCGGCTGCCCATTGAGTCAGAATGCTTGTTAAGTGATGGTTCGGGCGGGTTTTCAGCTAAGCTTAGCCCGCGCCATTGCCGTGTGTTGTGTTGCAATACACCTTTGTTTTTTAACGCGTTAACATAACGGTGTACGGTGCCTTTTGATTTAATGGCCACGCCATCGCCAATTTCTTTGAGCGTTGGGCTGTGACCTTGCTGGTTGATAAAGGCGCGAATAAAATCATGAATTTTGACTTCTGTTTGGGTAAGGTTCATTGCTTGCCTGCTGCCTTTTGCTTTGCTTAAGTTCTCTAAATGTTCTCATTACACAGCATAGAGGAGTTTCAGAGAATAATCAATCAAAGAAAGGCAGCATATGCTTCCTGTAAAGCCTTATTATTCAACAACCTGGCGTAACTGCCGGGCGGAGTGAACCATACAGGCCAGTGCTTCTTTGACTTCCGGCCATTGGCGCGTTTTTAGGCCACAGTCGGGGTTAATCCAGAGCCTTTCAAGCGGAATGCGTTGTGCCGCTTTTTGCATAAGTTGGACAATATGCTGTGTGGTTGGCACATTAGGTGAATGGATATCGTAAACACCAGGGCCAATGTCATTGGGGTAGTCAAAATCTTCAAAGGCATCCAACAATTCCATATCTGAGCGAGATGTTTCGATAGTAATCACATCGGCATCCATAGCGGCAATGGCCTGAATAATATCGTTGAACTCGGAGTAACACATATGGGTATGGATTTGTGTCTCGTCAGCTGCAATGCTGGCGGTTAAACGAAAGGCTCGGACTGTCCAGTTCAGGTAGTCCTGCCAGTCTTGTTTGCGTAGAGGTAAACCTTCACGTAATGCCGCTTCATCAATTTGTATAATTTTAATACCGGCCTGTTCAAGATCATGCACTTCGTCTCACAATGCCAGTGCGATTTGTGCGGCTGTTTCTGCACGGGGTTGGTCGTCACGTACAAACGACCAGTTTAAAATGGTCACCGGGCCGGTGAGCATACCTTTCATGGGTTTTGCAGTGCAGGACTGTGCAAAGCAACTCCATTCAACGGTCATGGCTTCGGGGCGTGAAATGTCGCCGTAAATAATCGGTGGTTTAACACAGCGTGAACCATAGGATTGTACCCAGGCTTTTTCGGTAAAAGCAAAACCGTTGAGTAGCTCGCCAAAGTATTCAACCATATCATTGCGTTCCGGTTCGCCGTGCACCAGTACATCCAGCCCCAGTTTTTCCTGTTCTTTAACAACATGGAAAATTTCTTTTTTCATTTGCCGGGTGTATTCCTCTTTGTTTATCTGGCCTTGCTTAAATGTGCGCCGGGTAATACGGATACTATCCGTTTGCGGAAAAGAACCAATGGTGGTCGTGGGGTAGGCCGGCAAATTTAGCCATTGCTTTTGTAGCTTGCTGCGTTCATTAAAAGGTTTGTTACGTGTTAGCATGGTTTCGGTAATGGTTTTTACTCGGTGCTTAACATCAGCATGATGAATTCGGCTGGACTGCTGGCGTTGCTGTATCGCTTTGCGTGATAACTGCAGTTGTGGTGCAGCTTTTTCTATACCGTGGTTAAGTGCCTGGTTTAATGTGTTAAGTTCATCGAGTTTTTGTGTTGCAAAGGCCAGCCAGTTTTTTATTTCACTGTCCAGTTTTGTCTCCTGTTCCAGGTCAATCGGCACATGCAGCAATGAACACGATGGGGCTATCCATAAACGCTCTGCCAGTGTTTTTTTAGCTTTGTTTAGGGTGTTTAAAATAGCATCTAAATCACTGCGCCAAATATTACGACCGTCAATAACGCCCAATGATAAAATTTTATTGTCTACTAAGTTATCTATTACCTCGTCAAGCTGGTTACTTCCGCGAACAAGATCAATATGCAGCCCTGCAACCGGGAGCTGGCAGGCAAGTTTAAGATTATCGCCCAGTTCACCAAAATATGTTGTGAGTAAAATATTTAAACCGCTTGTCTGTAATTGTTTATAAACCGTTTTAAAACTGGTTTGCCATTCTTCTGGCAAGTCCAGCACCAATATTGGTTCATCAATTTGCAGCCATTCAATTTGCTGTTGTTTCAAGCGCAATAAAATTGTTTTGTATGCTTCGGTCAGTGATTCCAGTAATGCAAGTTTGTTAAAGTCTTCATTTTTTACTTTTGCCAGCCATAGCCAGGTCAGCGGGCCGATAATAACGGCTTTGCTGTTAAACCCGGCACTACGTGCTTCGGCAATGTCGTCAAACAATTTATTAAAGCTCAGTTTAAAGGTTTGTTTGCTATGCACTTCGGGAACGAGGTAGTGGTAATTTGTATCAAACCATTTTGTCATTTCGCAGGCAGCAATGGTTTTGTCTTTGTGTTGTTCACCGCGCGCCATGGCAAAGTAGGTTGCCAGATTAATGGTGTCGCCGTCCCAGTTAAAGCGGGGTGGGACAACACCCAACAGACAGGACATATCCAGTAGCTGGTCATAATTGGAAAAGTCACCGACAGGAATAAGCTCAATGCCGGCATCGGCTTGTAGCTGCCAATGCCGTTGGCGTAGTTCTTTACCTGTTTGTTCGAGATCCTGCTGGCTAATTTTTCCTTGCCAGAATGCTTCGGTTGCTTTTTTTAATTCTCGATCTGCACCAATGCGTGGAAACCCGAGATTGTGTGTTTTGCTCATTGTGCTTACCTTGTCTTCAATTTGGATTGCGACACAGTATGAAGTCGGGTTAAGATTGAATCAATTTCATATTTCTAATATTTATAATGAATAGGATTCATAATGTTTTTAGAACTCCGCCATTTACGTAGCCTTAAAGCCATTGAAGAGGCAGGCAGTTTGGCTCAGGCGGCGGAACGTTTGCATTTAACCCAGTCAGCTTTGTCTCACCAAATTAAGGTGGTTGAGTGTTATTTTGATATTGAGCTTTATAAGCGCAAGCATAAACCACTCAGGCTGAGCCATGCAGGGCAACGACTGTTAAACCTTGCACAGCGGATATTGCCTGAAGTGGAAATGGCAGAATATGAGCTAAAGCATCTGGCAGGGGCAAATTCAGGTCGGTTGCATATTACGATTGAATGTCACAGTTGCTTTGAATGGCTAATCCCGACACTGGATTGCTATCGTGGGCGTTGGCCTGATGTGGAGGTGGATCTGCGCCTGGGCAACAGTTTTGAACCCTTAAAAGCCTTGTCACAGCAAGATATTGACCTTGTGATTACTACCGATAAGGTGGCACAGCCGGATATTGCCTTTGAAGCCTTGTTTGATTATCAGGCCGTTGCCATTATGGCAAATGACCACCCACTGGCAAATAAAGCCTACCTTTGTGCGGCTGATTTTAGTAACGAAACATTGATTACTTACCCGGTTGAACAGCAACGGCTGGATATTTTTACACATTTTCTTAACCCGCAAAATATTACACCGTTACAGCTTCGTCAGTCAGAACTCACCGTAATGATTTTACAACTGGTGGCTTCCGGGCGAGGCATTGCGGTACTGCCGGAATGGGTTGTTGAAGATTATATTACCCGAAAATATGTTAGCGCCCGACCTCTCGGTAAAGATGGCATGAAAGGAACTTTATATGCCGCCATTCGGCAACGTGAAGCTGAGCAAGCTTACTTAACTGATTTTATAGAGCTTGCCAGAGAAGGTTTGTTTCTTAGAAAAAAGTCTTAAAATAAACCTTGCCTTTTAACAAACCTTACATTATCTTGTACTCATAAATTATATAACCACTACATATTGTGGTTTACAATAAAATAGAAGCGGGGGAATCCGGTGTCAATCCGGTACTGTCGCGCAACGGTGTTAGGGGCTTTGCCCCTTCAGTCCGATTACCTGCTTCTGTTATAAAAATAACATCCGAGTCTCGCGTTAAGGCTCAGGGTGGAAAAGCAGCCTGTTTTCTGCTGCTTTTCCCTCTGGCCCTGTACAACCTATAGCCAGAGGAAGCCCATGCAAACTGATACCTTAAGCAACGATCTTACAAGCAATCCCACACCACCCGCTTCAGCAGATAATCCGCTACAAAAGTCCGTCAATGAGCCGATTAGCCGGGTTATTCGCCGTAATGGAAAACAAACTACCTTTGACCGCAACAAAATTGTAGTGGCGCTGACTAAAGCCTTTCTTGCCGTAGAAGGGGGTACCGCAGCAGCCTCCAGTCGGGTACATGAAACCGTTGAAACCTTAACCACACAGGTTATCAATGCACTATTTCGCCACCTGCCAGAAAATAGCACCGTGCATATTGAAAATATTCAGGATCAGGTTGAACTGGCATTAATGCGCAACGGTGAGCAAAAAGTGGCGCGTGCCTATGTCTTATACCGTGAACAACACGCTCAACAACGTGCCCGGCAGCAAACAGGCGAAAATAAAGAGCAAACTAATCAACCGGACATCAATATCCAGTACAGTGATGGCTGCCTTAAACCCCTTAACCAAATACACTTGCAACAGATTGTAGATGAAGCCGTAATGGGACTCGAACAGATTGATACCGACAGGGTTGTACAGGCGACCTTAAGCTCGGTATACGAAGGTATGAGTGAAGATGATTTATATAGCACACTGGTGATGAGTGCCTGCAGCCTGATTGACAAAGACCCCGAGTATTCACAACTGTCGGCGCGTCTGCTTTTAAACAACCTGCGCCGTGAAGCGTTGAGCTGGGTAGACGGTTATGCACAGCAAGCCACTCAAGCAGAAATGACAAACCGTTACGCTGACTATTTTAAAAATTATATTAAAAAGGCTGTTGAGTTTGAACTACTCGACAGTGAACTATTACGTTATGACCTTGATAAGTTGGCCGCTGCGATTGAACCACAACGTGATTACCAGTTTAATTATCTTGGATTGCAAACACTGCATGATCGTTACTTTATTCATCATGATAATATCCGCATTGAATTACCGCAGGTATTTTTTATGCGTGTGGCAATGGGACTTGCCTACAATGAAATAGATCGCGAACAACGCAGTATTGAATTTTACAAACTGTTGTCGTCCTTTGATTTTATGAGCTCAACGCCTACCTTGTTTAACTCGGCCACCTTACGACCACAGTTGTCTTCGTGTTACCTCACTACTGTGCCGGACGATCTCGGCGGTATTTATTCTTCATTAAAAGACAATGCACTGTTATCCAAGTTTGCAGGTGGTTTAGGTAATGACTGGACGCGGGTACGTGGTTTAGGCTCTCATATCAAAGGTACCAATGGTAAATCACAGGGTGTGGTTCCATTCTTAAAGGTAGCCAATGACACAGCAGTTGCGGTTAACCAGGGCGGTAAACGCAAAGGGGCCATGTGTGCTTATCTTGAAACATGGCATATTGATGTCGAAGACTTTTTAGAACTACGCAAAAATACCGGCGATGATCGCCGTCGCACTCATGATATGAATACAGCCAACTGGGTGCCTGACCTGTTTATGAAACGGGTCGCAGAAGAAAAAGACTGGACGCTGTTTTCACCGGAAGACGTGCCTGAGTTACATGATCTTTATGGACAAGCCTTTGAGAAAGCCTACATTGCGATAGAAGAAAAAGCTGCACGAGGTGAAATTAAATCATTCAAAACAGTGAAAGCCGTTGAGCTATGGCGAAAAATGCTGGGGATGTTATTTGAAACAGGCCACCCCTGGATCACCTTTAAAGATCCCTGCAATGTGCGTTATACCAACCAGCATGTCGGTGTGGTGCACAGCTCCAATCTTTGTACCGAAATTACATTACATACCAACGATAATGAAATCGCGGTGTGCAATCTGGGTTCAGTTAATCTGGCTGCACATACCGATGAAAATGGATTAAACCTTGAAAAGCTGGAAGCCACTATCACCACTGCAATGCGTATGCTGGACAATGTGGTGGATTATAATTATTACGCCGTACCGCAGGCGCGCAATTCCAACTTGCGTCATCGGCCAGTTGGTCTGGGTTTAATGGGTTTTCAGGATGCGCTTTATAAGCAGAATATTGCCTACAATAGTGAACAGGCGGTTGCGTTTGCTGACACATCAATGGAAGCGGTGAGTTACTTTGCAATTAAAACATCGTCTGATCTGGCCGCCGAACGTGGGCAGTATACGAGTTATGCTGGTTCGTTATGGAGTCAGGGTATTTTGACGATCGACTCATTGAATAAAATGATAGCAGAGCGGAGCAACTATATTCAGTGCGATACCAGTAGCACATTAGACTGGGATAGTTTACGTGAAACAGTCTTAAAACAAGGGATGCGAAACAGTAATTGTTTGGCGATAGCACCCACTGCCACCATTTCAAATATTTGCGGGGTAAGCCAGTCAATAGAACCGACTTACCAGAACCTTTATGTCAAATCGAATCTCTCTGGTGAATTTACTGTTGTTAACCCATACCTTGTACAAGCCCTGAAAAAACACAACTTATGGGATGAAGTAATGGTGAATGATCTTAAATATTATGATGGTTCTATTTTAAGTATGGATCGTATTCCTGAGGAATTAAAGAAACTGTATGCCACGGCTTTTGAAATAGATACACGCTGGTTGATTGAAGCAGGCGCACGCAGGCAAAAATGGATTGATCAGGCACAAAGCCTGAATTTATATATGCAGGAACCTTCTGGTAAAAAACTGGATCAGCTTTACAAGTTAGCCTGGCTACGGGGATTAAAAACCACTTATTACCTGCGTTCGGTTGGTGCAACCCATATAGAAAAAAACGTAACACAAACTGATCCGCTAGAGACAGCAAAAGTTTGTTCTATCCTTGACCCCGAATGTGAAGCCTGCCAGTAAGAGAGATAATAATTATGTTTAATTGGGAAAATCCGCTTGCACCATTTTCAATTGAAGTTGACACTAGCGTTGAAATATCTGAACCAATACCAGAAAAAACACATGAGAATGCGTTACATGCTCAACAGATATTAAATAAAGAATCTGAAAGTAACAGCATAAGCCCTGATATTTTACCTGTCCGCGCAGATGATAAACGGGTTATCAATGGTTCAACAGATATTAATCAACTTGCACCATTTAAATACCCGTGGGCATGGGAGTTCTTTTTAAATGCAAACCGTAACCACTGGACACCCCTCGATATTAATATGTCGAAAGATATACACGACTACCAGCACCGTTTAACACTAGAAGAAAAGCATATCTATGAAAATGTACTATCGTACCTGACCACCTCCGATATACTGGCAATGCGAAATATTGGCCTTGCGGTTATGGAAAAAATGACCGCACCTGAATTACAGATTTATCAGGCACGGCAGGTCTTTGAAGAAGCCTTACACACCTGGACGTATCAGCACTGTATTGAGTCGATAGGGCTGGATCAGGGTGAAATATACAATCGCTATCGGGTTGTACCTGAAATAAACCAGAAAATACAACTAGCCAATCAACGCATTGATTCTGTATTACGTGCCGATATTGATTTAACTAACCAGGATGAGCTGGAAAACTTTGTTATGTCCTATACCTTTTTTGCCGGTGTATTTGAGGGTTGCTGGTTTTATAATGGCTTTAGCCCGATCTTTGCATTACAGCGGCGTGGGCTGATGACCGGCACAGCCGAGCAGTTTCAATATATTATGCGAGATGAGGTGCTGCATTGTGCTTTTGGCATTAGGGTGGTTAATCAGATTGTTCTGGAAAACAATGTAAAACTCGACCATAAAGCCGTTGCAGATATGTGGCTGGAAGCAGAAGCGGCTGAAGCAGAATACGCCCACTATATTATGCGCGACCCTGTTTTAGGTTACACGGCTGAAGAGCATATTGAGCAGTTCCGCTATATTGCTAACCGGCGCGCAAAACAACTAAAACATACCGAACCTTTCCCCGGAGCAAAAAACAGACTGGGTTGGCTGGATGAACAGGCGAATCTTAGAAAAGAAAAAAACTTTTTTGAAACACGTGTAACAGAATATCAAACAGGCGGTGCATTGGAATGGTAATAACCAAATAGTTATGTCATTAAAAGAACTGAGCCAACCATAAACGAAATCGTAACCCCCACGACGAAGTATAGCCAGATTCTATAAATACTATTTTGCCTTTATCATTCAGTATAAAGCTGACTGGCACCGCTTTAATACCAAAGCGGTTTGCCAGTATGCTATTATTATCCTCAATAACGGCAAAACTCAGTTTTTTACTTCGCATATAAGCTCTAAGTACATCTTTATCGCCAGACTGCATGGCAATAGTAACAACGGGGTAGTCCTTGCTAATGGCTTCAATACTTTCTTCTTTAAAGGTACAAACAGGGCACCACGATGCCCAGAAATAGACTAATAAAGGTTTACCCTTATGTGTAACGAGGCTAAAAGTTTCACCCGATAACAGGCTTGCATTGATAACGGGGGGTATTTCCTGTACCAGGTCACGCTGCGTGTAAGTTTTTAAACCAAGATAGACTGCAACAAGCAATGCAAGCTGCAAAATAATGTAAAAAGCTTTTTTTGTAGTTAAATGTTTAATAAAATTCATTATTGGTGCATTTTATGTAATATTGGTGTTGAAACCAACTTTTATTTACCCGCAGGTAATAATGTTTACGGTAATCTCCATGATAAAATTATCAAACCATTTATTTATTCGTATGCAGGACATTGAGATCCAGGCAATGCGCGCGCAAGGTGCGGGTGGGCAGAATGTGAATAAAGTATCGTCAGCAATTCATTTACGTTTTGATATTAAAGCCTCGTCTTTGCCAACCGTTTATAAGCAACGCTTACTCCAATCAAAAGATAAAAGAATAACGAACGAGGGTGTTCTAATTATTAAATCACAGCAACATCGTACGCAGGAAAGAAATAAACAGGCTGCTTTTGACAGACTAAAGCAAACTATTAATGCGGCAATCGTTGTACCTAAACATCGTTATAAAACAAAACCCAGTATGACGGCAAAACGAAAACGTCTTGAAAACAAAAAAAAGCGAGGCACAACTAAAAAGTTACGTTCTGTCAATTTTAAGGATTTATAGAGTAACCGAAATTTAGCTGCTAGACTCATAAAGAATGTTGCAACTTAAAATAAATTTGTCATTGTGAGCGATAGCGTTTTACAAAACAGCCCATGAAGTTATGTTATTTTCTTTTAGCCTGGTTATTTTTTTAATTGGAGCAATTGGCGTTGTGTTGCCGGTACTGCCGACTACACCGTTTATGATACTGGCACTGTGGGCTTTTGCGAAAAGTTCAAAGCGATTCCATAACTGGTTATACTATCACCCACTGTTTGGCCCTTTGTTGCAAAAGTGGCAGCAACACCGTGTAATACCATTACCTGCTAAAATTGCATCGGTTACTATGATGAGCGCCAGCTTTGCGTATGCTGTTTTTTTTAGGCAATTAAATATTTACCTGCTTTTATTTATTGCAGCCTTAATGTTATACGGTACATGGTATATTTTGACAAAGCCATCCACTGTTATTGCATCGGTTTCCAAAAAAGAAGAATCAAAAGATGAATCAATCTAAACTAGACACTGTTATTAGTAGCGTTATTTGTACTGCTAAAGAAGAACTTATCCCACGCTATAACAAAGTATGTCGGCAGCATAAAAAAGATGGCAGCATTGTTACTGAAGCCGATTTGCTGATGCAGGAAAAGATTAGCCAACGCTTAATACAGCTTTTCCCAAATTCTGTTGTGCTTGGTGAAGAAATGTCAGTTGAACAACAAGCGAGTGCATTGGCAAGTGGTCAAATGGTCTGGTGCCTTGACCCGCTGGACGGCACCAGTAACTTTGCCTTCGGTATTCCCTATTTCGCGGTGTCACTTGCACTTATTGAAAATGGGCGTGCGAGTTTTGGCCTTGTTTATGACCCGATTCGTGACGAATGTTTTACTGCAACAAAGGCAAAGGCTTGCCTGAATAATAAAGCCATTAGTCTGGAAGCAACCGGTTTGGAATTGCATCAATCCACGGCGATTATTGATTTTAAACGACTCACCAGTGAACTATCTGTTGCGCTGGTATCGGGTTCTCCATTTGCATCACAGCGTAATTTTGGTGCATCGGCGCTTGACTGGTGTTGGTTGGCCATGGGGCGTGGGCATGTGTACCTACATGGTAGTCAGAATATTTGGGACTATGCAGCGGGACAGTTTATTTTTGAGCGTTGTGGAGGGCTATCGCAAACACTTAGCGGTGAGGCGGTTTTTAAAAATGCATTGGAAAAACGCTCTGCGATTGCGGCAGTCGACACTGCTTTGTTTGAACAATGGCGTGGCTGGACACAACCTTATATAGTAGGGTTGAAATACCGCTTTTAGCTAACCTGATCCTGGCTGGCCAAATTTTGTTCTTTATAGCTGTTAATAATTCCCTGAACCGTCTTTTCGCATGCTTCGGAGCAATTTGCAAAAAATAAGCGGTCAAATAAAACCATTCCGCGCTTTAAAAACAAAGGGGCTAACAGGCTTTGTAAAAAACCTTGCGTAACGTGCACGCCACTAAAATCAATTTCTACTTTCTTGTGATAAATGAGCATTTGTTCTAATTCGGCGTGGCAGGTATCGGCTGTTTCAGGTGAGCTTAAAAAGGTAATCGAGGTAAAACTGGATAAATGTAAAAGTGCCATACATTCCATTTAAAAAAGTGATTGTTAACGTGATATGACTATAACCATTGAAGTACGAATTTAATGTGTTGTAGTCCTCGTTTTCTTGATGTTAGTGAATTTATGCATATACTTAAATTTATCTTTGACAAAAAATGGGAATACTATGGCGGCATCTTTAGATGAAATAGTTAAGAATATTAATGATTTGGTATCCTTACCCGGCGTATTTGTGCGGGTAAATGAAATGGTCAATAATTCGCAGTGCTCAATGACCAAAGTTGCCGAAGTGATCAGCCAGGATCCCGGCTTAACCATGCGTGTATTGCGTATGGCAAATAGCCCGGCTTATGGTATTAGCAAAGAAATCGACTCTGTTGCCAAAGCTGTTACTGTTATTGGTACAGAACGTGTACGTGATATTGCACTGGCAACCTCGGCCGTTGAAACATTTGACGGTATTCCGAATGACCTGCTCAGCATGGACGATTTCTGGATGCACTGTATTTATTGCGCAATTATCGCAAAGTATCTGGGCTCAAAAACAAAAGTAAAAAACCCGGATGGTTTGTTTGTTGCCGGTCTATTGCATGATATTGGTCAACTTGTTTTATTTAAAGAACTCCCGGAACTGTCACGCAAGTCACTGGAATATATTCTAGATGACACAGAAGATACCGAGCTCTATACAGTAGAACAGGAGTTTATCGGTTTTGACCATACTATGGTCGGCAGTGCGTTGGCCGAAAACTGGCATTTAACGCCGATGTTAATTGAAGTGATTGGCGCACACCATGAAATTCAAAAAGCCAAAGACTATAAGCAGGAAAGTGCCATTGTTAAAATTGCAAACACATTGGCGGTAATGACAGAGCTTAATACAACGAATATAGAAGAAACTGATGCCGCGATGCTAATGGATGAAGACTGGGTAGCTGCAGATTTACCCCCCGATATTATTGAAGACGCCATTGCGCATGCACATACAACCTATAAAGAAGTACAAAATTTATTAATGTCAAAACCTTAAGTTTCACTGTCGTTATTGTGAGATGAAAGTTAACCGCAATGGCTATATTGCTTTTAGCAGCTAGCCCCGTTTTTGCGACAAAG
This sequence comes from Gammaproteobacteria bacterium, assembly GCA_024275115.1. Classification (GTDB taxonomy): domain Bacteria; phylum Pseudomonadota; class Gammaproteobacteria; order UBA6429; family Thiohalophilaceae; genus SZUA-37. Next base: position 14,882 of record JAJRZT010000019.1, read on the forward strand.
CCATGTCCGCAATTGCCTTGCTTTTCACAATCAAAGTTTGATAAACAAAAGTGTGTTGCAGCCGCAGACTGGATCGCCACGGGTCAAATTACAAAAGTGATTCATAATTACAAAGGGGAACCACTTAATAAAGACTTTGCACGTTTTTCTTTTATTGTGAAAACACAGGAAAAAGGCAATGCCGCCATTCAAAAAGAATTGCGTTTTACCATTGGTTGGTGTGATAACTCAAAATCATTACCAGAAGATACTTCAGGTTTTTTTAGGTTTTATGGAATAACGCATAAATCAATCGATACTAAAACAGATAGCTATGAATACCTGTATTTTGAGAAAATTAGTAAATAAACTACCCCGCCACAAGCGGACGGGGTATTATTGTCTTAAATATTGTAGGGGAATGGTAGTACAGGTCTCCCCGGATTACGCTACGCTACATTCAGGCTTGTATCTCGTAGCAAGCTGCGGGGAATTAAACCCAAAGCGGTTAAATTTTAGTGGATTTCAACACCATTAATTTTTTAATTTGCATGTCGTGATAAGTATGTGGAATACCCCCAACACCTAAGCCGGAGTGGCGTAAGCCTGCAAAGGGCATCCAGTCAACACGAAAAGCCGTGTGGTCGTTTATCATCACGGCGCTTGCATTAAGGTGCTTATAGGCATGCAGTGCATTATCAATAGATTTAGTAAAGACACTGGCCTGAAAAGCGAAGGGTAGAGCATTGGCTTGATTCAGCGCATCATCTACATTGTCAAAACTATACACACAGATGACGGGGCCAAAGATCTCTTTGGTGGAAACAATGGAATCGGCGGGTGGGTTTAATAGCACGGTGGGTTCGTAACAATTCCCTTTTATTTCTCCACCGGTTAATAATTCTGCGCCGTCTTTTATTGCCTGGCTAACCCAGTTGTGAACACGTTCGACTTCACGCTTGCGAATTAATGGCCCAACTTCGGTTTCGGGTTGGGTAGGGTCACCTACAACCAGTTTTTTTGCCATATCGGCAAGGTTAGTTGCAACCAGTTTTACAATATCTTTATGACAAAATACCCGCTGCACGGATACACACACCTGACCAGCATGGTAAAAACCGCCTTTGGCCAGTAACGGCAAGGCGTCTTTTAAATCAGCATCGGCTTCAACGATAACCGGTGCAACGCCACCGTGCTCCAGTGCGCAACGTGTGCCGGGAGCAAGTCTGCTGCGTAACATCCAGCCAACACTGGCGCTGCCAATAAAGCTAAAGAAGCCAACACGGTTATCGGTAACCAGTTGTGTGGCGACATCTAAATCCGATACAACCAGTGCCTGACACCACTCATCAGGTAAACCTGCTTTGCGTAGTAAAGCAATAAAGCGATAGCAGGACAAAGGTGTGTCTTCGGCAGGTTTAATAATAACCGGGCAACCGGTTGCAATGGCGGGCCCAACTTGATGAATAATTAAATTAAGTGGGTGGTTAAAGGCACTGACCGCAACAACAACCCCGATAGGCTCACTACGTGTAAAGGCCATGCGGTGTTCAGAGGCTGGGTTAATACCCATGGGGATTTCAGTACCGTGACCGGTACGGATACATTCAATGCAATTTAATACACCATCAATCGCGCGTTCGACTTCAACACGCGAGTCGTTAAAGGGTTTGCCTCCTTCACGCGCAGCTTCAATTACCAGTTCGTCAAATTGCTCGCGCATCAATGCCGCTGTTTTTTCAAGGATAGCAATGCGTTGTGCTGCCGGTAGCCATTTTGATTTGTCATTAAATAAATCACTGGCGGTAGTGAGTGCCATTTCAACGGCATTGGCATCGGCTGCATCGAGTGTTGCGATAACACTGTCGTCAAAGGGTGCGGTAACGGTTATTTTATCGTTAGCCGATGCAGTGTAATCTGCAATCATTAAAGGGTAGTGTGTGGTCAATGGATATTCCTTTTTATTTAATGATCATAATATTCTTATATGGGGCAAGCAATATCACCGAGTCGTTTTGTTAACAACATATTTTCGCGGTAGTCAATTGGTACGACAACTAAACTGGGGCCTTGTTCACTAAATGCCGTTTCTAATTCAGAAACTAGATCGCGGCTGTTTACAACATGGTGGCCATGCCAGCCAAAGGCACTGGCCAGTTCCATCCAGTTCGGGTTGTTAAATGAAAGATCGGTATGATGGCCAAATTCATTTTCCTGTTTCCAGGCTATTAAACCGTAGGCTTTATCTTCCCAGACCATAACGACAATATTAGAGTTAAGTCGTTTAGCCGTTTCCATTTCCTGTACGTTCATCAAAAACCCGGCATCACCACATATTGAAAGTATATTTCTGTTGGGATGAACAATATCGGCCGCGATGGCACCGGGCAATGCAAACCCCATCGAGCAAAAACCATTGGGGATAAGACAGGTATTCGGTTCATGGCACTGGTATTGCCGTGCAATCCACATTTTATGTGCGCCCACATCCGATAGTAGAATATCATTTGCGCCCATAACTTGCCGCACATCCCATAATACTTTTTGCGGGCGAATGAGTCCTTCGGTATCGTCGTCAAAATGTTCTTTTAGATCTTTCTGCATGGTTTCGCGTGTTGCGTGTTGTTGAGAAAAATCAAATTCAAACTCTTTGACCGAATCAAAACGTTCATTCATCATCCATAAGGTATGGGCGAGGTCACCGATGACTTCTGTTTCGGGGTGATAATGCTCGTCAATTTCTGTGGGCAAAAAATCGATGTGAATAATTTTTTTATCTTTGTTGAGGTTCCACAAAGTAGGGTGGTACTCCACCATGTCGTAACCGAGTGTAATGATTAAGTCAGCATGATCCAGTGCGCAGGCAATCACATCTTTTGCCTGTAAGCCGATAGTGTAAAGACAATAGTCTTTATCCATATCGATACAACCTTTGGCCATAAAAGTGCTGATAACACCAATGCCGGTTTTCTCGCATAACTTTCTAAGTTGCTTGCTGGCACGTTTACGGATACAACCATTACCGGCAATAATAATTGGGCATTTTGCTTTTAAAATTTGATCAACGGCCTGGTTCAGAATTTTATCACCTGCAACCGGCCGCCGAAACCGAAGTGGGTTTAAGGGGGTGGCATCGGTGTTAATCTTTGCAATGTCTTCCGGCAATTCAATATGGCAAGCACCGGGTTTTTCTGTGCGAGCTAACCGGACTGCTTTACGGATAATTTCAGGGATGCTGTCGGGATGCAAAATGGTTTGAGCCCATTTGGTAACAGGTTCAAACATTTTTACCACGTCCATAATCTGGTGGGATTCTTTATGTAAGCGAGTCGATGCCCCCTGGCCGGTTAGTACCAGCATGGGTGACCTGTCCATATTTGAATCGGCGACACCAGTGATAAGATTGGTGGCTCCAGGGCCGAGTGTGCCTAGGCAACCAGCCGGGTTACCCGTTAAACGGCCGTAAACTTCAGCCATAAAAGCAGCGCCTTGTTCATGGCGCGTGAGTATAAATTTAATTTTTTCTGATTGTTCTAGTGAAATCATAAAATCGGCATTTTCTTCACCGGGTATACCAAAAATGTACTCAATACCTTCTTCTTCAAGGCATTTAACAAATAAATCTGATGCTTTCATTGTGTCTAAACTCCATTTATCCATAAATTAATTAGTAATAAGCCTTATTCCTTAATATATAGCGGCAAGAAACCAAATTTCCTTATTAGTATCGTGATAAAAACGCCTGTTTATTGAGCAACCCGCTAATATTCTTCACTTCAGAGCTATATCAACAGATCGGCCGCCTTTTTTATACTTTCTTTACTGGTATAAAAATGTGGGGAAAAACGAATACCTTCCCCTCGTTGTGCGCAAATAATATTGTGTGACCATAAATAAGAAAATAATTCACTGTTTTTTCTTTTTATATGTTTAAAGCTCACAATGCCGGCGTATTGCCCCTGAGTTTGAGGAGTAATAATTCCAATTTTTTTATTTTTGTTTAATAAGGAAAATAAGTATTCCGTATTTTCTAAAAGTAATTGTTGCACATTATTCATACCAAGCTGAAGCAACAAGGCAACGCTGGCATTAAAACCATGAATGCCTAACATATTCGGGCTGCCACATTCAAAGCGTCTTGCGCTGTCTGCTATTTTCCATTGTGTTGAGTTAAAGTTGTACATGTCTTCAGTCATATGCCAGCCAAATTCATTAAGCTTTAATTTAGAGCGGACATTTTGATGACAATAGAACAGAGCAAGCCCTTCGGGTGCCAGCATCCATTTATGGCCGTCTGCCATTACAAAGTCGGCCTGAATTTTTTGTACATCAAGTTGCAGGGCGCCAATGGTTTGTATGGCATCAACACAAAAGAGTATATTTTTTTGCTTGCACGCCTGCCCGAGTTTCACTAAGTCAAGAGTAATACCACTGCTGTATTGTGTTGAACTAATGGCAAGCAATTTTGTATTTTCGTCACAGGCGGCGATTAAGGATTCTTCAGGATTATGAGACAAAGAAATTTTCTTTAACTCCACCTGCTTGTCTGCAAGCGACTCCCATACAATCCGGTTTGAAGGAAACTCTTCATCACTGATAACCACATTGTTATTCGGTTGCCAGTCTAATCCATATGCGACCATTGACAATGCTTCAGAAGTATTTTTTACCAATGCAATATCATCAGCACCGGCTGCATTTATAAGTAAGGCAAGATTGTTGCGTAAGTTATTTTCTACTTCATTCCATTTTGGGTAGTAGGTTGCGCCATAAGTTTTGTTTTCCAGTGCAAAATCAGAAATGGCTTTTGCGGTGGATGCAGGCCAGGGAGCGACTGCAGCATGATTGAGGTAGGTAATTTTGTCGTTGAGTTTAAATTCTGCTTGTATAAGTGCGTTAATGTTCATTTTGCTGTATAGCCAAATTCGAATATTAAATACATATATATAGACCACAATTGCCATGAATTTATTACCCCAAAGCATATGCCAAGAAGTAGGGTTTGTAAAGGAAAAATATCAATGTTTACAATAGTATAAAGGATATATTTAAACTAATTTACAATACTTCCCTACAATGATCTGGAAGCTAAATTTTGTGGAGATCCCTCATGGCTTGACTCTGTTCTTAAGTACGGCATTTATATTTATTGGTAAACATGGGGGATTTTGTAATGATACATAATACTAACAACACAACAAATAGAAGTAGCTTGCACATTGCGATCGTTGGCAGTGGTTCCGCTGCTTTTGCTGCGGCGATAAAAGCCGTTGAGCAAGGTGCAACAGTAACTATTATAGAAGGAGCCGATGGTATTGGCGGTACCTGTGTCAATATTGGCTGCGTGCCATCTAAAATTTTTATTCGAGCTGCACATATCGCTCACATTCAGGGGCATCATTCCTTTAAAGGCCTGCCCTTTAATACACCCAATATTGATCGCAAAGCCATGATGGAGCAGCAGCAGGAGTGGGTTGCAAAATTACGTTACGCGAAATATGAAAGTATTTTAGAAAAAACCCCGGCTATCAATCTGGTTCGCGGCATGGCACGGTTTAAAGATGCCAACACACTTATTGTTACCAACAAACAAGGCAGCGAAAAAGAGATTCAGGCTAACCGTATTTTACTTGCGGTTGGTGCAAGCGCATTAATACCCGATATAAAAGGTTTAAACGACGTACCTTACTGGACATCAACCGAAGCATTGGTTGCAGAAGCAGTACCAGAGCATTTAATTGTACTAGGTGCTTCGGTTGTTGCCCTGGAATTAGCGCAGGCTTTTCGATACGTTGGAGCAAGCGTTACGGTAATAGCACGTTCATCTTTACTGTCAAAAGAAGACTCTGAAATTGGAGAAGGTTTGCTTCAGGCGTTTAAAGAGGAAGGCATTCAGGTAATGTTAAATACGTTAGTAAATAAGGTTGAATATAACCGCAATATTTTTACTCTAAAAACAAATAACGGCAATGTTAAGGGTGACCAGTTATTGATTGCAGCAGGGCGCACACCTAACACGGCTGAATTGGACTTAGATAAAGTGGGCGTTCATATCGAAAAACGCGGCGCTATTATTATTGATAACCATATGCGCACCAATATTGAAAATATTTATGCGGCCGGTGACTGCTCCAATCAGCCACAATTTGTGTATGTTGCTGCCGCCGCTGGTACGCGCGCAGCACGTAATATGACAAGCGACAATGTGACGATTGATTTATCAATTATGCCTGCGGTGGTTTTTACCGAACCACAAGTTGCCACTGTTGGTTTAAGTGAACAGCAGGCAAATCAGCAAGGGATTGGTGTAGATAGCCGTCGCCTGGATTTAGAAAACGTACCACGGGCTTTAGCTAATTTTGACACACGCGGTTTTATCAAGCTCGTTGCTGAAAAAGACACTGGTCGAATTATGGGCTGCCAAATACTGGCGCAAGAAGCGGGTGAAATTATTCAAACGGCAGCCCTGGCTATTCGCAATCGTATGACTGTAAATGACCTTGCTGACCAGCTGTTCCCTTATTTAACAATGGTCGAAGGACTAAAGCTGACTGCACAAACATTTAATAAGGATGTGAAGCAGCTTTCGTGCTGTGCAGGATAAATTTAAGCCACTCATCTGAATATATATTAGCAAAAATATCATGGCTATTGACCTGTGTGTCGCACATATGTTCTACACTTAATTTATAAATTAATAAATTACCTTTTCAGTTGTTTTTTATATTGAGGGGGCAGGTCAAATGAACGTAAAAACCATGACAGTGAGCGAAGTTTCAACACGGGCAAATGTAGTGCCTGAGGTTGTCAGGTATTACTCACGTATTGATCTGATTAAACCAAAAGTAAATCAAAAAAATGGTTACAAATTGTATGACAACAATGATGTGTCAAGAATAAAATTTATTCGTAAAGCAAAAACATTGGGCTTTACGCTTAAGGAAATAAAAAAAATACTCTCACACGCAACATCAGGTTCATCACCTTGTCCAATAGTCAGGCAAATTATTGAAGGGCGAATTGAAGAAAACCGTCAGCATCTGGATGATATGATTACTTTACAGACAACAATGGAACAAGCCTTACGAAAATGGCGGGACTTACCTGATGGCATACCAACTCAAGACACTGTCTGTGTATTAATTGAAACATTCGCGCATGATAACTAGGATAATACGATGACTACAAAAAAACAAAATAGCTCCGTTTCGCAAAAAGAACGCCGAAAGTTTCTTATTGGTGCAACAACAGTGGTCGGTGCAATTGGTGCGTCAGGAGTGCTTATCCCTTTTGTTGCCTCAATGAACCCAAGTGCCCGCGCACGTAGCTTAGGTGCACCCATAAAATTTGATATTAGCAAACTAACACCAGGGCAACAGGTAACTTTACTTTGGCAGGGTAAACCAATCTGGGTGCTGCGCCGTACCCCTGAAATGTTAGTACGATTAACCGATACCGGTTTGTTAGAAAAATTAAGTGACCCTGATTCACAGGTTAAGTCACAACAACCTGCTTATATTACAAATACAGACCGTGCTACACGCTCAGAGTATTTTGTTACGATAGCTTTATGCACGCATTTAGGCTGTATTCCTAATTTCAGGCCAGAACTAGCTCCTGCAGATTTAGGCTCTGACTGGTTAGGGGGTTATTATTGCCCTTGTCATGGTTCGCTTTTTGATTTTGCCGGACGTGTATTCAAGTACGTACCTGCACCGACAAATTTAGTCATACCCCCGTATCAGTATTTAACGGATACAGTCATCGAAATTGGAACCAGTCCACCCGCGTGATGGCTTTTATTCAAGCGGCTCAATTTTATTTTGAAACTACTAACTGGGATATAAAAAAGGAAAAGTAATGGATGTATTAATTGTTGCAACAAAAAACTGTACTCACTATCGAAATATGTCAAAGGAGCTGGATGTTCTAGGTATTGCGCACCGTATTGTTTATGTTGAAGATGATGTAGAACTTTGCCAGCAACTGGGTATAAGGCACTCACCCAACCTGGTTATTGATGGTGAAATAATCTTTCGAAAACAGCCTGGCGAAGATGAACTGCGAACCGTATTTAGTGCTAAATTAGCTGAAGGATAAAAAATGTCTATTGATAACAAAAAAGTTGACCATGCTATAACGACTGAACAGCACGATCCCGTGTGTGGTATAAGCGTCACTAACGATACTAAATTCCACACTATGCATAAGGATGCAACCTATCAGTTTTGCTCCGAAAATTGCCTGCATAAGTTTGAAAAAAATCCAGATGAATATTTAAAAGACCCGGAAGAACAACACGACCCGGTTTGTGGCATGATGGTGACGGATGAAAACAAATTACACGTTGAACATAAAAATAAAACCTACCGGTTTTGTTCAGAAAATTGTTTACACAAGTTCGAAAAAAATCCGCAAGAATATTTAGATAAAAAAACACAAACAGAATCAGACGACAATGCCGGTGATGATGCAACCTATACCTGCCCAATGCACCCGGAAGTTGAACAGCAAGGGCCTGGCGCCTGCCCTAAGTGTGGCATGGCACTGGAACCCAAGGGTGTCCCGGTTGTTGCAACAAAAACGCAATACACTTGTCCGATGCATCCTTAAATTATTCAGGATGAGCCGGGAGCCTGCCCTAAATGCGGGATGGCACTGGAAGCAACAACAGTAGAGGCGGATGAGGATACCAGCGAACTGGACTATATGAGCCGGCGCTTTTGGGTGAGTGCCATATTTGCTATTCCTGTGTTGTTCAGTGCTATGGCTGCAGAGTTCTGGCCCGAAGCAATGGCGAAGATAATCGATCCTAACCTGCGGCAGTGGATTGAAATGATTGTTTCCGCGCCCGTTATCATCTGGGGTGGCTGGATATTTTATGTGCGAGCCATACAGTCCGTTATTACCCGTAATCTTAATATGTTTACCCTGATTGGGCTGGGTGTATCGGTTGCTTATACCTACAGTGTGATTGCAACGGTTGCTTCCGATATTTTCCCGCCCGAGGTATTTAATACTGTTGGTGTTGTGCCAGTTTATTTTGAGGCAGCAGCCGTTATTACCACATTGATCTTGCTAGGTCAGGTGCTCGAATTACGGGCACGCAGTCAGACTAATGCGGCGATTAAATTATTACTGGGGCTGGCACCAAAGACTGCACGCATCGTTCGTGCGAATGGTACCGAAGAAGACATTCCAATGGAACATGTGAAGGTTGGCGACACACTACGCATACGCCCCGGTGAGAAAGTACCCGTGGATGGTACGGTCATTAAAGGTAACAGCAATGTGGATGAATCTATGGTTACCGGTGAACCCATCCCAGTAGAAAAAATGGCAGGCGAGCGCCTGATAGGTGCTACGGTAAATGGCACGGGCAGCTTGTTAATGAAAGCAGAAAAAGTGGGTGCAGACACATTACTATCACAAATCGTACAAATGGTGGCCGATGCTCAGCGTTCTCGTGCGCCGATTCAGAAGTTGGTGGATCAGGTATCCGGTTACTTTGTGCCAGTTGTCGTCGTGATTGCAGTTATCACATTTATCGTGTGGAGCCTGTGGGGCCCAGAACCCGCTATCGCCTATGCCGTGATTAATTCAGTTGCGGTATTAATCATTGCCTGTCCCTGTGCGTTGGGCCTGGCAACACCGATGTCGATTATGGTGGGTACAGGTCGCGGTGCAATGATGGGTGTTTTGTTTAAAAACGCCGAGGCACTGGAAGTATTGAGAAAAGTCGATACCCTGGTCGTGGATAAAACTGGCACACTCACTGAGGGTAAACCCCGACTGGTTGCCGTGCAGGCAGAGACCGGTTTTGACGAAGATGTGATTTTACGCATGGCAGCCAGTCTTGAAAAAGCCAGTGAACACCCGTTGGCAGAAGCAATCGTAAAGGCGCAACGGATAGAGGTATAGAATTGACACAGACAGACGACTTTCAGTCTGAAACCGGTATGGGTGTCACCGGCAACGTTGAAGGGAAAAGGGTAGCACTGGGTAATATTACCTTAATGAAAAGCCTGAATATTGATGTTGGCAACTTGCCAAAAATAGCTGATGTGCAACGCGCCGAAGGCCAAACCGTGATGTTACTGGCCATCGACAATAAAGCAGCGGGGTTGATTGGTGTCGCCGATCCCATTAAGGAAACCACCCCCCAGGCCATTGCCGACTTGCATAAAGAAGGCGTTGAAGTGGTAATGCTGACAGGCGACAACCGTACCACGGCTCAGGCTGTAGCCGATAAACTGAATATTGATCGCGTCGAAGCCGAAGTGTTGCCCGATCAAAAGGCCAGTATTGTTAAACAGTTACAGGACATGGGTAAAGTTGTTGCCATGGCAGGTGACGGCATCAACGATGCACCGGCTCTGGCTCAGGCACAGGTGGGGATAGCAATGGGAACCGGTACCGATGTTGCGATGGAAAGTGCAGGCGTTACTTTAGTAAAAGGTGATCTTACCGGTATTGTACGTGCTCGACGTTTAAGTCGAGCCACCATGCGCAATATTCGCCAGAATTTATTCTTTGCTTTTATCTACAATACTGCAGGTGTACCGGTTGCTGCGGGTGTTTTATATCCAGTGTTTGGCATACTGCTATCGCCCATCATCGCAGCAGCAGCAATGAGCTTCAGCTCAGTGTCGGTTATTGCCAATGCCTTGCGATTAAAGAACACAAAGATCTAACTATTTTTAAATCAATTATATATCGTCAACGGGGTTGCACCCCGCTGACGACCAAAGGGGAGTGCTCCGCTTCTCCCCTTTGGAAACCCCAGCGGTTTTATGCCCGCCGCAAGCGGACGGGGAATTTAGATTTATATTAATTTGTGAATGGAGCAGGAACAATGATGTCAACGAATGGAAGCATGTGGTTTGGTGGTGGTTTTATGTGGATTTTCTGGATACTTCTGTTGGTTATTCTGGTTTGGGTTGTTAAAGCTGTAATGACTGATACTGGCTCAAAGAATGCAAATATCGATGAAAGTCCGCTAGAGATCTTAAAGAAACGCTATGCGCGTGGAGAAATTGAAGAGGATGAATATATCCGGCGACGCAATGAGCTAGAGAAAAAGTGATTATAAATGGCTGACTGGCTCACCTTTATAATTTTTGCGCTGCTCTTTTATTTTATGATGCGCCATGGTTGTGGTGCCCATATAGTACATGGCCGTCATGATAAAAAGGAAGATAAAAAACATACTGACCCTGTTTGCGGAAAACAGGTCGATATAAAAAAAGGCTATGGAAAAATGCATAAGGGCATTTTGCACCGTTTTTGTTCTCGCAACTGTCTGGATCAGTTTGAAATTGAACCTGACAAATATAAAAAAAACCAACACAGTGATGGAGGTGACAAATGAGTACACGACTTTCACTAACCGCAGTAGGGCATGCCACCAGCTTATTCATTGCAATCAGCTATTCGCTGTGTGTGGCCTTTGATTTATTATTCCCTCAATACAGCATGTATCAGGCCTGGGAAAAGTTACTGCCCGGCTTTACATGGCTAAGCTGGCCAGGCTTTTTTATTGGTTTGGTCGAAGCCTATGGCTATGGCTGGTTCTTCGCTTTGGTCTGGACACCGCTGTATAACGTCTTTTCGGCTCGAAGTGAGCAAGCCTATACTTAATAGTGGGTATCGCGTTAAGATTTTAATGACTGGTTTCTCTTATCCCGAGTTCAGGTTAATATGCTTTTGTGATGAAATGGTTGAAAATATCAAACAACGTACGGGCATTAGTGATTTTATTTATCGTATTGTTGCTGGCAGCACTTGTCTATAAAGTTTACGAGTCATCACGCATTGCTGAAAGCGAAAGAAAAACAATTGCATTAGAACTGGCCTCCCTGCCACTCGAACAACCAGTTGATTACGTGCAACAGGTTAAACCTGTTTTAGAGCGGCGCTGCATTGTTTGCCATGGTTGTTATGATGCCCCCTGTCAGTTAAAACTGTCATCAATTGAAGGTTTGCAACGCGGTGCCAGTGAAATTCGTGTTTATGAACCCAGGCGTATTGAAAGCATACCGCCGACTCGTTTGTTTGTTGATGCGAAAAGTACGCAGGAGTGGCGTTCACGTGGCTTTTATCCTGTTATAAATGAAACAACACAAAGCCCGGAAAACAATCTTAAAAATTCCACACTCTACCGTCTTCTGCATCTGAAGAAACTGAACCCTCAACCGGATGTTAAAAAATTACCTGACAGTTTCACCCTTAAACTCGACCGTGAGCAAACTTGTCCAAAGCCTGATTCAATTAATAAATATACCAAAGAACATCCATTATGGGGCATGCCTTATGCGATGCCTAACCTGTCAACAGCAGAATACCAAACCCTGGTTACCTGGATAGCTCAGGGTTCGCATACAATGGCACCACCTAAACCATCCTTAGCCATTCAAGCACAAATAAATCAATGGGAAGCTTTTTTTAATCAAGCGCCTAATAAACAAAAATTAGTAAGCCGTTATCTTTATGAGCATCTGTTTCATGCGCGTATACACTTTTCTGGTTCGGGAAAACGCGAGTTCTATCGGCTGGTACGTTCAAGAACACAAACAGGTGAACCCATTGATGAAATAGCAACATTGCGTCCGAATGATGACCCCGGTGACCGTCCGTTTTATTACAGACTGCTAGCGTATCACTCAAGCATTGTGGCCAAGAATCACATTGTTTATGAATTTTCTAATAAACGCATGCAGCGATTCCGTGATTTATTTTTTACACCAGAGTATAACGTGCCTAAACTACCTTCTTATGAGAGAGGAGAGGGTTCTAACCCATTTAAAATTTATGCGGCCATACCCGCTGTGTCACGTTATCGTTTTATGCTCGATAACGCCCATTTCTTTATCGAAGGTTTTATCAAGGGTCCTGTTTGCCGGGGGCAACTGGCACTGAATGTAATTGAAGATCACTTTTGGGTGGTTTTCTTTAACCCGGATAAACCGATGATAACGAACAACGGTGAGTTCATCGAGAAAATGGCGGATGAACTACAAGTTCCTGCAGACTTTGATAATAATCTTGACTTATTACGCATCTGGACAGACTATTGGAAAGGACAGCGGCGCTACATGGAAGGCAAAGAAGCCTGGTTTAAAACAATTGGCACCCATGAAATTGAACATGCGATGGATTATATCTGGGACGGTGATGGGGATAATCCCAATGCTGCATTAACCGTATTCAGGCATTTTGATAGTGGCTCAGTTGCTTACGGGCTGGTCGGCAGTAACCCCGAAACAACCTGGGTGATTGATTTCCCCTTGCTTGAACGTATTCACTATTTATTGGTGGCTGATTTTAATATTTACGGCAACATTGGTCACCGAATGAGTACCCGAATCTATATGGATTTTTTACGTATGGAAGGTGAAGATTCCTTTCTGGCATTCCTGCCCGTTAATAAGCGAAAAGCAATTCGTGATAAATGGTATGTTGGACAGCGAAACAGTATTGAAAAATTGTTTTCTGCGCCACAAGAATGGTTAACCACCGAGTCAGTCAAAGGCTACAAGACAAATGATCCACAACGAGAACTTTACCAGATTATTAAAGAACGGCTTAAACATTTAGAAAAGCATACCACCGCACTCAATCATTGCGGCAGTCCTGGTTGCAAAAAACTTTCTATTGAATCAACAGTAAAGCGCACCGCAATAAAGCGCGTTGATAATGCCATGATTAAGATTGCGAAACTACAGGGCGAACAATTACATTCATTTCCTGATGTTGCTTTTGTACGAGTAAAGGCAGACAACCCCGAAGATGATCTTACTTATAGCCTGATACGAAATAAGGCCTATAAAAATGTAACCTCCTTTCTTGCCGATGCACATGAACGTGACCGTGCCGATATTGGCAAGGATACCATGACCGTCGTTAAATGGCTGGAAGGTTCTTACCCTAATTTCTTTTTCTCTGTGGCCTTATCTGAAATAGAAGAATTTTCTAAACGCTGTGCCGCAATACGTACAGATAAAGACTATGAAAAATTTGTTGACCAGTACGGTGTCAGGCGAACCAACCCTTTATTTTGGGAACTGGCTGACTGGTTTCAGGATAATGACCGGCAAAGGAAACCTGTTTTGTCCGGCTTATTTGACCTGAACCGTTATCAGAATCGTTAAGTATCAGGATACCTAATTACCCAGACGGTATCCACCACACTAAAAACCACTAAATTTGTTCAAAAAATAATCAACTTAAGCCTTGTCTTTAAAATATGTGAACCGTGTATGGCGCACATTTATTTTGTCGGTTAAATTCGGGGGCATTAAAAACAATCAACATAAACCGCTAAGGATAGCCCATGAAAATATTTGTCCCCGGCTTTTTCAAAACCTATCGACTGTTGCTTCCCCATGAGCCACCGGTTCATTCGTCACTCAACGCCGAAGCATTCGTTGACCGCTACAGTACACGACAATTTGTCTTGTCCCTGGAAGTCAGCAATGAACAATGGATACGTATACTCTGGGCAGCCGATTTTCCGGCCGAACAAACCCACGAACGGCCTTATATTCTCGAAAAAGCCACCGATGCTTTTTATCGTGGTATTATCAAAGCCTATGTGTTAACCGGCGTTCAGCTTAGCCATCGGCCAACAAACCACGCCTTTCTAACCGTTCCCCATACCAAGCCCCATACCAACGTCTCCTTTATTTCCAGTGGCGTATTATTAATACAAGAGCAAGGCGACATTCAAACCTTTAATGACCTGCAAAAAGCCACCGACTATGTCGAAACGCTGGCATTAGACAGCGACCAACTACAGCTTATTCTCAGTCGACTGAACCTGACGTTTC
>JAJRZT010000020.1 GCA_024275115.1 Gammaproteobacteria bacterium
CCTCCAAAAACCAAGCTCGGTATTTTGCGTTAGTGCCTGCTTAGTGTCAATAGCTTACCACGAATTAATAATTGCAGACATGAGCGCAAGTGATTATTAAAGAAGCATTTTTCGCCTCTATTTATAATAGAGATAGTAGATCGGCAATATTGAAGTTTAAAAATGGATGTGATCTGCCCGGTTTAACAACAACTCGCTCGAACAGAATAAGCGTTGCCAAAAGTATCCGATTAAACTTCGCCAGGTCGTGACCTTTAATCGGTGGACGTGATATGGTTACGCCCTTATTACTATAAGGGTATGGCGTACGAAACTATGAAAGTTACTATATTTGGTTCTGGATATGTCGGCCTTGTTACTGGCGCTTGCCTGGCACAAGTGGGAAATGACGTCCTCTGTGTTGATA
Organism: Gammaproteobacteria bacterium; assembly: GCA_024275115.1. Classification (GTDB taxonomy): domain Bacteria; phylum Pseudomonadota; class Gammaproteobacteria; order UBA6429; family Thiohalophilaceae; genus SZUA-37. The sequence continues at coordinate 407 of JAJRZT010000020.1, forward strand.
TTGATCAACACAAAATCGATAGTTTATTGCAGGGACAGATCCCTATATACGAGCCAGGTCTTGATGCTTTGGTGCTGGACAATATCAACGCCAAACGTCTTTCTTTTACCAGCTCTATGCAGAAAGCTGTTGCGCATGGTGACGTACAATTTATTGCCGTTGGCACTCCCCCGGACGAAAATGGTTCTGCAGACTTACAATATGTGCTCGCCGTTGCAAATACCATAGGCGAACATATGGACCGTGATATTATCATTGTCGATAAATCCACCGTACCAGTGGGTACGGCTGATAAGGTACGCGCTACCATTGAGCAACAACTCAACCAACGTAAGGTCGATTTTAATTTTGATGTCGCCTCCAACCCCGAGTTTTTAAAAGAAGGGAATGCCATTGCCGACTTCATGAAGCCCGACCGTATCGTTATTGGCGTTAGTCAGGATAATACCGTAAAAATACTTAGCGATTTATACACCCCTTTTAATCGTAATCACGAGCGCTTAATTGTGATGGACGTACGTTCAGCCGAACTCACCAAATATGCCGCCAATGCCATGCTCGCCACTAAAATAAGTTTTATGAATGAAATGGCTAATCTGGCCGAAGCACTCGGCGCGGACATTGAAAAAGTCAGAATAGGCATAGGCTCGGACCCGCGCATTAGTTATCATTTTATTTACCCAGGCTGCGGCTACGGTGGTTCCTGTTTTCCTAAAGATGTGCAGGCTATTGAAAAAATGGGCGAAGAAGTCGGCGTCGACACCCAACTCACCCGTGCGGTACGTGAAGTCAATAAAAAACAAAAAACAGTTTTATTTCATAAACTGCAACAACATTTCAACAACGACCTAAAAGATAAAACCATCGCCCTATGGGGGCTGGCCTTTAAACCCAATACCGACGACATGCGCGATGCATCCAGCCGCGTGCTCATGGAATTACTTTGGGATGCAGGCGCCACCGTACAAGCCTTTGATCCTGTGGCCATGGCTGAAGCCAAGCGCATTTACGGTCAACGTAACGACTTAATTTTATGTGACAGCGCCACTGCCGCACTGAATAATGCGGATGCCTTGGTGGTGGTGACTGAGTGGAGCGAATTCCGTAGTCCTGATCTTAACTTTATTAAAACCACATTAAAAAACCCGGTTATTTTTGACGGACGCAATTTATATGATCCGCAATTAATGATTGAGGCCGGATTTAGTTATTATGCTATTGGACGAGGTGAATCGATACAAACAGCATAAGCCGCAGAAAATGAAGCGCTTATTATAAAGACTAATATAGAGCATTTAGTTCCAGGTACTTTCCAATGAAAATCCACGCGCCCGTGAAGGCGCGACTGTTCTATTCTAACTAACTAGTGCCCATCCATAAATAGATATTTGACTGAAATATAAGGAATAATTATAGAAAAGTGTTAATAAATCCTCTTGAATTTGTTAGATTTAATGTGCGAATAAAAAAGCAAACAAAACAACAAAAGGATTTAGCATGC
>JAJRZT010000021.1 GCA_024275115.1 Gammaproteobacteria bacterium
AATTATGGCGAAGTCCATTCGTATACGTGCCAACGCTAAAGGCGATGTGGTACTGGTTAAAGCGCTGCTGACCCACCCGATGGAAACCGGTTTGCGCAAAGACAAAAAAACAGGTAAGAAAATTCCTGCCAATTACATTCAGGAAGTCGATTGCACGCACAATGGTAAAACAGTGATGACCGCTCAGTGGGCGGGTGCAGTTTCTAAAAACCCTTATCTTTCTTTCAAATTCGGTGGTGGTAAATCCGGCGATACCGTAGGTATTGCATGGGTGGACAACATCGGCAAGAAAGATTCCATTGAAACCAGGGTTAAATAAAAACCTGCTTCAAACAGGTAGTTACATCCCCCCGCAAGGCGAAGCTCGTCCAAACCGAGCTTCGCTTTCACTCACTATTATCAGCCCTCTAGATTTACAAAAGTCTATTCTTGTCAATCGTCGGCTCGATATTTAAGCTGCATACCTTTTAGAAATTTACGTAAAACCTGATCCTGGCAGGCACGGAAGTTTTTATGTGTAGGCTTTCGAAAAAAAGCACTTAATTCATGTTTGCTAATATCAACTTCAACCCTATTCAGAATATCCAATATTTCATCAGATTTTAGATTTAATGCTATTTTAATTTTTGTAAAAATAATATTATTTGTTAATTTTTCTTCGGGTTCAGGCTGCTCACCTTCTTTCTTGCCCCGCATCTTATTTATAAATCCATTTAAGAAAATCGCAAGCACCTTGTCACTGCATTCTTTATACTCTAGGGCATCTTCTTTTTTTAGCAAGTCACTGATCTGGGCGCGTGTTGCCTCAAAATCGGCTGCCGCAAATATCGCAATCATTGCTGAATCAGCAAAATTAAAGGTATAACGGATGCGGCGCATGATATCGTTATTAGTCATTAATCGTTCCTGTATATTTATCTAGTTGTAATCGTTAAATCATGGTGACTAACTGGCGCCCTTCTCTCTTTTTTCATAGGCTTCACGGGCTATCCTTTCTTGCTCTTGTTTTTCTTGCCCATTTTCGTCTCTCAACTCACGTTGCTTACCATGCCGTTTATTTTTTTCTGCTTGATTATCAAGAAACAATTTTAATTCTTTTTCAGCCCACTCCGTTGCTTCAGCTTCTGAGGCAAACCCAGCCTGTCTTTTTGAAACAACCGTTTTAGATGATGTAGCCTTTCTAATTATTTCCACCTTCCAGTTTTTCCTGTTTTTTGCTACACGGTAGTCATATTTCTTAACTTTTGACATAATTTTATCTTCCAGAATATTGTTTATGGATTAGATTCCATGTACCACATAATAACATATAAGCTAATGATAGCTGACTCTGATTATATTGCTTCTAGGAATATTTCCCTCGCCCTATGCACATATCAATCTAAATTATATTTCTACATTTAAATTCCACCAACCAGGTGATAAACTCAACGAATGCAAACACTCAAAACCCTTGAAATAAATATTGCCGATGCACGCTACAGCGTGATCTGGCTGCACGGCTTAGGTGCCGATGGCCATGACTTTGAACCCATCGTTGCCGAACTGGATTTTAAAAATAAAGAACAAACCCGTTTTATTTTTCCACATGCGCCGAACATACCGGTTACCGTAAACAATGGCATGGTTATGCCTGCATGGTACGATATTGCAGCCCCGCAGATTGATGCTGAGCAGGACGAAAAAGGCATGCGTCACTCCGCTATGCAAATTAATCAGCTTATTGAAGCTGAAATTGAGCGCGGCATTGACAGTAAAAATATTGTCCTTGCTGGTTTTTCACAGGGCGGTGCAATCGCCCTGCATACGGGCCTGCGCTTTAACCAACCACTCGCCGGTATTATGGCCTTATCCACTTACTTACCATTGGATACGTTTGTTTCTGCCGAAGCCGCCGTCGCTAACAAAAATATCGCCATTTTTTATGCCCATGGCGCACAGGATCCTGTCATCCCAATATCACTCGCTGAAACGTCAAAAGAGTTTTTAACCCAGCTAGGCTATAAAATTGACTGGCACCGTTACCCGATGGAACACAGCGTGATACCACAGGAGATAGACGATATCAGTCACTGGTTAAACCAAATACTGACAAATTAAAATACCCACAACGTGTTAACTTGAAAAAGGTTTTTTCGTTGTGTACCCAAAGCACTTCGTGGGGCAGGCTCTTCGTCGTGCCCGTTGTGGTTAAAAAAACTAAACCAACGCCTCTAAAGCCAAACTCAGGTAATCCTCAATTTCTTTTTTGTACTTTAAGTAATGAAAGGTTTGCAAATACCGCATATCCATATCAAGCAGGCTCTTCGATAAGTCTATATCAGTAATATAGATAGGATACTTTGCACCACTACGGCGCTTATTAAGAATATGTTTTGCAACTTCAACATATAACTTTTCGCCAAACTCCAATGAACTGAATTACTGGCCTTCACAATAAATAGTAAAGACAACGGCACCGTCTACTTTATCACCTATTACCTGCAAGCTAATGTATTTAGATGGCCGCACATAGCGGTTAATCGCATGTTGTTCTAAATAGGACCCCTCAAAATCTGAAGATTCTATTTTGTAGAACTGCACCAGCTCAGCCACTGCCTGATTGTCTTCAATCGCATTTAAAAAATTCATTCGTTTATGTACAGATGAAAAAAACTGTTGCAGGTGCTTCACTAAACTATAAACATCATGAAAATCATCCTGCTGATAAAACAGTGTTCCCTTCTCATCCAGCACGTAGATCATGGCACTTTTATTCTTAACGCGGTAAAAACATTGCACCACACCGGGCTTGTTAACACTATATATAATAGGCAAATCCGAATCTTTATCTGCCTCAATATCAAACTCGGTTAAATAAAACGTTGATTGTGGTGCAGACAAATGTTCCAGCAAGCGCTCTAAAGTGCCCGCCGCATAAAATTTTAAGTTATCATCTTCTATCTGCAATAAGTAATAGTCCCATTGCACGCCAAGTATATATTGTTTGGCAATATTAGTTGGCTGCGTATAAAAGAAGGCTATCACCTGTTCAAAAACATTTTCTATCCGCAAAGCAATGGATGGGCCACGATAGGATGAATAGCTATGCGCATTAATTCGCGGCGGGCGCTGCCCTTTAGACGGCGGCGACCACTGTAAATAATCTCGCAAACAATTCATTAAGCCTTTTACACCAAAATAGCGAAAGGTCAGAACTTCCTGCCAACTGGTTACAATTACCTGTTCAATGCTGAGTGCTAGATTTTCCCACATGCCGCCAAAACGTAAGGCATCGGTTCGGTTGCTGGCAATTTGTTGGCCTTTTTTTGTGTAGTCAGAAAATGGATCAACGCCGAGATTAATATAAGTACCCACGGCACTGACTTTTGCAGGGCGGCTAAAGTCATGGAACGATGCATTTTGTAAATGCTCGTCTGGAAATAATTTTTCCATGCTTTGGATGGTTTGCAAAATTTCACGTTCAGACAGATCACTTTTACCTGCATATAAGGCAATAATAGTATTATGGTTAAATAGTTTATTAAAAAAGCACCAGGTTATTAACTCCATTAAATCATAAGATCGTTTAATGGGTGAGCGTACCGCTATTTCTTTTTCGTCAACAATGCCGCTAAATATCATCCAGGATTCAGTATTATCATCCCCAAAAAATTGATGAATAGACAAATGGCTTTCATATAAATTTTTTGTAATCCCCTGATGAATAACATCTATTTTGCCAGCCTTACGCTCAAAGGCAGCATATAATTTTCGCCCCAGTACGTTTAAGTCTGACTGCTTGATGAAATGACTGTCGATACTCGACTCACGTGCAAAGTCTGATAAAAAGTGGTAGCTGCGAGTAAATTCATCAATTAAGATAGCGCGTTCTTCCATCACATGATTCACATTCCATTCATTGCGACTGTCTAGCAACACCAGCTTACCGCTAGGCCATGCCCATTTTTTTACACGTTCAATAAGTACTTCAACTCTCCAGTCATTTTTATTTGATGCACCTTTCGATTCATCACTGAGAGCAATGTCCACTTTAAAATAAAAACTCCGCCGCACCAGCTCCAGGCGATCCATCTCATTTTGCTGAATAAGATACTGCTCCACTTTATCCAGCATCATTAAGTAAGGGTCGAGCGAATTAATATCAATATTATCTTCATACACGGCACGCTTATAACGCAGCGCTATCATTTCAATATCCGGGTATTCCCATGCATACGCCTGCATCAGTAATATTTTCAGAATGGATTTATACGGTGAATTAATACCTTTATATAACAGCCATAAGCTTGCACCATAAAATTCTTCTGCCGGGATTCGATTTAAGCCGCCAAAATCAATATGCTCATGCGCATGCATAAAACGCTGGCGTTGGAATTCTTCCACCATTTCATCGTATTGCTCTTCTTTATCTGGTGGAATCAACCACCATGCAGGATAACGCCCGGCCAATAATAAACTGGTGCGATAAAATTCTTCAAGCAATAAATAATGCAGCGCACTGCCCGAACTTTCTGAACTCAGCTGGCCAATTTCACCACGTTTAAATTTAACCGGATCAACCAGATAAATATTGGCCTCAACCCCCAGTTCTCTTGCCCATTCTTCCACAGCTTTGGCTTTATTTTGTAACTCTTCAATCTGCAGCGCAGTCAAATTACTTTCATGGCATATCCAGATGTCAAAATCACTTTGTTTTGAATAGGCAATACTGCCACTGCTACCCATCAGATAAATCGCCAGAATTTCAAACTTCCAATAGGCGCGTTTTTTAAACTCAAAACTTCTAAAATGTTTTTTTATACGGCTTATTGATGATGAGCTGACACTATAATTTGGAATACCCGCAGGTGTTGCCTTGCTCACATAGCCAGGCAATATAGGATGATTAACGTGAAACAGCACCGGCAGCAGTTCGACAAACTGGCGCTGAGTTTGCCGCATATCGGCAAAACTACGGCTTAAACGCTGTGCATTTAGCTTTTCGAAGCGCTGTTTGATGTCCTGATAATAGCGCTCTTCACCCAATTTGGGAGTTATTTTGGGACTTCTCATATCCCTCTATATCGGCCAAAATAAAGGAGACTCAAGTCAAATTTTTACTGACGGTTTTTATAAGCTATTGATATTAGGTCAATAAATATTTCACTTATTTTTAATTTTCACTTTAGGAAATATTTCATTGGCCGATAAATTGTTTTAGAGGTAAAAGTACAACTATTCACATAAAAATAAGGAATAATGGGGATTATGTTAGAGCAACTCGACAAGCAAACATTACAGCATATTATCGAAACCTCGCCCATCGGCTTATTTTTAACCGACAAGCAAGGAAAAGTGAACTGGCTTAACCCAACCTTGGCGCACCTGCTCGAAACTCAGCCAGAAGACTTTATTGGCCAGAGCGAACAGTCCGTTGCAGAAGGACTCAAAGCGCTGTTTTCAGAACAAGGTGTTGTGCGCATTGATTCTGAAACCGAACCCGGCAAGCATTTTATCTGTACCAAACAACCACTGGATGCAGACGCTGCCACACATATACACTTTGTGCATGATGCTAGCAGCATGCATGCACTGTTTCAGGAACGTGATGAATTAAAAAATATCATCGAAGAAATGAAGGCCATTGATCCTGTTACCGGTATGCCAAATTACCGTGCTATTTTAAATGCACTCGAGCCACAGGTTTCCCGCAGCCGTCGTTATGGCAATGTGCTATCGGTTATCATTGTTCAACTCACTAACTTAAATGAGTTGCAAAAAGAAATAGGTGAAAATCAACTAAACGAACTTATTGTCGCCTGTTCACATATGCTCAACGACCAGGTTCGCTGGGCTGATATGATTGGCCATATCAACGATCATGAATTTTTGCTTATCCTGCCTGAAACATCCGAACAGGATACGCACAAACTTAAAGATATTTTAAGCGAGCGTTTCACCAGTATTAAGGTTGGCGATATGGCCGAAAATAATATGAAACTAAACATCGACTTTGGACTTGCCCAGTGGGACAAAGGCATGGACGTTCCTTTGTTTATTCAAACTGCCCGGGATATGTTAGAAGAAACACCGCCAGAAAAAGCAACCGCCTAACACCACTTTAACCCGGAAAGCGGTTCCAAATTAAAGCCACCACTTTTATTTTGATTTAAACTACCCATATATAGCTACAAAAGCACTAAAGGCCCTTTCTCGTATGCTGTTATTAAATATTCTTGGTGCAAAACAATGGGGGCTTGCTTTTTGACTTTGCAGTGAGGGCTATCCATCATCAACAAGGTGTGCCATAAATTTGGTAAAGGGCACAATATTTTGGTTCACGCTCGCTTCTTCAAGTGCAGCCATGTAACTATCACGTTTTTCCACTGGGACAATAGTCCATGGATAGCCGCCACTCGCTAACATTGTATTCATTAAAAAGCGCCCCATGCGACCATTTCCATCCATATACGGATGGATATATACAAAAATAAAATGTCCGAGTACCACACGCACGGAGGCTTCCGTTTCTTCACGGAGTAAATCAAAAAGTGCTGGCATAGCATCGCGCACTGCTTCACAGCTTGGCGGTACATGCATTGAGCGGCGAATATAAACTGGCGCGTTACGGTAACCAGCAAGATCAGCAGGTTGCAAAATACCTGCTGTCACACCAGGCGCAAACATTTCCCGATACCAGGCTCGATGGGCATCATCCGCGACAGTCCCCGCATTTTTGCCTTGTAATACTTTTTCAACACTATCACGAACTTGTTGATAAGCTTGCCAATAGCCACGTGCTGCCAATGCATTTTTGTGTTCGCGATCTTCTGGATTATCATCTGGCTCCCAATTTCCGCTGCGAACCCGCTCAATCAACTCCAAACTTACACGGTAGCCCTCAATTGATAAGGAAAGTAAGATAAGGGGTCAAATCGCTTGTTAAACAATATAGACTCCGGCTATGAGCAAAAGGTGACAGAACTATTTAAAGTAAGATAAGGGGTCAGGATAAAGAGAGGGACACTGATAACTTAATAGCTTTAGTCTTTTTAAAGAATAAAAGGTTGCCACCAAGCCTTGCTCTTAAGCAAGACTTTTTTATTTTAAACGATTAACAAAACTGTTTCATTTTTATTTCAAGTTCAGCTAATCCATTTTGATAAACCCCAGGAAAGCGATCCACGGCCATGGCTAAATCTTTAACCGCGGGCTCAATCCATGTCATGGCCTCTAAAATATCGTCGTGTTGTTGTGCTAAATCTTGCCAATACCAAATCGGCTCATGATGAAAAATCCGATTTCACAGCCGCCTGATTTTATTAAAACGCGGGCTAAGGTTTTGTCGAGTACGCCGTGTTCGCGGCATGGCTGGGAAAGCAGTTTTAATAATACTCGGCCACAGTATTTGCTCATAGCGTTTATCAAACAAGCTTGTCCAGAACCCAAAATTTAACTCAGCAATGAGCCGACCTGGCTCTAAGGTCTTTTTTTGGCGTAGTAGAGATTGCTTTGCTTTGTCGATAGAGCGTTGATCGCGTGTGTGAATAATTTTGTTATTATCAAACCAATCATCCTGACCAAAATGTGCCGTAGCCGCTTGATGAATGGTATTACGTAAACCTATTTCCAAGAGCTGCAAGGTGGGGTAAAGACTCTCACTGAGGGCAACATTCCACGCATAATGGCTAAATAAATTAGGTCGCCATTATTAGAGGCTAATTGCTGCTGATAAGCCTCTAACCGCTCATTTGACAGTACTTGTTTTAGCTTATTTGCAAAGTCCGCTTGCATAAAAGGTTCCATCTCACTATGATTAAAGAACAGTCCTCGGGCACTTCCTCTCCTGGTGAAAATCAGTGATGAATCCGGGGTTTTTTTTGCCTATTATATTTAGCCCTACATCAACTGCGTTAGCAAAAAAAGCACACAGGGGGCAGGTTTTGCCTTTAAGCAGTTCCACCGTCCACAAAGGCTTGTTCTTTACCTTTTAACACTAATCTTGCCTGATTATGGATAGCCCACTTTGCAAAGTCAAAAAGAAAGACCTCGGCATGGCGCCAATTTATGTATCAATTAGCAATACATCTGATACACAAAAAAACCATTGTATTTTTATAAATCTAACTAAACCAAAGCCCTACAAGTTTTTTTTACAACACAATTCTTTTTCGCAATGCCTTCACGGCCTGCTTCACCTGAGCAGGCGCGGTACCACCCAGATGGTCACGTGCTGCAACCGAACCTTCTACCGTTAGCACATCAAAAACATCGTCTTTTATTGCATCACTAAAGGATTGCAGTTCGGCCAGTTTTAATTCGGATAAGTCCTTACTCTGCTCGACACCTAAACGTACCGCCTTGCCCACCACTTCGTGTGCATCTCTAAACGGCACACCATTTCGAACCAGATAATCGGCTAAATCGGTTGCGGTCGAAAAACCTTTGCTTGCCGCATCGTACATGGCTTGTTTGTTAACATTAATATGCGGCAACATATCGGCATAAATTTTTATACTGCCTTTTAAATTATCAATGGTGTCAAACAAGGGTTCTTTGTCTTCCTGATTATCTTTATTGTAAGCAAGCGGCTGGCTCTTCATTAAAGTGAGCATATTCATTAAATGACCATAGATGCGTCCGGTCTTGCCGCGCACTAACTCAGGCACATCGGGGTTTTTCTTTTGCGGCATAATACTGGAACCGGTACAAAAGCTGTCTGACAACTCAATAAAGTTAACCAGCGACGAACTCCATAACACCAGCTCTTCGGCTATACGTGACATATGCATCATCATAATGGACGCGCAGGAAATAAACTCGATAACAAAATCGCGGTCACTCACTGCATCGAGTGAATTTGCGGCAGGCTTATCGAAACCTAATTTTTCTGCGGTAAAATTTCTGTCGATAGGATAAGTTGTACCGGCAAGTGCTGCGGCACCCAATGGCATGATATTCACGCGCTTACGACAGTCGAGCAAGCGCTCCGCATCACGCATAAACATTTCGGCCCAGGCTAAAACATGGTGGCCAAATGTCACCGGTTGTGCAATTTGCAAATGGGTAAAGCCCGGCATAATGGTGTCGGCTTCGGCTTCGGCTTTATCGAGCATGCCGTTTAACAGGCGTGTTAATTCCGTGCTGATGATATCTATTTCTTCGCGCAGATATAAACGCACATCGGTGGCCACCTGATCATTTCGTGAGCGCCCGGTGTGTAATTTTTTACCCACGTCACCTATTTTGCTGGTCAACGCCGACTCGATGTTCATATGCACATCTTCCAGTGCAACCGACCAGGTAAAATTACCCGCCGCAATATCCGCTTCAACCACCTTTAAGCCATCAACGATTTGCTGACATTCGTTATCCGTTAACACACCCACATGCGCCAGCATTTGTGCATGCGCAATTGAGCCTTGAATATCCTGCCGATAAAGTCGCTGGTCAAAACCCACCGAAGCAGTAAAGGCTTCAACAAAAGCATCGGTTGGCTCGGTAAATCGACCGGCCCAGGGCTTTTCAGCGGTTGTTTGATTTGCTTGAACCTGTTTTGTGGGCGCTTTGTCGCTCATGCTGCTTACCTTAATCTATATAGAGTGCGAAATTATATCATGGAATATCCATCTTATTTAACCGCAATGGGCCTCTAAATGACAGCCCAAAACAAGACGAAACCGGTATTGTTTAGTACACTTTAAACAATGTTTAAATTTGCCCAACGACTCAAACGCCGCAATAACCAGTCGGTTTTTTTACCCGACCTTTGTACCATTCGCATGGTGTTTGTTGTAATTATTATTGCACAACTGTTTGCCTTTATTCTGGTGCTCAGTCCTAATCGTAGTTTAGCCGTTCACTGGATGCAGCTCAGCCTGGTATCGCTGTTTATTCAGTGGTGCGCTCTGACCAGCAGTGCGGTACTTTGTCTGCTGCGCAATTCACTGGGGCGGTTCACCGATGCTTTTGCCGGTTTTTTAAGTTATATGATTATTCTGATTATTATCTATGTCATCAGTGAACTGACTTATTATGCTCTGGCGGTGCCCGCATGGGAATATATTAACCAGAGTCGTTTGAGCTTTTTAACGCATAACCTGCTTATTGGTGCACTCATAAGTGGCCCGATATTGCGCTACTTTTATATACAGCACCAGTGGAAACTTAAAGTAACCGCCGAGTCTAAAGCGCGGTTTGCTTCTTTACAGGCGCGTATCCACCCACACTTTTTATTTAATAGCCTCAATACCATTGCCAGCCTCACTCGCAGCAAGCCCGAACAGGCAGAAATTGCGGTTGAAAACTTATCGGATCTGTTTCGTATCAGTCTACGTGATAACGAAAAACCCCATACCATTAAAGAAGAATGTCATTTGTGCCAGCGCTATATTGATATAGAAACGTTGCGTTTAGGTGACAGGCTATCCATTGACTGGCAAATAGACAGCCTGCCCGATGATGCCCTGTTACCGCCACTTACATTACAACCACTACTGGAAAATGCCATTTACCACGGCATCGAACCGCTTGCCGATGGCGGCACGGTTGAAATAAAAGGTGCATTAACAAAAAACAAATTACTACAAAAACAAATATCCATTGTTATCAGCAACCCGCTACCCCCTCACCATAAACAAACGGGTAACCAGATGGCACTGGAAAATATTCAGCAACGTTTGCAAAGTTTTTACAATAATAAAGCACAGATTGAAATTGAAAATACTAACGACAACTTTACTATTACCTTAAAATTCCCGTATATTACACGCTATGAAGATCCTGATCGCAGATGATGAACCGCTTGCACGCGAACGACTAAAAAGTTTGTGTGAAGAACTGCACGATTATAATGTCGTTGCTGAAGCCAGGCACGGCAAGCAGGTATTAGATTTAATACCAGAACACCAGCCCGATATTATCCTGCTCGACATACGCATGCCCGGCATGGATGGCCTGGAAGCGGCACAACATATCGCTAAACTCGAAACGCCGCCGGCTATTATTTTTACCACCGCCTATGAACAATATGCACTCGATGCATTCGACAACCACGCCGTTGGCTATTTACTTAAACCGATTAAAAAAGAAAAGTTAGTCGATAGTTTGCAAGCCGCTAGTAAGCTAAGCCGCGCACAACTGCAATCGATTCAAGATGAAAATAAAAACACGTCATGCCCTCATTACATTAGCGCACGAGTAAAAGGAAATATCCAGCTGATCCCTATCGATAGTATTCGTTATTTCCAGGCCGACCAAAAGTATGTGAGCGTTGGCTTTTTTGAAAACAACACCGCAAGTGAAGTGCTTATTGAAGAGTCATTAAAATCATTAGAACAAACACTCAGCACTGTTTTTATACGCGTACATCGTAATGCGCTGATTGCAGAATGCTATATTACTGGCTTGAATAAAGATAAGGAAGGTGCGCACTGGTTATGCTTGCAGGATATGCAACATAAATTAGAAGTGAGTCGACGACATCTGTCTGATGTCAGAAAAATAATTAAAGATAAAGCGCTTTAATGAATGCTTAAAGTTAAGGAATAGCCACACCGACTTCAAGTGCCTCGAACCAGTCTATAAATCGTGCTACGTTTTCGCCTTTAAAAATTCGGCCATGTTGTGGCGCCATATATTCGATGTCTAAAGTACGTACACGCTTTACCCAGTCGTTCTTTGCCCGGTTAGACGGCATCCAGCGTTTGTGAAACATTTCCATTTTAGGTATGTGTTCATCAAAATCTTCTACAAAAAGCGGGGCTTCGCTGGCTTCCAGTGCCGCACCCACATCACCGCTCATTAATATTTTTGCTTTAGGGTCGTAAACGTGGAAGTTGCCGGACGAGTGTAAATAGTGTGCAGGAATAAACCGTACATCAACCTCACCCAAGTTTAGCTCATTGCCTTCATCAGGAATGCCAACATATTCAATATTGTTCATTCCAAAGTGGCGAAGAAAACCTTCCCATAACCAGGGCGAGTGCAGCTTTGCATGAGGCAATGCCTGATCCCATAAACCAAGCGAGGAAATAATATCCGGATCCTGATGAGAGGCAAAAATGTCGGTGATCTCATCGACCTTTGCATGGTGCAAAATGGCACCCAGCATTGGCGCAAAAACTTCAATACCACCGGGATCCATCAGCAAAGCCCGATTACCGGCAACAATCATATACTGATTGGTGTCAATAATACTTTCTGGCTTTTCCGGGTCACGACCAAACATGATCCACTGGTGGCCTTTGTCATAAATTGTTGTTGCTTTCATTATTGTTTCCTAATGATAAAATCAAATGCCCTTATCTCTGAGCATTTACATTATTTAAATGCCGATAACTGTTTAATAATCGCTGCTTAATATAACGGGCTGCTTTATCCAGGTCATTGGAAACAACCGTCAGTTTGTCTCGATATTCCTGACCACTTGAAGTAACAATCCGAGAAACAGAAGCAACTGCTCGGGCAGTTAACATGCATTGATCCATTGTCTCCAGCAGCAAAGTCAGATTATTCATGCTTTTTTTGAATTCAGATATCGAAGCCCGCATGCTCTGTTCAACTTTATTGACCGCAGGCAAGATGGTCTTGATGTACTTCGCATCCACATTTTTTTTTATAACCGAGTTAAACCGTTGATAAGCATCAATACTGCGTTGCTCATGAACCGCTATTTTTGATAAGCGCAAGGCTTCACTGCTTATATCATCCACGCCACGAATAGCCTGTTGTGAAATCTCGTCTATCGACTCAGTAATTGGGCGAAATCCCAGTCCCTTATCGCCTGCCTGAGCAGAAATCACTTTGGCATTCTTGCCCGCCAGCGACACACTCCAGACAACACCCATTACAGAATGTAATTCTGCTGCTATGCTCGCCAGTGCAACAAGCTTGTCTTCAACCGGTTCGGTCGGTGCCCCCATCAAAACACTCCATCAATATTACTAACTCATTCTTTATACTGGCTATATCGGCCGTTATTACAATAACATTAGTAAGAAAGGGGATAAAAGTGGGAAAATACGTTCCGTATTTTCGTACTCATTATGTCAAATTTGATAACATGCACACCATGAACCCATTTAAAGTGCCACAAGGCAACTTCAGCCTTGCCCGTTACCCGCAAACGAAAAAAGAAACCTTACGTGCCTGGGATGCCGCAGATGAATATTTATTGCAACATCTCGATAAACCGGATAACACACCCGACCATACACCACGTATTCTGATTATAAATGACAGTTTTGGTGCACTGGCGACTGCCTTACATACCTTTAAACCAACTGTACAGCTTGACTCGTATTTAGCAGAGCAAGGCTTAGCCAATAACTTTCATACCAATAAGGTGGACATGAATGCTGTTACTTTACTCAACAGTATGGAGCCACTCGAAGGACACTATGATTTAGTCCTTATTAAAGTACCCAAAAGTCATGCTTATTTAGAAGATATTCTTTACAAAATACAACCGCATATCAACCCGCAAAGTAAAATTATTGCGGCGGCCATGGCCAAAAACATTCACTCATCCACGCTTAAGTTGTTTGAAAAAATAATAGGGGAAACAACAACGTCCTTAGCAAAGAAAAAGGCACGCTTAGTTTTTTCTTCTTTTACAACGAATAAAATAACGGAATCGCCCTACCCTAAGCAGTACGAACTTGAAATAGAAGACAACACGCTCACCATCACTAACCATGCCAATGTTTTTTCGCGTGAAAAACTGGATATAGGCAGCCGCTTTTTTCTCGAAAATATGCCACAGCCCCGGCCTTATAAAACCATTGTTGATTTAGGCTGTGGTAATGGTCTTTTAGGGTTGGTTGCCGCACAGCAAAATCCTGATGCACATATTATTTTTACCGATGAATCTTATATGGCCGTCGCATCGGCTAAAACCAATTTTCAAAATGCCTTTGGCTCATCACGTGCAGCAACATTTTTAGTAACGGATGGTATGGCCGGTGTTGAAAAACAAAGCGTGGATTTAATTTTATGCAACCCACCGTTTCACCAAAACCATGTAGTGGGTGACCATCTTGCCTGGCAAATGTTTAATGAAGCCTGGGCAGCTTTAGAGCCGGATGGGGAATTCTGGATTGTGGGGAATCATCATTTAGCTTATCACGCCAAGCTGAAGAAAATATTTGGTGGCTATACGGTTGCTGCAAGCAATAAAAAATTTGCCGTTATGTTTAGCCGTAAACCGGCAACAAAGAATTAAGGGCTTAATTTAGTAACAGCTGCCCGGTTGATACGACGGTATGCCAACTCAATGGCATCATCGAGCTCGCCACCATAATAATGTTCGTTAGTTACCCCTAAAATACGATGGTGTGGCCTGCCCTTTGAATCAAATATAACTACCGTCGGGGTTAAGTAGGCGCTGTGAATTGTTGATAACTCGTCACTGGGTACTTGTTTGCCATCAAAATTTCGAACATCTTCGAAGCTGTCTATTTTTACTTCCCGGATAATGGCTTTGTTTTTGTAGTCACCACTTCGAAGCATGGGCTTTAAAAACTGCTCACGAATAATACTGCAATAAGCACAGCCTTCCTGTGAAAACATCACAACAATCGGCACGCCTTTTTGTTTGGCCAGTTGTGCGTCCTGATATAAATCTGTACTGAGTTTAACTTCTACCGATTTTACTTCCACCAGTTTAACTTTAAGTGGCTTAACAGCCACCGAGCCCAGTTTCACGGGTTTTTCAGCCCCTGCCTGCGTTGCTCCCAGCCAAACAGTCACAACCAACGCAACGACCAAACCCTGCTTTAAATTTTTATTTAACATATCCACAAACCTGTATTTATTTCTAAATTCAAATGCCACTGAATATTTTCCTCAAAACAGAGCTTCAAAAGTCGCAATTATCGTGCTGAATCCATACAATACGAATACTTTGTTTTAGTGTACAAATACTCGGCTCAGTTCCATCAAGCCAGATAAAACCTTAATATAGATAAAGACCTCTCAATGACTAATATTATACGTATCGCCACCCGCAAAAGCCAACTTGCTCTCTGGCAAGCCAATTATGTATCGGCGCAGCTACAAAAGCACCATACCGGCTTAAGTGTCGAGCTGGTTACCATGAGCACCCAGGGCGACAAAATACTCGACACACCTTTGGCTAAAGTTGGCGGAAAAGGCTTATTTGTCAAAGAGTTAGAGACAGCGCTTTTGGATGACCGTGCCGATATTGCGGTACATTCGATGAAAGACGTACCGGTTGAATTGCCCGATGGCCTGCATCTGGCAACCATCTGCCCACGCGAAGATCCGCGCGATGCCTTTGTGTCCAACACATTCAAAAACCTTGAGGCACTGCCCCAGGGCGCTACCGTGGGTACGTCCAGTTTGCGCCGTCAGTGCCAGCTAAGCGCTCTGCGACCTGACATAAAAATCAAAGACTTACGTGGGAATGTGAATACTCGCTTACGTAAACTCGATGACGGCGAGTACGATGCCATTATTCTTGCCAGCGCCGGCCTTATTCGCCTCGAAATGGCCGAGCGCATCAGTGAGTATATTGAGCCCCATATCAGTTTACCGGCCATTGGCCAGGGAGCGGTGGGGATTGAATGCCGAGAAAACGATGATCGTGTGCATCAACTTCTTAAACCGCTACACGACCAAAAAACAGCCATTCGTGTAGTTGCCGAGCGCGCCATGAACACCACCCTGAACGGGGGTTGTCAGGTACCCATTGCCGGTTTTGCCGAGCTTAATAAAGATACCTTATTTATGCGTGGCCTGGTTGGAGAACCGGATGGTTCCAATATTATAAGATCGGATATTGCCGGCAAACCTGAAGATGCCGAAGAACTCGGCATTGTACTGGCCGAAGATTTGCTTGCTCGCGGTGCCGGTGAAATACTGCAACGGCTCTACGATAACACCGATTAATTAAAACCACAGGCCAATGCAATCTTAGCCATGAGCCAAAATCTGCCATTAACAAATAAACATATTATGGTGACCCGCCCGGCACATCAGGCCAGTGCGTTAATCCACTTACTCGAGCAAACCGGTGCCCGGGTTTATTGCCAACCCTTAATTGAAATCAGTGCGATTGATAAGCCCGCTGCTGCCATTGAACAGGTTAAAAAACTCAGCAACACCAATATTGCAATTTTTATCAGCCAGAATGCAGTCACACACGGCGTACGGTTGATCCAGCAATATGGCGCGTTACCCGAACAACTTAAACTAGCCACCGTCGGTTTAGGCAGCGCTACTCTGTTAGAAACTCTGGCGAGCCGCCCCGTTGACATCATCCCGCAAAATGCCTATCACAGCGAAGGCTTGCTGGCTCACCCGGCACTGCAAAATGTGGATGGACAAACGATAACCATATTCCGTGGTATTGGCGGTCGAAATTTACTCGCCGAGACCCTACGTGAACGCGGTGCAAAGGTTGATTATGCCGAAGTTTACCAACGCCGCTGCCCGCAAATAAACCTTCAACAACTTGCGAAGATGTGGCAACAACAACCCATCGATGCTATTTGTATTACCAGTGCTGAAGGGCTGGATAATTTAGTCGCAAATATTTCAAAAAAAACTGCACCAGAACAATTACGTGCCGCTATACTTAATTGCAGGCTTGTTATTGTTAATCAACGTATTGAATCACAGCTGCAACAACACGGCTTTACTCAAACGCCGATTATAACTGACAATGTCAGTGACAAAGCCATTGTTGATGCTATTATAAAAAACTTTATGTAACAGGACACGACTGTTGGACAAACAAGACGAAACTAAAAAAGAAGCCCCGCCACACAAAGCAAAAAAGCGAAAAAAACCCGGCTTCTCTTTTTTAAGCTTAAACCTACTTTTATCGGTTGCGATTATTGTCGCAGTCGGTTTTATTAGCTATATCGGCTGGGAAAAAACCAACCGGCAGCAATCAATTATTGCAGCGCAACAACAGCAGCTTGAACAAATACGCCAACAGCAAACACAAATCGATAAACAGGTACAGAAGCAACTGCAACAAAATACCCTCACTCAAAATCAAGAGCTCAATACCCTAAAGGAAACCATTACTGCCTTTTTAAAGCAGAACCAGCATAGCCGGCGCGACTGGTTAATCGCTGAGGCCGAATACCTTATCAAACTTGCTAACCACCGTTTAGTTCTGGTGCGTGATGTTGCCACCAGTATTCATGCATTACGTGCAGCAGACGACCGACTGCGTGAAGTGGGTAATCCACGCTTTATTCCATTACGTCAGGCGTTGGCTTTTGATATACAACAATTAAATAGTACGCCCAGTATTGATATTGTTGGCCTCTCACTCAAATTAAATACCCTACAAAAGCAAATCGAAGCCTTGCCTTTAAAAACACCCGACCCAAAAACTATCGAGAAAAAAAATCAGCAGGAAACACAGTTAAGCCAGGCCGATGGCTGGAAAAAAATACCGGTCGCTATCTGGCAAGACCTGCTAAAACTATTTCAGATCCAACGGCATGATGAACGCATTCAACCTTTGCTCTCACCCGAACATCGCTTCTTCCTTGTACAAAATTTAAAGTTGCAACTGGAACAAGCTCGCCTGGCCTTACTTAATAACCAGCCTATTATTTATAAAGACCGTATTCAACAAGCACAACAATGGATTAAGCGTTATTTTAATAACCAAAATTCACTGTCAGAATCGATTAATAAAAATTTAGCCGAACTGGCACAGGCTAAACTAAATGTTACTTTACCGGATATTTCTAGCAGCCTGACTAAATTGCAACTGCTTAACTCAAATAATGCTAAACCAGCTAAAATAAAGCCAGGCGTTAAGAAATCTATACCGAAAAATAACATCCAGAAAAAGAAACCAGTAAAGCACAAGCCGCAGAAAAAAGAATCCGCAAATAAAAAACCCACTGAAAAGAATAAACCATCAGTCGGTAAACCTGAAAAAGCAGACAAGACAACACCACCCATTAAGCCAGCACCTAAAGAAAATAACGGCGCTACTATTTAATTATGAAAACACTTTTTACTTTTTTAATTATTCTTATTCTTGCCGCCATACTGGGTATTATTGCCTACCAGGATAATGGCTATGTTTTAATTGGCCGCGGCCACACCACGGTTGAAATGTCACTGGCACTGTTTATTGTTTTACAAATCAGTTTATATTTATTAATTGCCTTTATTTTACGCAGCATAAAACAAACATGGTCCTTACCGGATGTCATTAAACAACATCGCCGCCGCTCAAAAAAAGTAAAAGCGCATAAAACATCCAGACAGGGGCTAATCGCTCTGGCGCAGGGGCAATGGAAAAAAGCTGAAAAAGCCTTAATCAAAAATATTGATAACACAGAAACACCGCTACTGAATTATTTATCAGCGGCTCGCGCAGCACAAAAATTAAATGAACCCGAACGCCGAGACCATTATCTTTCAATGGCGCATAAAAGCATGCCCGATGCAGATTTTGCGGTGGAACTGACTCAGGCAGAATTGCAGTTAGCCCACGGGCAACTCGAACAGTCGCTCGCCACACTGGTGCATTTACGATCCATTTCGCCTAAACACAGCCATGTATTGAATCTGCTGGCACAACTCTACGAAAAATTAAATAGCTGGCAGGAATTAAAAGATTTATTAACTGATCTTAAAAAGTATAAAGTGGTTAGTCAGACAGAGCTGTATCGTCTGCAAAAAATTGTTTTTCAGGAATTATTAAAAAAGGCAGCCGAGGTCGCAAAAATAAATAACAACCCTGAGCATTTTATTTCAACATGGCAATCCTTGCCAAAAGAACTTAAAAATGATGCCGATCTTATTTTAGATTACAGCCAGCAACTTATTCAGTTAAAGCAAGATGATATTGCCGAACCATTGCTACGAACGGCAATAAAACATCAATGGCTAACAGCCTTTGTCTACTTGTATGGCCTTGCAAAAGCAACCCAGAGCCAACAGCAACTCGACTTTGCTGAAAGCCTTACCAAACAGCACGGACAAAATCCGGTACTGTTACTAACGCTGGGGCGCTTATGTTTAACACAGAAATTATGGGGTAAAGCACAAGCCTACTTTGAAGCTAGCCTTGGCATTACCCCTATGCCAGAAACCTATAAAGATCTGGGAACGCTAATGGAGCAACTTGGTGAGTTTGAAAAAGCGAGTGATTATTTCAAGCAAGGCTTGCTGCTGTCTGAACGCTGTTTTTCTTATCAGAACTTGCCTGTATAAAAACTTTTCGTAATCTAATTGCATTCCCGAAAAGCAAGCTGCTGACAAGTCTGACAAATATCCCGATCTAAAATATGATAAATCGCACTGATTGCTTCTTTTTTCGAGTCAAAGAAATGATGGTTTCCAATATGGCTAATAAAACACGTTCTTGCTGCAAACTCATAAACTTCCCCATTTAAATCACAGAAGTATAAACCACCACCGAGTTTCTTTAATCGTCGATGCTCCTGTACCAGCATTTCAGCACCGCTTAAATCAAGAAAGTTCATCCTTGATCCTATAATAAGAATCGTATAAATCCGTTCATTTTCAGAAATTTTGTGAATTCTATTTTGAATATGATTGAGTGAACCAAAATAAACCGACATGTCCACACGAATAATTTTTAGTTGCGGACACTGTTTAACCGGCTTCTTCTGGATATTCACCAACGTACGTTTGTTTTCGACTTCGTCAAAATCAATGCCAAGTGTTGGAATATTTGGAGTTGATGTTTTTGCCAAAAATAAAACCAACGATAGCAGTACACCCATATAAATCGCAAATTCCAGATCAAGGAACAGGGTTGCAAGGAAGGTGGTAATTAAAATTGAAGACTCAGACTTGCTGTTTTTTAGAATTAACCGAATATGTTTAAATTCAATTAAGTTATAAGCAACAATTAAAATAACTCCCCCCATTGCGGCAACCGGCAAATAGGCAGTTAAAGGTGCGATAAGCACAACAATCAGCATCAACATAACCGCAGCAAAAATAGCCGACATAGGCGTTTTTGCGCCCGCCGTATAGTTAATACCAGAACGGGTAAACGAGCCTGAACCCGCGTAGCTGGAGAAAAAACTGCCCACAATATTGGATAGCCCCTGACCCACAAATTCCTGGTTGGAATCGATACGCTGATTTGATTTTGCCGCCACCGCGCGGCTAATGGACACCGCTTCAATTAAACCCAGCAAAGCAACAGCAAAAGCCCCCGGAGCAAGCTGCTTGATTGTTGCGAAAGAAAAGTCAGGCATTGACAGTGGCGGAAGATGCGCCGGAATCTCACCCACCAACATAATACCCGTTTCCTGCGTATTAAACATCAGTGCTAAAAAGCTACCCGCAACCAGCGCAATTAAAAGATTGGGCAAGCGCGGTAAATAACGTTTCATCATTAACGCAACAATAAGTGTAGCCGTCGCAATAAAAAAAACATACTCATTGATGCTGCCCAATTGCGAGAAAACATCACCCCAGGTATGAATAAACGACTCGCCACGCGGCACTTCAACACCCAGCACATGCTTAATCTGGCTGGTCACAATTAAAAGTGCCGCACCTGCAGTAAAACCAATAATGACGGTATGCGAAACAAAATTAACCAGGCTCCCCAGACGTGCAAGGCCAAAACCCAGTTGATACACACCGGCCAAAAAAGTAACCGTCAGCACCAGCGAAATAAATTCAGGTGAGCCGGGTTCAGCATGCTGACTAACCGTCGTAAACAATACAATGGAAATAGCCGTGGTGGGACCAGAAATCAAATGCCGTGATGAACCAAACAAGGCAGCAACAATCGGTGTAATCATCGCCGTGTATAAACCATATTCCGGGGGCAAACCCGCAATGGCAGCAAACGCCACACCCTGTGGCAACACGATAACCGCACCGGTAAAACCGGCAATTAAATCGGCTTTTATCGTGTCTTTAGTGACTAAGCGGAACCAGCTTAAAAAGGGAAAAAACCTTGCCAGCAACATGCTATACCTCATGCGTTAATTTAAAAATAGCAGCAATAGAAAACCATTCACTCCAACCGCAGCAAAATAGACACAAGATAATTCCTAATAAGAATATCTATAACATCTAATACATACTAGAATAAATAGCAGAAAAATATCGAATATTTCATAAGGCTAATGAAACAGGGATAATATCGTGTACATTATACACTTTTCCACTTGACTGACAATTGAATATCATTACACTAACATTCCTTTATGGAATATAAAAAACTACCGGATCTCTCTGGCCTGGCAGCGCTTCGTGCCGTTGTTGAGCATGGAGGTGTCTCTAGTGCCGCCGCCATTTTATCTATTGGTCAACCTGCCGTTACCAAACGCTTGCGTGCGCTCGATGCCTGTTATGGTGCCACCTTGATGGAGCGCGTTGCAGGACGCCTGCGATTAACCACACCCGGTGAAAAAGTCTATACCTTCGCGGTGCAAACTCTGGATCGCAATACCCTGCTCACAGAAGATTTGCAAAGCCTGGCGGACGGCACAAATTTACTCCGTCTGGAAGCAACCTATTCCATTGGTGACCATTTTTTACCAAAGCTGCTGGTACAATTCAGCGAGCGCCTACCGCAGTACAAAATCAACAACCGACTTGGCTACTCAAAGGGCATCCAGACCCGTCTGGTAACCGGCCTTGCCGATTTAGCCATTATGGAAAACGCACCCGACCATCCTGATATATTAGTACAAAAATGGCTCGAAGATGAATTATGGCTCACCGTTGGCCCACGCCACCCATTAGCGCACGCCAATATAAAAACCATCGAAATACAGCAACTCGAACAATTTAGCTATGTGCTGCGCGAACGTCAGGCGGCAGTGCGTAAAACCACCGATGAGGCATTGCAAAATATCGGCATTACCAATCTCAACATTAAAATGGAAGTGGGCTCGACGGATGCCATCGTTGAAATATTACTCCGCGGAAGCCATGCCAGTTTTTTACCCCGTTTTATCGTTGAAAAATATGTTGCCAAAGCCGAGCTTTTCCACATTCGGGTAAACAATCTCAATATCAAACGCACCCTGTGGATAGCACGTAACCGTGCCAGCCTGGATCACCATGTTGCTGAAAGCTTTATTCGCTTATTACGGGAATACTAGCTAAAATTAGGCGGCATACTTGTCCATCGCCATAAAACACACTAAACACTGGCCTTTTGATACAGAAAAGCTTTACAATTCAAGCACGTATCTTCCTGGTATCCCTGGCAAAATAATTGAATGTATTTACAAAAAACACAACGCCTCATCACCATTAGCTGGGTTTTAATGCGCCACGGTCTGGATGATTTAATCCTTGCCACCCACCTTTTCCGACCACTGCGTTTTTTACGGTGGATGCTACCCTGGCTCTGGCTGCAACGCCCTGAAGCTACGCGTGGCTTGCGCATCCGCCGCGCACTGGAAGACTTAGGCCCCATTTTTGTTAAGTTCGGGCAAATATTATCAACGCGCAAGGATCTGCTACCTGAAGACATTGCAGTTGAACTGGCCAAACTACAAGATCAGGTGCCACCCTTCGCTGATAGTATTGCGCTGGCTATTTTAAAAAAAACCTATCAGCGATCACCGAATGACGTTTTTGCAGAATTCAGCCCCACCCCTTTTGCCTCGGCTTCCATTGCGCAAGTCCATGCTGCAAAACTCCACAGTGGTGAAGATGTGGTGGTTAAAATTTTACGCCCCGATATTATGCCGCTCATTAAACGTGATGTGGCCATTCTTTACAGTATTGCCAGAAAAGTAGAACGCTACTGGTCACTCGGTAAAAAGTTACGCCCGATTGAAATTGTGGCTGAATATGAAAAAACCATACTCAACGAGCTTAACTTAATGCGTGAAGCCGCCAACGCAACCCAGTTAAGAAGTAACTTTAAAGATTCCAGCCTGCTATACATTCCTGAAATACACTGGGACTATACTCGCCAGAACGTAATGGTGATGGAGCGTATCCATGGTATTCCTGTTTCGCATACCGACACACTAAAACAACATGATATTGACTTTAAGCAACTCGCTGAACACGGTGTCGAAATTTTCTTTACCCAGGTTTTTCGTGACAGTTTCTTTCACGCCGATATGCACCCGGGGAATATTTTTGTTGCCAAAGAAAATAAACCCAGCAAAGATCAGCAAACACCTGCACAAATTAAAGGCCAGTATATTGCGGTTGATTTTGGCATTATGGGAACCCTCACCAAAAATGACCAACGCTATCTGGCCGAAAACTTTTTAGCTTTTTTCAATCACGATTATCGACGCGTTGCAGAATTGCATATTAACTCCGGCTGGGTCGGGCATGATACACACATTGAAGAATTTGAAGCCGCTATTCGTACGGTGTGTGAACCTATTTTTAATAAGCCATTAAAAGAAATATCGTTTGCACAGGTTTTGCTTGGCTTGTTTAATACCGCACGTGAATTCGATATTACCGTGCAGCCTCAGCTTATCCTGTTACAAAAAACTTTGTTAAATATAGAAGGCCTGGGGCGGCAACTTTATCCTGATCTGGATCTTTGGCAAACTGCCAAACCTTTTCTTGAAAAATGGATGCACACCCAAATTGGCCCCAAAGCTATCTTTAAGCAATTTAAAGATAATTTCCCGCTGTGGTTGGAACAAATGCCACAACTACCCGCTTTAGTGCACGACGTATTAAAGCAGGCAAAAGAAGGCAAGCTCACCACGCAACTTTCAGCGCAACAGATGAAAGAAATAAAAGAAACTATACAAAAAAATAATCAACGTACTTTTATTGCGATTGTTGGTAGCAGCTTAATTATTGGTGCCAGCGTTATTTTCGCATTAGATGGTTACGGTAAACTTATGATTGAAGATATCCCTCTTGCAACATGGTTGTTGGGCGCGCTGGGTATTATTATGTTAATTAATGTCTGGCCTGGTTCAAGTGACTAACAAGTCTGCATGGTATGTCTATATTTTAAAGTGTGCCGACAACAGTTTATACACCGGCATAACAACGGATGTTGAACGCCGAATCAACGAACACAATCACAATAATAAACTGGCCGCAAAATACACCCGTGTGCGTCGACCTGTAAAAGTCGTTTATCAGGAAAAATTGAACTCTCGCTCGCTTGCAACTAAACGTGAAGTGGAGATTAAAAAATTAAAGCGCGGCAACAAAGAAGAGCTCTTTAGTGGATAGCAATTAGCCGTCCAGAGTAAAAAAGAAAGTTGCACCTTTATTAACAGCGGCTTCTGCCCAGATACGGCCATGATGGCGATGAATAAATACGCTGTACCGAGCCCAATACCGGTTCCTTTAAAATATCCCCCATAAATAAATGAACAATTTACCTTGCATTATAGTATTAGCTTACAATTATCCTGTCTCGGGGAACATAAATGCCCAACCAAACTCCTTGTAAACGGCCTGATTTATATCCATTGTTGTGGTTTTAGATAATGATCATATAAGTCTGCTTCTTTTGAACCAGGCTCCGGTTTCCAATTATAACGCCATTTAACCAGAGGCGGCAGCGACATTAAGATGGATTCGGTTCGCCCACCGGTTTGCAAGCCAAACAACGTACCACGATCATAAACCAGGTTATATTCGACATACCGGCCACGACGATAAAGTTGAAAGTCTCGCTCAGTTTCACCATAGGGTTTATTTTTATTTTTACTAACAATGGGGCGGTACGCAGGAATAAAGGCATTACCAATACTTTGCATAAACTCAAAACTCTTTTCAAAGCCCCATTCATTAAGGTCGTCAAAAAACAAACCACCGACACCACGTGTTTCATCACGGTGCTTTAAATAAAAGTATTCGTCACAGCATTGTTTATATTTTTTATAAATGCTATCACCAAAAGGATCACAGGCGGCTTTAGCGGTTTTATGCCAGTGGATCACATCTTCTCTTACCGGGTAATAAGGTGTTAAATCAAAGCCACCGCCAAACCACCACACCGGTTCGGTATTTTCTTTTTCGGCAATAAAAAAACGTACATTGGCATGCGAGGTAGGAATATGAGGGTTATGAGGGTGAATAACCAGCGACACACCCACAGCCTGAAAGTCCCGCCCTTCCAGTTCAGGCCGTGCCGCCGTTGCAGAACGGGGAAGTTGGTTACCGTAAACATGAGAGAAGTTAACACCGGCTTGCTCAAAAACAGCGCCATTGGTTAGCACCCGGGTTCGGCCACCGCCGCCTTGCTCTCGCTGCCAGGCATCTTCTGTAAATGATTGTTGCCCATCTTCTTCACTCAGTGCATCACAAATTGTATCTTGCAATCCAAGTAAATATTTTTTTACGGTATCGATATTAATTTCTGGCATGGCCTTGCAACTCTTTAAATTCTTATTTCAGCTTTCGTCATAACATCATAGATAGGTGTGGGTTGTGATAAATTACCCACACTCGCATTTATGACTTTTGCTAACTGGCCAGAGAAATATTGCTGTACCTCACTGACCGTTCTGGCTGGTGGTTTACCTTCTGTATTTGCACTGGTCGAAACAATGGCACCCTTAAAACGGTTACAAAGTGCAATGACAACTGGGTGAGCACTTACACGTACCGCTATTGTTTGATGCTTACCGGTCAATAAAGGTGAGAAGGTGCCATCCTGCCTGACAGGCCAAAGCCACGTAACCGGCCCGGGCCAGGATGACTTTGCATCACTAGCAACAGATTCGATAACATTATCAATATAAGGCAGGAGCTGTTCAAAACTCGAGGCAATTAAAATCAACCCTTTATCGGGGTTGCGCTGTTTTAATTGAATTAGACGAGCAACTGCTTCAGGCTGCTGTGGGTCACAACCCAGACCAAACACCGACTCGGTAGGGTAGCCAATAAGCGAGCCTTGCTGTAAAGCTGTTACAGCATCCTGAATATCTTGTTGTAAATCAGACACGGCTTCAATTATGCAAAGTTCATTTGTACTTTGATATTTTTACCTATCAGGTGCTTTAGCAAAGCGGCGTTAATCAGATGATGTATTTTCACGGTCGGCAGGTTTACTTCCACCATTATTGCTATGAATTTTTTTAACATAATTAAAGCCTGTTATATTAACTTAAAAGCGGGTTAGCGCTTAGAAATTGGGTTGCTTATTCTGCCGAGTTCTCTATTGACTCATTCGGGTCATAGGTCGGGCGAATATCGGCAAGATCAGACTCATCCACCGCCTCGACATATTTACATTCTTTTTGTGGGCAGGTTTTCTCATGGCCGCGGCGCTTGGTAATTTTAAGCGTTAGCATTGGCCATGCACAGTCCGGGCAAGCCTGTTTAAGCGGTTCATTCCATACAGCATACTTGCACTTGGGGTAATCGGCGCAGGAATAAAATATTTTTCCATTACGTGATTTACGCATTAACATATTGTGCTGGTGACACTCCGGGCATTTAACCCCCATATCTTTTGGTTTTTCCAGTGGTTCAATATGCTTGCAATCCGGATAACTGCTGCAACCAATAAATTTGCCATAGCGACCCGAGCGAATGATTAAATCCGAACCACAGTCCGGGCACTTACGGTCTTCAATTACTTCTGGTTCAGCGTCGGCATCTTCATTGACGTTGCGTGTATAGTCACATTCTGGATAGTTATTGCAACCAATAAAGCGACCCCGCCGACCTAAGCGAATTGCCATGTCGCCACCACACTTGGGGCATTTTTCTTCGAGTGCTTCGTGAGTGACATCTTTCCTGTCGACATTTTTATCTTTATCAAGGACTAGCTCTTTAAACGGTTTCCAGAATTTTTTCATTATCGGAACCCATTCTTTCTCACCACGCGAGATGGCATCGAGGTCATCTTCCAGTTTGGCGGTAAAATCATAATCAACGTACTGAGTGAAATGCTCAGTTAAAAACTTAACAACAATGCGGCCCACATCGGTTGGAATAAAACGGCGCTTATCCATGATGACATATTCACGCGCCTGCAAGGTTGAAATGATCGATGCATAGGTTGAAGGCCGGCCAATACCGTGCTCCTCCAGTGACTTAACCAGCGAGGCTTCTGCGTAGCGCGGAGGCGGTTCAGTAAAATGCTGCTCGGGTAACAATTTAACAAGATTAACCACATCACCCTCTTCTAACGGTGGCAGTAAGCGATCTTTATCGTCAGCGGGTTTAGCATCATCCACGCTTTCCTGATACACCGACATAAAACCGGGGTCAACCAACTGCGAACCATTGGCGCGAAATATTGCACCGGCTTTTTTCACATCCGTTTCACTGCCGGTGTGCAAGTCCATCGCAACGGTATCGAGTGTTGCATGAATCATCTGGCAGGCAACCGTCCGCTTCCAGATTAATGCGTATAAACGGTATTGATCTTTGGTTAAATGTTTTTTAATCGCATCCGGTTCATAAAAAACAGAAGTCGGACGAACAGCCTCGTGCGCTTCCTGTGCATTCTTTGCCTTGGTTTTATAAGTACGCGGCTCTTTTGGTAAATTATGTTCACCAAACTTTTGTAAAATAAATTTACGAATATCTTCTAACGCTTCATTCGCCAGGTTCACTGAGTCAGTACGCATATAGGTAATTAAACCAACCGTTTCACCACCAAGGTCGATACCTTCATAAAGCTGCTGTGCAATGCTCATGGTTTTCTTTGCAGTAAAGCCTAGCTTGCGCGAGCCTTCCTGTTGCAAGGTGGATGTAATAAAAGGGGAACTGGGGTTACGTTTACGTTTTTTCTTATCAACTTTAGCAACAATCAGTTTACCTTTTGCTGCTTTGTTAATAATATCCTGTGCATTATTGGCTTTTTCTTCACTGTTAATGGTGAATTGTGATATTTTTTCACCCTCTAAAAAAGTCAGCTTACCATTAAATTCCTGCTTGTCACTTTCGACTGTCGTGTCCAGCGACCAGTATTCTTTCGGCTCAAATTTTTCAATCGCCAGTTCACGTTCAACAATTAATCGTAATGCCGGACTTTGTACCCGACCTGCCGATAAACCCCGGCGAATTTTTTTCCATAGCAGTGGCGATAAATTAAAGCCAACTAAATAATCAAGTGCACGTCGGGCAAGTTGTGCATCGATCATGTCATTTGAAAGTTCTCGCGGGTTGGCAACCGCCTCATTGACTGCGGTTTTGGTTACTTCATTAAAAGCAATCCGACCCACGATTTTGTTTTTTAGCAGACCCTGATCTTTTAACAGTTCATATAAATGCCATGAAATGGCTTCGCCCTCGCGGTCCGGATCTGTTGCGAGGTAAAGATTATCGGCTTTCTTTAAGGCTTTTTTTATTGCATCAACATGCTTCTGATTTTTTTCGAGGATCTGATACTTCATCGCAAAATCATTGGCCGGATCCACCGCACCTTCTTTTGGTAATAAATCACGCACGTGACCATACGAAGCTAAAACTTCAAAGCCCTTACCAAGGTATTTTTTGATTGTTTTTGCTTTTGCGGGAGATTCTACAATGACTAAGCTTTTTGCCATTCGTTTTTTAACTCACTGTGGTTAAACAGACCTGTTCTTTTTTATATTAATTACTATGGTTTTTAATCTATTTGATTTTTAACGGTATAGAAATTAATGCAGTTGCCCAGTGGCTTCTTCAAAAACCAGCTCTTCCATCCAGCTGATCGAGCCATCAAAACCTGGCTGATTAAATAACACCATTAACACAACCCATTTTAATTGCTCAATATCCGTTTCGTCTGTATCGAGCGCCATAATGCGATCAATGACCATTTCACGTGTCATATGATCAAGGACACCCGTCTGTTCCAGAAACATTAAAAAACCACGACTATTGGTGTCCAGCTTATCGCATTCTTCGCGGGTATAAATTCGAGTCGACTGCTCTGGATTAAGCGAAGGATAATGTCCTTCACCCTGATAATCGGTTAAGCCTTCCAGCCAGTCAAATGCCTGCTCTATCTGGCCAAGTTGAAAACCGGCTTCCTGAAGCTCATTGCGCAGGGAGTCTTCGTCAACATCAAAGTCCACATCATCATTCATATAATTGTCAAACAAATACATTAAAACATCGAATATATTTTGCTTCATTCTCGCCCCTTTGTTCAGATGCGCTTTACTTTAAATACCCAGCTCAAATTCCAGCTAAATCTGGTGAGCTCCAGACGGCTCGGACAGCTTGCAATAATGACCACCGTGCGTTGACACAATGTAGCCTTGCAATTCCAGTACCAATAGCATGGAGCAAACAGCGTCTGCCGTCAATCCACTTCGTTCCACAACGGTATCCACCGCGGTCGGCTCAAATCCCACATGGGTGAGGACCGCTTGGTAATCCGCATCCAACTCAGCCTGGACTTTTTCATCCTCAGCCTTATTTCCAGTGCGCTCACTCATTAGTTGGGGGCGGTACGGCAGTATTTCAATCAATTCTTCATAGATATGTTCAGCTGTTTCAACCAGCTTGGCACCCTGCCGAATCAACGAATGGCAACCACGCGCAAGCGGGTTGTGAATCGAACCAGGCAACGCAAACACCTCCCGACCCTGCTCAAGTGCTTGTTTTGCCGTGATTAATGAGCCACTACGCAATGCGGCCTCAACCACAAAAACACCCCGGCTCATACCACTAATAATCCGATTACGCCGCGGAAAATTGCCGGGAACCGGCGCGGTGCCCAAAGGAAATTCACTGACAATAGCGCCTTTTTGCGCAATCTGATGTGCTAACTCCCGGTTTCGAGCCGGATAAACCCGGTCAATCCCGGTCCCAATTACCGCTATCGTCCGCCCATTTTGAGCCGCTAATGCCCCCTGATGACAGGCCGTATCAATCCCCAGAGCCAGGCCACTGGTCAGGGTCCAGCCAACTTCGGCCAGATTTTTAGCAAAATCCTCGGCGGTTTGCAGCCCCATAGGGGTTGGAGTACGGCTGCCCACCATCGCGATTTGTTCGCTCAGAAGTAAGCTTTTGTCGCCCAAAAGAAATAATAAAGGTGGTGGATCGGCTATTTCTTTCAATAACGTGGGGTAAGCCTCATCGGCCAACGTTAATACGCTCGCCTGATTGGCCTCAAGCCATGCACAATCTTTTTCAACCTGTTGCCAGTCCGGTGCCAACAGGTACTCAACACTCTTTTTCTTTAACCCACACGCGGTTAATTTTGTATGGCTTGCTTCGAGTATTTTTTTGGGATGCTCAAAAACAGAAAGCAGTTTGAGAAGAGTCGTTGCCCCGATACCCGGTGCGCGATGAACCGCTAACCAGCTAGCCAGTTCTGTTTGAAGATGTTCTGCCATGATATTCCTCAAGACACATCCTTGTACCTATATTAAAAATGCACCAAGTAAAAAGTACTACTCAGGATTTTGTACCACATCCAGCACATGCAATACACGTGTGGCTTCCAGTACCAGTGCATAACTGACTTTATCAAAGACACGGAAAACCATTAAGATACCGGCTTTTTCATCGGGTAACTTAACCTTCTCATTCACTTTTCGGTCCCGTACAACAACGCCGCCCTGATAAATATCAAGCACATCGCCTTCTTCCATCCCTTCACGGCGACCTAAGGATAACGCCACCACATTGTGCTGGCCAATATCGTTTACACCATTAAGAACCGAGATAATGTAGCCTTTCACCTTTTGATTAGGGGCTTTCGGTAAGAAATTAATCGTTTTTCGTTCTCTGTTCAGTGGCAATAAATAATCACCGTCCAGTATCTCAATAAATGCGCGGTTAATTCTTAAAGTAGAAGGTTTACCCACTTTAATTAAATTACTCTCACCTAAATTAAGAGCTTCATAACCCAGTATTTCATTGGTTATCGGGTGCCGGTAAGTGGCGCCCGGACGCACAATCTGGAAACTGGTTGTTTGAGGATTTTCCAACCGCCGTACATAAATTTTATGGCCTGGCCCAGAAATAAGGTGCTGCTCAAAGGAAGAAACAATATAAGGCGCAAACTCTAATTCTTTCTCTCCAATAATACGGTGGGCATATAAAAAGGCATCAATGGCCGAACGGGGAATCGTGGTAATAGCTTGCTCCAGCGGTTCGGCATGCACCCTGGGGGATAATTTAATGGTGTCAATGCCCTTAGGTGGAGGCAAAACACCACCGGCACCTTCTAAGGTTAAGAAAGGCTGGCCATCAACATAATGTAACAACACAACATCACCCGGGTAGATTAAATGCGGATTGCGAATTTTTGGATTAATATTCCAGACTTCTGGCCATAACCACGGGCTTTTTAAGAACTTGGCTGCAATGTCCCATAAGGTGTCACCTTTTTTCACCACATAGCGATCCGGGTAATCACGCTTGATAGCGGTAACCTGTGTTTCTGCCTCCACTTGCATTGGCATGGTGGTCACTTCATCTTCAACAGGAGCAGCCTGGACAACATGCTCAACAGGCTCAGGCTTTGGTTCGGCTTTTTGTGTTGAACTGCAACCTGTCAGACCCCATATTCCTAATAGCAATAAAATTCCTGAAAGAGATACTCGGCATGCTTTGTTCTGTATCATATAATTAACCTTAATATAGGGCTGTTGACACTTTTAACTAACTGGCTAGTTACTTTAATAAAACCATATGGAATGCACCTTAATTTAAAAAATGGGGTGTTTCCAGACATTTTATAATTTAAGTTATGTACTCAAATAATGGAATAATTTACCGTTTTAATACCAGTTATTCTAGTAGTATCATAATGTTAGCAGATCTTTTTACAAATGTACTATAAATTTGGCACGAAATGGTATGGCATTACTCAATATTTTAAATTTCCCTGATCCTCGTCTTCGCACAAAAGCAAAGCAAGTTACTGATTTTAATAAAAAAATCTGCGAGCTCACTGATAATATGTTTTTAACCATGTACGCCGCTCCCGGCATCGGTTTAGCCGCCACCCAGGTGAATGTGCATCAGCGTATTATTACCATAGACATCTCTGAGGAAAAAAACCAACCACTGGTTGTCATAAACCCCACAATTCTTGAAAAAGAGGGTGAACAGGCCACCGATGAAGGTTGTCTGTCCTTACCGGGTATTTACGAGCCGGTAAAACGTTATGATAAAATTCGCCTCAAAGCACAGGACAAACACGGCAAATTTTACGAACTGGATACAGAGGGTTTATTATCGGTTTGCATTCAGCATGAAATGGATCACCTTGAAGGTAAATTATTTGTCGACTACCTGTCTGAAATGAAACGTAACCGCATCCGCAAAAAATTGGCCAAAGCGTTAAAAGCCTAAAACTAAATTTATCGGACAATAATTTAAAACGAGACTGTATGTCCTTAACTCCTCCTTTACGTATTATTTTTGCTGGCACACCCGAGTTTGCAGCCACAGCGCTTGATGCGCTGATTAAAAATAATGTTGATATTATCGCTGCGTATACTCAACCAGACCGCCCAGCAGGCCGAGGCCGACAATTAAAAGCCAGCCCTGTTAAAGAGCTTGCAGTTGAACATGCTATTCCTGTTTATCAACCCAGCAATTTTAAACAGCCAGAAGACATCGACAACTTAAAAACGCTCAATGCCGACTTAATGATTGTGGCTGCTTATGGTTTAATTTTACCTGTCGATGTTTTAACTGCACCTAAACTAGGCTGTATAAATATCCATGCCTCATTATTACCAAGGTGGCGCGGTGCCGCACCGATTCAACGCGCCATTATTGCAGGTGATAACCAAACCGGCATTACTATTATGCAAATGGATAAAGGCCTGGATACCGGCGATATGTTGCTCGCTAAAAGCTGCGACATTTCAACCAACGACAGCGGTAGCAGCTTGCACGACAAACTGGCCAAACTCGGTGCAGCCACTATCATTGAAGCCCTTGCCTTACTACAAAAAAATAACCTCCAGGCCGTTAAGCAGGATGAAGCACAAGCCTGTTATGCACACAAACTCAGTAAAGAAGAAGCGTTGATCGACTGGCAACAATCGGCTGAGCAAATTGCCCGACAGGTACGTGCCTTTAATAGCTGGCCTGTTGCGCAAACCCACTTTAATAACAAAACGATTCGGATCTGGCAGGCAACGGCAAAGAGAAGTTCCGATGTTGATACAACATCCGTTAACATTGGTAAAATCAGTGCGGTCAACAAAGAAGGCATTCAGGTTCTCTGCCAGCAAGGCGTATTAAATATAACCGAATTGCAATTAGCTGGGGCCAAACGCATGACCGTTAAAGACTTGCTAAACGGCAAGCCCGACTTTTTTCAAATCGGCCAGTGTTTTAACTAACCGGCTTGTCTTATTTTTAAAACCATGCAAAAACAAAATACCAAAAAACTTTCAACTATCGCAGCAACGGCAAGCATCATTAACAGCGTTATAAAAAATAAAAAATCCTTGCCTGATTGTATTGCTGAACACCAGCAAAAAATAAACCCAGAAGACACACCCAAAATTCAGGCCTATTGCTATAACATTTTACGCCGTTATGAATTTTATCAGTTTATCGTTAACGCACTATTAGATAAGCCGCTTAAAAATAAAGACCAGGATATTTATCACTTAATATTAAGTAGCGTGATGTTGCTTAACGAAGGCAACCTGCCTGCTCATGCTGCCATTAACGAAACCGTCAAAGTCACTCACAAAGGCAAAAAAGCCTGGGCTAAAAATTTAGTCAATGCCTTATTGCGGCGCTACCAACGAGACCAGTCTGACTTACATCATGCGGCAAATGATTGTTTAGTTAGCCGCTATTGCTGCCCGCAATGGCTGTTAAAAAAGATTCAGCTTGCCTATCCAGAAAAAAAGAAGGGTACATTACAGTGGCAAACCATTTTAAAAGCCAACTTACTACACCCGCCGATGACCTTACGGGTCAATCAATTAATCAACAGCCGTGAAGATTATCTGGCATTACTCAGCGAAAAAAATATTGCCGCACAACCTTGCCCACTC
This sequence comes from Gammaproteobacteria bacterium, assembly GCA_024275115.1. GTDB lineage: Bacteria > Pseudomonadota > Gammaproteobacteria > UBA6429 > Thiohalophilaceae > SZUA-37. Next base: position 33,864 of record JAJRZT010000021.1, read on the forward strand.
ACAAAACACGGCATATTGTTACAACAGGCAGTTAATGTTGAAAAGCTGCCACTGTTTACAAAAGGCGCGGCAAGCGTTCAGGACAGCGCGGCACAGTATTGTGCTGAGCTATTAAACCCGCAAGCCAGTGAAAACATACTTGATGCCTGCGCGGCACCCGGCGGCAAAACACTGCATCTGTTTGAATCCTGTCCCGAGCTTGGGCAATTAACGGCTATCGATATATCAGCAAAACGGCTTGAAAAAGTGCAGCAAAATATAATGCGTATCGCCCCCAGCCAGAAAGACAAATTTACCCTGATTACAGCAAATGCCAGTGACACTAAAAGCTGGTGGAACGGAAAACAGTTTGACCGCATTTTGCTCGATGCCCCTTGCAGTGCCACAGGTGTTATTCGCCGTCACCCGGATATTAAACGGCTGCGTAAAGCATCAGATATCAATGCACTGCTGATTACCCAGCAACAACTGCTTAGCCAATTATGGCCAACACTTAAACAAGGTGGCCTGTTACTGTATGCAACCTGCTCCATTCTGCCAGAAGAAAATGCACTGCAAATAAAAGCCTTTTTAAGTTCACATAACGATGCACAGAGTGTTAATTTTGACGTATCATGGGGGCAACCATGTGAATATGGGCAGCAATTATTACCCACTCAAAGTAGTAACGACCAGACTGATAAAACAAACAAGGGAAATAGTGATGGCTTTTACTATTGCTTACTCCAGAAAAAATAACCCCGCATATCAGGCATCCAGTTTTAGAACAATGCTTCGCTTCTTTATGATGGTTATTTTCTTTTCCCTTGGCAGCGCAAACACACTTTTTGCCGAAAACAAACAACCCAGAACAACCGATGCTGTCAACACACCCGGCTTCAGTATTCAGAGCCTTGAAACATTGATGCAGGATCGTGTTTACCTGCTTAATGCACATTTTCATTACTACTTTTCAAACGAAGCCATTGAAGCACTTGAACACGGCGTACCCTTACTTATTTTAGTAAATATAGAAATTCGTTCGCCACGCTGGTGGTGGAAAGACACAACCGTTGCCGAGCTGGAACAGGGTTACTTACTGCTTTATCATGCGCTGTCTGAAAGCTATGTTGTGCATAACCTGAATAGCGGCACACAAAATAATTTTATTCGTCTTAATCAGGCACTCACTTTTTTAAGCAGCATTAACAAACTTCCAATACTGGATGCCAATTTACTCGACCCGGGGAAAGAATACTATCTACGCGTGCGCACACATCTTGATATTGAATCATTGCCCGCACCCATGCGTCCACTTGCCTATATATCCAGTGACTGGCAACTATCAAGCGACTGGTACGAATGGCCGCTACAAAAATGAAGCGACTGGTAAAACAATTCTTTAATCGCCTGTTCAGCGGCAGCGCACCTATTATTTCTCTGATTATATTATTGGTTGCTTCGCTTTATTTAATGAGTGGCGCAACCCATAACTCGGCTCAATTCAGCCAGCAGTTTTCAGTCCTTTTAGGCATTAATGCTCTGGCCGCTATTTTACTGGTTGGGCTGATCACCAAAAATTTAATTACCCTTATTAAGCAATACCGACGCCGCCAGGTTGGCTCCCGCCTTACCGCCAAACTGGTTATTATGTTTGTAATTTTATCGGTAACACCTGTAAGTGTTGTCTATTATTTTTCACTGGATTTTTTACAACGCGGCATTGATAGCTGGTTTGATGTACGCGTAGAAAAAGCCTTAAGTGACTCGCTTGAATTAAGTAAAGCTTCACTTGAAGAACGTATGAATGATTTAGTTACCGATGTAAAACAACAGGCAAGCGAACTGGTTAACACCACCGACGGACTGGTTGCACTTAAGCTAAATGAGTTGCGTCTCGATAGTAAAGCCTCTGAATTAACCTTGTTTCACTATAGCGGGCATATCATCGGCTCGAGCACTGCCAATACCCGGCAACTTATTACGTTTGGGTTGAAAGAAAAAACGGTTGGCAAGGCGCGTAAAGGTGAACCTGATTTTGGGCTGATCCCCTTCAGTGACATAAGTGTTGATAAAAATTCCGGTATCAATAAAGGTAATATTCGTATTCGTATCGCGGTGCCCGTAGCCAGCCCCGACCCCGTTGCAGAAGGCCGCGTTCTGCAAGCCCTGTATCCAGTCACACCCCGCATGAATAGTCTGGCCACCACCGTACAAATCGCTTTTAGCGATTATAATGAACTTACTTATTTGCGCACCCCTCTTAAATACAGCTTTATTCTGACTTTGTCTCTGGTGTTAATGCTGAGTATTTTATCGGCTATCTGGGCGGCTTTTTTCTATGCACGCCATCTGGTTGCACCGGTAACCAATCTGGTAAAAGGTACGCTGGCCGTTGCAAAGGGGGATTACACTATTCGTCTACCGCTGCCGGGTAATGATGATCTGGGTAACTTAGTCCGCTCATTTAATGACATGATGCACCAGCTCACTATGGCACGTGAATCAGCTGAACTGAGCCAGCAACAACTTGAATCGTCCCACTCTTATTTACAGGGCGTACTGGCTAACCTGACATCGGGTGTATTAACGCTCGATACCCATCATAATTTAATCACGTCCAATATTACTGCCAGCCAGATATTGGCCGTTGACCTGACCGATTATATTGATAAAGAGCTTGAGCTTATTGTTGATGACCACACTTTTCTGTACTTTTTTCTGGATGCTATTAAACCCCACCTTGAAAACAGCGATAAGCAATGGACTGAAGAAATCACGTTGTTCGCAAAAGAAGGCCGCCAGGTTATCATGTGCCGTGGCACCACGTTACCCGACGGTGGTTTTGTTATTGTCTTTGACGACATTACCCAGTCACTGCAATCACAACGTAACGCCGCATGGGGTGAGGTTGCTCGTAGGCTGGCACATGAAATAAAAAACCCGCTTACCCCCATTCAACTTTCAGCCGAACGACTAAGGCACAAGTATTTAAACACGATGCCAGCAGAAGATGCTGAAGTACTGGATCGTTCAACCAACACCATTGTTCAGCAAGTTGAAACCTTAAAACAAATGGTCAAAGCTTTTTCTGACTATGCGCGAATGCCTGCTGTTGAATTAAAAACCATTGACTTAAACTCTTTAATTAGTGAAGTACTCGACCTTTATCAGGACACAAAAACAAACGTAAAAATAAATACGCAGTTAGATAACACCATGCCACATATTGAAGCCGACATTAATCGCATGCGGCAGTTGCTTACTAATTTAATTAAAAATGCGCTGGAAGCAATGGAGGAGCAAACCGAAGGTGAACTTATCATTACCACCGAGTGTGCTAAAAAAGCCGCCTGCCATTACGTTGAATTGCAAATTAAAGACACCGGCCCCGGCATACCACATAATATGTTTAGCACCTTGTTTGAGCCCTATATTACAAGCAAACCCAAGGGCAGCGGCTTAGGGCTGGCCATTGTTAAAAAAATAGTTGAAGAGCATGGTGGTGTACTATGGGCTGAAAATAATCAGTCACCGCTTAATGCACAAACAATGGGTACCAATGGCAATCAGTCAGGTGCAACCATCTTTATTCGCTTACCCGTCGTCAGCATTAAAAATAAAAAGTCCACCGACTCCCCTGCAGCACAGTTAGACTTACTGAACAAAGGAAACAACAATGCCGCAACATGAACCCGCATCCACCGAAGTCAGCAACCAGGCAAAGGGTGTACCGTACATTCTTGTGGTTGACGATGAACCCGATATTCGAAACCTGGTACGCGAAATTCTTGAAGACGAAGGCTATGAAGTCGCCGTTGCGGAAAATGGTTCGGATGCGCGTGACTCACAACGTGCACGTCGCCCTGATCTTGTGTTACTCGATATCTGGATGCCCGATGTCGATGGCATTACTTTATTAAAAGAATGGTCAAAAGAAGAAGGGGGATTATCCATACCGGTTATTATGATGTCTGGACACGGTACGGTTGAAACCGCCGTTGAAGCCACTCGACTGGGCGCCTATGACTTTATCGAAAAGCCTTTATCACTCGCCAAACTATTGCTCACCATTGAACACGCTCTCGAAGCAGATAAATTGCAACGTGAAAACATGGGCCTAAGAAAACGCGGCCAGCTCAATATTGAACTGCTGGGCAAAAGTGCCACGATGCAAAGCTTTCGCGAAAATGTTCAACGTATCGCCGAACATGATACCTGGATACTGCTTAGCGGCGAGCCCGGCACTGAACTGGAAATTACTGCACAATATCTGCATCAAAACAGCCGCCGCAAAGACCGCCCTTTTATTGACGTGAATGTTGCAACACTTTCTCCCGATACAGCCGCAAAAGAATTATTTGGTAGCGAAGTAAATGGTAAAATTACCTACGGCTTACTGGAACAAGCCAGCGGTGGTACCCTGTACCTGCACGATATGAGTGATATGGATCTGGAATCACAGGCTAAATTTTTTTCTGCACTTGAAAAAAAGTCCTTTGTGCGTATTGGTGGCAACGAAGCTGTTACCATTCATATTCGTATTATTGCCGCCACCCACCGCAACCTGCAAAAACTGGTTGAAGATGGCCACTTTCGAGAAGATTTATATTACCAATTAAATGTTGTACCCGTAAATGTTCCCCCTCTTCGCGAACACCATGAAGACGTCCCTGAATTATTAAATTACTATATCAATCTTTTTGTTGAATACGACAACCTGCCTTATCGTAAATTTTCGATGGCGGCACAAAATAAACTGCGCAATCACAGCTGGCCGGGGAATATCCGTGAATTAAAAAATATGGTGCAACGATTACTTATCGTCGGTGCTGGTACAGAAATTGAAGTAAATGAAATTAATAATGCACTCGGGCAAATAAAAACAACCAGCAGCGCATTACCAACAGGCTTTGAACTCCCTTTACGCGAAGCACGCGAACAGTTTGAACGAAACTATATTATCCACCAGTTAAAAATTGCCAACGGCAGTGTTGGCAAAGCCGCTAAAACCATTGGACTGGAGCGTACTCATTTATATCGAAAACTACGCTCACTGGAAATTGATCCTAAACATTTAGATGATGATTAAAGTTCGAATAAAGCGTAAGTAGTAACCACAACCATCGATTGACCTTATAACCTATTTATTCAGAAATACCATTGGACTTGCAGAGTCACATTATCTTCTAATGCCCCGTACTCACTGCCACTGTTACCTTTGTATAATTGTGTACCCGCCGACAATTCAGTGTTATCGGTAGCGGAAACAATTAAGCGTAAATATAAAAACTGACTGCCATCGTCAAGATTTTTAATATAGTAGTTTTCTAATTTCCAGAGGGATGAAATGTCATACCCCACCAGCGCACCCACATAACGCCGTGCCAGACTCTGGATTTTTCCCGACAACAAGCGATCAAAATCATAGTCCAACGAATTACTTTTACCCTGCCCGTTGTAATAGAGTTCGACCATAAATAACAACGTATTGGGAAAACTGTAATCAGCACCGAGTACGATACGTTGATATTGACCATCAACCGGAGACGACGTCCGAGTCCACTCGCCACGCACACCCACCGGCCCCAGTTGCCCGGCAAAATCGAAACCGGCCATGGTGTCATTTCGGAATCGACCCACGGTCATACCCAGGTCGTAACGCGCTATATTCGTGCGCCAACGTAACGCGGTCGTATTGCGTACCGATTTGTCATGCGCTGCACCAACCAGGCTAAGACGCGATAAGTCGTTATAGTCCCAATCAACAACAACCGCACCAACACCAACACGCTCTTCGCGTTCGATCTGCGTGGGTGTAAACGGATTAATAATATCGACCGGACTCCAAAACAGCGCAGTACCCCAGGCAATACGTTGTCGACCGATACGCACATCCGCATCCATCACTCGAGCATCAAGATAGGCACGATAAAACCCGTGGCGCGCATAGACTGATTTATTATCAGCATAGGTCTTGTTTAGATCAAGGAAAGTGTCCGAAGCCCTGTTCTGTTGTGTCAGGAACTGATTTGTTTCCAGATAATTACCCAGCAGAACTTCATTATCATATTGCACATTGAATGTCGTTTCTTTAGCCAGACTGCCCTTCAGTTCCAGGCGCAGCCGATTGAGATCAAGATTATAGGATTGCTGCGATCCAAATAAACTCAGCGTGCGTGAATTTACGAATAAATTTTTATAGTAACCACTAAGCTCAATCTCTGCTTTTGCTGTTTGCCAAAATCCACTAACAAACAAACTCAGTAGCAGTGTCGACCCGACTTTTTTATCCAACATTACGGATAGCCGTCACCGGCTCCAAATGTGATGCACGAATAGCAGGATAGATTGCCGTTAGCACACCGGTGGCAAACAAAATCAGCGCCGCCCACCAAAAACTGCCGATGATAATCACCGGCCTAAGAATCGGCGTCATCCCAGGTATGGTTTCGGAGGCATCCATTAAATTTGTTAAATCGATACCGGTACTACCGTAGTAAGCGGTGACGACTAAGCCAAGAACCATACCCACAATAATACCGATAGCTGATAACGCCAGCGATTCATAAATGACAATACGCAATACCTGCCCAGGTGCCGTGCCCAATGCCATCATCACGCCAAACTCGCGGGTACGCTCAAGCACCGACATTAATAAAGTATTCATTATTCCCATGGCAATCACGAACAACACGATAGCCAGTATGATGTAAAAAAACACATCACTGAATTCAATCATCTGCACAACAGCGGGCATCAGCGTTTCCCATGGCAGCGCTTCAAGTCCACTATTACCACCCATACGGCGATTCAAACTTGTTGCAAATTCTTTACTATCCCGACGATCTTTTAATGCTATCGCAATGGTGGAAATACTATTATTTAAGCCTAACAATGCCTGCCCCGCCGAAAGAGGGATGAGCCCCATCAATCCATCAAAAAATTCATTGCCTGTTTCAAATATGCCAACGACACGGTACGCCGCAGAACCCAGGTCGCCATTGACCTGTTGTGCGGTAACAACCACTTTCTCGCCGATTCGAATATCCAGTTTTTTCGCCACCCGTTGCCCAAGCACGATACTGTTTTTATCGCTGGCAGCAAGATATGTGCCCTCAACAATCACCTTCTGTAACTGGGTCACCTGTTGTTCCCTTTGTGCATCAATACCCAAGATCAACAAGGGTTCAGATGCCATCGGGCTACTGACCATCGCGCGAGTCTGCACCCGAGGGGTTGCCTCTACAACATTCGGCGCTTGCTTTACTTTCTGTAATATATTTTCATAATCGTTGATGCGCAGCTCCGGTTCCATATCCAAACGAAAACCTTGCTGTTCTATCTGCACATGGGCACTAAAATAACGGGTTGAGTTTTCTACCAACTGTGCATACCAACCTTCAATCAAACCATATAAAACTATAAAGGCGGCCAACCCAAAAGCAGTGGCACCGGCGGTCAACACGGCACGACGCGGGTTGCGCATAATGCCCCGACTGGCAATCGCCCAGAATACAGCGCGAGTGCGTTGTTGCGTTTTATGCTCACGCGTTTTATGGTGTCGGCTTTTATGCGTATGACTTCCACGGATTGCCTCGACTGGTTCAACACTGGCTGCACGCCATGCCGGATAAAGTGCAGGGACGATGCTGATAAAAAAAACGATGGCTGACAACACTGCAATATGATCCCAACGTGAAACCGGATAGACAATGGCAGAAAGCCCCGGCATGCTTTCCAGCGCTGCAGTAAATTGTTCAAGGTTCAAGCCCGTGCTGGCAAGGTAAAAATTGATACCCAGCCCAATGATATTGCCGACGGTAATTCCAGCAACACCCAGTAACATCGATTCCAGAATGACTAACCCTACAATTTGAGAACGCGAGGTGCCCAACGCCATCATCACGCCAAACTCGCGGCTGCGTTCCATCACCGCCATAAGAATGGTATTAGCAATACCCACGCCGACCACCACAAACATAATGACCAGAATAATGTAGGTCATCGCTTCATGGAACTGCACCGCCTGTACCACCGATGGCAGTAACTTACGCCATCCTAGAACTTCGTAGTCGGTTCCCAACTTGCGTGAGAGTGCCGTTGCCACCTGAGCCGATTGTTGGCGTTGATTTAGCCGAATCGCCCATGCCGTGGCTCGTCCCCACATCGCATACAAATCACGCGCGGCCTCCAGAGTTAGAAAAGCATAGTTAGTATCGATAGCCTCAATGCCGGTATCGAAAATACCGACAATACGATAACGCCCGGCACCAATAGAGCCATCGGCTGCCTGCGTGATCAATACGGCCTCTTCACCCGGCTTGGTACCGAGTATTTTTGCCATTTTGTTACCAATCAAAATGCCATTTTCATCATCCGGTTGCAGGTAGCGGCCTTCGATAATCGTTTTATTAATCGTGGTAATCTTGATTTCGTTTTCGGGTTCAACACCCACCACCAATACACCGCGACTCTTGTTCGCACCACTGAGCATGGCCTTTCCTGCCAGGCGTACGGACAATGCTTTTATATTATTGTCTTTGAGAATCTCCGCGCGAACCGTCGGACTATCCGTTAACGCGCGATGTAATTTTTTATCTTCGTGATAACCTTTCCCATGTACTTTTAAATGCCCGGTCAGATAGCTGGTACTGTTTTCGATCATCTGCTCGTTCATTCCATCGATAAGCCCCCACAAAAACACCAACGATGCCAACCCAACCGTGATCGCAACGACCGTAATCAGAGAACGCCGAACATTGCGCAGCACGTTTCGCCAGGCCAAACGCAGCAGTTTCATTTTTTTGCTCCCATTTGTCTGCGTTCATCAACAATTTTTCCATCGCGCAAGGTAACAATACGCCGAGCACGCTCCATTACCATCGAGTCATGGGTAGAGAAGATAAAGGTGGTTTTGTGACGCTCATTAAGATCGCGCATTAAATCCAACAAAGCGGCACCGGTATGAGAATCGAGGTTAGCAGTCGGCTCGTCCGCCAACACAATCGCAGGCTGCGACACAATCGCGCGAGCAACGGCAACGCGCTGCTGTTGACCGCCGGACAACTGTGTTGGCCGTCGGTGAACAAAGTCTTTCAAGCCCACTTCACCCAACATACTTTCGGCACGCTCACGTCGTTCTTTGTCCGGCACACCCTGAAGCAACATCACATATTCAACGTTTTCAACCGCGCTCAACACCGGAATTAAATTATATTCCTGAAAAATAAAACCAATTTCCCGTAAGCGTAAACGCGACAACTCCGTTTTCGGTAGACGGCCAATTTCCTGTTCACGGATCCAGATCTGCCCACGGGTTGGCGCATCCAGACCACCAATAATATTCAAAAGCGTGGTCTTGCCCGAACCGGATGGCCCAACCAACGCCATAAACTCAGCACTTTCCACTGTCAGATCCACACCATCCAGTGCATCAACAATAATGCTGTCCTGATGATACTGCTTGCTGACTTGTTTAACGGTGACAAGCGGCATAATATTTCTCCCTTAGCGTCGACGGCGCAGATTGCGGAGCGTAAAAATAGAATCTTTAATTGGCTTATCAAAAATCACGTCGATAACACGAATACGGGTGACATTTCCTGGCTTCTGTGTGGGTCGCATTTCCCATTCCGTCGGCAACGAGCGATTACCAAACTTGCGAATTTTAGAGAAGCTCAATACCTTGATTGTCTGGCCGCGTTCATCAATAAATTCCTGCCGCAGCGGCATTAAATCGGTCTTGCGCACCCGATATACGATGCTGCCCCAAACCACGGCAGCATCGGGTTTTGGAGTAGAAAGCACACGATAGACTTCTATACCATTTATATTTTCTGTTGCAACAATTTTGTGAGTGTAGTCGTTAACCATGCTGCTTTGCTTCACCAAATCATCATTGGAAAAATCCGATCCCATCCAGGGCTGTAACATCATGGAGGGTGGAATTTTAATAACCCGTTCGACCTTCGGCAGATAGTTCCACATCTCGCTCTTTACTCGTAATGAACCGATACCCGCTTCTTTAGCCGGAGATAGAATACGAACAAAACTTTTATTCGGGCGTCGCATCCACATCCGCAATTTGAGTGTACGATTCCAATAAGGCGTGGTGATCGTCATCTCATACTCGCCTAATACCGTGTTGCCCCACAGGCGACTTTCAACCGCTGACACGATATCCCCGCCTGTTTTATCCTCAGCTGCTAGCAATGCCTCATAATAGAAAGATAGTATAAAAAACACGCCCACCATCAAAGTGCGATAAGTCAGCTGCCCGCCCATTCCCGGTTCTTTTCGAGTTGAGGTGATTTTCATTGCAGTCTTCCTTTTAGTTAAACCGGATGCCCCTTATTATTAAATAAGTATAGTAAGTAAAAGCTCGGTTACCATAAGTTTAGCCGAAAGGTACTTACCCTTTATTCAAAGACAGGTGCACATCAAGAACAACCACCCGTAGAGTTTTTATTCTCAGCGTTAATAAATGAAAAAGAAAAACACTTAGCGGCTCCATATAAAAAGCGACCGATTTATTTTTTATCTCACTAAATTCTAATTAAATAAATCGGTCACTTTTCAGCGTCATTCGGAAACACAACATAATTGGACGGTGTCGCATTTCATATTTGCCATAGAACCATGAAAGCGTTGAACTTGGGCAAAGAAGATAAAGGCTTTAGTTACATTGATGAGTAATATCCGCATGAGCACTTACCTATTAATCAATCGCTTTTAGTTTACTGATACGCGGCAACAAACGAAAATCAGCCAGTGCTGCCAGTAAAGCATCCATCACACTCGCATCATCATAAACCATACGATAATATTCAAACCGCATGGTTAGCCCACTGCCTATAATAAACGACGCAAATGCAATCAGTGAACCCAAAGCCAATGTTGAAAAACCTGTAATGCCCTGCCCAAAGGTACAACCCATTGCCAACACACCGCCAATGCCCATGAGTGAAGCGCCAATAAAGTAGCGTATAAAGTCTTTTAGTGAACTAAACCATTCAAATCGTAAACTACCGGTAAATAAACCATAGATAAAAGAACCCACTATTACACCAACAAGAATGGCGACACCAAAAGTAATCAGCGACACTTCTAAAGGGTGCACAAGGTAGTAAAGCGTTTCCCCCATTGGGTTAACAAAAGTAAAAGACATAGCTCCCACACCCGGTGGTGGCGAATCCATAAAGCTCGCCGCTTCAACCGCCGCCTGCCCCAACGGACCAGCCGTTGCATACCAGCCCGCAACCACGATTAAACCTACAATTGCGCCGCCGAGCAGGTTATCGAAGCGGTTGCGAAAATCAGTTGAGCGAAAAATAAAATACAACAGGGTTAAAATAATTAAGCCTGCAGACACAGGGTGGAACCAGCCGCTGTCGGCAACACCAAACAGGCTACCCAGCAGGGTTGTAATTTGCTGACTGTCAATATCATATCTTTGTAAATTAATGGTAAGCGGCTCCATCCAGACATGAAAGCCATAATGATAGAAATCGGTCTTGGTCATCAGAAAAGCAAAAATACCGCCAATAAATAATACAAACAACGACTTCATATTACCGCCACCAATACGGATCAACGTTTTATTGACACACCCCCCGGCCAGTGTCATACCCACACCAAAAATAAGCCCGCCAAGCAAATAACGTATCCAGGCAAAATTCGCAGTACGGTACGGCGGCATTGTCATACCAAGGCTGATAACACCGAATTGCTCAAGCAGTAATACACCCGTCATGGCAATCGCTATCGCTAATAGCCATGCATACATGCGTCCCTTATCATTCATATTAACCCAGTCAGAAATGGCACCCATGGTACAAAAATTGGTTTTATGCACCACCATACCCAGAACAACGGCCAGACTAAAACCTGATAAAATGACATACCATATCGCTGCGCTTTCCATTGGCTTCTCCCGTGTAATGTTCGCTGTGTTTTTTAATTATGATTGAATGCCACCGTTTATCTTTTTTAAGCCTAGAACCTGTGTGCAGCAAACAGGTCAAGTCTTAAGCTCAAGGAAGCTTAATTAATTTATAAACGACAATTTAATAGCTCGGAATTAACAGGATTTCTGCAAAGCAACACCCAGTTCATTAGTGACCAGGCAATACGGCCAGTAACCTCAATAAAACGAATTGCCCTAAATTAAGCCACCAACCTAAGCATTAATTTGCTAAGCTAACAGTAGTCGATAGGGCAAATTTGCCTCGATTTTACGCCACCTGATTAAAGAGCTCGGGGCTTTAGTTTGACACCACACGACATTGTTTTTATTAACCCACCCTATGAGCGTATTGCTGCGGGCTATGAGTTTGTTAAACACATTACCAATAATTCCCCCTCATTGGGCTTGCTGCATTTAGCAGCCGAAGTACGGCAACAGGGTTTTAACCCGTCCATTATTGAAAGCGACATTTTTAATCTCAGCGTTAAACAGGTTGCCGCACAGGTAATTAAACAAAATCCAAAATACGTCGGCATTACCTTATTCACTGTCGGCGTCTGGGGTGCGGCTGACATTGCAAAACGAATAAAAGCCGCTCTACCTGATACCACCATTATTGTTGGTGGGCCACATATTTCCTCTATGGGCACCGAAACCATCGAGCGCTTTAGCCAGTTTGATTATGCGGTGGACGGTGAAGGCGAAAAAGCCCTCTCCGAGCTACTTGAAGCACTCGAAAACGGTACTGATTTATTTAAGGTGCCCAGCCTGATTTACCGTGATGAATTTATGACCCGCAAAACAGCCGGTAAACCCATTAACCGAGTGCTTGACGAACTACCCTTTCCCGCATGGGATTTATTACCGGATTTTCCGAAAGCTTACAAACCGGCTATTTATGACTTTCCGCGAGGCCCGGCTGCCACCATTGCCGCTTCACGCGGCTGTCCATTTCACTGTAAATTTTGCGACACCTCCACTTTCGGTGCCAGCGTGCGCCATTATTCACCCGCCATCGTGTTTAAAATGATGAAGCACCTCAACGACAAATACGGCGTAAGACACATTGCCTTTGTCGATGATTTATTTCTGGCCAGCAAGGTGCGGGTAAAAGAACTCTGCGAAATGATTCTTGAAGACGGCCTGAAAATGAGCTGGAGTTGCACCGCACGGGTCGATACTGTCAAACCGGATATTCTTGGGCTTATGAAACAGGCCGGCTGCTGGGAAATCAGCTTTGGTCTGGAAACCGGCTCCAATGATCTTTTAAAGAAAATGGATAAAAAAGCTGAAGTTGAAAAGTCCGAACAAGCCGTAAAATGGACCGCTGCCGCCGGTATTCGTACCAAAGGTTTATTTATGCTAGGTTTTCCAGGTGAAGATGAACACACCATTCAACAAACCAAAGACTTTATTCGTAATATCCCGATGACTATTATGAACCTGACCAAATTCACCCCCTACCCCGGCTCCCCCATTTACCGTGAAATCTACGGCACCAATATTCGCGATGACCACTGGGAAAAAATGAACGGCATGAACTTTGTCTGGGCGCCGGATGGGATCTCGGTAAAAGAACTGGACAAACACTACCAGCAAATACTCAAAGCCTTTTATAAGCGCCCAAAAATTGGCCATTACTACCTTAAACTCACCTTGCAATACCCAAACCATTTTAGTCGTTTACTGCGCTTCGGTATTGGTTTTCTCAACGCCAAACTCGTTAGCCTGTTAAGTGGTCGTGGTGGCTTGCTGGTAAAAGAAGCCCCACATCTGGATCATAGCGATTAACCCTGCCTTGCCCCGCTTTTCTTCATAATATAAAGCATTGTAATACGGCCACCAACCGCTACAATACGCTTACAAGAACAATATTAAAGAGTCGCTAAACGGCTCCATAAAACTATAAACTATGAAAATTATTATTTTAGGTGCCGGGCAAGTTGGAAGTTCGCTGGCTGAAAACCTGGTTAGCGAAGACAATGACATCACCATTGTCGACACCAACGAAGCGCAACTACGCAACCTGCAAGATCGACTTGATTTACGTACCGTGCATGGTCTTGCCTCACACCCGGATGTGCTGCGCAATGCTGGTGCCGAAGATGCCGACATGATGATTGCCGTCACCGACAGCGATGAAACCAACCTGGTCGCCTGTCAAATAGCTTATACTTTATTTCACACCCCCACAAAAATTGCCCGAATCCGTGGCATGGGTTACTTAAAAGAAAGTGAAAAACTTTTTACTCAGGACGCTTTCCCGGTTGATGTGTCCATTAGCCCCGAACAAATTATTACCGATAATATTTACCGTTTAATTAAACACCCCGGCTCATTACAGGTGCTCGACTTTGCCGAAGGCCAGGTACAAATGGTGGGTGTAAAAGCCTTTTATGGCGGCACATTAGTTGGCCGTGAGTTGCGTGCACTGCGCGAACATATACCCAACGTCGATACCCGGGTTGCCGCTATTTACCGGCGCGGCCATGCCATCATCCCCGAAGGCCATACCGTTATTGAAGCCGACGATGAAGTATTTTTTATCGCCGCCACAAAAGATATTCGTGCCGTAATGAGTGAATTGCGCCGGGTAGACAGCCCTTACAAACGTATTATGATTGTTGGCGGTGGCAATATCGGCCGCCGTGTTGCCGCATCACTTGAGAAGGATTATAGCGTTAAGCTAATCGACCACAACCCTATCCGCAGTGAAGAAATTGCCAATGAACTGGACAACACGCTGGTTATTCTGGGTGATGCGGCCGATGAAGAGCTGTTACAGGAAGAAGGCATTGAAAAAGTGGATGTGTTTTGCGCCTTAACCAACGATGACGAAGCCAATATTCTTTCGTCAATGCTGGCCAAGAGCATGGGCGCACGTAAAGTAATGACCTTAATCAACCGCGCAGCCTATGTTGATCTTATTCAAAGTGGCAACATCGATATTGCGATTTCACCGCAACAGGCCACCATTGGCAGTTTGTTAACCCATATTCGCCGCGGTGACGTTGTAAAAGTGCATTCCTTACGCCGCGGTGCAGCAGAAGCCATTGAAGCGATTGCACACGGTGAAGAAAGCTCATCTAAAGTGGTTGGCAAAGCCATCGAAGATATAAAGCTGCCACCCGGCACCACCATTGGCGCGATTGTTCGCGGCAAAGAAGTTATCATTGCGCACCACGACACCGTTATTCAATCCGAAGATCATGTTATTCTGTTTCTGGTTGATAAAAAATTCATTCCTGTTGTCGAGCGCTTATTCCAGGTCGGCATTACCTTTATCTAAAGATTAATAAAATACGATGCAATTTTTTGCTATACAAAGAATTATTGGCTTGTTGTTAGTGATCTTCAGTATCACCCAACTCCCCCCGGTTATTGTTTCTTTAATTTATAACGATGGTGCCCTTAATGCTTTCCTCGTTACTTTTTTTGTAACCATTGCCACAGGTGCTGCTCTTTGGCTGCCTGTTTATAAATCACGAAAAGAACTGCGCTTACGTGATGGCTTTATTGTCGTGGTTGCCTTCTGGACGGTGCTGGGTTTATTTGGCTCATTACCACTCATACTTTCAGAACACGTTACTATATCCATTACTGATTCTATTTTTGAATCCATCTCTGGGTTAACCACAACTGGCGCCACCGTTATTACCAACATTGAATCGCTGCCAAAATCCATACTCTATTATCGACAGCAATTACAATGGTTGGGCGGTATGGGTATTGTTGTTTTAGCGGTTGCCATTATGCCAATGCTCGGCATTGGTGGTATGCAACTGTACCGTGCAGAAACACCAGGGCCCATGAAAGACAGTAAACTCACACCTCGTTTAACTGAAACAGCAAAAGCACTCTGGTATATCTACCTTACACTTACCATCCTCTGCGCACTTGGCTACTGGGCTGCGGGTATGACTGTTTTTGATGCGATTGCTCACAGCTTTTCTACTGTTTCCATTGGTGGCTTTTCAACACATGACAACAGCATGGCCTACTTTATTGACAAACCTTTAATTGAAGTAACCGCCATTATCTTTATGTTTATTTCCGGCATTAACTTTGCTCTGCATTTTACTTCATGGCGAAGTCGCAGCATTAAAGCCTATTTAATGGATGCAGAATTTAAAACTTACCTTTCACTTATGCTTATTGCCATTGTGATCGCAACAAGTTATTTATTTTATACCAATCATTTTCCAACAACCAATCAAACGATTTTAAACAGTGTTTTTCAGGTTGTATCCATCGGCACAACCACGGGCTTCACCACACAGGAATACCATTTATGGCCCGGCTTCCTGCCTATTATGTTACTGTTTCTAAGTTTTGTGGGTGGCTGTGCAGGTTCAACCGGTGGCGGAATGAAAGTTATTCGATTCCTGCTTTTATTTAAGCAGGGCAAGCGCGAAATCATGCGTGTTATTCACCCGAATGCCATACTCACTATTAAAATAGGTGGCAAGCCGTTACAAACCCGCGTTATCGAATCCGTATGGGGGTTTTTCTCTGTCTATGTTGCTGTCTTCAGCATTATGCTTTTAGCGTTGATGGCATTAGGGCTGGATCAAGTCACCGCCTTTTCTGCTGTTGCCGCCTGCCTGAATAACCTTGGCCCCGGGCTTAATGAAGTAGCTCTTAACTATGCCAGCCTGGATGACAGTGTTAAATGGATACTTTGCTTTGCCATGCTACTAGGGCGGTTAGAAATCTTTACCCTGCTAGTATTGTTAACCCCTGCATTCTGGAGACGTTAATTTGCGGAACTGGCAACATACGCAAACATCATAAATGCTCCCCATCATAAGGGCACGTCTTTTTAAAGTTACCTTATTCGAACTTACAGACTGCTCAACTGTGAATTAATACGCTGCTCCAGGTTTTTAATCCAGTTGTTATAACTGCGGTGGATATTTGTACCGTCATAATTTAAGCCCGCACTGTCTTTATAGTCAATACTAAACTTCTTTTTATCGTATTTAATTTCTACTTTTGCCATATGGTTACGCACAAAAATTGTTGCAATAATTAAACCAGGTTTAACTGGTTTCATACCCCAACCAATGCTTTGCCCTGCACGTATAATTGCTTTCTTTACATCTTTTTCAGTATATTGACCCGATGCCATCACCGGTGCTTCGCTAACCGTTCGTATAGGGTTTGCACGGCAACCAATCATGGTAACCACTAAAATAGTAAGAATGAGTGCTGAAATCTTTTTAAGTGACATAATTTTTCCTTAAATATTCAATGTTTTAATATTATTCTCAGGCCTTTACCTTATAATAACGCCTGACACTTATAAGCGTCAATTTCCAATGACTGTAGCGTATTTCGCTTTCAAAATACAATTAAAAATAGACGTAAATTTAACCATATATAACTTAGCCAATGAGAACAACCATGCAAATTGCTGTCGTTATCCCGGCATTCAACGAACAACGCAGTATTGTTGATGTTGCCACGCGCGCCTTACAGCAAGCCGACCACGTTATTGTTGTTGACGATGGCTCAAGCGATCAAACCCTTGCTCTCGCACAAGGCTTACAAAAAACCCACAGTAAACTGGTTGTATTAGCGAATGGGCAAAATAGGGGTAAAGCCGCCACGCTCTGGGCAGGCATGCAATATGCAGAAAAACTGAAGGTCGATGCCGTCATTACACTTGATGGTGACGGCCAGCACTGCCCCGAAGATATTCCACGCTTTATACAAACAGCCCAACAGCAGCCTCAAACCATTATTATTGGTGCCCGGCTGGCCGATAAAAGTGCGATACCTGCAAAACGTTATTATGCCAATAAGTTTGCCAACTTCTGGCTGTCATGGGCTGCCGGCTATGTGATTGATGACAGCCAGTCGGGCTTTCGTCTATACCCGAGTAAACTTATCAGGCAATTAACACCCGATATTCAGCGCTCTAAAAGTTTTGTCTTTGAAAGTGAAATCCTCATCAGTGCCGCCAAATTAAACATTACAAGCATTCCGATAAAAATAGAAGCCATTTACAATGCCGATGCCCGACCCTCTCACTTTCGTGGTGTTACCGACATTCTTTTAATTACCCGAATGGTAGCATGGTCACTGTTTAGTCGTGGTATGCATCCATTGGGGCTATTTAATATTACCGTTATGCATGCACTGAAAGGTAAACACTCCAAAGCCATCGGAGCAGACGGCTTTGCAATGCTACTGCTTTCCACTCTTATTATTTTACTCACCGGCGGATTGAGTTATCTTTATTTTTTATATAAAACACTCCGTATGGCAAAGAACGCACCCAGCTATGTCAGCGACACAGAAATTTTGTTATTACCAGGCATGCGGCTTAAAAAAAATAACGTAAATAAACTCTACCAGCAACGTCTGGATAAAGCAGAAGAACTACTCAGCAGCCAACCTGACTTAAAAATTATTATTCTCGGCGGTTTAACCGGCAATGCCAGCATTACCGAGGCCCAGGCCGGTAAAAATTATTTAACGAATAAAAATATTACATCTGACCGTATTATTACAGAACACCAGTCACGCCATACACTGGAAAATTTAAAATATTCTAAAGAACTTATTAATGAAATGAGAATTACAAAAATAGCCTTGCTAACCAACCGTTTTCATTTGTACCGCGCATTAACACTGGCACGTGGCTTTAAACTCTACGCCAAACCCTGTGCGGCCAAAAATATTTTCTTATACAAGCCTGGCAATATACTAAGAGTTTTAACCGAAGCCTTTTTTAATCACTGGTATACTGTTGGGAAAGCCTATGCCTTTACAACAAAAAATAAAAAAATGATAAACCGTATCAGCTAATTAATAAACGTAAATAGAAATATTAGGGGGACAACAATGAATAATAATACACCAGTAAAACCATCACCTTTTACGCAACAACAACTCGATGCCTACCGCCGCCAGGGCGACCCACTGGCAGATGAAGTGATTGATGCCTTTGCGGCCCAATATGGCGCATCGATTCAGGAACTGGCAGAAAAACTCCAGAATATTATTAGAATGCCAACCGAAGACGATATGCTGAGTATTATTAATCGTATTTTCCCGGATGATGAAAATATTCGAAATGCCCTTGAAAAATATTTTACCCAGGCTACCTCATTACCTGACTGGGTCGATGCAGATAAATTAAATTTAGGTGGCCAGGTTTTTCAGGATCATTTATTCAGTGGTTTTATGGTGCTCGGCTGCTCCAGTTTACCCATTTGCTATGTATGCCGACCCGATGTAAAAGTATTAAGTTTTACAAGACGCTTAATCGACGACGCACCAAGACGGCTGGTCGAAACATCACAAATGGTAACCGATGTAATGAGCACCGGCGGTCTTACCATCAAGGATGGCCGATTAGCCGGTAAAGGGGTACAGTCCATTTTAAAAATACGCTTAATCCATGCATCAATTCGCCACTTACTATTACAAAAGGAAAAATTATTAGCCGCCCACCCGCACGCAAATGATATTGACCCTAAAAATTTCCTGCTAGCCTATGTGTACGACTCCATTAAGGATCAATGCCACTGGTATGGTGACGCTAAACCGGATGCATGGAACGAAGAAAAAGATGGCATCCCCATTAATAAAGAAGCTCTTGCTGAAACCCTGCTGACCTTTTCATTTTTAATTTTACGCGGTTTACACAAAATTGGTGTACATCTTAATGCAAACCAGCAAAACGCCTATTTGCATAGCTGGAATATTGCCGGTTATATTCTCGGCGTCGATGAAAAATTTTTGCAGCACTTTAATAATTTCAAAAATACTGAAGTTATTTATGAACAAATACTTCAACGCCGCTTTGGCTCAACAAAAGACGGCATTTTATTACAACAATCTCTACTGGAAGTTTTTTCTGACAATGCTGCACGCCTTATTCCTTTCGGTCGCATTTTACATGTGCGCCGTTTGGCAAGGCTGGTTACTTCCAAATTAATATCTGAAGAATGCTACACGGCTCTCGGTTTAAAACTTAGCCTTTATGATAAATTTATACGTATGTTTGTATGGATGGGCGTTCGTACATTCGGCTGGTTTGTAAACCATGGTTGGCTACGCCCCATCGCCGATTATATGTTTGGCCGTATTGCTCAATCTTTATGGGACTGGCGAGCCGACTTTTCTGAGCAGCAAACTAAACAAAGTCATGATAAACATGGCATTTGTAACCCGCTCGTTATCCCGCGCCACTTAATTAAAACAAGCCACTTATCAACTTCAAAAAAATAATGAAAAAAACACTAAAGGAAAGCATTCAAATACAACGCGAGGCGCTGGAAAAAAGTCTGGCCGCACCACTGGCAAAAATTGCCTTTGCTTGTGAAGCTGCCTGGCCAGACAGGAATGCCCTAAACGATGTACTGCTAAAATCACTCAATACCATTCCGAACTGTACCTTTTTATATGCGCTAGACACCAGCGGCATACAAATTAGTGACAACATATCCAAGGACGGGTTAATCGTCGAACACTTTGGCCGCGACCGCTCTAAACGTCCTTATATGAAAGAGTTAGTCCCAGTAAGCGGTTTTTTACTTTCAGAAGCATACATCAGTTTACGTATTGCACGCCCTTCGCTTACTGCTTTACAGGTTATGCGCAAAGGCAACGAAGTGGTTGGCTTTATTGGTGCCGATTTTGATTTACGTAATCTGCCTGTTACCGCAGAAATGTATGAAGAACCATCACAATGGCGACAAATTAAAGGCGATGCTGCCATTCGTGGCACCTTGTTCCAACAAACACGCGCAGAAAGTTTGCTCGACAAACAAATCGATCTTGTCATGTCCATACTAGAAGAACTTTGCGTTGCCCACGGGATGTTTCAGTCAGTCATTCACTTTTCCAGCAGCCGCGCAACCATCTGGTTAATGAACGACCCTTATCGCTACCATATTTTACAAGCCGACGAATTAACCGACCCAGACATCTGCCTGGCTTACCCCCTGCATAAATACCCCAAAGATGCATTAATACCCGCCGAAGCAATCAGCAGTATTATGGATAACATGAAACAACTCCGCTTTACCGACGAAAATATTTATTTACGCTCGGCCTCCATTAATATATTCAACGGCATGGTCAGCCTGACCTTTTCATGTGACGGCTCACACTATATGCCTTATAAAGAATTTATTGATAAAAATATCCGTTTTTGGGTGGGTAGTGCAACATAAACACAAACAACCTCTTTATTCTAAATAGTTTTTCTGCACTAACCATACTTTCCTACCGCGAGCCTTTGCCGTATTTATTTTTCTTAAATATTAAGCGTCAGAGTATCAAAATAAACGACAGGGCAAGCAAATGCTTGTTTTTATAGAATATAAACTCGCCCAAAGATTAAAAGTTTGCTACTTATTAAACACAAAGCTGGTTTACTTAATTTAGCGGAAGAATTGGGTAATGTCTCCAGAGCTTGTAAAGTGATGGGCGTATCTCGTGATACATTCTATCGCTATCAAGAACTGGTGAAGAAGGTGGAATCGATAATCTTATCGAAAAAACAAGACGCAAACCTAATTTAATATGGGGGAAATGCCTGAAAGCCCACTGTTACAACTTCTGGGCTATTGGAATCTTTTAAATGATACTGCCCGCTCAATTGGCGAATTGTTCAATTCTGTGAATAACATAAAACCCTATAAGGCGTCCAGTTTACCCCTTAACGCGCCGCTGCGCTCTGCTTTAAGGCCAAATTAACTATAACATTATGTGTAAAAAATGTAGCGCATGACATATGTTTTGTTACAATGAACAAAGTTATGGGCATAAAAACAACTAAAATTTGGTCTAATCACTTGCTGTTACTGTTGCTAGTAACGGCTTTTCTTACTATGCAGTGGTCATCTGCTCACATCCATTTAAGTGAGCAACACAATCATGATGGGATACATCACCAGCATCAGACTAAAACACATGCACATAATGTAACAAATCAAACGGGTGCTATTGATTTCTCACACCAAACAAGTCATGCCGATGTCATTGACCTTGTTTATGAATGCAGTTTTCCCAAACAAACAAAACAGAACAGCCCCTCAATTGCTTTAGTTTCCAAGTTTGCTATCCCACTACAGTCATTGTTGCTGGTCAGCATTAAAACGCCAGCGATGACAACGACTAAGATAAGCTATTTCGAGCTTTCAACAGTCAATCCACGCGCCCCGCCACACCACTCTTAAATTTTTTATTGTAAAACCTGTTATCAGCCGTTGTGCTGTTTCAGTCGTTTTAATTATTTTAGAGCGATTGCTGTCGTCCTAAATAAAAATTTAATGAGGTATTTATGTTACACGTTATAAAACAATTACGATGGCTTCTGGCTGTCTTCATCGCACTGTTTGCGAGCTTGGCTTTTGGGCATGGGATGTCCGATGCTGAAAAACAACTTATTATTGAAGGAGGCAATCTACGTTATATCTGGATTGGTGCAACCCATATGTTATCGGGTTACGATCATTTAGCTTTTGTCTTTGGTATTATCTTTTTTCTAACGAAATTTAGGGATATTGTAAAATATATTACCGTCTTCACGCTGGGTCATAGTATCACCCTGATTTTTGCGACCTTTAATGCCATTCAGATCAATTACTTTTTAATTGATGCCGTCATTGCATTAAGTGTTTGCTATATCGCCTTCCATAATCTTAATGGTTTTAAGAAACATCTAAATATTAAAGCCCCCAATATGTTGGCGATGATATTTAGCTTGGGGTTAATTCATGGTCTTGGTTTATCTACTCGGTTGCAGCAGTTGCCACTCAATCCTGATCAGCTATTAATGAATATTATTTCCTTCAATATTGGTATAGAACTAGGTCAAATATCGGCTCTAGCTTTAATGTTACTATTGATTACTGCTTTTCGAAAAAGTCACCATTTTCCTACTTTTAGCAGGATTTCAAACTACTTTTTAATTCTTTTAGGGGCTTTTCTTTTTCTTATGCAAATGCATGGTTATGAGCATACTGCTAACGCGGGCGAGTTTGTCGTTAGTGCAGAACCAGTGCAACAAAAGGCAAACCTTGAGCAAGTTCAATCATCTGATTGGAGGGATAGGATAATCATCACTATTCCAGCCAGAGGAGAAAAAGAATATAAATTACAACTTGCTAATGGGGCAATGCTTAAATACGCATGGGAAACGGATAAAGGAGAATTATTTTTTGACTTTCATGGTGAACCAAAAAGCGATACAACAGGTTATTTCAAGAGCTTTTCAAAAGGTACAAAATTTAAGGTAAATGGGGGGTTAACTACGCTGTTTGAAGGAACGCACGGCTGGTATTGGAAAAACAATAATAGTTTTCCAGTGGTGATTACTTTGCAGGTAGCAGGTGAATATCAGCGTCTGGACTTAGAGCCTGGTAGCGAGAAAGTACCCTCTACACAAGCCCCTAATAAACCAACTCGCGATACCATTGATTAACAGGAGATTGTTATGAAACAAATAAAATTATTACCGCCATTACTATCAGGCGCTTTTATTCTTATGGTGGCTGGATGTTCGAATAGAGGACACTCGCATGATGATAATTCATACAGCAACTCATCAAACAAGCACGATTCAATTGATTAAACTATTTGGAGAATATGTATGAAAATTTTAAAAACATCACTCGTATTGTTATTATTACTTTTTGGCTCATCTGTGGTGGCCGGGACTGGACACGATCATGGCCACAGTCATGCACAAGCCCCTGTTAGTCAAGAAGTAGCGAAAAAAAATGCCTACAAAGTGATGGCCTCTCTTGTCAAAAGAGACAAAATTGATAAAAGCTGGTCATCAATATCGGTAAATTCTGTTGATAAAAAAGTAATTAATGGTCGTCCTGAATGGGTTGCAATTTATATAAATGAAAAAATTACCAACCCTGACAAACAAAAACTTTATGTGTTTCTGACAATAGGCGGAGAATATATTGCCGTAAATTACACTGGGAAGTAAAATCACATAATAAATAGCTGCACCGGACAATTCAAAGCGGCACTTATTTTGCTAAAAAAACAGCAAAAATGTGCCACTTTAAATTGCCAGTGAGCAAAACGTTAACGGTAATATGACTATTTTCTATACCGAGTCTATGCTTATCCTATGAAAGAACAGAATTTTGAGTGGGGTGATTTAAAAAATTGAGAAAACCAGCAAAACATCGTGTTACACTCCCTAAAAAAATTAATGTAAAAGCAATCCGTAAAAACGAGCATAAACCAACCGTATTTCTGTGCAACTTTTGGTATTTTCTTAGACACCCTTCGCATTGGGAACAAGGTCTTCGTTTTTCGCGTGGAACTGCTAATGCGTATAGCATCGCAAACTCAACCTGAATTGCGTAACCAGTTTGTGCTCCTGGCCAAGAATATTAAATATTTTTAGCATTGCCACTCGCGGATACGCATCGTTATAAGTTTTGTCTATTTCCATAATATCAACCAGGAGTTGCAGTGCATCGGCATATTCTTTATTTAATACGTAAAAAGCAGAGAGCTGTTGCTTTGCCAGTAGATCATTTTTATTTTTATTGACCGTTTCGATTAATATTTCTACATCAATAATTTTTTCTGCAATTACTAAAAAACTCAACTCATCCTGTAACGCAATAATTTCTTTTAACTTATGCATTTCAGCTGGCAGTGATGCTAATAATTTAAGCGCATCGGCATAGCGCTGTTCATGTTTTAATAATTTACACAATGAAATAGGTAGCTGGCTATTGTCGGGGTCGGTAACAATGGCATCGGTGATCATTTGATAGGCCTGGTCATGGTTGCCCTGCGCATACTCGGCAATCGCATCGGCTAAGGCCTGATCTGAATCCTTTGCAATATACTGGCTTAAAACGCGACTAAGATCCGTTTCGGACTGGTAACCGTGCATGGTTTCAATAACACGTTCATTTCTAAATAATTTTAAAGTAGGTACGCTTGTTATGCTGTATTGTTTGCTAACTTTATATTCTGTTTCGGTATTGATGTTCACTAATAACATGCGGCCATTAAACTGGTGAATAATCTTATCCAGAATGGGGTACTGTCGCAAACATGGCCCGGCTTTTTTAGACCAGAAATTAACAAGCACCGGGCCTTTGTTTGAATTATCGAGCACAAGCGCCTGAAAGTTATCGGCATTTGCAGCATGAATATAGGGAGAGTCGATTGAATCTATCATTGCAAAGTTGTATCTTTTTAATGCTAGTGGATTTGAGGCATATCGGTTTGGTCAAAATATTCCTGCATAATGTCACGCACAGGTTGTGGATAATTTAAACGTACCATTTCAGACATGCCTTCTTTAAAGAACCCTGGGGCATCCATAGGCAGTGCTTCAATTAAAGCACTAAAAACCTGTCGCATCGTGCCAGAATGATGTGATCGAGTTGCAACAATACCACGGTTAATATTAAGTATCCGCCACGGACGGTGCATATTGGTAATTTCAATGTCCTGTTTAATGCTGTCGCTACAGGCATCCGCAATCTGCCCCATAAAGTCAGCTAAAGCAATCAGCTCTCCCGGCTCTTTTAATGCATTGGCTAATTGAGCCAGCGCATCGACAATCGGCTCAAGAATATTTATATGGCCGTCATTTTTTATTACCCAGTCGGCAATAACTAATGACAATTCCTGCAAACTGTTTTTTTCGACCAGGCTCTTGTTTGCCTCTGCCTGATAGATTAATTTTTCTAAAATAGATAAGCCATGCTCACCAATATCGGTAATGTCATTGGCAACAAAATTAGCATGTCGCTTGTCAACGCCCTCGGCAATCTCAAAGAACTGGTTCATTGCCGCTATCGTGGCTGGCAGTGATTCTTCTGCACTATTATGTACATGACTTTTTTCAGCCTCGATTAAGCGCTCACATAGCTGCACAAATTTTTCCCGAGCATCCTTTAACGATATTATTTGTAATTCCATTGATGCCATCATTTATACCATCGCGCCGTTAATGTTAATGATCTGGCCAGAGATATAAGCAGCATCTTCCGATGCTAAAAATCCAACCAGTTTTGCAACTTCATCGGGTGTGCCGGCTCGTTGCATGGGTACTATTTTTTTAATGGTTTGTTTATCAAAAACCCCCTCGGTCATTTCACTTTGAATAACGCCGGGCGCGACCACATTGGCAGTAATGCCACGTGATGCCATTTCAATCGCAATGGATTTTGTTGCACCGTGCAAGCCGGACTTAGCCGCAGCATAATTAGCCTGACCACGGTTGCCCATTACCGCAGCAACCGACGACATAGAAATTATTCGCCCCCATCGTGTTTGCATCATCGGTAATAATAGTGGCTGTGTCACATTAAAAAAACCATTCAGGCTAACATCCAGTACCTTTTTCCACTGCGGTGCCTGCATGCCAGCCATAATAGCATCGTCATGAATACCGGCATTGTTCACCACAATTTGTATTGCGCCATTATCTAGCAAAGACTGGAGTTGCTGTTTTGTTTGTTCTGCGTCAGTTATATTAAAAACAATCGCTTCTGCGCTACCACCATCGCATTTTATTTCTGCTACCATTTTTTCCGCACGTTCTGGGCGCGTATTGGCATGCACGATAACATGATGGCCACCGGCCGCGAGTTGCCTGCATATTGCAGAGCCAATATCGCCGCTGCCGCCAGTAACAAGCGCACGTCTGGTTTTAGTTTCTATTTTCATCCTGCCTCTGCCATCTGAATAACCGTTGCCCGACCGGTTGCCACTTTTATCTTTTCGCCTTTTGAATTTTCGCTGGCATCAATAAAGTACATTGTAAATTCATATATTAAACTACCACCCTGCGCCATGCATTGTGTAACGTAAATCATCATCTCCTGTTTAATCTCATCTAACCAAGTATAGCTTAATTCAACATTGCGTACTGCCGCTAGATAACCGGGCGGTAGCGTTGCACCTTTTTCACGTGCTAGCAAGCCACCATGGATAGCCATTGCCTGAGCACAATATTCAATGGCATGCAGCGCAGACAATTTATTGTTTTTATACAACGGATTATCTTTTCGCAAGTGTGATTGTGTTGAGCAAAGCGCCGACTGCGTATTCCATTCATGTACGGCGTCATTCAAACACATTAAGCCTGCATGGGGAATTAGCGTGGCAAGTTCATCTCTTTTAATTATAGGTATCATTTTAATAACAATATTAACAGGGCGTTGTATTAATTTTTAGCGCAGTCGATTGCACATGCGGAAGAATAACAGTCATTGTTTCCTGTTTTGCCAAAGCTTGCAACAAAGGTAATGATCGCGCTGCCGGGTTACCTAGCCGAAGTTGCTCTAAATTTGAGTCGGCGCAAGTGCTATAAGCAGATTGCTGCATTAATTCAAGTTCTAGCACGGCTATGCTACTTTCCTCTTTTTTTACTGACAAACACATTGCCACTGCAAATGCAGCCTCTAAATGACGAGCACCATCAAGTGGTGCAGGCGCAGGGTAGTCATAAGTAACAAGCAGGACTGTTTTTTGCTCAATGACTGCAAAAGTAGCAGCCTCCAGAAGTGCCATTGTAAAAGTCTCATCACAAGCAGATAAACTGTTTGAGTTATTCTGTGCTTTCGCTGCAATCGCCCAATAGCCCGCTGCTGCGTTATGCACGGAGTTATGAAAATTTGTTGGCGAAAGCAAACATTCTGGCAAGGTCAATGCGCTACAAATTTTATCCAGTATGCCATGATCACCGTCCGATGATGCAAATACGGTGGCATAATTTTGCGCTGCTTCTAAATCAGAACCCACACATTTTTCGGCAGCATGCAGCGCCAGTTTGATTAATGGTGTTGTGCGCCGCCGCTCATTGGCAGGAAGAATGGCGGGTGAAAATTTTTCTAATGGTTCTGCTCTGTATTTTTCATTTCCACACAGCACTGCCTGGCTCCGTTGCCAGTCAGGTAACCCCGGTGCAACCAGACTTATTGCATTCAAATATACTGTCGCACTCATGCTGGCTTAATCCTGCCTTCCGATTAACAAGCTGCAATTACTGCCACCAAAACCAAATGAGTTTGAAATAAAATTGCTTACTTCTCTATTATTTTTCTTTGTTATAATATTAGCTTGTGTTGCAGGGTCAAGCTCGGTTGTATTTAAATTTACCGGGGTAAAATTATTTTCAATCGCCATGCAACCAAACACCACCTCGGTAATACCGGCTGCGCCGAGTGTGTGGCCGGTCCAGCCTTTGGTTGAACTTGCCGGTGTTGCTGAACCAAAGACAGTCATCACTGCTTTGTCTTCTGCATTGTCATTGGACTGGGTTGCCGTGCCATGTAAATTAATATAATCCACTTTATCCGCTGGCATAGCCGCTGAATCCAGTGCAGCCTGCATCGCCTGCGCGGCACCTCGCCCTTGAGGGTGCGGCGTTGACATATGGTAGGCATCGCTACTTTCACCATAACCAAGCAAACAAAGCTCATCTTCATTGTTTTTTTCTGACCGTTCCAACAAGGCAAAACCCGCGCCTTCGCCAATATTAATACCTAAGCGATCTTTGCCCCAGGGGGTGCATTTTTCTTCTGAAATAAGTTGCAAGCTATTAAAACCATATAATGTCGTTAAACATAAACTATCAACCCCACCGACAATGGCGGCATCACAAAACCCCGACTGTATATAGCGGTAGGCACTGGCAAAAACTTTGGCACTGGATGAGCAGGCGGTTGAAACCACATGCGCAACACCGTTTAATTCAAAATAGTTTTGCACAAAATCTGCCAGGGAAAAAACATTGTGTGTTTTAGAATAAATATATTCTTTGGGTAGATTATTATCCGCATCGAGTTGTGTATATGCCCACTCTGTTTGCTGGGTACCCGATGTGCTGGTTCCTAAAAAAACGGCAATACGATCTGCACCGTATTTTTCACGTGCAGATAATACTGCCACACTAAAATTATCCTGTTGCAGAGCAAGATAGGCCAGCCGATTATTTCTGCAATCAAACTCAGATAAAGCACCAGGCAAACGCGTTTGTTCTATTCCCGCAACCCGACCAATATACGTTTTTAAATTACAACCCTCAAAATTATTCTGGATTAACCCTGACTGCTGTTGTTGTAATGCTTGCAAGGATGCCTTGTTTCCTGCACCCAGTGCATTGGTTACGGTATAACTCGTTAATTTTAAGGGTTTAATAGGCATTTTAACTCTATATTTAAAATCGATTTAATGCTGGCGTAAATCGGCATGACTGAACAATATGGCAAAAATAAAACTCAGGCTCACACCTAAAAAAACCGTTAAACCAATCGCACTTAAAACTGGAACACTTGAACCTGCTAGCATACCAAAAACCAGCGCGGTTGACCCGAAACAAACTAAAATTCCATAAACTGTTTTTTCACGCTCAGCCTGACCGCCATTTTGGCGGGTAAAAAATAAACTGTAATCCAGCCCCAAACCCAGCACCAGTAATAGCGAAACCAGATGAAATAACGATAATGCCTGGCCAAGCATATTTAATAGCAAGATGTCGAAGGCGAGCGCCATTGCCACAATAAAGCTTACCTGCATTAAACGTCGAGAGTCTTTTAAGCTAAGCAGTAATGCAATAAAAATAACCACAAGGCCAACTCCAATAAGACTAATCGCCTCATTTCTAAATTCATCAATAATGGATTGAGAAGCCGCTTTAATATTCAAAAAAGATAAATCTGAATGATTGAGTTGCTGGATAGTTTGCTCTAACACCACACGGTCTTTTACACCAACAAAGCGAATAATACCCAACCACGTCTGGTTAGACTTAAACAACATCGGTGAAAGTTGCTTAGCCAGTAATGTGCCTTCTAA
The DNA here is from genome assembly GCA_024275115.1 of Gammaproteobacteria bacterium. Taxonomy (GTDB): domain Bacteria; phylum Pseudomonadota; class Gammaproteobacteria; order UBA6429; family Thiohalophilaceae; genus SZUA-37. The sequence continues at coordinate 63,628 of JAJRZT010000021.1, forward strand.
TTGCACTAGCGTCAAGGGAGCCAGTTCCCGACTGCCATCCACATCGCTCAAAAAGCCTGTAAAGCTATTTTCCCTAAAAGGACTATCTTGTGTCGCAGCAGAAACAATAGCTTGTAGTTTCTCTTTTTTCGGTAAATTCTTTTGTCGTGACACTTGAGTTTCGATACTGGGTAAGATTTGATACGGTGTACGGAAGCCTGAAATAATGTTGCGCTCAACAAGGCTAGTTAAAAAAACCTCGAGCTTTTCTGTTTTACGAATAACCTCATTGCTATTGGTTCCGCTCACGATGGCAATATTTGCTAAATCATCTGTATTTAATTGCTGCCGAAGTTGTGTGTCAATTTTTAATTGCTCGGCAGAAACAGGGCTAAGCTTAGCCAGATCGCTCTCCCATTTAATCGGGAAAATTAAAAATAAAACACTCACTCCCACAAGGCTAATCATCACAGTATTAAATTTAAACGGCATACCATACTGGCTTAATTTTTTTACCCAACCTGGTACGCTTACAACTGCTTTATTTTGCTTAAACTGCAATAAAGTCGGTAATACAAACCGGGTAATAAAGGCTGCCGTTAATAAGCCACTAATGGCGAATACACCCAGCTGCGCCAGACCACTAAAATTTGTTTGTGTTAGCGCAAGAAAACCCAGACAGGTTGTTAATACACCCAAGCGTAATGTTGGCCAGATATTCTTAATGCTTTTTCGAATATTGTCGCTATTCGTTAAGTGACTAAAAATATGCACCGGATAATCCAGCGCCACACCAATGAGAGTTAAACCAAAGGCCAGGGTAATCCCATGCACACTGTTAAAGATAAGCTGAGTTGCCACAATACCACTTAAAATAGCAGCAAACAAAGGTAGCCCCGCAAGAAAAACATACCAGATTGATCGAAAGGCCCAGAAGATTAATAACAAAACCGCCACACTGGCAATAACACTGATGCGTTTAGAATCTGATTTTATTTTTTCACGCGCTTGTACTGCAAAAACACCCATCCCTGATATTAAAATATCTAAATCATTCGAACGGATTGTATTAAAGCTCTGGTTAATTTTATTAATAGCCCACTGCTGCTTGTTGATATCCGCACCGTCTATATCAACGCCAGCGACCAGCAAAGCCGACTTGCCATCCGCTGCTGCCCAGACTCCCTGTTTCCTGGCAGGCTGTTTCCCCTCCTGCCACTGTTTTAGAATAAAACGAACTTCGGCTGTCGGATCATATCGAAATGTTTTTTTAACAATACCCGCTAACGGTGAACGCAACTCCTGATAACGGTGTTTTAACGCTTGAGAAAACTCTTTTTGGCTGAATACGGTAGCGCTATCATTATTTGCACTTAATAAATACCGGTATTTTTTTAGCAACCTGCGGTCTTTTAATGGCAATAATCCCTTACCATTATTAACGAAAGTAAATTCTTTATCTGATAATAACTTCTTACGTAACTGGATACTGGCCTTTGCTCGCTGAGTCGCCGTGCCGCCACGGATTGAAACCAAAAACAAACCACTGTTTGATTCATTAATCGTATTTAATATACTAAGTGGATCAACAATAGGTGCGACTGATTCAGATTTAGCATTATCCGTACTCTCGGGCAAAAACTGCTGCATATCTGAACTGATAGTGGTTTTATAAACGACAAACCAAATGGCAAAAATAAAAAAAACCAAACTGGCGCCCGCCGTAAATAAAAATCCCAACCGTGAATACTTATCATTTGAATTTAACACCCTATTTTTTGCTTGCCGGTTTTTTTATAGTCAGTACACCTCGGTCGCCCCCGGATTCCAGTGTGCTGACTTTATTTACTGTACCGCCGATTCCATTAATAATAATAGTATCAATATATTCAAGTGCTTCTTCATCGGTGGGTGTTAGTTTAATTGTCCAACCTGACTGAGCACCGTTGCTAAACTTAACATCATAATACTGTTCAAGTTTTCTTAAATCGCCAGATAACACACCACGATAGGCTTCCACAAATATTTCAATCAGCGGATAGTTGGAAAGGAGTAAGGCATGTTCTTCTCCATCTGCTTGTTTAATGGTTAACGAGTCGCCGTTTACTTTAAAATATTCAGCGTTAGGATAAATTGTTTTTTTTATTAAAATATCAGGCGCAATATATTCAAGCTGCCCAGTCAATTTTATTTTATCGTTCAACAAACTGTAGGTTTTTATTTCTATAAATTCTGCGGATATTTTTTTGATGGCGGAAAGCTTATTTAAAACAAAGTTTAAACCCTTATTGTCGGCAACAACCACACTGGAAAACAGAACACCCAATGTTATCCATAACAGTGTTCTGACTATATTATTTATTTTCATCATTCCAGAAGTCATAAAAATTAAACCAGTTATACGGCGACTTTATAATATAATGCTCCAGTCGGGAAACATATTTTTGTGTCCAATGTTGTATTTCTCGATCTCTTTTTTTGCGTTCAATATTCAGGCCATCTGATATTAATTCAAAATGAAGATCATAGTTGTTACCACCCTGATATAAGCCACAAAATAGTACAACCGGTACTTTTAAAATTGACGCCATCAACATCGGGCCTGCCGGAAAGTCTACCTTGTCGCCTAACAGCGTGCATTCTGTTTTTCGTTCCCCTTCGGTTACTCTATCGCCCAGCATACCAACAAAATAGCCCTCCTCAATCGCCTGCTGCATTTGTAAAAGTGCATCGTTGTCGGCAAGATTAATTACGGTATCTGCTACATCTGGATTCATCTCATCAAAAATTCGGGTAATCATTTGATTATGCTCGCGATACATAAGTACCTTTAAGCGCACATGGCTATCCTTAACGGCCAGTGAACGCAAAACTTCAAAGCTACCGTGATGCGAGCCTAACAAAATGCCGCCTTTCCCTTGAGCCGTATAATCGTCCAGAATTTTTCTTCCATTAATATTTAGCTTAAATTTATTATATTGACCGGTTAAAAAAAACACGCGATCTAAAGTTGTGGCTGAAAAATGGTGAATATGCTTTGTAACGGTAACAAAAGAAATTTTCGCCCCATCCGTTGCATTGTTAATGCGTCTAAAATAATTTTTAGATGAACGAACAACCTTTGGTGAGGTAAGAAAAAAATAGGCTGTAATAGGGTATAAAATAATTCTGGCGGTAGGGCGGCCAATATTTAGAGCAATCCAGCAAATTAACTTGATTGTGAAGGAGTTGCTTCTCTCTGTACTTTCTTTCCAGTTCGTGCTTTTTCCGGTGACATTACTCATAATAATTTCACTCAGAACCAACCGTTTTTTCAAGCTTTATTTCACCTTGCGCCACTAGCTCACTCTTATTATAGATTAAAAATTTTATTTTTGAGCGCCCAGAACTTGTAAAAACCTTATCACCAAGCTTTACGGTTACGTCCTGTTCTGCATGTAAAGGCTGCAAGAATTTTACACTGCTAAATCCTGTTATTCTAAATACGCTGTCCTGTTGTAAAATAATACTAGCGACTTCATCAAGAATAATAACACCCGGTACAATCGGATTGCCGGGGAAATGCCCCGCAAGGCAAGGGTGATCTTTTTTTATCTGAAATGATGTATGTGTGGTTTGCATTGTCTGATTTATATCTACACTTATTTAGATTTACATTGACACGATAATTTAATAAGTGCCTGCCGGGTTAGTTTCCCGGTTTTATTATAAGGTAAACTTTTAACCTTATATATTGGGCGAGGAATAAAAACACGGTCGACCTTCTGTGCTAGCTCCGCTACAATTTGTTTACTGGTTAATTTTTCAGTTACCACAAATGCGGTTAACCGTGATACGTCATTACTATCATCCGGCAAATACACCACGGCGTCATCCACACCTTCAATCGATTCGAGCTTGATCTTTAAATCGGACAAAGAACCGCGTTTACCAGCCATATTTACCATGTCTTCATCCCGGCCTAATAACTTAAAGTGATGTTCATCTTCAACCTTAACAACATCATTTAAGGCAATGTCTTTGTCCATATAAGGCGCATCTATGTACGCTTTATTGCCAGCCGGATAAATACGTATTCCTTTATATAGCTCCCAGGTTTGTTCTTTTAAGGTTTCGCGTGAGGCCATTGATCCCACTTCTGTACAACCAAATATTTCCTTAACTGTTGCTTTCATTTTATCTGCCACCTGCATCGCCACTTCACTGCGCAAGGGCGCTGTTGCCGATATAATAAGCTCAATATTTTTCCACTGTATATTACTGGTCGAGGCACAGGCTCGCAAATGTACTGGTGTTGTTATTAGAATAACAGCCTGCGGTGCAGACTCAATCGCTTGACGAATATCTTCAGGGTAAAAAGGTCGACCAGCATAAACAGGACAGGTATTTTGCAAACTGTAAAGAATGGATGTTTCAAGGCCATACATATGTTGCGGCGGTACGGTTGAAACAATGTAAGCCCGATTCTTATCCAGCCCAAACCGAACCGCTGCCATCTGAGCTCCCATTACCAGTGCTTTCCATGTTTTGCTGTTACCCTGAGGCTTACCCGTGCTGCCCGAGGTAAAGGCAATCGCGGCTACTTGCTCACCATCAATAGCAGGGGTTTTAATGGTGTTATTTGGCTCCGTTGATTTAGTTTCTTTTTTTAACAGTTTTCGTATATCTAACTGCTCTAACTCTAGTGCCCCTGATTTTTCTTCAGTAATGCAATAGCTATCAGTATAATCTTCTACTACGGCATAGAGTGTTTCGAACACCCTGTTTTGCGGCAACAAATTTGTCTGTCCTTTTACGATAACCGCAGCAAAAGTCACCATAAAATAATAGCGGTCTTCACATAAATTTATTGCATATTTGTTGTTGGGTAAATGCGCTGCCACATACATCACGTCCGCCAGAAATTGCGCATGTGTTATCTTAAGCTGCTCGTTCCAGGCAACCAGCGAATCGTTATCTGCATGCTGTGTAAGGTTTAATTTCATTAGCGGCTGCGCTGTACATTTATTAACTGTTTAATAAAACTAATAAAACCCGGATGCTCTAAATTTTGTAATACCATTCTACGTAACAGGTATTCGAACATCACAAAGAGCACCACTAAAATATAGTTTAAAAAATTAGTAATGTAAGACCATGTTTCCATATCATAAAAAAAGGCAACCAGCATTGATTCTATAGAAAGAAAAAGAAAAAATAATACCCACATGTAGGTTACAAAGCGGGTGTATTTTTTTTCTTTTTCAACCAACGGGGTGGTTCTTATTTTTTGTGCAATGCTTGTAATAAAAGCCGTTTGCCCACTCATCAAGGTTTTACCAAACACATAAGCCAACGCCAGAGGAATAAGCACCGGCGGTAAAAAGACAACAAGCTGTGTTTTATAAATTAAAACCGCACCAATAAGCAGGCTTAATAATAGCAACCCTATTGCCAGCCATTTATAGTTCTGTAAAAAATTTTGCAGCGCTATCATCAGCAACAGTGCAATGACATAAACACCCGCAAACAGGTATTGCTCGGTTACAACCAGATAATGCACTAAAAATGGATAGCTGATGCTGGCCAGTAAAACCAGCAACTTCCAGTATTGTTTCTTTAACACGATGTTTAGTCTATTAAAGTTGGGAGTAACAAAATATATCTTTCTACTGCTTGTTTTTTTCGATATGTTCGCTTAACTGACGCAAAGTTGAAAAAATAGTGGCATTGTCGGGGTCGTCAGAACGTAACTGAAACCCATACTTCTGGGAAATGGCCATGGCTATTTCCAGTGCATCGATAGAGTCCAGCCCCAACCCTTCACGAAACAAAGGCGCTTCCGGTCCAATTTCAGCAGCACTGATATCTTCCAGATTAAGCGCCTCTACAATTAATGCTGCAACCTCTAATTCTCTCTCACTGTGCTGACTACCTGACATACTCCCCCCAAAACTGTCTGTACTTGCCAATAAAAGCCAAAATTATAGCAGAAACACCCTGATAAGTTGACAAAATGCGCCTAACGGGTGTTGATTACGCTACACAGCCACTGATAACTCTATTAAAATCATGTTGTTAACATATATCCTGCGCTTATTTTCAAGTCAATCTCCTGTTTATGCCCATTTTGCGATAAAATGGCATCATCCACTCTTAAAAATACTGGAAGAATGCACAAAATGTCTGTGGCTCATATCACTCCACCTACTCCACTCTTTTCGCCCGGCAATGCCCCGTTTAGCATTGCTTTTGCTCAGGCTGAACAAATTCAGGCACTCGACAAAGAAAAAATTATCACCACTATTCATTTTAACGCATTGGAACAACCGGCACCCGAAGATCCGGAAGCCTTTAATATCGTACTACCGTCATTATCAGCTCCCAATTATTCTGAAGTCTGGATTGCACGCGACAAGCTTGTTTCAGGCCAGCATGGTGATATTAAATTTAGAAAAAACAATGAGATTTTATTTGGCAAAATTTGTCTTGACGAGTCTCAGTTTGACTCACTGGAAGATTGCAGCAAACATGCTTATTCGTCAGTGCTAAATTTTATAAATAAAAAAGAGTTTCCACATTTAGTTCGCATCTGGAATTATTTTCCTGAAATTAATGGCAGCCTCGATTCTGTTGAACGTTATCAGTCTTTTTGCATTGGCCGCTACAGCGCCTACCAGAATGTAACAGAGTTTGAGCGCACCTTGCCTGCAGCAACGGCCATTGGCTCTTATGGCAAAGGCTTTATTATCTATTTTATTGCAACAACAAAAGCCGGCGTACAGGTTGAAAACCCCCGGCAGATCAGTGCCTACCACTACCCGGAAAAGTACAGTCCTAAAAGCCCTTCTTTTGCACGGGCAACACTCAAGCACTGGCCCTCAGTAACGCATTTCTTTATTTCTGGAACTGCCAGTATTGTTGGCCACGAAACGCTGCATGAAGAAAATGTTTTAATACAACTGGAAGAAACGCTCAATAATATTGACGCACTGGTTACAACCGTTCGTGACACCCACCAGCAACCTATTCATGACATTACCAACCTGTCATTAATGAAAGTTTATATCCGCCACCCTGAACATTATAAAATAATACGGGAAGCCTTATCACAGCGAATGGGCAAGAATGTTTCGATTATTTATTTACAAGGGGATATTTGCCGGGAAAAACTATTGCTGGAAATTGAAGCTTTTGCTGAATTTCCGCATTAACCTGTTTAATTAACTCAGCTCCCTCCATATAAGGAAACAGTGTGCATCGCTATCAGAGTTTAGCTTTTAAGCTGAAAACGTTGCACCACACTATTGAGTTCTTCAGTTAAACGGTTTAAATCTTTGCTGGCATCCAGCACCTGGGTAGCGCCAACCGCATTCCTTTCCGAAATAACATTAATATCAACAATATTACGATTAATTTCTTCCGCTACGCCTGTTTGCTCTTCTGCCGCACTGGCAATTTGTGTGTTCATATCATTAATCGTGCTAACAGAACGGGTGATGGTATTAAGAGATGCGCCTGCATCACCCGCCTGCTTAACCGTTTGCTCAGCACGTTCACGACCTTGCTCCATTGTACTCACCGCATTACGAATACCTGACTGTAGTTTTTCTATCATCGCCTGAATTTCATTGGTTGATTGCTGAGTACGGCTCGCCAGTGTTCTTACTTCGTCTGCAACAACAGCAAACCCGCGACCCTGCTCACCTGCACGTGCCGCTTCAATTGCAGCGTTGAGTGCTAACAAGTTAGTTTGCTCAGCAATGCCACGAATAACATCGAGGATAGTGCCAATGGAATCACTATCATCACGTACTTCATTAATAACGGTACTGGCATTTTCAACTTCATTTACAAGCTGCTCAATAGAACTGATGGTTTCATTAACAACACTCTGGCCGGTATTCACCTCAGTATCCGCATGACTTGCCGCATCAGCCGCGCTGCTGGCATTGCGGGCAACTTCTGTAACAGTAGACGACATTTCATTCATTGCCGTTGCAACTTGCTCAATGCTTAACTGCTGTTCATTTAAACTACTTTGCGTCGACTTTGTAATCGTTACCATTTCATTCGCCGATGTACCCAGCCGCCCGGCTATAATATTTATCAGCTCAATTATTTCACGTAACTGAATAGTGGTCTGCTGCATCGCCTTCTGTAACTGGCCAATTTCAGCCGTTGAGGTCACTTCAATATCGGTGGTTAAATCACCCGCAGCAATCTTATTCAGGTTCGTTACAACATCACCAAGGGGTTTAAGCATATAACGCATATAAAGATACAGACCTATTAGCGCAAAAATAACGATCAAGGCTGTTAGGCCATAAGCAAGCAGGTTGGTATTTTGAAGGGCGGTATAAGACTGAGTATAGTCCTTTTCAATAACAAGATGTGCGAGTGGAACGCCTTTGTTATTGCTAATAGGCAGTATTGTCACAGCACCAATACGACCCCTCATATCATGCTGTTGCAAGCTGCTTTCCCCTAATACCGGTAGTTCAATATGTTCCACGGGAAGGATGTTTTCTTTTGCCCTTGTGCTGTATTCCGTTTTACCCGACTCGCTAACAATGATAAGTTCTGAATGGTCATTTTTTTTGAAATCTTCGATGGCATCTTGCAAATTACGCGCAAAAATACCCACACCAATGGTTTTCCCACGCATGGTAAGCGGGAAGGCAACAACAGCAACAAGACGGCCATCTTCAGCACGCTCTATACCACGCATTATCTTACCCGCTGTAATTGCCTGCATAACGAGTGATTTATTTGTTTTACCCTTGAATGCCTGTGGTGCTGAAAAGAGCACATTGCCATCAAGATCAGCCAACTGCATACGTGAAATAACATTGGAGGCAGACAACAGGTTGAATGTGGTCGAGGCGCCTTCCTTAAGCGCCTCACTGTCTTTACTCAGCAGCGCCTTACGCGTTGCACGGTCACGCGCCAGTATCGACGTGCCGGGCACCATCTTATCCATCTGACTATCAACAATCTTATTCCAGAGAACAGCTTTGCCTGAAATGGTCGCATCAGCGAACATGCCTTCCATATGCCCCTGCGAGAGCATACTGGTTCCAATCTGGGTAAAGGATGCTAATAGCGTCACAATACTGGCACCGATTGTGACTTTTGCACGTAAAGTTAAGCTCATACGTAATGGCCTTAAATTGTGAACATATTGTTACTCGACCGGGTAGCCCGCAGTTTTCCATGCAGGGAAACCATCACGGAAATAATAGACCTTGCTATAACCCCAGCCCACCGCCTTGGCACTTGCTTTTGAACTTCTCATGCAGCTTTCACCATTACAGTAAATAACCACCGCATCATTTTTCTTTATTTCCTTGCCCATGCTAGCTTCGTTGAGTTTCTTCTTTAGCTCGATATGCATTGCATCGGGGATACGCCCTGCACCCCAGTCTTTATCTGAGCGCACATCGAGAAAAATACTGCCCTTGTCAAACAACGCTTTTGCTTCTGTAGCCGTGACTGTTTTGGCACCATCAACACTCATCGGTGAAACCTTACCTGCAGAATGAACAGAGGCAATAACAGCAAAACCCAATAGAACGGCCAATAATTTAGATGTAATTTTATTCATAAACTGTATCTCCTTAAGACCAAAGTTATGTTTTCGGGTGCCTGTTACATATTTACCCACGACTTAACTTCAAAAGCGCCGTTCAAGCAAATAAAAGAATCCTGCAGGCACAATTCTTTATCGGCTCCCTGCTAGCCAACTTTAGCCAAAAGAGGTACTTATTTTGAAAAATAACAGTCTATAAAAAAATTTGACGATAGGGGGGGGAGGGTAGCAATCTGGCACACTGAAAAATAGCAGAGGCTAAACGCGCATTAACCCTGCTTCAACTTCATTGCGTTTTTCCTTTCCGAGAAGCTGTTCAATTAACACAAGTGCAAAGTCCATTGCCGTACCGGGGCCGCGCGAAGTAATGATATTACCATCGATAACAACGCCTTGCTCTTTGTAGTCCCTATTTTTAATCTTACTCTGCGCCAGACTGCCAGGATAACTGGTAAAGCTTTTACCATCGAGCAAGCCCGCTGCTGCCAGTGCTTTGGGGGCGGCACAAATTGCGGCTATTATTTTATTGTCTGCTGCCATGGATTTTAGTTTAGCCTGTACTCTTTTATCATTTTGCAAATGATCGGCTCCTGGTAGGCCACCGGGTAGCACAATGGCATCGAAAGGCACGTCCATAACATTGTCAATAACGGTATCGGCAACAAGTACCATACCCCGACTGGCTTGCACTGGGTTGGCATCCAGGCTGGCGGTTACCACTTTGATTCCTGCACGGGTGAGCAAATCGGTAATGGTGACCGCTTCGAGCTCTTCACAACCTTGCGCCAAAGGCACCAGCACTTTTAGTTGTTTTTGTTTTGCTTCAACGGTGCTTGCCATTGAGTCACTCGCTTATTTATTTTGCGCTGCGCACGATTTTGCTGCCGTATGCTGAGTAATTTAGACATATAAACAAATTCCAGCCCCTGTGCTTTTGCTTCAGGTAACCATTGTTCCAGCGCTCGGATTGTTTCAGGAAAAGGGTGCGCAATAATCACTGCACTACCATTACGCCTGGCAACACTTACCGCAAGTGCAAGCTGTTGCTTTATCGCTTTTTCTGACAGATCATGATCCACAAAAACATCGCGTGTTTCACTGCGCAAGCCATATTGTCGCGCAACATTAAGCGCCTGACTTTTTCCAGATGTTCGACTATCAACAAAATACATTTCTCTTGTGACCAGCATTTCCATTAACCATGTCATCGGCTCAGACTGTTGGGTTAGCAAACTGCCCATATGGTTGTTTACCCCCTTTATATAAGGTATGGCCAGCAAGTTATGTTGCAACTCCAGTTCAAAAACAGCTCTCGGCATGGCCGCCGTTAAACCACCCGGCCCGAGCTTTTTACCACTGGTTGCTTCCATTGGAATGTGCAGCATAATTTCTTTTTGCTTTTTATTGGCCAGGTTGGCCAGCTTTCTTGCATGCGGCGCATAAGGCAAAAAGGCATAGGTGATGTTTGCCGGTAAGTTAATCGCACGTTTACCTGACTGGTAGCGGTAACCCATATCATCAATGATAAGGCTAATGTAATGCTGAGCTTTTGCTGGTGCAGGTTTGTTATCGGGTAAAAAACTTTGTTCGGCCAGGCTGTTCACTGTCGTGTCCAAAATCGTGGCCGCATCAACAATTCGCAGACTGCACAGAAAAAGTGCCAGTAATAATACAATTAAACGCATATGCGATTCCGGTTTATAGAGAACAATGTCTCTTGTTTAAAATTAAGCGCCCAAAATACTAGCGCCTCAATTTTAAAAACCTTTAATAAAAAACTTTCTATTGGGCAAATATCTATTTCATACCACTGAGTAAATGCAAACCTTTTAATAAATTAAGGGCTTCATATAACGGATAATCTTTGCTTGCTAATTGTTTTTCCTTGTTAGCGGTTTTTTTCTTTTTGTTTTGTTTCTTTTCCGCATCCGGGCTTTTATCATTCACTAAATGCCCTTTAAGGTCGGCTTCTTTAACATATAAGTCGTCGTTATCTTCTTTTACCGCAACCTGTACGTGACTTATTTTAATATCTGGTGTAATGCCTTTTGCCTGAATTTCACGATCCTTCGGAGTATAGTAACGCGCGGTTGTCATTTTCAGTGCGGTATTATTACCTAACTTGACAATCGACTGTACTGAACCTTTACCAAATGTTTGCGTACCCATAATAATGGCACGCTTATGATCCTGTAATGCACCCGCAACAATCTCCGATGCAGATGCTGAGCCACCATTCACCAATACCACGACAGGAATACCATTGACACGGTCAATCGGTGTTGCCTGAAAACTGTGCTGGCTATCACGATGCCGACCCCGCACGGAAACAATAATGCCTTCAGTTAAGAATGCATCGGAAACAGCAACTGCCGCATCCAGTAAGCCACCAGGATTATTGCGCAAATCTAAAACCAGACCATTGAAACCTGCTTTTTTATTTTTCTTCTTAAGCTCATCAAGCGCTTTTAATAAATCTTCACCGGTACGCTCCTGAAACTGGGTAATACGCACGTAGCCATAGCCTGGTTCCAGCACACGGTGCTTGATGCTCTTCACCCGGATCTTGTCACGCACCACGGTTACCTTAAAGGGTTTGTCCACACCATCCCGTGACACCAGCAAATCAATCGGCTCACCTGGCTTACCGCGCATGAGCTTAACCGCTTCGTCCAGCTCCATACCTTTTACCGGCTTCTTGTCCAGACGAATAATCAAATCGCCCGCCTGAATACCGGCACGCTGTGCCGGTGTATCATCGATAGGTGAAATCACTTTTACAAAACCGTTCTCCATCCCAACCACAATGCCTAAACCACCAAATTCACCGCGTGTGCCAACGGTCAGTTCCTTAAACTCTTCAAGATCTAAAAAAGAGGAATGCGGGTCCAGACCACTTAGCATGCCGCGAATAGCATTGGTTAATAAGGTTTTATCATCAATTTTTTCAACGTAGTTTTCTTTAATTTTGCCGAAAACTTCGCTGAGGGTTCGAATATCGTCCAGCGGAATGCCGTCGTAGGTCTGGTTAGCATTTTTATCTGCAAACACACTCTGTCCGAGCGCGAGTACTACGCCCAAAAACAGCCCAAACATTAAAATCAATACGTTACGTGTGTTCACTGGCATAATTCTGTCTCTTGTCTTTATCTTGATGGTCTTTATCTAATGACTAATTAATCTTAAACTAATCGGCTAAATGGTTCTTTTTAAACGATCTATCCTTAATAGATACTACCTTAAATATTTTTACTGTCCACTATTTAATAGGCTTCTTGTGTGCCTAATACCCACTTACCCATGGAAATAGTCAATTTCAACCCCGGCGTACTTTCCGACACCAGATTTTGGGATTGGCTGGCTTGCCATTTTTCCTGATTTCAAAATACAGCCCGGCTTTTGCCTGCCCGCCAGTATTGCCGACACTGCCTATAATTTCGCCTTCATCCACCCAGTCACCGGTCTCTTTTCTTATATTCTCATTATGGCCATATAAGCTCATATAGCCATCGCCATGATCAATAATAACGAGCAACCCATAACCCCGTAACCAGTCGGCGTACGCCACCCGGCCATGTGATATTGCTCGCACATTATTGCCCTGCCGCGCCTTAATAATCACCCCGTTCCATTTTAGCTTTGCCGTTTTGCGTGACTTACCAAATAAGTTTTTTACTGCCCCCAAAGCGGGCCAGTACAACTTACCTTTAAGCGTTGCAAACGGCTGGTGCTTACCCGCTGCGGCTAATATTTCCGGCATGCTGTCGCTAATGACGTTCAACACACGCTCTAACTGTTTTTCATTTGCCAGCATCTGCTGCAAAGCTCCGTCTTTATGCTCAATATCTTTAGAGAGCTGTGCGATAACAATCGCCCGTGCCTGATAACTGGCTTCCAGATTCTTCTTTTCAGCAAGCTGTTGCTGTTTAAGGTTTTGCAGGGTTTTATTTTCCTGACGAATACGTTTTTTTATCTGCTCAAGACTTCGCAGGGTTTGAGTTGATGTATCAATCCGCTCGGAGCGTGCCTGATTAAAATAATCGTAATAGGTTAATACCCGCCCAATGGCATTCGGATTTTCCTGGTTCAGCAATAACTTTAAATATTCCTGCTTGCCGATGGTATAAGCTGTGCGAACCTGCTGACCTAGCAAGTCGCGTTGTGTTACAAGATCTTTATTTAATTCCCTGCGTTGCTTTTGTAACTGCCGTAAGCGTTTATTTTGCCGTCGCAGTTTGCGCTTTAACTGGTTGAGATTGTTAACCCGCTTGCTAATATTAATTTCTGTGGTGCGCAATTCCTGGCTCACCTTGTCATGTAAAGTCCGGACTTTATCCAGTTCACTTCTTATGTTTTTTATTTTAGTTTTTAATTGTTGCAACTCCTGCTCACGCTGCTCGCGGTTGTCGTCGTCAAAAGAATCGGCCAACACATAAAACCCATTGCCAGCAAAAACAAGTATTACCAGTAATTTTAAAATTATTTTATGCATTGCTTAATCTTTTAGTCATGCTTTTATGTGGGATACCGGCATCCATAAATTGATCGCTGCTGCAAACAAAACCATGCTGCTCATAAAATGAAATAGCGCTCAGTTGCGCATGTAAATAAACCGTGTCTATATTTTGTTGTTTTGCAACTGCCAGCAATGTTAGCAAAATTGCCGAGCCAATACCTTGCTGTCGGTATGTTTTTAACACCGCCATTCGTCCAATATGGCCATCGGCCTTTATCCTACCTGTCGCAATGGGCTTACCCTTGTTATTAACGGCAATAACATGCTGAGCTGTTTTATCAAACTTGTCCCACTCCAGTTCTTCAGGCACCTGTTGTTCCTGAATAAAGACTGCCCGACGAATGGCGCTGAGTTGTTGTTGGTGGCTGCACCATGTACAGATATGAATTGAATAATTTTGCATGCTGCTAATTTTTTACCCGATGCAGAGCCATACTAAATTTAAACAATTTATTACTGGTATATGGACTCAAAGAATAGTGCTACATCTTAGATAGATGTTTTTGTTCTGGCAAATCCCTTTAATAGCCATTCCTGAAAATCACCAGGATTTAGTGGTTTACTATAGAAAAACCCCTGTAAAACATCGACACCCAGTAAATCCAGACTATCGATGGTCTTCTGATCTTCTACGCCTTCAGCTACAACCTGACAATTCAGGTTGTGCCCCAGCTCAATAATGGTTTTGATAATGGCATGGTCACTGTGGCTGTTATGCATATCCAGTATAAATGATTTATCTATTTTTAAAGTATCAATGGGTAGATTTTTTAGATAGTTTAATGATGAGAAGCCGGTACCAAAATCATCAATAGCCAGTCGCAACCCAGCATCAGAAAGCTGATTTAATATTTTCCCGGCACGGCCTAAATCATGCATAAGTGCCGTTTCTGTTATTTCAAACTCAATTTTCTCTGCCTTCAGCTCAGCACCTTCTAAAATAGCATTTATCTCCTCAAGCAATGAAAAATCCTGTAAGCAGTATGTTGACAGGTTGATGTTAACGCCAAAAACATAACCTTGCTGATGCCATTTTTTACAATCATCGACAGCCTGCTCTAATACTTGCAATGTTAGCATGCGGATCAAGCCCATCTGCTCAGCCATGGGTATAAATTCATCGGGTAAAATATTGCCAAGTTCCTGATGCTGCCAACGTGCCAGCACTTCGGTACTGTTTATCGTTTTCCGGTCACGATTAATCAATGGTTGGTAGGCAACCTGGATTTTTTTGTTTTCTATTGCAACCCGCAGGTCAGCCATCAACGTCAATCGCCGCACACTGTGCTTGTTTTGTGTCGGGTCATAAATGGCAAACCCGGATTGTGATTTTTTTGCCTGATACATAGCAATATCGGCATGCTGCATAAGTGTCTCTACATTATCACCATGCTCTGGAAAAATGGCAATACCAATGCTGGCTTTGCTCTCAGTTGCAATATTGTTGATACGAAACGGTTCGCCCATTGCGTTCAGGATACGCTCAGCGCACAGTTTAGAGCCTTCAAGATCCGTTTGTGGTAATAACACTGCAAATTCATCTCCCCCCAGTCGCGATATAGAATCTTTTTCCCGAATTGAACCCATTAAACGTGCACTCACCATTTTTAAAAGTTCATCACCAAACTGATGCCCCAGAGTGTCATTAATTTCTTTAAAACGATCAAGATCAATTAAGAACAATGCAAATAACAAATTATCACGCTGTGACTGCAGGAATAATTGCTTTAACCGATCATTCAGCAAGGTTCTATTTGGTAAGCCCGTTAAGCTGTCATGCAATGCAATATGTTTTAGCTGTTTATTTTTTTCAGACAGTTGTTTTGATATTTTACTGCTCAGTAACAGGCTTATCCAGACTGCAAGCCAGAGAATAACGACACCGGTTGTCAGCATGCGCTGTTTTAAGGTTTTTGTTATCTGGATTTCTTCATTTGCTGCCGGCTCAAGCATAATGAGCTGGTAATTTTTGTTGGGAAGTTCACTTATTGCCCAGTAGTACTCGTTGTTATCAAGATAAATAATCCCATGCTTTCTTTTACCTGTATACGCTACTTTCAATTGTTGCGATATGAGTGACAGGTCAAGTTTTTTTATATCGCCTGCTGAATATAATATCTGCTGTTCTTTTTGAATGAGTAAAACAGACTGCGGGGTGGAAAACCGATTACGAAGCTCTTCAAGATAAATTTCAGAAACATACTGATCCCCAGGCAGGGTAAGCCGCTCGGCAACCTCCTTGTTAAGATATTGCAAAAAAATAGTAAGCTGCGCACCCCGGCTTTCTGTAAGCTCTCGATAGACCAAAAGACCAAAAACAACTTGTGCCAATACAGTTATGCCCAGTACAGAAAGTAATATTTGGGAGCGTAACTGCATTAAACAGTTACTATTTTTTTCGATTACAGGTACTGATACCCGTGATAACGTACAAAGGACAGAATCTCAACAGCGCCACAATTAAACTTAATACGCCGATAATACCAATGATGTTTGAACTTAATGGATCAGAGATAAACTCTTTATCAACAAATCCAATATAAATTAAAACCAGGCTTATCCCTACGCGTAATATCTGATCCAGCCGACCGACATTTCTTTTCATGGCTCAGCTCTATTGTATAGTTATATTGCTTACCCGTTGCCACTCATCCTTTCCCGCCCGTATGTTCTGCCTTGCCACCTGAATAAACCGTTAATCCTTAACTGCAATAGGATTAAGCGGTAATAAATTATATTTTCTGGCCACGGCTTTAAATGATTGACCGTATTGCACCTGTTTTATTATTGTCAATACATTTTTAGATGGGTTCATTGAGGTAACCGCTGAAAGCTGCCGATAAAACGGGTAGCTTTTATTTTTTAAATTATCGGCGCTGGCAATCACCTTACCCACACTAACCGCCTTCACATTGCTGTTATCATCAAATACCCAGGTGGAACCGGTGTGGCCGATAGCAGTGTTAAATTTTGTCACCATTTTTACCATTTCACTGGCGCTGCTAACATTGATGCGTTGTTTAGTAAAATCACCCGCCGTTGGTAAAATTGTTTTCCAGTGGCCGGGACGTTTTTTGCAATGCAAGCGGGTAACAACAGCAATGGGCTTATCCCAGCCACCAAGCTCATTCCAGTGAGTGATCTCTCCACTAAAAATAGCGCGAACTTGATCAACCGATAAGTTTTCAATTGGATTATTTTTATTAACCAGGATAAGAATAGGCTCAGCCGCAAGCGGGTAAAGTTTTATATTCTTTTTATCCAGCTCTTGTTGACTTAACGGGCAACATACAAAACCAAATGTCGGGCGGTCATGGCTATGCCTTTGAGCCAGTTTTATCCCCGCATTACAGCCCATACCAAGATTGGAATTTTTTCCGTATAGCTGCAGCTTTTTACCGGTGGACTCCTCCAGTTCACCTTTAAGTTCATCAAAAATGACCCACGCAAAGTGCGCCCCCGCGCCAGTAATAGCAACGGGTTCGGCATAACCGGGAGAAGGAAAAAAAAATAGAGAGGCAATGGGCATATAAGCAAGCCGCAATGTCTTTGTGATTATTGTTATCATACTATAGCGACGACACATATAGGAGTGGTGAAAAAGACCCGTTTGATTTTAACCCCCGTAAACAGATAAATGATTGTTAGCTCAAACAAATGTGTATCTGCATCTATCATATTAGTATAGAAACAGGCTGTTTTCTATATTCTTAGCTCCATTTTTACTGTAGCCACCTAATAAAAGCTGGAATAAATTAGTTGGTTATTCCAGTGTTGAAAGGGTGCAGGCCTTTAAAGGCAGGAGTTGCCCAGCATGATAAAGAGACAGGATGAGTTGCTGCTCTGCTTTGTTAAAGCTGCTTTGGTTTAAATAACACTCACGCTGTGCACAGAGTTTTTTGGCAAACTGATTGCTAACGCTAAAGTCATCGCCACCAATAAATAACAATGCGCCTGACTCTTGTTCGTAAAAAGCAAACCGGCTGGCAGGGCTGCGGTATAAAATGGGGTGACTTTGCTTTAATGCAGCAAAATTTTTAAAACGCGCTTCGTTTTCATTGACCAGATCCGTTTTGGTATCACTCACAAAACGGCCGAACCATTGTGCTAGCGATGGCTGACCCTCGCTTAAATACACTTTAAAAATTTCACGGATGTTTTCAACTGCCGACCCGGTTATTTCATTTGGGTGTGTTTGCCGTTGCAAATTCTTATCTTTATATGTTTTGTTATTGGCTAAATCATGGCTAATAAAATCAATAAAGTCGCTTAGCATTTCTGTGTGCGTCGGCGCACGAAAGCCAATTGAAAAACTTAAACAGTCATCCATTGCCACACCGTAATGACTCACGCCGGGAGGAATATAAATAATATCACCGGGTGCAAGCAACCATTCCTGTTCGGCTGTAAAATCTTTTTGAATGCGTAAATTTGTGTTAGCAACCTGATTACCATCTGCCACCGACTGGCTACTGATTTGCCAACGCCGCTGACCTTGTGCCTGCACAATAAACACATCGTACTGATCCAGGTGCGGGCCAACAGTGCCACCATCAGGTGCATAACTGATCATCAAATCATCAACGCGCCATTCAGGAATAAAACGAAAGGTATCGACAATGCTGGCAAGTTCAGGTAAATGTTTTTCGACGTCGTTTACTAATAGTGTCCAGTGTGTTTCAGGTAACGTTGCAAAAACGTTTTCATCCATCGGCCCGTCAATAAGTTGCCACGGCGTGTCACCCCCTTTTTCGATAACGATGCGCGAGTGCACATCCTCTTCACAGGCAAGGCCGGCTAGCTCATCGGCGCTAATAGGGGAGGTAAAATTTTTAAAACCTTGCCGGATAACCAGAGGCTGCTGTTGCCAGTAGTCTTTTATAAATTGATCTACGCTTATTTCACCAAGGGGTGGCAAATGACCTTTCAACTTTGCATCTGTCGGCATTTACTTTATCCAACCCTTGCTTACTAACATTCTATATTAAACTGCTTTGGCCTTCGTCCGTTTTAGGTTTAACTAAAGATCGACCTAACATTTCATTGGGTTGTTCAATGCCCATTAAATACAACATCGTCGGTGCAATATCGGACAAGGCACCATTGGTTTCCAGCTCGGCTTCCCGCCCGACATAAAGCAAGGGAACCGGATTTGTGGTGTGTGCGGTATGTGGCTGGCCTGTTTCAACGTCTAACATTTTTTCTGCATTGCCGTGGTCGGCAGTAATTAAAATTTCTCCACCAACCTGCTGTACGGCGTCAACAACTTCTGCAACGCAACGGTCAATGGTTTCAATGGCTTTAACCGTTGCATCAAAGTTACCCGTGTGACCGACCATATCCGGGTTGGCGTAATTACAAATAATAACATCGTACTTACCGCCTTTAATGGCATCAACCAGTTTCAGCGTTAATTCCGCTGCGCTCATTTCCGGCTGCAGGTCGTAGGTTTTAACATCAGGTGACGGCACTAAAATGCGATCTTCAAATTCAAAAGGCTCTTCACGTCCACCATTAAAAAAGAAAGTCACATGCGCGTACTTTTCTGTTTCGGCAATACGCAACTGGCGCATACCCAATTTAGAAATATAATCACCAAACACGTTTTTTAAGCGTTCCGGTGGGTAGGCTACCGGCACATCGTATTGTGAATTGTATTCAGTTAGGCAAACAAAGGAACCCAGCGTTACCGCGTTGCCGCGCTCAAAGGCGTCAAAGTCAGGTTCAATAAATGGTCGAGTAATTTGCCGGGCACGATCTGAACGGAAATTCATAAAAATAACAAAATCACCGGTTTGGATTTGTACTGGCACCACCCCTTTAGGGTGAATAGCCGTAGCCTGAACAAACTCATCGGTTTCGTTGCGCGCATAGGCCATTTCCAGCGCTTCGTGTGCCGACTCGGCAGAAAAATCAGCCACACCATTCGCAATAACATCATAGGCTTTTTTAATGCGTGGCCAGCGATGGTCTCTGTCCATCGCATAAAAACGCCCCGTCACCGATGCAAACTGGCCACCGCCAATTTCGTCCAGTTTTGCCTGCATTGCATCTATCGAGTCAAAGGCACTTTTAGGGGGTGTATCGCGACCATCTAAAAAAGCATGCAAATAAACATTTTGCACACCCTGTTTAACGGCAAGCTCCATCATGGCATGCAAATGTTCTTCATGGCTATGCACACCACCGGGGGATAATAGCCCCATAATATGAACTGCTTTGCCAGCTGATTTTGCATTGTCGACTGCGTCCACTAATGTCTGATTTTTAAAAAATGAGCCCGTTTTTATCGAGCGACTCACCCGGGTGTACTCCTGGTACACCACCCGACCAGCACCTAAATTCAGGTGCCCCACTTCCGAATTGCCCATTTGATCGGCAGGTAAGCCCACTTCTGCACCCGAACCTCGCAAAGTGGTATGTGGGTACTCCGTGCACAACCGGTCTAAATTAGGGGTATTGGCATTGGCAATTGCGTTATTTTCAACGACATCGGTAATACCCCAGCCGTCCATAATAACCAGCACCATTGGCTTTAAATTCAATGACATAGACTCTTTATTTTCTTAATATTTTTAAATAAATTCAACAAACTCACCTTTTATATAAGGTCTAAATAGTGATAATTCAATCCTGGAGTCGGCTCCTGCTCTATGCTCAATCTCAAAAAAACTGAAAAATAAGCAAATAAAGCCTTCTCAAACGGTACATAATTGTATAATGTTTTAGTAATAAAGGGCAGCCGCTAATTTTAACTATTTTTCACTCGAATTGCAGGTGCTACAACTAACAAAAATTCTTCTTTCAGAATACAACATTTGGGCGACTCGGAATGAGCGAAATCGAATTAGACGCTTTACTTACACGTGATGAAGACATCGACCGCGCATCGCGTTCTTTAAAAGCTATGTCACACCCTTTACGGCTGAAAATTCTTTGTACTTTAGGCGACAAGGAAATCAGCGTGCAAGATATTGTTGAGCATGTTGGTACATCGCAGAGTAATATTTCCCAACACCTGGCCATTTTACGTGACAAAGGTATTTTAGATTCACGCAAAGACGCCAACCGTGTTTATTACCGTGTGGACGACACCCGCACGCTGCGGTTAATTGTCTTAATGCGCGAAGTATTTTGTACTGCTGCCGAATAAAAAATTTTACCGTTGTGATTTTTTCTGTTCGTCTTCTACGCAAGTATCCTTTATAATCTCGTGCACAGTCATTCTGGAAACATAAATGACATAAATAACGCTGCGCTCCAAATCATTATCTTTAATTTTTATATCAGGCTTTAAGTAAAACCCATGAACGAATATATCGAATTTACAAATAATCATCCTTTACTGGTTGGTAGTTTCTTTGCCATTTTAACCTTACTTATCTTTAATCTGTTTGGCAGCCGCTTTCGGGGTTACACAGTCGCCTCTCCTGCCGATGCCACTACGTTAATTAACCGCAGCGATGCTGTTGTTCTTGACGTGCGTACTGAAAAAGAATTTAAAGAAGGCCACATCATTAATTCCATTCATATTCCCCAGTCCAGTATTAAAGACAGACTGCCCGAAATTGAAAAGTATAAAGACAAACCCATCATCGTTAGCTGCCGAACCGGGCAACGCTCCGGCAGTGTCTGCGGCCAGTTAAAAAAACAGGGGTTTGGCCATGTTTACAATCTGGCGGGCGGTGTTATGGCCTGGCAGAATGCCAACTTTCCACTCACTAAAAAATAACCTAAAATCAAACACCCGGCTCAACTTTAAAAATAAGAAGGTTCAATGACTATCAACGTAGAAATTTATTGCAGCCAATTCTGTGGCTACTGCCATCGCGCAAAAATGTTACTGACTAATAAAAATGTCGCCTACAACGAAATCTCCATTGACAGCCAACCTGAAAAACGCGTGGAAATGATTGAGCGCAGCGCCGGCGTCACCAGCGTGCCACAAATTTTTATCAACAGTGAACATATTGGCGGCTGCGACGATTTATACGCACTGGAGTCGCAAGGCATGCTGGATGAAAAACTCGGTCTGGTAACCTGAGCCATGCCAAACATTCACATTGTCTGCCCGCACTGTGACAGCATAAATCGCTTTCCCGATAATAAACTAAGTGCCGCACCCCAATGCGGCAAATGCCATCAGGCTTTATTCACTGCTCAGCCCATTGAGCTCACCACCAGTAACTTTAGTCGACACATTACAAAGTCAGATATCCCAGTGTTGGTCGATTTTTGGGCCCCCTGGTGTGGCCCTTGCAAAATGATGACCCCTGTTTTTCAACAGGCCGCAGCCCAACTTGAACCCCGCTTTCGATTGGTAAAAGTCGACACCGAAGCTCAGCAACAACTCGCTCAGCAATTTCAAATCCGCAGTATTCCAACGCTTGCACTGTTTAAACATGGCAAGGAACTTAAACGCCAGCCCGGCGCAATGGACTTAAATAATTTAATTAACTGGGCGCGCCAATAAGACTATTAAGTTAAAAACTGCTAATATAGCAGGTCTATTCATTATTCAATTTTAAAACAGGTTTTACATCATGGCCGAAGAAACTAAATCAGAAGAGACACCACAAGAAGCAACTCAAAATCTTGCTATCCAGAAAATTTATACAAAAGATGTTTCTTTTGAGTCGCCGAACAGCCCGCTTGGCTTTCAGGATGAATGGAAACCATCAATCAGCGTTGACCTGAACACCGACGGCCAGTCACTGGAAAATGACCACTACGAAGTGGTTTTAAGCGTTACCGTTACCGCAACCAATAATGACAAAACTGTTTTTCTTGCAGAGGTACAGCAAGCAGGTGTGTTTCACTTAACCGGCTTTGACGAAGAGCAACGTAACTTTATTCTTGGCAGCTACTGCCCGGGCACTTTATTTCCTTATGCGCGTGAAGTTATTTCAAGTTTAGTCACCGATGGCGGTTACCCTCCGGTTATTCTAGCACCGGTTAACTTTGAAGCCTTATATCACGAACATCAGCAAAAAAATAAAGCCGCTGATACTGACGCTCCACAAACACATTAAATTATTCAGGCATAACAGGTGAGCGCAAATCATTACGCTGTCCTTGGTGCCGGGTCCTGGGGTACCGCACTAGCCATGCTGCTGGCAAAAAATAACCAACCCACCACACTTTGGTCACATACACAGTCGCATGCCGAAACACTGCAATGTGATCGTGCAAATAAAAAACACTTAGGCGACATTGCCTTTCCCGCTGCGCTTAACATCAGCGCAAATCTTGCTGAAACCGTTAAGCAGGCCACACGTATTTTAATAGTAGTTCCCAGTGATACTTTTCGTGAAACCTGTAAAAAACTGGTTCCCCTATTAGAACCACAGCATAAAATTGCCTGGGCTTCCAAAGGCCTCGAAATTGACAGCGCTAAATTGCTCCACCAGATTGCAAAAGAAGAATTTAGCCCAACAACCCCGCTCGCGGTTTTATCCGGCCCGACCTTTGCTAAAGAAGTCGCCAACGGTTTACCCGGTGCAGTAACGATTGCCTCAACCAAAAAAGACTTTGCACTGGAGCTGGCAAAAGATTGTCATTCACAAACATTTCGTGCCTACACCAGCCCCGATGTTATCGGAGTTGAATTAGGCGGCGCAGTAAAAAATGTGATGGCGATTGCAGCCGGTATTGCCGATGGCCTGGGGTTTGGCTCTAACTCGCGTGCCGCACTCATTGCACGTGGCGTTGCAGAAATGATGCGCTTAGGTTTAAAACTTGGTGCGCAGCATGACACCTTTATGGGCTTAACCGGCTTAGGTGATTTAGTTTTAACCTGCAGCGACAACCAGTCGCGTAACCGCCGTTTTGGTTTAGCCCTCGGCAAAGGCAAAACACAACAACAAGCACTCGATGAAATTAAACAAGTTGTCGAAGGCCGCTTAACCGCCAAAGCCGTTTACAACCTGGCCAGGCAACACCAAATCGAAATGCCCATCACCGAACAAGTCTACAATGTTTTATACAAAGGCCTCGACCCAACTGTGGCTGCAAAAAATTTAATGGAACGTGCAGTTCGCGCAGAAACAGACAGTTAAAGCACGCTTACCTCGCTGTAATTTAACCTGTCACACTACTTGCCTTTTTTCACTTATTCTCTACATTCAAGCTTTAAAATCTGTTTATAAAGCAACCAAACACTTATTTTTATTGAATATAAACTCGCCGCCTAATGAAAATTTTGCTACGGTGATACAATGTTAAAAACATCAGACGAATAGAGCAACTAGATATAGAAACATGTCGCTATGCATAGGAACTAATTAATACCTGTAGAAGCATTTAGAATGTTTCTATTCTGTATATATTAATGTCATGGAAAAAACACTAAATAAAAGGGAATATTTATGAAACCAGCAAAACCAACACGCACCGAATTAAGAATCACAATAGCAAAGCTATTAGAGATTGCATATTCAAAAAACAAAGGGATCACTGCAAAGATTGTGCGAAGTAAAGGACCATTTCGGCTCACTGTAAACGAAGAAGGAAAAGCACGATTATCAGGTAAATTTGGTGTTATTAACTTTAGTGGGACGCCTGTACTAGATAAAATAGGCGCAAATATTAAATCAATAAGCGTAAATTTTTCATATGGAGGGGATGATATTGTTAAGTATCATGCGTCGTTTGATTTGAAAGTCGCGAAAATTGGTATCTATGGTGAGTTCGACTTCGAAGAACTTATAATGTCTTGTTCTGGTCTTTTGTGTCAAGCGGCTAGATTAATAAAAGGTCGAAATCATGCCTACGATGCAAAATTAAGAGAAATAATGGGGAATTAATTATGTTTAGAATTATTATAATATTGGCCTCATTAATAAGTACAGGCTGCGCCATTAAAGAGCAAAAACAAATTAACTTATATGAGAACTATTTAATGCTTGATGAAGCCGTGAAAAAATCACAAATAAAAAAATATCGAGGTAATTACTTTACCTCTTCATATCTTGCTGAAGTTAACTTAAATGATGAAAAATCATTATACTTGTTAAATTTATCTAGCTATATGGGTAAAGTTAAGTCACATTTCCAGAAAATAAAAAATAATACTGGCTGCCTAACGATAAATGGAATTGAAGATAGCGGAGAACCATTAACATTCTATTTAGAATTTAAAAACAAAAACAACTCATGGTTAGTAAATTACTTTCAAATACAATTCATGGAAAGTAATAATAAATTTCCAAATAAAGCAATTTGTCCGAATGAACTGAAAGAAAATTAAATATTTAAAATGCATAACAAAACGCTTAAAATCGCCGTGCAAGGCACGGCTTGGACACTTAACCACTCGCTTTGCTCATGGTTAAGTGCCATTTAGCTCAGCGTTATCTCAACAAGGAAGAAAGATGAAAAGGCAAATATTTAATTTAAACGGAAAGATTACATTCATAAATAATGAACCATCAAAACCATCACCAAATTTACCTGTTTCAATATATCTTGCAAAGCTTGTCGAAGATGTTGCCAGAATCACAAATTTAAGTATTAATATTAATAGTACCACTGGTGGACTTCACTCTAAAACAAGCTTTCATTACCATGGAATGGCCATTGATATTAATTTGATTGATGGCAAAAAAATTGATGATCCTGCTAATTTTAGTAATGTTCAAAAATTTCAATTGGCCGCTTCACAACATAAGGATATTGGTGAATGTTTTGGACCATTCATTAATATAAGGAAAAGAGGAAATAAAAAAACCCAAAAGCCACAAATGAGAACAAAACACTTAAATCATTTACATATATCATCGCAGAGGTAACTATGAAAATTTTAACAATCATTGCTTTGTCATTATCCATGTTATCCTGCGCAAAATTTGACATAGTTCATTTTGCAAATAATTTTGAAGTAATTGCAGAAACAGAGAATAAAACACCAACTCTTTCATCGAGAATTCTACGAATTCGTGAGTTTGGTGAATGTGACAATAATATTTGTCCGAGCGAAATCCTTTATATTACCGTATCAGAATTTGGTGAATATCCTGAACAAAAATTATATAAAACACCTAAGGCAAATGCATGGTCTTTTGAAGGCTGGGAACATATACCAAAACTGGGGGAGCCAAATCCGACTCTGGTTATAAATTTAAAGAGCGAAAGCAATAAAAAAGTAAAATACTTTAAGGTTAAGGCTAATCTTGAAGCTATTGTTTTTACAGAAATAAAGAGATAACAATGCGTTTAAACCGTTGCGCAAAAAGCGCGCAACTCGGGCAATTGCCGTTTAACTCTGCGTTGAGGCTGTAGAAAAACCCTAAGTTGACTTGCTACTAAAATGTGAGACGATATAAGCACTTAAAATTATTTACCCTAAACACGAATATAAATTTTGTTGTTTGACTCGCATTTACAGCGTCATTGGATTTAAG
>JAJRZT010000022.1 GCA_024275115.1 Gammaproteobacteria bacterium
ACCGCAGCAAGCCTTGATAATATTGAGTTCCATTGTATGGATGCTGAAATGCTCGACTTTAACGCCAATTCTTTCGATGCGGTAACCAGTCGCTGGGGGTTAATGTTTATGCCTGAACCTCTCGCCTGCCTCACCGCCGCACACAAAGCATTAAAATCACAGGGTCGTATCTGTTTAGCCTGCTGGGGTGTACCGGAAAAAAACCCTTTTGTATCGGTATTACTAAAAGTATTAAGCAAATATATGGCGCTTCCTTCCCCACCATCAGGAACACCAGGTATTTTTTCTTTTGCAGACCCGAGACGTCTGCAAGACACACTTGCATCAGCAGGGTTCAAAAATATCACATTAGAAGAGATGGAAATTGATGTGCTTACCATCGATGATGGCCGCGCTTACTGGGAGGCAATATCCGATTTAGCTGCGCCTGTTATGGCACTCGTCAACCAGCTCGACGAAACGGTACGTGCAAACTACATCGAAGACGTCATTAAAACAGCAGACGCTTTAAAACTGGGCGATTCTCTTCGCATGAAAGGCACGACCTGGATTGCCTCCGCGAATAAATAATTCACTAAATAAAACATTGCAATAAAAACATAACAAGGAAAGCATGACAATAAAATCAAAGACGCCGTGATTACACTTCTTTACATTTCAGCTTTCCTCGCCTTTGCTATCGGTATCGTACATTCGGTATTAGGCGAACGTTACATTCTTCGCCGTTTATTTCGTCGTGACAACTTACCCAAACTTTTTGGCGGCACTGAATTTACCGTACTTACGTTACGGTTTGCCTGGCATATCACCACTATCGCATGGTGGGGCTTTGCTGCCATTTTAGTTTTACTTGTAGAGCAGTCCGTTACTTTTCAGAATCTCGCCATGGTATTAGCCGCCACATATTTAACAACAAGCATTATTGCATTTGTTGGTTCTCGAGGACGACACCTGTCATGGCTTGTTTTTTTATTCATAGGTAGTGTATGTTTATATGCCGCAACCAACACCGAACTCTAAAAAGGGAAAACAATGTCTGATGAATATATTTTAAATATGGACTTTTCAAAAGTCGCTATTCACTTACCAACAGAAACCGACTGGGTAAAAAGCCCTGCCGATGGCGTATCAAGAATTCATCTTGAACGTGAAGCAGAAGAGTCCGGCCATACCAGCAGTTTTGTTAAGTTTGAAGCGAACAGTTATTTTCCTGCTCACCATCATCCACAGGGCGAAGAAGTTTATGTCATTGACGGTGTATTTTCTGATGAGAACGGCGACTACCCTGCTGGCACTTATATACGTAATCCACCGGGTTCATTTCACAAACCCTTTACTAAAGAAGGTTGCACGCTTTTTGTAAAACTCGAACAATTTCAGGAAGGCGATACTAAACAAGTCGTGCTTCGACCAGAAGATCAACAATGGCATCCCGGTATTGGCAACTTAAGTGTTGTATCACTGCATGCCCATAATACGGAAAGTACCGCATTGGTTCATTGGCCTAAAAATGAAGTTTTTCAGAAGCATACCCACTTTGGTGGAGAAGAAGTTATTGTTCTGAAAGGAAAGTTTATTGATGAATATGGTGAATACCCAAAAGGCAGCTGGGTACGTAGCCCCCCTATGAGTAAACACTTTCCACACGTCGAAGAAGAAACGTTAATAATGGTGAAAGTTGGGCATTTATAATAGATATGCCACATCACAATATATAACTATACAGAAGTATAAAACCTTATACGGTACTTACGATTATATGCATAATGATATAGCTCGGAATAATCGGAACCTCTGATATACTTAGCAAATATTTTTGAGGTAAATTTTATGGCCAATATGAGTTTGAAAGATTTTGTTGCAGAT
>JAJRZT010000023.1 GCA_024275115.1 Gammaproteobacteria bacterium
AGGTAGTTTTTTAATGAGCGCCACGGGTATTGGTCGTGATACCGCGTTAGCACGAATCATTGATTTAGTTCGTAAAGCACAGTCAAGTAAGCCCGCTATTGGTCGTTTGGTGGATAAAATCGCCGCAGTTTTTGTCCCCGCAGTTTTAATCATTGCCAGTATTGCTTTTGCTCTTTGGTATTTCTTCGGTCCAGAACCATCACTGGCTTATGCCATCGTTGTTGCAATGACAGTGATGGTTATCGCTTGCCCTTGCGCACTTGGCTTGGCGACCCCAATTTCAATTATGGTTGGTGTAGGTCGAGCAGCTGAGAATGGTATTCTGATACGCAATGGCGAAGTTTTACAACAGGCAAGCAAATTAACCACGGTTGTACTGGATAAAACAGGTACATTAACTGAGGGTAATCCACAGCTAACAACATTGAAAATTGCTTCTGACTATGATGATAACAATGATGATAAAGCACTCTCAATCGCTTCAAGCCTTGAAACAGGTTCAGAGCATCCATTAGGCTTGGCAATACTGAATAAAGCCAAAGAGCAGAATATTGAGTATCAGGCAGCTAAAGATTTTAATGCAATATCAGGTCGAGGCATAACCGCAAAAATCGAAGATAAAGAATACTGGCTTGGCAATGCAGAATTAATGAAACAGCAAAACATAGCGATTGATGCTTTTCAAACAGATGCAAAAGAACTAGCAGAGCAGGGTGGCACACCTATATTTTTATCTGATAATAAAAAACTCATTGCACTAATGGGAATATCAGATCCAATTCGTTCTGATTCAAAAGCAGCCATAGATCGACTACATGAATTAGGTGTTAAAACAGTCTTATTAACAGGTGACAATAAAAACACAGCTCAATCAGTTGCAAAAACACTGGGTATAGATGAAGTGCTTGCTGAAGTTATGCCAGAAGATAAAATCAACAAGATCAAGGCGCTGCAACAACAAGGTGAAATCGTCGCAATGGTCGGAGATGGCATTAATGATGCGCCAGCGCTAACTCAGTCCGATGTAGGGATCGCCATAGGAGCAGGCACAGATGTAGCTGTAGAAGCCGCAGATATAGCCTTGATGCGACCATCCATAGATGGAGTGAGTAAAACTATAGGCTTATCAGTAGCGACTATGAAAAACATCAAACAAAATCTGTTTGACGCATTTGTATACAATATGATTGGTATACCGATAGCAGCGGGGATTTTATATCCATTTTTTGGAATATTACTAAGCCCAATCATCGCTGCAACAGCAATGAGCATGAGTTCAGTGACCGTTGTATCTAATGCGTTAAGATTAAGAAAGGCTAAAATTTAACAAGTTAGAAAATTATTTGTAAAAATCATCAAACAGGAGCTTGACACTATCCGTTTCCACACTTAATATACGCGCCTCTTTGAAGTGAAAGCTTCATGGCGGGAATAGCTCAGCTGGTAGAGCACGACCTTGCCAAGGTCGGGGTCGCGAGTTCGAATCTCGTTTCCCGCTCCAAATATGTTGCTTTTTTATAAAAAGCGATGCAAGAAACCCAACCTTAGTGTTGGGTTTTTTTATGTCTGTTCTCAATTGATAAACTGTTTTATTTCAATAGTTATTAAGACAACCAATTGTCAGGATAAACTAGTTAACTAGCAACACCAGCGGTAAAATTTATATCGGCTGGGTGGCAGAACGAGCATGCATCGACCTGCAACGTCGAACACCTTGGTTTAACTCCAAGCCCAGCCTCCAATTATTTAGCCCGTGCTTTTATAAGTATGGGCTTTTTTTATTTACGAAAGAGTGCAAAATACCCTTTCCAAAAGTTAAAATTTGATGTTATTATTCCGCGCCTTGTGAGGCTGAGTAGCAAAGAGGTTATGCACCGGTTTGCAAAACCGATTAGCCCGGTTCGATTCCGGGCTCAGCCTCCATTTATTGCAAACCGCAATTTAAGCTGTCTATCTCTTAAATTGTTGTATTAAATATAAAAGACCATCTATTGTAATCACTACAATGCCCAGGTGGCGAAATTGGTAGACGCAAGGGACTTAAAATCCCTCGGTGGCAACACCGTGCCGGTTCGATTCCGGCCCTGGGCACCATACACA
>JAJRZT010000024.1 GCA_024275115.1 Gammaproteobacteria bacterium
GAATCACCCGCAATAATTCGAGCCATTGGGTAACACTGTGCAATTATATAACAACGAAAAAAACATCAACGCCCGCGCTCTCCTTAGCGCGGGCGTTGATATTAGAGTTACTCTGGATTATGCAATAGAACCAGGGCAAACGAACAGCATATTGTATTTAGTTGCTGCTGAATAAAGGTGCTGGTGGTTTTGGAGGAGAAGTAAAGGTTGCATTCCCAACGCCAAGGTATGGATTTCCTTTGGCATCCCTGGTATCAGGCCGCTCATTAGTAATCATTATGTCATCGACATACAAACTCTGCGTATACTTTGGCTGCTCCTTAGTTGTTCCACGCCAATATGTAAACAATTGGATTTTATTTACATAAGATGTTGATGATTTTAATGTCTTGGTTATTTTATCTTCAAATATTAACTTTCCATCATACCAAGCTCTATAGATGCCCTTTCCAGGGGTGGCTGAAAATTTAATGTACTGCTCATATGCATGCCATGAACCTTTTGCAATAGAACCATTTATTTTTCGGGTATCTGTCCATGGGTAAGGATGGTTTTTATAAAAATCCTGGGTAACACTTGTTGCCAGTGTAATACCGCTTTCTAGCAGGTGTAAATTCCAATATCCCTGATTATCACCATTTGATGATGCCGTGTGTATTCTCATAAATTTCGGACCTTCTGTACACCCACCACAGCTGAAGCTGAAATTACTCGGAACATAAACCCAGGTGCGATACCAAATTTCGTCACCCTCATAGAGCCTTTGATTTCCTGACAGTATCCAATTACCGCCAAATTTTCCAAAACCATCCGTAGCTGCATTAATTGTTGCTTTTGCAGCCATCTTACCACTGTGAACTTTTTCATTTGTAAAAACTGTCTGATCAAAACACGTACTAATTCCAGTTGGACCATTAGCAATACTACCAATTTTACCCCCTTCAAAATTAGCATCAATTACCCATGCATAGGACGGAACTGAAAAACCGATTAAAAATAAAATTAAAGGTATTGAACGAATAAACATAGACGAGGTACTCCAAATAACTATAAAGGTATAACACACAAAGAATAGATGATTTTTTACTAATGTCCAGATTCTGACAGCCTGATTGTCAATATTATGACACTTTCGGCGCCAAATAATCGCACACCCTAAACTAAAAAAGGATATTATTATTATTTTCAATAAGTTATAGAGCGCGAAGCCGTGCTTTTCTACAGCAAGCAAACAACAAGAATGTCGGCAAATATTACAAATAATATATAAATATGGCCATTTAGTGCCCACATGGCCACGCAACTTCAACCCTGGCAACTAACTCGGTAATTCCTCGAAATATATGAAAATAAATACATTTACCACCGTTTCTTTTAAGGCACATCATCAAGACCGCCACAGGGATCGGCTACATTTATTCTAACACTGTTAGTCACCAGAATTGCTGTTGTGAACGTTAAATTGCTCGGGTACTTTCTTTACTTGACCTGATTTGCTCACCTGATGCAATGCGACCGTCATAGCCAACTGTATCCAGAAAAGAGGGTAAAACAACACCGTAAAAAAGATAGTTGCAACCAAATATCCAAATAGTCCTGCATCTAATCCATGCGCTATATTATAGATAAAATTATTCCCGCTTTTGTTAGCATTAAACCTTGTCTGCGCATTAAGCCTAAACATAAACAACGCCATCAAAATATATAGCAGGAGACCAATCAAGCCAATTTCTGCTGCGGCAGAAATATATGTATTATGTGGTAATCGGCACCATCTTTTATACCCTAGTCCGTTTGGGTTCATAAAATTACAGTAACTGAGCCAGTTTTCATAGCCAATACCAAGTACTGGATGCTCTAATGCCACATCAATACCAAAATCCCAATGCTCCAGCCTATCCTGAGATGTTCTATCATCACCGGCGGTCTGATATTCCTCAAACATTTTATCCGGCAAAAGGAAATAGAGCATTGCACTAATCACTAAAATACCAAGTAACGCTTTAATTCCCTGCCGGCTTTTCAATAAAAACCACAGCCCCATTGCCACTAGCCCTAACTGCGCACCACGTGAACTTGTTCCTATTATTGTAACCAGCCCAGTAAATGGCAAATAATAAAAAAGCAAACGTTTATATCTGCCCCAATACTCTCTTAACGCAACTGCAAAAGAGACTGCAGCCGCTGAGAATATAAGCATGGCAATACCAAAGTCACCTGAATCATGAAACCAGCCAGGCGCGCCCATTACACCCCATTTTGTATACGAAAATCCTCGAGAAGCAAAACTGATAAAACCATGTTGCGACATCTTAAAATTCACCAGCAAAAACAGTAAAAAGAACAAAAAGAATCTTTTCTCTGTATTTACAATGCAAATAAACAGAAAATAAACAAGAATCCAGTTAACTACAATATTAATTTCATCCCACGAGAGCGATGGTCGGAAGGCAAAAACACTCGATAATATAACTAATAAATAAAATAGCACGAACAGAACATTGCCATTGTTACTCACCCACTTAACATCCCTATCAGTAAATGCTGAAACCAATGCGAAAAGTAGTGCTAACTGAGTCCATGGCAATATATCAAGAGCAGGATAAAGTGTTGCAGGACGAATATACTCAAGAAAGAAATAAAGACAAAACCACCAGAAAGCCGGAGACTCCTGCTTAAAAGCCCCCCATAAAACGCCAAGTTTTACTGCGTAAAAGTCCTTTATATCAAAATCAGTTTTTACTGATTTTCCTGGCAACTTCATGTATAGAATCTTCTAAATAATCAAAACAGTTACTAAAGTATATTGAGGATGCACCATAAGGATCGTGAATATAAGGCAGTACCGGGCTCCCCCACAAGCCCAAAAGAGAACAGCTAGAGTGCTCCCCATACTCCTTTGACAAATACTCAACTTGCCATGGCTCCATTGCTAACAGCAGATCATTTTCCTTGAACTGCAATAATCTTACAGGCTGAGTTTTATGCTGACTCAGATCAAACCCTCGAGAGGCTCCTACCTTGATCGCAACATCATTCGCAGGATGCCCCGGGTCAGTGTCAATACCGCATGAAATCGCATCAATACCCAATGACTTGGCGAATGCTTCTGAATAAGCGCTTCTGCAGATATTTCCTTTACATACAAATACCAGTCTATCCACGGAGCTCCAGTCAATCTTGCGATAAGGCCTGTACCGGCCCAAATAATAAAGCACCCGGTGCCAGTATGTGCGTAACGCACCCCGACGAGACCCGTATTTCTCCTTAAGCCATTGATTAATCATCCTACTTATACTACATGATTTTTCTACGATTTGTATAAATGTTGAGTATGTTTACTATAGCGGGGAAAGAGCCGATATAATAAATAAATTGAATTTTAACCACGAACCTTACTTCCTCAAATATACATTACATGAAACAGGTACTTATTCTAGATGCTGGCCAGCGCAGCGCTTTGGCGGTAACCCGGTCCCTTGGCAAACAGGGCATACAGGTATTCACCGCCGAAGAAAGCCCGACGGCCCTGGCCGGATCCTCCCGGTTCAGTAAGCAATATTTTGAATACCCTTCACCAAGACTTAATCCTGAACAGTTTATCGATGCCCTGAGCAAGCTGGTCAGGGAGCAGCATATAGATATTCTGCTACCGATGACGGAACTCACCACCACACTGCTGCTCATGCACAAGGATTTATTCCACGGCGCCACCATTCCTTTTCCTGATATGGACACTGTTGAATCACTGGCGAACAAATGCCTGTTGATGCAAACGGCAGAGTCCCTCAATATCCCGGTTCCGCTGACGTGGTATGCCGACAACCCGGATAGCCTGCCCTGTGATCTTGCTGCGCTGACCTATCCAGTTGTTCTGAAGCCGGGCAAGTCGTGGATTTTTAACGACGGGCAGTGGCAACGGGCAGCTGTACGTTTTGCAGAAAATGCCGGGGCGGCAAAAGACATTCTTGATTCCGACTGGGCTTTCAGCGCCCACCCCTTTATGATCCAGGAATGTGTAGAAGGTCACGGTGCCGGTGTCTTTGCCATCTA
>JAJRZT010000025.1 GCA_024275115.1 Gammaproteobacteria bacterium
AAATCCGGCTGGATATGCTGAACCCCAGCTGGTTGTATCTGTCCGAAGGTTTCCAGATGGGGACGTTACGGCGTATAGGCAAAAGAGTTTTTGATATATCAGTGGTTTTGGTGTTACTGCCAGTGGCTTTGCCATTTGCTGCTCTGGTCAGCTTGGCAATTTTTATCGAAAGCAAGGGGCGAGGTAGTGTGTTGTATAGCCAGGTTCGTGTTAAGCAGGATGGACTGCCATTTAATATATACAAGTTTCGAAGTATGGTCACAGATGCTGAAAAAAATGGTGTTGCGCAATGGGCATCAAAAAATGATTCGCGCATCACACGGGTTGGTAAAGTCATCCGTAAAGGCCGGCTTGATGAACTTCCTCAGTTATACAATGTTTTAAATGGTGATATGAGTTTTGTCGGTCCCAGGCCAGAGCGTCCGGAGTTTGTTGAGAAGCTCGCTAAAGCAGTGCCATATTATAGTGAGAGGCATCGGGTAAAGCCTGGGCTAACAGGCTGGGCGCAGGTGTGTTATTCCTACGGTGATACGGTGGGAGATAGCATTGAAAAGCTACAATATGATTTGTATTACGTTAAAAATTATAGCGCCTGGCTGGATATGTTAATTCTGTTGCAAACGGCAGAGGTGGTGATGCTGGGTAAGGGCGCGCAGTAATCAGGCTGGGTCATTAAATGCAGTATTCGAGTTTTTGCTACGTTTTTAGATGTTTTGTTATAAACTAATCGGCTCGATTCAGAAAATTTAAGTGGTTTTGACTGTCATTGTATATGTCGATTGCGTTGGCGCTTATTATTAAATAATAAGTAAGGGAGGTGATTTTATGGAAAATTTTGGGTTTATAAAAATGGGTTATCTAAAACATGTGCTGGCGGCGTCTGTGGTAATTGTGTTGTCTGCTTGCAGTGGCGGTGATGGCGGAATCGGTGGCGGTAGTGCAGGTAGTGCGGCCTTAAGTTGGAAAGCACCAGTCGTGCGCGAGGACGGCACTGATTTGCCCTTAATTCAGATAGCTGGCTACCGTATATATTATGGTCTTGAGGCTGGCAAATATCTGAATAAAATTGATATTGATGACGGCCTTGCAACTGAAGGACAATTAACAAATATTCCTAAAGGCACATATTTTGTTGTTATGACAACCATTGATATAGACGGGGCGGAGAGTGTCTTTTCTCCTGAAGTGAAAGTATTGCTGTAATGTCCTGCGGCGTCAGTTTGTTGCTTATGTGATGGTAGTGAGGTTGAAAGGACCAACGACAGGTATTACTGTATAAAACGTTACACAAGGCATACAATCTATAGGCTACAGGTGGAAATGGAATTGGGTAGTAGTTGCAAATGAATTTAGGTTTATATAGCTATTTAGGCGCGGGCCTGGCGTATAGTTTTTTTGCCGTTTTGCTGCTGTTTAGCTGGCGTGAGAGCCTGCAGGGAAAATTAATTTTTATCGCTATGCTTGTCAGCGCATGCTGGGCGATGATTGCGGCACAAATTGCGTTGCATAAGGAATCTTACCTTCTGTTTTATCAGGCATTTGAAGTCATTCGTTATATCGCCTGGTATGTCTTTTTATTCAAGTTGTTTGATGTGGCGCTCTCTGACGCAGCGCCTTCTCAACACAGTCAAAAGCGTAGTTACCAAAAATTTGTACGTTGGGCCTTGCCTTTAAGTGTTGGTTTTGCAGTGGTTCTGTTACTTAATGAAATACTCGTTGCTGTTTTCACTTTGCCGGGTCAGTTTGTCTTTGGCATCGCCGGTAACATTATTCTTGCGATTATCGGTCTCGCCGTAATTGAGCAGTTGTTTCGCAATACTTCGCCGCGATATCGCTGGGCAACCAAGTATTTATTTTTTGGTGCGGGCGGGATTTTTGTTTTCGACTTTTATCTGTATGCCGATGCATTATTGTTCAGGAGTATTGATCAGGGTTTGTGGGATGCGCGAGGAGTGGTGCATGCCGTGGCGGTGCCGCTGTTAGCGATATCCTCTGCGCGCAATAAAAACTGGTCGCTTAATATCTTTGTCTCGCGAGATATTATTTTGAATACTACGGCTATTCTTAGCGGTGGTTTTTATCTGCTGGCGATGGCAGGTGCCGGTTATTACCTAAGAGAGTTCGGCGGCGACTGGGGGAAAGTTGGTCAGATTATGTTTATAACGCTGGCCGTGGTGCTCTTATTTGTTGTTCTGACGTCATCACAAATACGAGCGAAAACCCGGGTGTTTCTGAGTAAGCACTTTTATAAGAATAAATATGACTATCGCATTGAGTGGCTGCGCTTGACCGAAGATTTAAAGGTTGATGCGGATAATAACGATCACAATATAACAGCGATTGAGGCGCTGGCGCATATTGTGGATGCACGTGCCGGGTCGTTATGGCTGCGTGATGAAACCGGTGATTACAAAAACGTTGAGGTCTGGCAGTGTCCGCGCCAGGAAACTGCGATAGTGAGTGAATCTTCATTGATAACATTTATGGAACAAAAAGGTTTCATTATTAACATGAAAGAATTGTCCAGTCATGCAGACGAGTATAAAGGACTGTCTTTGCCCGGCTGGTTACTGAAAACGGATAAGCCCTGGCTGCTGGTTCCTTTGCATGGCATCAATGCATTGCGGGGTTTTGTTGTACTGGCTAGTCCGTTGATCGAGCGTACGATCAACTGGGAAGATCGTGATCTGCTAAAAACAGCGGCCAAACAAATTACTAGCTACCTGGCCGTTTTAACAACATCAGCACAGCTGGCAGAAGCGAAACAGTTTGAAGTGTTTACCCGTCTTTCGGCATATATGGTGCATGATTTAAAAAATATTGCGGCAGAGCTTGATTTGATCGCGATAAATGCAAAGAAGCACACGACAAACCCTGAGTTTATCGAAGATGCTTTTAGCACGGTTGAAAATGCGGCGGCGGATATAAACCGCTTGCTGGCGCAGTTGCGCAATCGGCGAGCGGCTAGTGAGAAAAAAATTCTGGTTGATTTGGTCGAACTTGTTACCAGGGTTATTGAGACAAAAAGACACCTGCTGCCAGTGCCGCAATTTAAAGTGCTCTCGGAATCGGGTATGGTGTCGCTGGAAAAGCAGCGTTTTGCAAATGTGCTTGCGCACCTGATCGATAATGCGCAGCAGGCAACGGATGATAGTGGTGAAATTATTGTGACCTTGTCTAGCACAGAGAAGATGCACATCATCGGTATTAAAGATAATGGGCACGGTATGGACGATGATTTTATTCGAAACCG
The DNA here is from genome assembly GCA_024275115.1 of Gammaproteobacteria bacterium. GTDB lineage: Bacteria > Pseudomonadota > Gammaproteobacteria > UBA6429 > Thiohalophilaceae > SZUA-37. The sequence continues at coordinate 3,254 of JAJRZT010000025.1, forward strand.
TCTGTTTAAACCTTTTGATACCACGAAAGGGAATGCCGGAATGGGTATTGGTATGTATGAAAGTCGGGAATTTATCCGTCAGCTGGGCGGTGATATCAATGTGCAAAGTAATCCTGGAAAAGGGTCTATAATCACTTTGCACATCCCGTCGAGCTTGTCTCATGGTAACGACACAAAGGTTATGTCAGCATAAATGGCAGGCGTTTTTTATTTCAATTTTGGGATTAAATTTTTTAAAAATTTTAATAATAGTTTATGGTAGGCAATGCGTTAAAGCCGTTGTTGGTTGTTGAAGACAATCCCGGTTTACAGAAACAGCTAAAGTGGTCTTTTGAAGGCTACCAGGTATACATCGCTGGTGATCGCGTATCGGCGATTGAGTTATTGCAGCAACATCATATGCCGGTGGTTACGCTGGACCTGGGGCTGCCACCAGACCCGGCCAATGCCAGCGAAGGTCTGGCGGCACTAAAAGAAATTTTGAAGTTGGCACCACATACAAAAGTGATCGTGGTGACGGGCAATGATGATCGAAAAAATGCTTTGCAGGCAATTTCACACGGCGCCTACGACTTTTATCAGAAGCCGATCGAGCCGGATGTTTTAGGTTTGA
>JAJRZT010000026.1 GCA_024275115.1 Gammaproteobacteria bacterium
CTGAAAACCGAGAACAACAGGGGAGTCCAGGTCGTCATGCGCTACGGCAGCTATTTCGATGGGTTTGCCAGCTTCTTGAATAATGTTTAGAAAGTTTTCTGCGAACTCCTGTCCTATTTCACCTAAACCAAGAAGTGCAACTCTGATTTTGTCGCTCATATGCTTAACCTCAATCTATTATAATTATGTTGGAATTAAACATAGCGGCGGATAAATCATAATCTTTAGCCGAGGAGGATTTCTCTATGGCAGTTTGTGCATGCTGTAGTGCATTATTAATGCTGTCACCGCCATTATTAATTTCTGCGGGTTTAATTCCCTGCGGCTTGCTGTGATATGGCATTGCGGACTGGTTTTTTTCTTTTTCTTGAATACCCCGCCTGCTTGCGGCGGTGTGGTTTATTCCTCCAGTACTAATGCTCCCTGATTGCCTTTGGAGAAAAAATCACGACAAAGTTATAAATGATTTGTAGTCATGTTAAATTTGCCTCACGATATTTTTCGGTGCGTGTCAAATATAGGGTCTGCGCCAGGATCTTCCAGAGTCCTTCGGTCGGAAATTGGCAGAATGGGCGGTGATGAGACTTACGGTAACAACTCAAAAAATAATATTATCAGCCTGTGGTCTATTGGCTTTGTTGCTGGGATTGCTCGGTGCGGTATTGCCTTTGTTGCCCTCAACCCCGTTTTTATTGTTGGCCGCGCTGTGCTTCTATCATGGCTCGACACGGCTGCATAACTGGATTGAGTCCCTGCCCTGGGTTGGTAGGCAGCTGGTGTTGTGGCGTGAGCAGCGCGCGATAACCGTCGCAGTAAAGCGCGTTGCGCTGGTTTATTTATGGGTTGTGATAGGTGCCAGTAGTGTTTTTTTTCTGACGGATACGATTCATCGCCTGTTATTACTGGCGATTGCTATCGGGGTGACGCTGCATTTGCTGCGTTTAAAAACGCTTTCGGAAAAATCAGGTGACGGTTCGGTTGAGCGAGAAGATCAGGATAAAGATATTTGATTTCAAGTGAATGGTTGAGGGCTGGTCTTCTATTTGACGGCTTCCTTATAAGTTTTTTGTCCGGCTAGCGACTATAGCACTCATAGCGGGTTGTAAGCTGACTTCGGTTGATGTGAAGAAGTAATCGCTCCCTCACTTTTTTATCACATTTTTTGCGTCATGATAGGGTAATATTTTCATCATCCCAGTCGCCATATATGCAACTAAAAGAAATTGATGAAGAACTTTATCGCAAGCATCTCAGAGTGGTTTTTGGCGGCATTGCTGTGGCTCTTATGCTTCTTGCCGTTATTATGTCAACGTTTGTTTATCTACCTGTATAGCACGCCGGACGTTCCGCATTATTGGCATAACATGGCGGGTGTGGCCGCTGCGGCTGTTATCGTATTTATCGTGTTGAATAAAATTCGCCAGCACCCTTACATGCTTGAAGTGGTATACGTGTGAGATTTAAAACAACAGTTAAACCGGATTTATCGAAAAATTCGCAAGATTGAAAAGGCGTTGAAAACAACGATGTTGATGCCATGGTTATCCTGAAATTCATGTATGGTGGATCCAGGCAGCTTTATCAATTAGATGATAATACCATCACGATGGAAGGTCTGGTTAGCAAAATTCGAGTTCTCGATCAACGTATGAAGGATGTCGGTTTTAGAGTATGCCCCGTGCGCACACTTGTATCATCTGATGGTCACTATATAATGAAGACAGGCGCATTTACTATGCCCACAAGTTACCCCCCGACTCTGCTACCGTGCTGCAAACCTGATATGGCTTGAAGTTTTGTATTTTATGATTAAAGGAAAAAGATGATTGATTTTTTAAATA
>JAJRZT010000027.1 GCA_024275115.1 Gammaproteobacteria bacterium
AGTTTCATTTATACGGGTATAAGTATTTTCAAATGACCTTGAGTAGTGGCATTTTCGGACTCCTAATGGATGTATTTAGACTGTACATTATAGTTTTATTATAACAGTTTCAATGGGTTAACGCTTAACTTACTGGCATTGAGTCCGACCCCCTTTAGCTTGATAGTTCCATGGTCAAACCATAACACTCGAGAGGACGTGCAGTAAATGTGCAGAAAAAGATACAAACTATGCCTAAATTATACACATTTGGCAGAAACAAAAAAGGCCTACCTCACGGTAAGCCTTTGATATAACACCAGAATAATGGCGTCCCCAAGGGGATTCGAACCCCTGTTGCCGCCGTGAAAGGGCGGTGTCCTAGGCCAACTAGACGATGGGGACACAGGGTAAAACACGACTTATTGATAGAATCAACGACATCGTTTGAATTTGTTAACAGTTGGTAGCCTAGATATGCCAACCCAAATTCGATTCCTTGCGGAAACTGGTGGAGCTAGGCGGGATCGAACCGCCGACCTCTACACTGCCAGTGTAGCGCTCTCCCAGCTGAGCTATAGCCCCGCAAAAGAAGGGCGCACTTTACGCGAGCAAGGGGAAACTGTCAAGGATATTTATGGGGTTTACTAGCGCATTATCAATAACTTAGCACTTACCCATAAACTTTTTTGGTCAGATCTTTTGCTCAATCTTTGCCCAGGTATCTCGCAAGGTAACCGTGCGGTTAAATACGGGGTTTTTGCCCGTATTTGAGCCTAAATCACGGCAAAAATAGCCTTCACGCTCAAACTGGAAGCTATCTCCCGCTTTAGCATCGCTTAGACTTGCTTCGACATAAGCGGTTTCTAGGCGCTTAAATGACTCGGGATTGATAAAATCAGTATAGCTTGTGCCTTCTCCGGCCGTATCCGGTGTGGGGTGGCTGAACAGGCGGTCATACAAGCGCACTTCGGCCTTTAACGCGTGGCTGGCTGAAACCCAATGGATCACCCCTTTTACCTTGCGCCCTTCCGGATTTTTGCCCAGTGTTTGTGGGTCGTAGCTGCAATGCAGTTCAATAATGTCGCCCTGCTCATTTTTAACTACTTTTTCGGCTTTTATGACATAGGCATTACGTAAACGCACTTCTGCGCCTAAAACGAGGCGTTTATATTTGCGATTGGCCTCTTCCTTAAAGTCGGCACGGTCAATATACAGCTCTTTTGAAAAGTAGATAGTCCGTTTGCCCATTTCTTCCTGTTGTGGGTGATTAGGTGCTTGCAGTTCTTCTACCTTGTCCGCATCGTAGTTTTCTAAAATCACTTTCACTGGGTCAAGTACCGCCATTCGGCGTGGTGCATTTTCATTTAAGTCTTCCCGAATGGCATTTTCCAGTACGCCCATTTCGATGGTGTTATCCACTTTGGTCACACCGATACGATCACAAAAGTCACGAATGGAAGCCGGTGTAAAACCACGGCGGCGTAAACCGGCAAGGGTTGGCATGCGCGGGTCGTCCCAGCCTTCTACATAGCCGTTGGTCACCAGTTCGGTTAACTTACGTTTACTGGTAATGGTGTATTCCAGATTTAAACGTGAAAACTCAATTTGTTGTGGATGACAACCAATGCTGATGTTATCAAGATACCAGTCGTACAAAGGGCGATGGTCTTCGAATTCCAGTGTGCATAATGAATGGGTAATGCCTTCAATCGCGTCGGATATGCAATGGGTAAAATCGTACATTGGGTAAATAGCCCAGCTATCACCTGTTTGGTGATGGCTTAAGCCTTTACGTATTCTATAAATAGCCGGGTCACGTAAGTTAATATTGCCGGAGGCCATATCAATTTTTGCGCGCAATGTGCAGGCACCGTTGTCAAACTCCCCTGCCCTCATTTTTTGAAACAACTCGATATTTTCTTCAATGCTGCGATCACGGTTTGGGCTATTTTTTCCAGGCCTGGTTAACGAACCGCGATACTCGCGCGTTTGTTCGGCATTTAAATCGCACACATAAGCTTTGCCTGCGTTAATAAGTTCAACGGCGTAGCCATATAGTTTTTCAAAATAACTGGATGAAAAATACAGCCGATCTTGCCAGTCAAAGCCTAACCACTTGACATCGGTTTTAATGGCTTCAACGTATTCGGTGTCTTCTTTGGCCGGATTAGTATCATCAAAACGTAAGTTGCAAGTGCCGTTGTAATCTTGCGCGATACCAAAATTTAAACAAATGGATTTTGCGTGGCCAATGTGTAAATAACCATTAGGCTCCGGTGGAAAACGTGTTGCAACCACACCATTGTGTTTATTACTTTTTATATCCGCATCAATAATATGGCGAATAAAGTTTTTTGGTTTTGTAATTTCTTCAGAACTCATTTATATCAATAACCTTGTTTAAATAAATAGCTGTTAGCTTGTTGCTTCGCGTTGCGCAATAAATTCAAGCGCCATATTAATTCGAGTTATACATTTTTCTTTACCAATTAAATAAACAGTTAAATTAATGTCGGGGGAATTCCCTTGCCCACAAACAGCTACACGTAATGGCATGCCAATTTTACCCATTTTAACTTCCAGTTGTTCAGCAACTAAATTGATTTGCTCATGAATCGCCTCTGGTGTCCATTCATTCAACAGCATTAAAGCTTGCTGCATAGCTCTTAAAGGTTCGGCAGCAACAGGTCTTAAATGTTTTTTCGCGGCGGTAGCATCGAATTTGGTAAAATCTCTAAAAAAGAACAAGCTATCTTTTGCCATATCAATTAATGTTTTGGCACGATTCTGTTGTGCCTGAATCACACCATGAAGATTATCATGTTGCGCCGGATCAACACCCAGCTTTCCTAAATGCAAATTCAGGTGATGAGCAATATGTCCCACATCACTTTCTTTAATATACTGTTGATTTAACCATAATAATTTATCGACATTGTAAGTTGATGCTGATTTGTTTACGTCCGCCAGGTCAAATTTCTCAATCATTTCATCAATAGAGAATATTTCCTGATCACCATGCGACCAGCCCAGCCGTACTAAATAATTTAACAATGCTTCTGGTAAATAACCTTCATCATGGTATTGCATAACGCTCACGGCACCGTGGCGTTTCGATAAACGCTTGCCGTCTTCGCCCAGTATCATTGGCACATGAGCATATTTTGGTGGCTCGGCATCCAGTGCTTTTAAAATATTCATTTGCCGTGGTGTGTTATTAAGATGATCGTCGCCACGGATAACATGATTAATTTCCATATCCATATCATCCACCACAACAGTTAAATTGTAAGTCGGCGTACCATCGGAACGGGCAATAATTAAATCATCGAGCTCACTATTCTGAAAAATGACTTTGCCACGAATTAAATCATCAACAACAACCGTGCCTTCAATTGGATTTTTAAAACGGATAACCGGTTCAACACCATCGAGCGGTTGTTCACGGTGACGACATCGGCTGTCATAGCGTGGTTTTTGTTTGGCTTGCATTTGCGCTTCGCGCATTGTTTCCAGTTCTTCTTTTGAACAATAACAATAATAGGCGTCACCCTGATCAAGTAACTGCTGAATAATTTCTTTATAGCGATCAAACTTGTCGGTTTGATAAAAAGGCCCTTCATCGTAGTCCAGCCCCATCCAGGTCATGCCTTCTAAAATTGCATTGACGGATGCTTCGGTTGAGCGCTCCCTGTCGGTATCTTCAATTCGCAGCACAAACTGGCCGCCGTGTTTACGGGCATAAAGCCAGGAAAAAAGCGCGGTTCGTGCGCCACCAATGTGCAGGTAGCCGGTTGGGCTTGGCGCAAAGCGCGTCCGTATCGTCATATCAACATCTCATGAGGTAAGTACAGGATTACAAAATTTTGCTATTGTACCCTGCTAATACTAAATGTACAGGCTATATAAGGTGTAAAGGGGATTGTTATAAATTGAATTTAATGACCGAGTCCATTGCCCGTTTCACGCTCGCAAATGATACACAATAACAATATAACTTATTGTTTATATTGGGTTTTAACTTAACTTTATATTTCGTTTCCTGGGGTCTGCAAAGCGGCTCATTTATAAACACCAGGAGAACATAAAAGTAAATTTAGCTAGCGTAAACGTGATCTTAAAAACTTAATTTCATCTAACAAGTCTAATGCTAACGCAACACCGGCAAGATTAATTTCAAGGTCACGTTGCAATCGCATTGCGGTGCGCGCCCGTTGTAAGCTGCTTGCAGAAAACCGCCAATTTAATTGCTCAGTTCCGTGTGGCTCTAATGCGCCATAGTCAACCAGTTCAATTATCCACTCTGCCGAGCTTGAACATGCCTTACAAAGATCATTTAATGACAATTCAATTTGCTCATCAAGTAACACACCGCTCAGAATCTTGTTTGTCATCATTACACTCCCATTTTTTCACGTGGGTTATAGGCCAGCTCTTGTTGCATCTGTTTATAAAGTGCTTTGGCCTTATCTGAGTCTGCCGGTGGTAAGGTAATAATGGGCACAACATATAAATCACCGGGTGTTTTAGCCGGAATGCCCCGTCCTTTTAAACGTAGCTTACGCCCGTTTTGTGTTCCGGCTGCAATTTTAAGGTCAACCGGGCCATCGGGCGTCGGAACTTTAACGCTTGCACCTAATGCCGCTTCCCAGGGTGCTAATGGTAAGTCGAGATAAACATCATGGCCTTCAACCTTATACATGCTGTGCGAGTTAAATTCAATTTCCAGATACAAATCACCGGCTGGCCCATTGCCCATTCCGGCAGAACCCTGACCAGACAAACGAATACGTTGCCCCTGTTTAACACCTTTTGGAATTTTAACATTTAAAGTGCGTTGACGATTGACCACATGGCCGGTCTTATCCAGCTCAGCCGACTGCAATGTTATTGCACGCGTTGCCCCTTTGTATGCATCTTCAAGATCAATTAACACCTTGGCATGATGGTCTTCACCACGAGTGTGAAAGCCACCATGCCCACCTTGTGATGGATTAAACCCACCCTGGCCAAACAATGATTCAAAAAAATCACTGTATGACGATGCGTCGCCTGCGGTATAGCCACCCCCACTAAACTCAAAACCGGCATCCCAGTCTGGTGGCGGGTTAAAGTCCTGCCCTGCTTTCCAGTTCTCACCAAACTTGTCATAAGCCGCCCGTTTTTCAGGATCTTTAAGCACTTCATAGGCTTCACCAACCGCTTTAAAACGTTGTTCCGCATCCGCTTCTTTACTCACATCCGGGTGATACTTACGTGCCAATTTTCGATAAGCACGCTTAATCTCATCCTGGCTGGCATCGCGCTTAACACCCATTGTCTGGTAATAATCTTGAAAGTCCATATACGCCCCGTTATGCAATTAACAGCTTGTGATTCCAATTTATCACAAGTTATTAAATATTATAGTTACTTAAATTATTTAGTTACTTATAAGCGTTTTATCAACCCCTCGATTGAAAAATGATTAAGCCACTTAAGTAACATTGGTTGCGAAGATTTAACGACTTGTAGTGAAAAGGAACAGATAGTAAAAATCTGCATAAGTGCCAGTACCTCGATGGATCTTTGAGGGTATTCTGGAAGAAAAAGATCATAAGTGCCAGTACCTCGATGGATCTTTGAGGGTATTCTGGAAGAAAAAGATCATAAGTGTCAGTACCTCGATGGATCTTTAGGGGTATTCTGGAAGAAAAAGATCATAAGTGCCAGTAATAAAAAGCGGGCATATGCCCGTTTTTTAAACTGGCACTAAAAAAATACCCCGCCGAGGGGGCGGGGCAAGGGTGTGTTGCGCATCGCTGCGCAGGGGAGGAAGAATAACTCGTTCACCTAACCAAAAATGTTCGTTACTAAAGTTATCGGCAACCACATGGGCAACTTTAGAAAAAATTGACATTATTTTGATTAATTCTAAGCCTTTGTTTATAAAAAAGATTTTTAAATTAAAGCTTAACAGGCAGCATGATATACGCTACGATTAGCTAACTTTAGTGCTAAAAGGCTTTATACGTTAGCCATTTAAAGCCTCAACTATCACCAACGCATGCGCCCTCCTTTCTTACATATATTGACTAAGAGTACAAAATGAAGCACCTGACCCGATTTCTTAGCATTTTAACTATCCTGCTTATCCCTTTTACTGTTTATGCTGCGAGTCCACACGAAACAAATAGCACTCTGGATCTAACGGGCAGTTGGTTTGGTATTGTTTCACTGCTTGTTTTTATACTCGCTTATGTGCTGGTTATAAGTGAAGAGTTTTTACATTTACGAAAATCCAAGCCTGTTATTATTGCTGCAGGGATTATCTGGACTTTAGTTGGTGTTGCCTATGCGATGCACGGTGACCAAACAACTGCCAGTGCAGCCATTCGTCATAATCTGCTTGAATTTGCAGAGCTACTACTATTCTTGCTTGCCGCAATGACCTATATCAACACCATGGAAGAACGGGGTATATTTGAAGCACTGCGTAGCTGGTTGGTATCTCATGGTTTTTCATTACGTAAAATATTCTGGATAACAGGTTTACTTGCCTTCTTTATTTCACCTTTGGCCGATAACTTAACAACAGCACTATTAATGGGCGCCGTTGTGCTTGCTGTTGGTCGAGGCAATACCGCATTTATTGTTGTAGGCTGCATTAACATTGTGGTGGCCGCTAATGCCGGTGGCGCCTTTAGCCCATTCGGTGATATTACAACGCTGATGGTCTGGCAAAAAGGCCTGGTTGAGTTTACTCAATTCTTCGATTTATTTATTCCTTCCGCTGTGAACTGGCTTATCCCGGCAGCGATTATGTCGTTTACCGTTTCAAAGGACGCACCTGAGTCCATCAGTGAAAAAGTAACGGTAAAAAAAGGTGGTTTCGTTGTCATCGGCTTATTTATAGTCACCATTAGTTTAGCCGTTTCTGCACATAACTTTTTACACTTACCCCCATTTCTGGGAATGATGACCGGTTTGGGACTATTAAAGTTTTACGGCTATTACTTGCGCCTCAGTGGGCAACCACGCACCATACCACAAGCCAGTATCGATGACGCCAGTACCGAAGTTGCCACGCCTGGATCCGGTGCGGATAAAAAATTCGATGATTTTGATATTTTCACGCAGCTTGCACGCGCAGAATGGGACACCTTAATGTTTTTCTATGGTGTTGTTCTTGCGGTGGGAGGCCTGGGCACCATTGGTTATTTAAGTATTACCTCGGAAATGATGTACGTTGGTCTGGGCCCAACCTACGCAAATATTTTAGTTGGCGTACTATCTGCCATTGTGGATAATATTCCGGTTATGTTTGCGGTGCTAACCATGAACCCCGAAATGAATACCGGGCAATGGTTGCTCGGTACCTTAAGCGGTGGTGTAGGCGGCTCGTTGTTGTGGGTTGGCTCAGCCGCAGGCGTTGCCTTAATGGGGCAGGCACGCGGCAGCTACACCTTCTTTGCTCACCTGAAATGGACATGGGCGATTGCACTGGGGTATGCCGCCAGTATATGGGTACATTTACTTATAAATATGTAGCAACAGTCCCAATAGTAAAAGTATGACAAAAAGAACCTCTGATTAATTCTGGCTTCCTGATTTAAGTTCATGAATTAATCAAAGGTTCCTTAAATAAACGCATGTTATTATTTTTTTCCAGCCATACCTTAAATTTATCAAAAGGCATCGGCTTCGCAAAATAATATCCTTGTGCAATATCGCAGCCAAGTTCACTTAACATGTTTAAAGTGGCTGCATCTTCAATACCTTCAGCGACCACTGACAAATTCATATGGTGAGCAAGCACCAGTACTGCCCGTACAATCGCTTCATTATCACTGTCATTGGTTATATTGTAGATAAATGATTTATCAATCTTAAGTTCATCAACGGGTAGTTTTTTAACATACGCCAGTGATGAATGTCCTGTGCCAAAATCATCTATCGACAGGGACACACCCATTGCATCCAGCTTTGTTAATATCTCTATCGCAAAATCAGGATCATCCATAATGGCACTTTCCGTTAATTCAAGAGTAAGTAACTCGGGGGGCACCGACCATTTTTCAAGCATACTAATAATAATTGAAGCGATACGTTCATCACGCAAGTTCAATGCCGATAAATTAACTGAAATATTTAGAGCTTTATTAAAAGACAGGCATTCATTGCAATCTTCCAATGCCTTATTTAACACCCATTCGGTCAGTGGCTGAATAAAACCAGATTGCTCAGCAATGGGAATAAAATTATCCGGTGCAATCAAGCCCTGTTCAGCATGCTGCCAGCGAATAAGTGTTTCTGCGCCACAAACACGCCCGTCTGCTATGGATATTTTGGGTTGATAGTAAAGTACCATTTCATTTTTCTTGATGCTAGCAAAAAGATCCTGTTCCAGCTTCAAGGTATGTAAACTGTGTTGATTTCTTGCAGAATCATAAATAGAAAAACCACACTTTCTGTTTTTTGCATCATACATTGCAATGTCTGCATGGCTCACTAATGCGTGCATATCCTCACCGTGCATAGGGTACATCGCAATACCAATACTCAAGCCAATCGTAAGCTTATGGTCATTAACTATAAAAGCCTGTTCCATTGCCAAAATCAGTTTCCGTGCAACAATAATTGAATCTTCAATAGTGTGAATACCCGTAAGAATGGCAGAAAATTCATCGCCTCCCAAACGGGCAACCAGGCCATCATCAATTTGCGCGATTAATTCATTATCCAACTGACAAACCACATCGTCATCACGCAAAATATTATGCAGTCGCAAGCTAACGGCTTTTAATAATTCATCGCCCACATGATGTCCCAGGGTATCATTTACACCTTTAAAACGATCTAAATCAATTAAGAATAATGTGAAAGGTGATTTTGTTTGACGGTAGACCTGAATAAAACTTTCTAACGATGCCTGAAATTGATTACGGTTGGGTAATTTAGTTAACGGATCAGTGTATGCCATGTGTTCCAGTGATTTATATAAACTACTCAGTTTTGTCGACATATCATTAAAACCACTGGTAATTTCAACAATTTCTTTTGTACCAGATAACGTTAGCTGCTCTCCTATTCGTGTTTGATCTGAGTGTAAACTGTTGAGCTTGTTCGCAAGGACATTAAGCGGAATAAGCATGGTCTTGCGAATAATAAAAATGCCCAACATAACAATTAAAAATGTTCCAACACCTGCAATCAGTAAAACATCAAGACGAGCCTGTTGCAGTGATTGAGTAAGCTGACTGATATTCTGCGCCGTAAATATTGATAATATGGGTGACCCATCTGATGCTTTGAGCTCATAGTTTGCAATCAATGCCGTATTTTCCTGCTTTGGCCAATTTTCTGATTGAAAAATAATTTTTTTATGATGTGATTGAAATTTAAGCGGCATCCCCAGATTGGATTCCATCATGGATAGATTATGTGAGGGTTCGGTAACAACGACAACATACCCCTTTAATCGCAGACCACCCACCGGCACCAGCACGGCATATATTGGCTGGTTTGCGTATAAACATAAATCTTGCAGTATTTGCATACGCTGCGCACCGCTGCGAAGCCGGGCTCGCTTAAATAATTGAGGGCAAATTGTTCCCTCATGCCCGCTAAAAAATACTGAGCCTTCAAATGACTCACTCAGAATAGAAAATTCGGTATCCAGGACAACAAGCTGCTCAAGCTTAATAACATCGCCGGTTACAAAATACTGGTGAAATTGATTGTCCAGCAACACCTGTAATATATTTTTATCTTTTGTTTTTAGTGCAATGTCAAAAGCGTTCCTGAATGCGACCGTGCTCTGAAGTGCAAGCCCAAGATCCCGTGATATATTTTTTAAATCCTTTAAATGTTCTTTGGCCTCAATGTGGATTATCTCCTTCACCATTCTTTGCTGATTATCAAAAACCAGATCACGGTGAATCGAGCCACTGATTAAGGCCAGGGCAAGTGCAAGTAGCCCCATCAAGCCAAGAATAACGGCTAAAATAGTGCGGACTGAGAAACTGGAAAGTCTCATAAAAAAATTTTCAGGGATTAGTGTTTAATAAAGGGATAATTTTTAGCCGTCCACTCTGCGTAGCCACCTCGAAACCAGTAGATATTGTTGTAACCACACTTAAGCGCAATTCGGGAAGACTTGAGGCTGCGCCCGCATTTCACTCCATTACAATAGAAAAACACCATTGCATTCTTTTTGGGTATCACCTTAGCCAGAGTCGCACAATTCGTCTTGATATCAGGCAGGCTGATTGAGCCTTCAATATAGCCCTGCAAACGATCTTCATTGATCCGTGCATCAATAATAAAAAGGCGGGGGTTTTTGGCTGCAATATCCAGAAGCTGTTCTGCTGACACCGTTATTGCACCCGGGATCTGAAGTGGGGCTTCTTCATCAAGTGCATAACTCAGGTTCATAACCGACAACAACAAAGAAGCAAAAATAACATGTAAAATAAATTTTGTTAACTGCGCCATAATTATTTAACTCCTTAATTATTATAAACCTGTAGATTTGGAAATTTATTTAAAGTAAGCCTGTATTTCATATCCATCAGGTATATCATCGACCTGTACAGGCTAAACTTTAGCCCCATTTTAAGCACAATGGCTTACCGCCACTAGCAAGCGGACTGGGAAATTAGAGCTGATCCATCGGCTTTTATCTTAATCGCTTAACAAAACCTGAAATTATACAAAATAACCAGAACATCCCTTTAAATTGCAGCTATCCTTATGTTAATGAAGACTAAAATTAGACACTGTGTTATTTTACAGAATCGATGATATCGCCGTGAAATAGATAAGGAATCCTATGAAAGAATCATCATCCGTAACAATTTGGCGCTTACGCTGGATTACCAGCCCCATTTTTAAATTGTTCAAACGCGTTACCCCCGCCATGTCACAAACGGAACGCGAAGCACTGGAAGCCGGTGATGTCTGGTGGGACGGTGAATTGTTCAGTGGCAGGCCAAAATGGGGACGTTTACGCAAAGTACCGCCACCCAGGCTAACCCCAGAAGAACAGGCCTTTCTTGACGGCCCGGTCGAAACTGTTTGCAGTATGATCGACGACTGGAATATCACGCAGAACGATTACGACCTGTCGGCCGATGTCTGGCAATACCTTAAAAGCAATGGCTTCTTCAGCATGATTATTCCAAAAGAATATGGTGGCCTGGCCTTTTCTGCTTTAGCGCACTCTGAAGTTGTACTTAAAATATCAACCCGCAGCGTCTCTGCCGCGGTTACCGTAATGGTGCCAAATTCATTGGGCCCCGGTAAGTTACTGTTAGAATACGGAACAGACGATCAAAAAAACCACTATCTGCCACGCTTGGCAAAAGGTGAAGAAATCCCCTGCTTTGCGCTTACCAGTCCCCATGCGGGCAGTGATGCCGGTGCAATTCCCGATTACGGCATTGTCTGTAAACAAGACTTTGATGGCAAAAAAGACGTACTGGGTATGCGCGTTAGTTGGGACAAACGCTATATTACCTTAGGCCCGGTCGCAACCCTGCTCGGCTTAGCGTTTAAACTCTACGACCCTGAACACTTGCTCGGTGACAAAGAAGATTTAGGCATTACGCTGGCGTTAATCCCAACGGACACACCGGGTGTGAATATTGGCCGCCGCCATATGCCATTGAATATGATGTTTATGAATGGCCCGAATAGCGGTGACGGTGTCTTTATGCCATTGGACTGGATCATTGGCGGCCAGGATAGAATTGGCCAGGGCTGGCGTATGCTAGTTGAATGTTTAACCGATGGGCGCGCCATTTCGCTGCCCGCCTTAAGTGTCGGCGCTGGTAAATTAGCCAGTCGCGGAATTGGTGCTTACGCTCGAATTCGGCGGCAATTTAAATTACCGATTGGAAAATTTGAAGGTGTCGAAGAAGCACTGGCACGAATTGGTGGCTACACCTATATGATGGATGCCGCTCGGCTATTAACTGTTGGCGCACTCGACCGCGGCGAAAAACCTTCTGTTATTTCCGCGATTGTTAAATACCACTTAACCGAAGGCATGCGTAAAATTGTAAATGATGCGATGGACATTCAAGGTGGTGCCGGTATTTGTTTAGGGCCGCGCAATATTATTGGCCGGGTTTATCAGGCGGTACCTATTAGCATTACGGTTGAAGGTGCCAACATACTTACCCGCACCATGATTATTTTTGGTCAGGGTGCAATACGTTCCCACCCCTATATTTTTAAAGAACTTGAAGCGATAGGTAATGAGGATCCGGATGCATCACTCGAAGACTTTGATCGTGCCCTGTTCGGCCATATTCGCTTCTTTTTCAGCAATACATTTAGAAGTTTGTTTCACGGATTAACCGCCTCCCTGTTTGTTATGGTAAGGGGCAAACGCCCGGTAAGACGCTATCATCAAAAACTCACACGTATCAGCGCGGCCTTTGCACTTATGACTGACCTGGCTTTAATGACCTTAGGCGGCAGTTTAAAACGTAAAGAAAAATTATCCGGTCGTTTAGGTGATGTCTTAAGTTACCTGTATTTAGCCTCTGCCACATTAAAACATTTTGAAGACAATGGTTGCCCAAAAGAAGAACACCCTTTAGTACACTGGGCAACACAACATTGTTTATACAAAGCACAAAATGCATTGCATGGCCTGTTACAAAACTTGCCCAACCGTCCTGTTGCATGGTTAGCACGTTTTATTATTTTCCCACTCGGTCGTCACTTTTCACCACCGAATGATAAATTAGGCCATCAGGTTGCACATTTATTAATTACCCCGTCCGCAGCACGCGACCGTTTAACCAAAGGGCTCTATATCCCCGATAACAATACCGAAGCACTCGGTAAACTTGAAAGAGGTTTTGATAAAGTCATCATTGCCGGCCATGCCGAGAAAAAACTTTATCGCGGCCTTAAAGGGTATACACCAAATTATAATGGGCTTGACGATCTCATCAAACAAGGTTTAAAGCAGAATGTGATAACAGAGGAAGATGCAAAACTCATACGTGAAGCGGATGAAGCCCGTACCGACATTATCCAGGTCGACGACTTTGCACCCGACTACAAATAGCCTCTAACCTAATGGAGAATAAAAGTGGCTGGAAAAAATAGCATTTCAGATAGCGAGACAGAAAAACAAAATATGACAAGCAAAAAGGCAACAAAGAAAAAAACAACAGCAAAAAAAGTAACCAGCAAAAAAACCACCACGGTTAAATCCAGAACAAGCAAAAATCGTTATGGGCGACGCGCTATTTATATTGTTGATGGTGCACGCACGCCACAATTAAAAGCACGCGGCAAACAGGGGCCTTTCAGTGCCGCCGATTTAGCGGTTAACTGCTCGCGGCCATTGCTCGCTCGGCAAGATTTTGACCCCAGCGCAATCGATGAAGTCATTATGGGCTGTGTTATGCCCAGCGCCGATGAAGCCAATGTGGCGAGAATTTTAGGCTTACGTCTCAATTGTGGCGTTGATGTGCCTGCTTATACGGTGCAAAGAAATTGCGCATCAGGTATGCAGGCACTCGACAACGCCGCCCAGTCAATCGCAATGCGCCGTTCTGAACTCATCCTGGCCGGCGGCGTAGAATCCATGAGCCGCGCACCCGTGTTACTCAATGGCCATATGGTTAACTGGCTTGGCGACTGGATGCGTGCAAAAACAATCACTGACAAAGTAAAAACCATGGGTAAATTAAGACCCCGTTTCTTTGCACCCATTATTGGATTGCTACGCGGTTTGTCGGATCCGGTTAATGGCCTGTCGATGGGGCAAACGGCCGAAATCATTGCCGATAAATTTAATATCAGTAGAGATATGATGGACAGCTATGCCGTGCAAAGCCATCAACGTCTGAGTGCCGCGCAGGAAAATAACCACTTAACCGAAATTGAAACCATCTACGACACCAAAGGTAATTTTTACGACCATGACGATGGCGTGCGCCACGATTCCGATATGCAAGGTCTTGCAAAATTGAAGCCTGTATTTGATCGCCCTTTCGGTAAAGTCACCGCAGGCAACAGCGCACAAATAACTGACGGTGCCAGTGTTTTACTGCTTGCCAGTGAAAAAGCGTTAAAAGATCATAACCTCACCCCCATTGCACAACTATTAGATTGCGAATGGGCGGGACTCGACCCAGCGCAAATGGGGTTAGGCCCGGTGCATGCTGTTACTCCTATTCTGCAACGCAACCAATACGGTTTAAGCGACATTGATTACTTTGAAATTAACGAAGCCTTTGCCGGCCAGGTACTTGCCTGTCTGGCTGCATGGCAAAACGAGAAATATTGCAAAGAGGAATTAAACCTGGATACACCATTGGGGGAAATCAGCATGGATAAATTAAATATCGATGGCGGCGGCGTGAGTATCGGCCACCCTGTTGGTGCCAGTGGTGCCCGCATTGTTTTACACCTTATGCATATACTACAACGCACAAACAGCAAACGCGGCATAGCCAGCCTTTGTATCGGTGGCGGCCAGGGCGGTGCCATGATGATTGAACGAGTTTAGGAGAGTGAGTGTGTCAACAACATATAAACATTGGAAAATAATAACCGATGATGAAAACATAACATGGCTGCACTTCGATAAAGCCGACAGTTCAACCAATGTACTGTCACATGAAGTAATGGATGAACTTGAAACAGAGTTAAATAACCTGAATCAAAAACCGCCAGGAGCCGTGGTATTTTTATCGGATAAAAAGAATGGGTTTATTGCCGGTGCCGATGTCAATGAATTTAGCCAACTTGAAACAGAACATGTTGCACTAACCTTAATTCAACGTGGCCAACATATTATGAATATGATCGAGCGCCTGCCCTGCCCAACGGTTGCCCTTATTCACGGGTTTTGTTTAGGCGGTGGTTTTGAGCTTGCCTTAGCCTGCCGCTTTCGCATTGCCGACAACGATCCAAAAACAAAAATAGGTTTGCCCGAAATAAAATTAGGCATTCACCCTGGTTTTGGTGGTGCGGTTCGCAGCATAAGAACAGCCGGACCCATTGCCGCCATGAACTTAATGTTAACTGGTCGGGCTATTTCTGCCAGAGCGGCGAAAAAAATGGGGCTTATACATTATGCTATCCCCAAACGTCACCTTATCGCTGCGGCAAGAAGTGTCATAAAAAAAGCGCCACCCGCTCACAAAATTGTGTGGTGGGCACGCTTGGCCAATCATAAACTGGCTCGCCCGTGGGTTAAAAAAATACTTATTAAACAGGTGGCAAAAAAAGCCCACCGCGCGCACTACCCGGCACCTTATGCTTTAATCGATTTATGGGAATGCTATGCAGACGATGAGCAGCGCTTTATGGAAGAAGAAGCTATTTCTGTTTCACAGCTTATGGTCACCAAAACAGCACAAAATCTTATACGGGTTTTTTCCTTACAGGAAAAGATGAAAAATTATAGCCATTTAAAAGATTATCAGCCAAAACATATCCATGTGATTGGTGGTGGCGTAATGGGTGGTGACATTGCTGCATGGTGTGCCTTACAGGGGTACTCCGTCACCATACAGGATCGTGAACATGCCACACTGGCACGTGTCATTAAGCGTGCTTATAAACTTTATAAAAAGAAACTTAAAAAACGTTTACCCATCACCGAAGCACTGGATCGTTTGGTGCCTGACATTAATGGTAACGGGCTAAAACAAGCCGATGTTGTTATTGAAGCTATTTTTGAAGATGCTGAAGTCAAACGCCAGCTATTTAAAGAAGTGGAGCCACAGGTAAAAGCCGATTGTATTATCGCAACCAATACTTCAAGTATTCCATTAGAAGAACTTGCACCGGTTTTAAACGATTCAAGCCGATTAGTTGGTCTACATTTCTTTAACCCGGTTGCCATGATGCCTTTAGTTGAGATTGTACGTGGTAAAACAACCAGTGATGAAACCATGCAACGCGCGGCAAGCGTTACTAAATCCATACGCCGTTTACCTTTACCGGTTAGCAGCAGCCCAGGCTTCCTGGTTAACCGAATTTTAATGCCCTATTTAATGGAAGCCGTTGTGCTAGCCGAAGAAGGCGTTCCGTTAAAAGCTATCGATCAAGCCGCAACGGAATTTGGTATGCCAATGGGACCCATTGAGCTTGCAGATACGGTTGGTCTGGATATTTGTTTAAAAGTTGCTGAAAATTTGTCCCAAACAATGGATATAGGTGTACCTGAGCGACTACGAAATTTAGTGAACAAAAAACAACTTGGCAAAAAAACAGACCAGGGCTTTTATGTATTTAAAAAGGGCAAACCTGTTAAACCTGCATTAGCAAAAGATTATACCCCACCAACCGATTTAGCCGACCGGCTTATATTACGACTTGTTAATGAAGCCGTTGCCTGTTTGCGCGATGGCGTGGTTGATTCAAGTGATATGATCGATGCTGGCGTTATCTTTGGTACTGGTTTTGCCCCTTTCAGAGGGGGGCCAATGTGTTATGCTAATAGTCGCGGCATTGAACAGCTCATTAAATTACTCGAAAACCTTGACAGCCGATATGGAAACCGGTTTAAACCTGACGATGGTTGGACAGAGCTAATAAAAGAAAATGCTGAAAGCGCATAAATAAAACATAATGTAATGGAATAACCCTTATGTCCAAACTAACTGACCTGATACATCCTGAAGATGCGCAGCATTTACCCGGTCTGTTTTCTGAACGTGCTAAGCGTTCAGAAAATAAAATTGCCTGTCAATATTTTGATCCGTCAGCTCAGCAGTGGCTCACCTATACCTGGGGTGAGGTTAAAAATAAAGTTGCCGCTATTCAGCAGGCATTATTAAAACAAAACATCACTAAAGGACAGTGTGTGGCGATCATGACTCACAACTGCCCCGAATGGATGATGTTTGATCAAGCTGCATTGGGGCTAGGACTGGTTATAGTGCCACTTTATATTAACGACCGCGCAGAGAATATCAGTTACATTGTCAATGATGCACAAGTTCAATTAATTCTTGTTGCTGGTGAAGAACAATGCCGTACACTTGAAACCATTCAAGATGACCTGAAAAACGTTAAACTTATTATTAGCTTACAGCAGAAAAACAACTCACAGGATAAAGTTGTTCATTTTGAACAATGGCTTGAAGAGGACAGTGAAAATGCAGAGTACGTAATAGCAGACATTAAGGCAGATCAACTCGCTTCAGTTGTTTATACCTCGGGGACTACCGGTCGCCCAAAAGGGGTTATGCTATCGCATAATAATATTCTACAAAATGTATACGGCGCAAGCCAGTGCGAGAGTTTTTACCCAACCGATGTGTTTTTATCTTTTTTACCTTTATCGCATATGTTCGAACGAACGGTGGGTTACTATTTGCCGGTAATGGCTGGCAGCAAAATTGTTTATGCAAGATCGATTGAAAAATTAGCTGAAGACTTAATCGAGATCAAACCCACAATTCTCGTTACCGTACCACGCATTTTTGAACGTGTTTACAATAAAATACAGATTCAACTGCAAAACAAACCCCGCTTTGCACAATTTTTATTTAATCTTGGTATTACTGTTGGCTGGCACTGGTTCCGATATTCGCAAAATAAAATAAGCTGGCATCCTAAATTATTATTACGTCCTGTTTTACAGAATATTGTTGGCAATAAAATCCTGAAAAAACTGGGTGGCAACTTGCGACTTGCGATATCTGGCGGTGCCGCATTATCGCCTGATATTGCCCGTACCTTTATCGGTCTTGGTTTAAATATCTCACAAGGTTATGGCATGACAGAAGCAAGCCCAGTTGTCAGCACTAATTTATTGCATGATAATGAACCCGACAGTGTTGGCCAAAAATTTATAAATGTTGATGTCAAACTCGGCGATAACGATGAGCTTTTGGTAAAAGGCCCCAGTGTTATGCTCGGTTACCTGAACAACCCGCAAGCAACCAGTGAAGCAATTGACAGTGATGGATGGCTGCACACAGGTGACAAAGCAAAAATTGTAAACGATCATATTTATATTACCGGCCGCATAAAGGACATTATGGTTCTTTCAACCGGTGAAAAGATACCACCAAACGATATTGAAATTGCGATTACCAACGACCCTGTTTTTGAACAGGTTATTATATATGGTGAAGGCAAGCCTTCTTTAACCGCTATTGCGGTGTTGAACGAAGAAGAATGGAACAGCATTAAACAACAACTATCATCACAAGGTGAAATAGATATAAATTCAGAACCTGCTCATCAGTATTTACTTAATCGGATAAAAAAATGCTTACAAACATTCCCCGGTTATGCGCGGATATATAATATACATGCAACACTGGATGCCTGGACGGTTGACAATGGTCTTATCACTCCCACTTTAAAATTAAAACGTAAACCTATCTTTGATAAATATCAAACACAAATCGACGAAATGTATAAAGGCCGCTAATCCATGCCCAGTCCTTCAGATAAATCAGATCCACAAAACCCAGATTTTGACTGCCAGCCATTAAACAAACAACCTTCTATACGCGTACTGGCTATGCCCGCAGATACGAACTCGGCTGGCGATATCTTTGGCGGCTGGTTAATGTCACAAATAGATATTGCTGGCAGCATATTAGGCCACCGAGTCACTAACGGCCGCGTTGTAACCGTTGCAGTTAATAATTTTCAATTTATTAAGCCGGTGTTTGTGGGTGATCTGGTGAGTATTTTTACCGATGTCACTCGCATAGGCAATACTTCGCTCGAAGTCGCCATTGTCGCTTATGCGGAACGAAAACGTAAAGTGGAAGAATGCAACCGTGTTGCTTCTGCAAGTTTTACCTATGTGGCACTGGATGAAAATAGAAAACCAAGAGTCATAGAAAAATAATTTGGCGTAGAGGTGTGTTGATGGGTTACGCTATCGCTTCACCCATCCTACGGTGAGCAGTGGCTGATGTCATTTTATATTTGGCGTAGGATGGGTGACAACCCATCGATCCTTGCGAGATAGTATGCCGAAGCAATCGGTTTTTTGATTCAAATAGAAAACAAACGATAAAAATTCTCTGTCGTTTTCTCTGCAATCGTCTCATAACTTTCCCCGCGCAATTCGGCAATGCACTCGGCAACATTTTTCACATAAGCCGGTTGATTGGATTTACCTCTATACGGCACCGGCGCCAAATAGGGCGAGTCTGTTTCGACCAGCATTTTATCGATAGGTACATTTCTGGCCACTTCTTTTAGTGCCAGTGCGTTTTTAAATGTTACAATGCCCGAGAATGAAATATAAAAACCCAAATCTAATGCACGTTGTGCAGTTTCCCAGTCTTCGGAAAAACAATGCATAACCCCACCCGCCTGTTCTGCCTTTTCGTCTTGCATAATCTTTAAAGTATCATCGGTTGCTTCACGCATATGAATAATCAATGGTTTTTTTGTTTGCTTTGATGCTTCGATATGATTCCGGAAACGTGTGCGTTGCCATTCCAGATCATCACCGCTGGTTCGAAAATAATCCAGGCCTGTCTCACCAATGGCAATGATCTTTTTATTATCAGCCAGTGCCACTAACTCGTCAACACTGGGATCCCGACCATCTGTTTCATTCGGGTGAACACCAACCGATGCAAAAATATTAGAATTAGCTTCGGCAATACCAAGCACATCATCAAAATGTTCAAGGTCAATGCAAACATTTAGCATTGCTTTAACATCATGCTGATACGCATTTTCAAGTGCATTGGCAATATTATTATCGAACGGTTTTAAATCAAGACGATCTAGATGGCAATGTGAATCGATCAGATAAGCTGACATAGGAAGCTACTTTTAAGATGTTGGATTAATATTGAGTGATAATTAGTTAAGACAGAATGGATAATTGCATTACATAGTATGTGTTTGGCGGTCTGACTTTAACGCCCCGGCCAGAAATGTTTCAATCTTAGTACGTGCACCGCCGCCATCCTGCTCACTGAATTGTACGCCAATACCAGCCGCACGATTACCTGCGGCACCTTTCGGTGTAACCCAGACTATCTTACCAGCAACAGGTAATTTTTCGGTGTCTTCCATTAGTGACAACAGCATAAATACTTCATCACCTAACTTGTACTTTTTAGTCGTCGGGATAAACAAACCACCGTGTTTTATAAAAGGCATATACGCAGCATAAAGCGCACTTTTATCTTTTATTGTTAAAGACAATATGCCTTGTCGGGCTGCTGCAGGTTTTGTTGCCATTTTCCAACCTTCTTCTATTTGCTCTGAGCTATTAAACTCCATTGAATTAAAAGACTTTCTAAGTGTAACTGTTTATTTAAGGATGTACGCCCTAACTTTAAAATTTCAATCACTTTATCATAGATTACAAATAATCGCTTAACCGGTATCGAAATCGCCAGCTTTTGCAGGGCGGCATCACCCTTATGATAAAATAACACACGTGCATTGTCATCTAACGGTCGATTATAGCCTTGATTCAACGAGTGGTAGCGGATCATATCCACCAACCAGGTATATACTAACCTTATCGGTACATTTTCGGGCTGCTTTAGCCATTTTTCAGCAATCGCCGTTGGTTTCGCCTGTCCTGAGGCCAGCATCTTCCAGTCATTCAATAACTCATCATTGATGCGGAGTATCGCTGAATCCAGGTAAAATTGCGCATTGACCGGGCTATTTTCGGTTAAGGAGAGCGCCAAATCCACGTCATTTTGTGAATATTGGCCAGCTTGTGCCAGCCAGGACTGCATGGTTGTGGCATCCGCAGTCGAAACCGGAAAATGCTGGCAGCGACTGCGAATAGTTGCCGGTAGTGAATGTGGCTTTGAGCTGACCAATATAATGAGTGTATTTTCTGGTGGTTCTTCCAGGGTTTTAAGCAAGCTATTGGCTGCATTCATGTTCAT
The DNA here is from genome assembly GCA_024275115.1 of Gammaproteobacteria bacterium. Taxonomy (GTDB): domain Bacteria; phylum Pseudomonadota; class Gammaproteobacteria; order UBA6429; family Thiohalophilaceae; genus SZUA-37. Next base: position 20,844 of record JAJRZT010000027.1, read on the forward strand.
TGATTCCGCTGGGCTAATCACAATGACCCGTCGATTGCTGCGTGATTGTGTCAGCGAGACAAATTCGACTAACTCACGAATTTGCGCCACCTTGATAGCTTTGCCTTCTTCTTCGGGTTGAATAAGCATAAAATCGGGATGGGTATTTGCTGCAAATAATTCACATGCTGTGCAATGGCTACAGGCCGTTGTGTTGCTGTCTAAGCATTCCGTGGACGATAGCGTTTCGCACAATAAAGTATTTGCCCAAAGGATGGCTAATTCGAATTTGGCCAGGCCTTTATTGCCGGTAAGCAATAACGCATGCGGCAACTTTTGCGTGTTCTGATATTGGAGCAGCTGTTGCCAGTCTTTTTGCTGCCATGAGTATAATTGTGGAGACAGCCGAGGGCTTTCCTTAGAAACTGCTTTTGGCATTATTGAATATACTCATCTAAAACGGCGGCAATGTCTTTCTGAACCTGTTCCAGTGTTTGTGACGCATCAATAACACGATAGCGCTGTGGTGAGTCCGCCGCCATTTTCAAATAACTTTGCCTTACAGCTTCAAAAAAATTATTTTTTTCCTGTTCAATACGATCCGGTGCGCTGCGTTCACTTGCGCGCTGCATGCCAATTTCAACCGGCAAATCCAGTAAAATAGTTAAGTCAGGGCGTAACTCACCCTGCACCCAGTCTTCCAGTATGGCAATGCGTTGCATCGGAATCCCACGTCCACCACCCTGATAAGCATAAGTTGCATCGGTAAAACGATCACATAAAACCCACTTGCCTTTTTTTAAAGACGGTTTAATTAATACTGCTAAATGTTGTGCACGAGCGGCAAACATTAACAACAATTCAGTATCTGAAACCATCGACTTATTTTTTGCATCCAGTAATACGTCACGAATTTTTTCGCTTAATTCGGTGCCACCCGGTTCACGGGTTGAAACAACATCAATACCTTTATCCTTCAGGTAAGACAATATAAAAGCAATATTACTGCTTTTACCAACACCTTCACCACCTTCGACTGTTATAAACTGTGCCTGCATAATCATTCTTTATTTTTATAAGATGAAAATGGACGTTTACGCCCTTTTAACTGATACTTAATAACCGCATTATTATGTTCTCTTAATGTTGCCGAAAAATAATGGCTACCATCGCCTTTAGAAACAAAATACAGTGCACGGCCATCTTCCGGGTGCAAGGCTGCATCAATGGCTTCTTTCGAAGGCATTGCAATGGGTGTTGGCGGTAAACCATGGCGCCGGTAAGTATTATAAGGTGTGTCTTTTTTTAAGTCACGGCGCTTGATGTTTCCCTTAAACTTTTTTCCCATACCATAAATAACCGTTGGGTCAGTTTGTAAGCGCATTCGCGTCTGCAAACGACGAATAAATACACCAGCAATGGCTCCTCGCTCAGAAGCCAGGCCGGTTTCTTTTTCAATTATCGATGCCAATATTAAAGCCTCATACGATGTTTTGAGTGGTAACCCTAGATCACGATCTGGCCATTTTTTCTGTAGATAGGCCTCCATTGCAGCATAGGCCTGCTTGAGTAAATCGCGGTCACTCATCCCTTTAGGGAACAGATAAGTGTCTGGCATAAAACGCCCTTCGGGGTGTATACCCCCTTTACCAATTTCCTGCATAATGCGGGCACCGGACAAATCTTTTAAACTGTGCAATAAAAATGAATTTTTATTAATTTCGACCATCATCTGCCTGAAATTCCAGCCTTCGATAATGGTTAAAGAATAGAGTTTAACTTTACCACTCAATAGTTTTTCAATTAAGGATAACGGCGTGTCACTTCTTGTTATTTGATATTCACCAACATGCAAGGTATTAGGTGTTGAGAAAAGCCTTGCATACCATAATAAATAGCGTGGTTTAGTGACGACATTCTGTTTCTGCAAACGGTACAGTAAGCGGGTTAAATTGCTTCCCGGTTTAACATAAATCACTTTTTCTTCTGAGGTTAATAATAATGGAGAATTCAGATAATTTTTTGCATCCCACCACAGATAACCAACTGCGAGCGAACCGACGAGGGTAACTAAAGCAAAAAACTTATATGCTAAACGTGGCATAATCAACTGAATAATCTTCTATTAAAAATTGCATTATATTTTTTGTTATTAACCCCAGAATATAAGCCTGACTGTTTATATGTTTTACCGGCCATATACCTATAATACTATTCGTTAAAAATACTTCATCGGCGGCCAGCACTTGTTCCAGGGATATTTTATCTTCTACTGCCATGATGCCGTTTGCTTTACAAAGTTTCAACACAATATTCCGCATAATACCATTGACACCGGCATTTATAATCAATGGTGTCTGCACTATATTATCTTTAATGATAAAAACATTGGAGATGACCGCTTCGATAATATTACCCGCTGCATTCGCCATTAATCCTTCCTGATACTCATCTTGCCATTCATTTCGTGCAAGCACCTGCTCCAGTCGGTTTAAATGCTTGATTCCTGCCAGTTGTTGTTGTGATGATAACCGTGTTTCACATAGTTTAACCTTAACACCCTCCTCCCAGTAACTAGAAGGATAAGAAGGATACGCTGACAAGGAAACGATTACATTCGGAACTAAATTATCGTTATACTGATAACCGCGTTCGCTGTTCCCGCGTGTCACCATTATTTTGGCAACAGCAGTGTTAATATTCCGGGATAAATGTATTAGTTTTTCGATATCCCCTTTCAATTTCTGTTCAGCAGGACAATCAATCCCTAAAACCTCACATCCTTTCAGCAAACGCTGATAATGCTCATTCCAGAAAACTGGCTGCTGATTCACCAAAGCAATGGTTTCAAACAAGCCATCGCCATAGTTAAAACCACGATCCTGAATCGAAATTATCTTGCTAAGCTCCCCATTAACAATACTATTTAATACGGCCATATTAGTTTAATGCCTCAAGCAATCCTTTTGCTTTCATTCGTGTTTCATCCAGCTCTTTTTGCGCAATCGAATCTGCAACCAGCCCTGCACCGGCTCTTAACTTTAATTGCTTTGCTGATAATTCAAAAGTGCGAATTAAAATATTCAAGTCCATATTACCATCATGATTGATATAACCAACTGAGCCCGTATACGCACCGCGCGGCATAGCTTCAAGCTCGGCAATAATTTGCATACAGCGCTCTTTTGGGCAACCCGTGATGGTACCACCGGGGAAAACAGCACGAATAACATCGCCAGGGGTAATACCTTCTTTTAAATTACCCGCAACGTTGGAAACAATATGATGTACATGCTGAAATGATTCTAAAGCCATTAATTCATCCACCACGATACTACCCGGTATGCAGATACGCCCTAAATCATTTCTTTCCAGATCAATCAGCATAATATGCTCCGCGCGCTCTTTTGGATGAGCAATGAGTTCCTGTAAGTTTTCAATATCGGTCGTAGTTTCATTCGCGCGTGCTCGGGTACCGGCAATTGGTCGGGTTTGAACACGGCCACTATTTACTTTAACTAAACGCTCGGGGGAGGAGCTTATAATTTTATAGCTATCATCATAAACATAAGCCGAAAAAGGTGCAGGGTTAGCACGTTTAAGCGAACGATATAATTCAACTGCATCCAGATGCTCAATATCATTACTCTGCCATAAGCGCGATAAGTTAACCTGAAAAACATCGCCATCTTTAATGTAGCGCTTTACTTTATCAATCGCACTCAGGTATTTATCAGCATTTTCTTCTTTTAAATTAATTTCAATTTTTTTATTATCGGCTGAGTGGCCTGGGATAGATTTAATATCTTTTAATAATGTATCCACTTTATCTGCATAACCTGCCTCGGCAACAATAGACTGAACACCACTGTGCTTGTCAGAAATAATTGCAACCGGAATACGCGTTAGCTTGGCAACAATGGTTTTTTCATCTGAACAAGGCAAACAAAGACGTGTTTCAATTTGACCGGCAAGCTCATAACTTAAATAAACAAACCAGCCACCCATAAAAGGTAAATTTATTTGCTTTGTTGAGACATCACTTTTGTTTTTTAACCAGTTTAAATCCAGATTGGATAAGAAATCTTTTTCCTTATCCACCACTGCACCGGATAATTGATTTTCAGAATTTAATGTTAATATTTTCTCAGGAAAGGCAAACAAGATGTCATAGCGTGCGTGTTCTTTACTGCGGCTAGCACTGGTATTCAGCGCCAATACATCTTCAGCCTGTGCGCTGCTTTCTAATATAAAAGGATAACGTTGCGGATTAACACGATGTAGTTCAGTAAAGTCAATAAGCTGATCAAGCGGGTAGATTGTTAATGCGTCAGATTCTGTCGGTTGCACAATGCCATGCCGTCATCATAAAGAATTAACGTAACTTACCAATCACTAACGTACCATTAGTACCACCAAACCCAAAGGAGTTTGATAAGGCTGTCTCGATTTTCATGTCACGTGCGGTATTGGGTACAAAGTCCAGGTCACAACCGGCATCAATATCTGGATTAAATATGTTAATTGTTGGTGAAGCAATCTGATCACGGATACACAGTGTCGTGAAAATAGCTTCCATACCACCTGCTGCACCCAGACCATGGCCGGTCATTGACTTGGTAGAGCTCATTGCCAGTTTATAAGCATGGTCGCCAAAGGTTGATTTTACTGCATGGCATTCCGCCGCATCGCCTGCAGGTGTCGACGTGCCATGTGCATTAATATAATGAATTTCGTCAGGATTAACCCCGGCATTTTTAAGTGCCAGATTCATACAACGACTGGCACCTTCGCCACCTTTTGAGGGTAAGGTCATATGATACGCATCGCCACTTAGGCCATAACCGAGGACTTCTGCATAAATGGTTGCACCACGTTTTTTGGCAAATTCGTATTCTTCTAAAACAACAACACCGGCACCATCACTTAAGACAAAACCATCACGGTCTTTATCCCACGGCCGACTGGCTGTTTCAGGGTCATCATTGCGCGTTGACAGTGCTCTTGCTGATGCAAATCCACCTAAGCAAGTTGGGCTACTCGCCATTTCTGCACCACCGGCAACCATCACATCGGCATCACCGTATTCAATTAAACGTGCCGCATCACCAATACTGTGTGTACCGGTTGCGCATGCAGTCACCACCGCAATATTGGGCCCTTTCAAACCGTACATAACCGACAAGTTACCCGAAATCATATTAATGATGTTACTGGGGACAAAGAACGGGGAAATTTTTCGTGCGCCACCTTTTAAAAAACTATCGTGGCCTTTTTCAATACCAGGTAAACCGCCAATGCCCGAACCAATAGCAACACCCATCCGAGGCGCATTTTCTTCAGTCACTTCCAACCCTGCATCGGCAATCGCTTCTGCGGCTGCAACAATGCCGTAATGGATAAAGGTATCCATTTTTTTAGCATCTTTAGGTTTAATTACATTCGAGCTGTCGAAGTCAGCACTAATTGATCCACCAATTTGTGATGAAAAATCAGAGACATCAAAATGTGATATCCGCTTCACACCGCTTTTACCGGCTACAATATTTTCCCAGGAAGATTTAACATCTAAACCCACTGGCGAGACCATACCAAGTCCGGTAATAACAACACGACGTTTACTCACAAACACACCTCAAAAAAACTCTAAGTGACAAGATTAATGGTTAAGTAACAAATTACCAAACTTAACAATGTAAAAAGCCGCACTTAAACAGTACGGCTGGCATTTACTTTTTGGGTATTCTTATTTTATTTAGAACCCAAGTAATGCATTGAACACTACAATATTAAGTATTCTTTGTTACGTAATCGATAGCTTGCTGAACCGTTGTAATCTTTTCAGCATCTTCATCAGGAATTTCAGTTTCAAACTCTTCTTCTAATGCCATTACTAATTCAACGGTATCAAGTGAGTCTGCGCCCAGATCGTCAACAAATGAAGCTTCTTTAGTGACTTCCTCAGCTTTAACACCAAGTTGTTCGATTACAATCTTTTCTACGCGTTCTTCAACACTGCTCATCTCTGTTCTTTCCTCTATAATTTTGTCAGCAAAACTGCTGGGTGCGGTATTGTATTGAAATATGACGCTTTATGCCATAGCCAGCGTCTAATTGCGCTTTTTTATTTTCAAATATAACAGTATCTTTAAATTTCAATAGCTTATAAGCACTATTATGTCATATACATGCCGCCATTAACATGAATCGTTTCACCGGTGATGTAACTGGCCGATTTTGATGCTAAAAATGTGACCGCATTGGCTATTTCTACGGCATCGCCTAAACGCCCAAGCGGTACTTTTGTTAATAAGGCTTCACGCTGCTCATCAGGCAATGCTTTTGTCATATCGGTGTCGATAAAGCCAGGAGCCACTACATTAACGGTAATGCCCCTCGAACCCACTTCCTGTGCCAATGACTTACTAAACCCAATAACACCCGCTTTGGCGGCCGAATAGTTGGTTTGCCCTGCATTTCCAGATACGCCGACGACCGATGCAATACTGATAATGCGCCCCTTACGTGCCTTCATCATGCCACGTAACACCGCTTTGCTTAAGCGATAGATTGAGCTGAGGTTGGTGTTCATAATATCGTCCCACTCTGCGGCTTTCATTCGCATTAGCAGGTTGTCACGGGTAATACCGGCATTATTGACCAAAATCGACACCGGCCCTTTGTCATCGGCAATGCGTTTGATAACGGCTGCAATACTGTCTTCATCGGTGACATTCATCACCAGACCTTGGCCTTCAATACCATTATCTTTCATATACTTAGATATGCTTTCTGCACCTTTTTCTGAAGTTGCAGTACCGTAAACATAAGCCCCTTTTGAGCCCAAATCCAGTGCAATGGCCTGGCCAATACCGCGGCTTGCGCCAGAAACTAAAGCAATTTCATTTTTGAGTTCCATCGCTATTCCTTTATTTTAAGTTAATTTAGTTAGCTGCTTATTCAGCCGATAAAGCCTTGTCAAAGCTGGCCGGGTCAAAGATCGCTGCTGCCGACATGCTTTTATCTATGCGCTTGTTTAAACCAATAAGCACCCGCCCTGGCCCACATTCAATCAGTTGATCCACCCCGTCCGCAGCCATTTTCTGGATGGTTCCCACCCAGCGTACCGGATTAAATAATTGGCGTACCAGTGCATCGCGTATTTTATCCGTATCGGTTTCAGTGGCCACGTCCACATTATTAATCACCGGAATGGCAGCCGGACTAAATACAATGGATTTTAGTTTTTCGGCCAGTTGCTCTGCTGCCGGTTTCATTAAATCACAATGCGAAGGCACACTCACCGGCAAGGGCAATGCACGTTTAGCGCCCATTTCTTTGGCAACAATGACAATGCGTTCGACAGCGGCTTTACTACCAGCAACCACCACCTGCCCAGGAGAATTATAATTAACCGCTTGCAGCACCTCGCCTTTGGCTGCCTGTTTGCAGGCTTCAACCACTTGTGCATCTTCTAAACCTAAAATAGCGGCCATGCCACCTTGCCCTTCCGGCACCGCTTGTTGCATAAACTGACCACGTGCTTCAACCAGTTTTATCGCATCGCTAAAATCTAAAACACCCGCACAAACCAAAGCACTGTATTCACCTAAACTATGCCCCGCCAATATAAGCGGCATTGCGCCACCCTTGACCTGCCAGACTTTCCAGCAAGCCACTCCCGCCGCTAATAAAGCCGGTTGAGTGATATCGGTTGAGTTTAATTTTTCCTGCGGGCCTTGCTGGGTGATATCCCACAAGTCATAACCTAACGCATCACTGGCTATTTTAAATGTATCGAGCACAACCGACTCGGCTTCTGCAAGCTCTTTGAGCATACCTATAGATTGAGAACCCTGACCAGGAAATACAAACGCTAACGACATGTTACACCTTACGATTTAAATATATTTTAATTGTTAATAACACTTTGTATTTCAGTACGTAGCCCGGATGCAGCAAAGCGAAATCCGGGAAGGTTGATGCCTGCTTCCCGGACTGCATTTTATTCCATCCGGACTACTTGCTGTTGTCAGTCATTGCATGTGATAACTGTGCAATGACGCTTATAACTTTAACAATGCCGAACCCCAGGTAAATCCGCCACCAAATGCTTCGAGTAATAACGTTTGCCCAGGTTTAATGCGACCATCACGCACTGCAGTGTCCAGTGCCAGCGGTATAGAAGCAGCCGAAGTATTGCCATGCTCACCAACGGTTACAACCACATGTTCCATTGATAAGTCTAATTTTTTTGCAGCCGCTTTTATAATACGAATATTCGCCTGATGTGGCACTAGCCAGTCAATATCTGATTTTTGCATATTGTTTGCAGATAAGGTTTCATCTGCAATTCTACCTAAAGTGTTCACTGCAACTTTAAAAACTTCATTGCCTTTCATTGTCATAAAGGCTTTACCTTCTTTAAGTACTTCGGGGTGTTCTGAAATACCGGCAGGTACAGTTAATAATTCTTTATACTTACCATCAGCATGAATATGGGTGGATAAAATACCCGGCTCCGTCGATGCTCTTAAAATAACCGCACCCGCACCATCGCCAAATAACACGCAAGTACCACGGTCAGTCCAGTCAATAATATTCGATAAGGTTTCAGCACCAATAACTAAAGCACATTGATACTGACCGCCTTTAATAAACGCATCAGCAACACTCAATGCATAAACAAAGCCCGTACAAACAGCTTGCACGTCAAAAGCCGGGCAACCATGAATATCTAAACGTTCCTGTAAGATACAGGCCGTACTGGGAAAAATTCTATCAGGCGTTGTGGTAGCAACAATAATTAAATCAATATCATCTTTAGTTACCTTAGCCGCAAGCATTGCGGCAAGGGAAGCTTTTTCAGCCAGGTCAGCGGTTGTTTCACCTTTAGCGATATGGCGTTTTTTAATCCCGGTACGTTCTCTAATCCATTCATCGGAAGTGTCCACTAATTTCTCAAGATCTGCATTAGTAACAACATTTTCAGGCAAATAACTACCCGTACCTGTAATTTTCGAATATATTGTTGCCATTAACCTGCTTGCCTTTCAACTAAATGCATTTCGAGTATATCGGTAATTCGCAAAGGAACATTTTGTTTAACTTCCTGAATAGCCACTTCAACAGCACGTGCAAATGAATAAGCGTCGGCACCACCGTGGCTCTTAATCACAATACCTTGCAGGCCAAGAAAGCTGGCACCATTGTATTCACGCGGGTCAATATTCTTACGAAAGGACTTTAAGATAGGCATAACTAACAAACCCATTATTTTCGTTAACAGATTTCGTTTGAAAGATTGCTTCATATAATGGGAAAATAACTTGGCAACACCTTCACTGGCTTTAAGCATAATATTGCCAACAAAGCCGTCGCAAACAACAACATCGGCATCGCCCATATAAATACCGTCACCTTCGACATAGCCAGTAAAGTTCAAGTCACTCTCGTTCAGGATCTTTGCAGCTTCTTTAACTGTTTCGTTACCTTTAATATCTTCTTCACCAATATTTAATAACGCCACTGTTGGATTCTTTTTGTTATCCAGCGCACTGACTAACGCCGAGCCCATCACCGCAAATTCATAAAGGCCTTTTGGTGATGTTTCAACATTCGCACCCAAATCCAGTACATGCGTATGCCCTTTTACTGTTGGCAAAGCAGCACAAATGGCGGGACGATCAATGCCGGCTAACATTTTAAGAACAAAACGTGCGGTTGCCATTAAGGCACCGGTATTGCCGGCACTTACGCAGGCATCAGCATCACCTTGCTTTACAAGATTAATCGCAACGCGCATTGAGGAATCTTTTTTACCACGCAAAGCCATTGCAGGTGCTTCATTGGAACCCACTGTTTGCGTTGTATGCTGTATGGATATGCGTGCGTGATTTTTTCTGGATGAATGCGTTTGGTATTCAACCATTTTGTCATTAAGTATCGTTTCATCGCCCGTTATAATTAAATTAACGTTAGGGTAATGTTTTAATATATCAAATGCGGCAGGCACGACACTGTCGGGGCCAAAATCCCCACCCATACCATCAAGCGAAATTGTTATCGTTTTATTATTCATTGATGACTTTCATAAAATTTAACGGCGTTACTAACGATAACGGGACAGTAACCTGTCCCGTTATGTAAGCGACACATTGTATTGAAATAACAAATCAATCCACTGTGTTTAAATACCACTGTATTTAAATAAAAGAAACGCTAGCTATTTGTATCGACAACTTTACGACCACGATAATAACCATCGGGGCTTATATGATGGCGCAAATGTGTTTCTCCCGTTGTAGGCTCGATAGATAATGCATTTCCTGTTAATGCATCATGAGAACGACGCATGCCACGACGTGAAGTACTTTTTTTGCTCTTTTGAACAGCCATTACAATGTTCCTCTTAACTTACTCTTTTGAATCGGGTTTAATATCTGCCAGTACTGCGAAAGGATTTTTCCTTTTCGCCGTTGCCTGGCTTGTGTTATCTTGCACTTCAACTTGCTCAGCCGAACGATTAACTTTAACCGCCGGTTTACACACAGACTCATCGTGCATAGGCACCTGCGGAAGCGCAAGAAGAATTTCATCTTCTATCATGTCGTTCAACATCAGCGGTGTTGACTCAATAAGATAGGGTTCGTAACCAACCACGAGCTCATCTATCTGGTGTTCATGTTCAACAAAAGCTAAAGCAACCTTTGTATTAAGCGACCACTTCATTGGCTGCAAACAACGCTGACAACAAAGTGATAACTCAGCAACCAAACTACCGGTTACACAGTGCACTTTGCCAGAATGTACGTTTCCAATATCCACATCAAAATCAAACTGGACTTTAACCACCCCTTCGCTAGAAGTAAGCAGCTCGCTTAAGCGTTCAAAACGCGAAATTTTAATCTCGCCATAAAGCTGTTGCCTTGCGGCAGCTAGCCGAATGGGATCTATTTGAACCGGTAAACGCGAGTTAATCGCAGACGAATTTTGGTGCTTCGACATAGGGCGCAAATTTTAACGGTCTGGCTAACTTCTGTCAAAGTAAATCATTGATTTTTGATGAATAAACCAGAATAAATAACCATGATATTAAAGTGGTTATTTACTGTACCCCAAGCCATTAAAATCAACATTTTAACACTTTTTTGTTTCAATCTGCACAAGCAAAATACTACAATGCCCAGATGATTAAAAAAGTGCTAATTGCCAATCGGGGCGAAATTGCGGTGCGTATTGTACGTGCCTGTGCAGAAATGGGGATTAAATCCGTTGCTGTCTATGCCGAAGCAGACCGCTATGCCCTGCACGTCCGAAAGGCCGATGAAGCGTATAGTTTAGGCCCAGACACCGTCACCGGCTACCTGAACGCCCACCGTTTAGTCAATTTAGCCATTGAAACCGGCTGCAACGCACTGCACCCTGGCTATGGGTTTTTATCAGAAAACCCCGAACTCGCGGAAATATGCGAGCGCCGTAATATTCAGTTTATTGGCCCGAGCCGCGATGTTGTTCGCAATATGGGCGACAAAACCCATGCGCGAAAAACCATGGTGGCTGCGGGTGTTCCCGTTACCCCTGGCAGTACCGGCAATATAGCGGACATTGAAGACGCGATAAAAATTTCTGTTGATATTGGCTACCCGATAATGCTCAAAGCAACTAATGGCGGCGGCGGACGCGGCATTCGCCAGTGTCACAATGAAGAAGAACTACGCCAGAATTACCCACGGGTTATTTCCGAAGCGGAAAAAGCCTTTGGCAGCGGCGACGTGTTTATCGAAAAATTCATTGCCGACCCACGCCATATCGAAGTGCAGATCCTCGCTGATAAGCACGGTCACGTTATCCACCTCTACGAGCGCGACTGCTCCATTCAACGCCGCCACCAGAAATTAATTGAAATTGCGCCTTCACCGCAACTGAGTTCTGAGCAACGTGAATACATCGGCGAGCTTGCGGTTAAAGCCGCCACTGCCTGTAGCTATACCAACGCCGGTACGGTTGAATTCCTGATGGATGAAAATGACAATTTTTACTTTATGGAAATGAATACCCGCTTACAGGTTGAGCACACGATTACCGAAGAAATTACCGGCATTGATATTGTGCAGGAACAAATTCGTATTGCCAGTGGCCTTATCCTACGTTATCAGCAACAGGACATTTCCATACGCGGCTATGCCATGGAGTTCCGAATTAATGCCGAAGATCCTAAAAATGACTTTTTACCCAGTTTTGGCAAAATCACCCGCTACTTTGCCGCTGGTGGCCCCGGCGTGCGCACCGATGGCGCCATTTATACCGGTTACGAAATTCCTCCCTATTATGATTCCATGTGTGCCAAACTCATCGTCTGGTCACGCGACTGGGACAGCCTGGTTGATCGCGGTATTCGCGCCCTACGGGATATGGGTGTTTACGGCATTAAAACAACCATCCCCTATCATCTTGAAATTTTAAAGTCAGCCAGTTTTCAAACCGGACGCTTTAACACCGGTTTCGTTGAACAACATCCGGAACTTTTAAATTACTCGTTAAAACGCTCCAATAAAGCCGTTGCAACCGCCGTTGCAACCGCCGTTGCAGCCAGTATGGGGCTTTAAGTCAAGTATGTTTATAAAATCGAAGGAAACAAAGCAGCATGCCTAAAATTTTAATTACCGACACGATATTACGTGATGCACATCAATCCCTTATTGCAACACGGATGCGCACTGAAGATATGCTGCCGGTCTGTGAGCGCCTTGATAAAATAGGTTACTGGTCACTGGAAGTCTGGGGCGGTGCCACCTTTGATGCCTGTGTGCGCTTTTTAAAAGAAGACCCCTGGGAACGATTAAAACAATTAAAAACTGCCTTGCCCAATACGCCATTACAAATGCTGTTACGTGGCCAAAACCTGCTGGGTTACCGGCATTACTCCGATGATGTGGTACGTGCCTTTGTAGCATGTGCTGCCAACAATGGCATGGATGTGTTTCGGATTTTTGATGCACTCAACGACATACGCAACCTGCGGGTGTCCATTGAAGCGGTAAAAAAAGCCAATAAACACGCACAAGGGACAATTTGCTACACCACCAGCCCGGTACACACAGAAAAACAATTTGTCAGTATGGCAAAAGAATTACAGGCGATGGACTGTGACAGCATTGTTATAAAAGATATGGCGGGGTTACTCACACCGGAAGCCACCGCAAACCTGGTCTCGGCTCTGGTCGCAGCAGTCGACATTCCAGTTCACTTACATTCCCATGCAACGTCCGGGCTCGCCAGTATGTGCCAGTACAAAGCAGTTGAAAATGGTATTACCGGTATCGATACGGCAATATCGTCCTTCTCAGGCGGCACTTCCCACCCACCAACAGAAAGTATGGTGGCGGCACTTCGTAATACAAAATACGACACCGAACTCGACCTGACACAATTACAGGATATCGGTTTTTACTTTTACGAAGTCCGCAAAAAGTATCACCAGTTTGAAAGTGAATTTACCGGGCTGGACACGCGCGTGCAGGTGAACCAGGTACCCGGTGGTATGATTTCAAATTTATCCAACCAGTTAAAAGAGCAAAATGCACTCAACCGCATGAATGAAGTATTAAAGGAAATACCTGTTGTACGAAAGGAGCTGGGCTACCCGCCGCTGGTCACTCCAACATCACAAATAGTGGGTACCCAGGCCGTTATGAATGTCATTGCGGGTGAGCGTTATAAAACCATTACCAATGAAGTTAAACTTTACCTGCAAGGTAAATACGGTAAGGCACCTGGCCCGGTTAGCATACAGGTACAACATATGGCCATTGGTAATGAAGATGTAATTGACTGCCGTCCGGCTGACTTGTTACCCAATGAACTCGACCGCTTGCGTGAAGAAATTGGCGACAAGGCAAAATCAGAAGAAGATGTTTTAACCTATGCGATGTTCCCGGATATTGGTAAGGAATTTTTAATTCAGCGCAATGCCGATGAGCTTGTTCCTGAACCACTGGAACCGATTAACTCGGATAACGGCGGCACCCCGGCGGCAACCGAATTTAATGTGACCTTGCATGGTGAAACTTATCATATCAAGCTCAATGGCACCGGTTATAAAACCCAGCAACAACGCCCCTACTACATCAGCGTTGACGGTGTGCCTGAAGAAATTTTATTACAACCACTCGATGAAATTAACCTCAACGGCGATACAGGCGGCACTATACCAGACGGTCAACGGCCTCGCGCAACCCGACCCGGCCATGTCACCACGTCGATGCCAGCATCGATTATCGATGTTGTCGTAAACCTGAATGACAAAGTTAAAGCCGGTGATCCGGTATTGATTACCGAGGCAATGAAAATGGAAACTGAAATACAAGCGCCTATTTCTGGTACAATTACCGCTATTCATGTTGCAAAAGGTGATACCGTAACACCGGATGAAGCATTAATTGAAATCGAATAAAATCATAAAACTTAAACAAAAAAGATTTAGCCTTTATGCAACTGATACTCGCGTCCACCTCACCCTTTCGCAAAGCCATTTTAGAAAAACTGGATCTACCATTTGAATGTGTCGCACCGGATACAGACGAAACACCCAAAAAAGGCGAAACAGCAAAGCAACTGGTTGAACGGCTTGCCATTGCCAAAGCACAAGCGGTTGCAAAAAACCACACCAATGCACTGGTGATTGGTTCCGATCAGGTCGCTGTTATTGATGATAAAATAATAGGTAAACCCGGCAACTTTAAAAGTGCGGTAAACCAGCTCAAGGAGGCCAGCGGCAAGCGCGTTACCTTTTTAACCGGTTTAAGTTTAATTAACACCAAAACAGGCAAAATCCATTCGACAGTTGTTCCCTTTTATGTGGTATTTCGCTATTTGCGCGACTCACAAATTGAAAATTATTTAAACAAAGATGAGCCCTTTAATTGTGCCTGCAGTTTTAAATCAGAAGGCCTGGGCATATCCCTGTTTGAACGCCTTGAAGGCGAAGACCCTAACACGCTAATGGGGCTACCACTTATACGCTTGATTGCCATGCTTGAAATAGAAGACATGCCGGTTATTTAACACCTGAAGTCTGTCATGCTAACCGGCACTTCCCTTTCAAAATACCTATTGAAAGTATGTATCGGGAAAGAACTTACTCGAAACGGACGAACCAAATGCCACACCGAGCTGACTGGCAAAGCGATCAAGAAAACCAGGACGAGGGGTATAGTCAACTATCTTTTCTGCTTTAATAATTTCCCGTGCAACATAACTACTGCTACCAAGCGCATCCACAAGCCCCATTTTGATGCTTTCTTCTCCACTCCAGATCAAACCGGAAAATAATTTATCATCATCTTTTAATTTATCACCCCGCCCCTTACGAACAGTATCAATAAATTGCTGATGAATATTTTTTAACAGGCCCTTTATGTGCTTAATATCGTCAGGGTTGGCTTTTGAAAATGGGTCCAGAAAACCTTTATGTTCACCTGCCGCATACAGACGCCTTTCGATACCCATTTTTTTCATCGCATCCACAAAACCAAAACCATTCATTAATACACCAATGGAGCCAACCATACTGGCTTTATCGGCATAAATTTCATCAGCAGCCGCAGCAATATAATAGCCACCCGATGCACCGATATCGACTATCACCGCATACACTTTTTTCTCCGGGTGTTTTTTCTTCAAACGATAAATTTCGTCATTAATATAACCCGCCTGAACCGGGCTGCCACCTGGGCTATTAATACGCAAGATAACCCCTTTTACTTTTTCTTCTTTAAAGGCTTCTCGCAAACCGGTAATAATACTATCTGCACTGGCTTCTGATTCACTTGAAATAACACCTTTAATCTCAATAAGCGCGGTGTGCTCCTTACTCGACTTCGACGTATCAATCGAACTCGCTGGCAGATAAATCATAAATAAAAAAATAAAAAAATAGGCGGCCATTAGACCTTTAAAGAAGATCCCCCAGCGGCGAGCCCGACGCTGTTCCTTAAGCGTTGCAAAGGCTAACGTTGACAGCACATCCGAGTCTGAATTGTTTTGCTCATTCATTTTTTATTTCCTGTTTATTTATAATCAATTATATATCATCAACAGGGCATGCGCCCTGCTACTAACCAATAAAAAAGGTTATTGGTTATCAACCCAATGGTAAAGTGACTTAATATCCGGGTAAATTTTTATCGGCTCACACGCCTGCAATCGGTCTGTATCGTGAACGCCGTGCGCAATCCCAATGGCATCACAACCTGCATTACGCGCCATATTTAAATCATATTCGGTATCGCCAACCATAATCGTTTCGTTTGCATCAACACCCACAAAGTCCATTATTTCATTCAGCATTTGCGGGTTGGGTTTAGAAAAAGTTTCATCCGCACAACGTGTCACATGAAAATACGGTTCCAGGCTTGTATCTTTTAACACTGTATCCAGCCCCTGGCGACCCTTGCCGGTTGCCACTGCGACAAAACAGGATTTTTTATTTAAAAGCTCAAGCAAAGGCTCAACATGGCTGAATAAAGGCGAGGCTTCACTTTTTTCATCTAAAAAATAAATGCGATACTGTGCAACAAATTTTTCAAAACCTTCTTCTTTTCCCGGGTACAGCACGGCTAACGCTTCTTTAAAACCCAGACCAATAATATTCCTAATTTGCGCGTCACTACGAGCAGCAAAGTTCATGTCGCGAATGGCAGCGTGCATGCAGCTCACAATTTTCGCTTCAGAATCCATTAAGGTTCCGTCCCAGTCAAAAACAAAACATTTATATTTCATCAATACTGAATATCAAGGCGGGTTAACACGCTTTGCAGCTCTTTATCTAAAGGCGAAATAAGCTGCAATTTTTTTCCCTGCATGGTTTTTATTGACAACTTTTCGGCATGCAAAAACATTCGTTTTAGCCCCTGACTTTTCATTTGCCGGTTAAATTCATCATCACCGTATTTTTCATCACCGGCAACCGGGTGGCCTAAACTTTGTGCGTGAACACGGATCTGATGGGTGCGCCCGGTTTTAATGACCACCTCATACAAACTCGCTATTTTTCGCGAAACAATCACATTAAAATCACTGATTGCCTGTTTACCCTTCGGGTTGACCCGCACGATTCGCTCCCCTGATGCTAAGGTGCTTTTTAGCAAAGCCAGTTCCATATGATAGCTTTTATTTTTCACATTGCCTTTAACCAGTGCAAGGTACTTTTTCTGTATCTTATGCTGACGAAACTGGTCTTGCAAATAGCGTAATACTGAACGTTTTTTGGCTATCAACAAACAACCCGAAGTATCTTTGTCTAAACGATGCACAAGTTCAAGAAATCGAGCATCCGGTCGGGCTAAACGTAGCAATTCGATAATACCGGCCTTAACCCCGCTGCCGCCATGTACCGCAAACCCACTTGGTTTATTCAGAGCAAGAAACTCATCATCTTCATAAATCACTGCGGCTTCTAATAAGCCCGTAATATACTGACTGGTTGTAATGGTATCGCGCTGCGCGACCCGAACAGGCGGGATACGGATTTTATCACCGGCCTGAATTTTATAGTGCACCTTAATTCGGCCTTTATTCACCCGAACTTCACCTTTTCGAACTATCTGGTAAATCTTACTTTTGGGTACACCTTTTAATAAGGTCATTAAAAAATTGTCGATGCGCTGCCCAGCCTGATCCTCATCAATCTGAATAAAACGCACCGCGGGCGGAGGCTGGTGAACCCTGGCCCTGTCCTGCTTATTGGGCTGGGATTTGGAATGGAAGCGAGATTGAGTTGAATTTACCATTTATACCTGTTTTTTGTCTGTTTATGCTGAAGTCGGGTGATTTTATGACTTGATAGCCTATTTTAACAACATTTTAAGTGATTGATGCTAACCAATAACACTGCTACACTTAATAATAGCGAGATGTCGTATTTCCTCAATCTAGCGCGCATTATTCCAAAAGTATTTACGAACCAAAAATATTTACGGATGGGCTCGCCGCTAGCATAACATTAAATTGTTATTGCAATTATTTCGATATCCGCCAAGTTACGATTCATTTGCTAAGTGTCCAATGTTGTTGCAGCAAGTGATAGAAAGGTGTCTGAAATACCTTATTAAAAGGTTCAGACTTTAAAATTAAATTATTCGTACTCCCAGCCATTTGTAGCTATCAAATGATGCGTGGGTTTTAATACCGCTAAACAGCTTAAACAAGCTTTAGTGGCATTTAACCAGCCGAAGTTAAGCACTCCGGTTAATCCGTATGTTGGTATATATGTAGGGTGAAGGTTGAGTACGACAGTAAAAGGTTTTTACAATGAAAAGAATGCTGTTTAACGCCACTCAGCCAGAAGAGCTGCGTGTCGCCCTCGTCGATGGTCAACGTTTATATGATCTGGACATCGAAACTACTCACCGAGTACAAAAGAAAGCCAACATCTATAAAGGTCGCATTACGCGTATCGAGCCCAGCCTCGAAGCCGCTTTTGTTGACTACGGTGCAGAGCGCCACGGCTTTTTACCGCTAAAAGAAATTTCGCGCCAGTACTTTAAAGAAGGCTACGAAATTGGTGGCGGCAAGATTAATATCAAAGAAGCACTTAACGAAGGCCAGGAAGTGGTTGTGCAAATCGGTAAGGAAGAACGCGGCAATAAAGGTGCGGCATTAACCACCTTTATCAGTTTAGCCGGTCGTTATTCTGTTTTAATGCCTAATAATCCACGTGCAGGCGGTGTTTCCCGTCGCATCGAAGGCAGCGAACGCAGCGAAATACGTGATGCACTTAACCAGCTCGATATTCCACGCGATATGGGTTTAATTATCCGCACCGCCGGTGTTGGTAAAAACATTGAAGAACTCCAGTGGGATCTAGATTACCTGCTTAAGCTCTGGGCATCAATTGACGAAGCATCCAAAACACGTCCCTCGCCCTTCCTTATTTATCAGGAAAGCAATTTAATTACCCGTGCTATCCGTGATTATTTGCGCAATGACATTAACGAAATCATTATCGATGAAGAAGCGGTATACAATAAAGCAAAAGAGTTTATGCAACAGGTAATGCCGCATAACCTGAATAAAATTAAGCTTTATACTGATCCTGTTCCACTATTTACCCGTTACCAGATTGAAAGCCAGATTGAATCGGCCTTCCAGCGTGAAGTTCGCCTGCCATCCGGTGGTTCGATTGTTATCGATCATACTGAAGCCCTTATTTCGATTGATATTAACTCGTCACGCTCAACAAAGGGCAGCGACATAGAAGAAACCGCTTTTAATACCAACCTTGAAGCCGCCGATGAAATTGCAAGACAACTTCGCCTGCGTGACTTAGGTGGTCTGGTTGTTATTGATTACATTGATATGTCACCGGCACGCAATCAGCGTGAAGTTGAAAACCGCACACGTGAAGCAACGAAACTGGATCGAGCACGTATTCAAATTGGGAAAATATCACGTTTTGGTTTATTAGAAATGTCACGCCAGCGTTTGCGTCCATCACTGGGTGAATCCAGCCAGATGGTTTGCCCACGTTGTGAAGGCCACGGCACCATTCGCGGCGTATCATCTTTGGCTTTATCCATTCTTCGCGTTATCGAAGAAGAAGCAATGAAAGACAACACCACCCGCGTTGAAACACAAATGCCGGTCGCCGTTGCCACTTATCTGCTTAATGAAAAACGGGATATTTTAACGGAAATTGAACAGCGTCAAAAAGTTAAAATTTTACTGATCCCCAATGAAAGCATGGAAACACCGCATTACACTATCGAACGTATTCGTTCGAATGACGACAATGTCGAAGATGACACCCCGAGCTATGAGCTGGCCAGCAAGCAAGAAACAACTGCACAACCGGCACAACAGCAGGAAAGAAAGCCGGTTGAAGAAGCCGCGATAAAACAAATTGCACCATCAACACCACGGCCGGTTAGCAGTACACCGCAAATTGGGGTTTTCACTAAAATATGGCGAGCGCTGTTTGGTACCGGTGAGCAGAAAAAACGCCCCACCACTAACCGCAATAGAAATCGTGCGAATACCCAGAATCGCAATACGAATCGTAACCGTAATACACAACGGCGTAATACAAATCCGAATCGTCGTGACAACCAACGCCCGGCTAAAACGGAACAAACAGGCAATAAACAACAAGGGCAGCCAGCCAACCAGAATGCGGACTCTAAGTCGCAGACAACGACGCAACAAGGTCAGGGCAAACCACAAAATAAGCAGTCAACTAATCCGCGCAACCCAAGACGCAGACGAAACAATTCAAACCCGAATCGTCGCAATGATAATCGTAACCGTAATACAGAAACGGATAAAACAGAATCAGCGCCGAATACAAGTGCCAATGCTGTAGCAACAAACCCGGGACCGCAAGCCACGAATAATGCACAAGGAAACACTGCGCCTCAAACAACCCAGGCCGCAAGTCCACAAAAGCAAACACCAGCAGCAACGACTCAACAACCGCGCACGGATAACACGCAACGTTCTAATACGGTCGCTAAAGAACCGAATAAAAGTAATGGAAATATGCAGAACAAAGCACCTAAAACGGATACGCCAAAACAGGATAATAAGCAGGCCACAAAACCAGCAGCAAGTCGTCCGGCAACAAACAAGCCGCCTGTAAAAAAACCTGCATTACAACAGGTCGAAACCACCACAAAAGTTAAGAGCCAGGCCGCCCCGGTCAAACCCAAACAGGCAACGCCACATTTAACACCGGTTAAAACCGAAGCACCTAAACCTGCACCGGCCGTAAAGCAAACAAACGAAGCAGCCGCTGAAAAAGCCAAATTGACGCAGGTTTTTACCAAACCTTCAGATGATTAAATAACCTGAACTCGGGATAAGAGAAACGAGTCATTAAAATCCACCACCACAAGGACAGGAAGCCGGGATTATCCAATAAAGACCGTCTGCCGCAAGGACGCGGCAGTCGAGTCGCCATGGATGGCATGTTTTGCGTGTCTTTATTGGATAATCCCGGCTTTCTGTCCGGTGAATAACCTCTGAATGTCTTATCCCGAGTTCAGGTTAA
>JAJRZT010000028.1 GCA_024275115.1 Gammaproteobacteria bacterium
GGCTACACCTGTGTGCCCCATACCAAGCGCTTTCTGCCCCTGAAGAGCAACACGATACCCCCCCGAAAAAACGCTGGTTGATATACACATACTCGTTATTATCAAAAGTTTTCTTTTCATAGGAAATTTCGTCTTTTTAGATTCGTCTTTTTAGAGTTTTAAATTCACTGGATACACAATTTCTATCATATCCAATAACGATAGTCTAGTTATACTACCTTTAAGGTATTAAAACAATTTAAAATATAAGCTTTTAAATTACAAGCAAATAATCATAATCGATAAAATTTTTACATTATTTATCAGAAATGGTTTTAGGCCTTCTATTTTCATCAATAGCCACATAAGTCAAAACGGCCTCGGTGACTTTAATACAGCGAGTATCCCCTTTTGTCATGCGCTCTGCATACACTTCAACTTTTACTTTCATTGAGGTACGTCCTTCAGAAATAATATCTGCGTAACAACTAATCAAATCACCGACAAACACAGGCTTTTTAAATTCAAATGAGTCAACTGCACGGGTTACTACTGGACCACGCACACGTTCTAATGCGGGAATGCTGCCCGCAATATCAACATATGACATTATCCAACCACCAAAAATACTGCCGCCTGGATTAATATCGGCTGGTCTTGCGGGCACACGAATGACTGGCATTCGATTTTCGGGCAAACTATCTTCTGACATATTCATTTCCATTAAACGAAATCTCTTTAATACCCTTAAGTTAACACCTAAGCATGAAAACAAAAACCATTAAATGCGCATTTAAAAACACATCTGGATTTAATCTAGACGCAAGGCTCGACCTCCCCGTTGATTTTGATACGACTAAAAGTGTTCGTGCGTTTATTATTTTTTGCCATTGTTTTACTTGCAGCAAAGAAACGATCACGACCTATCGACTAAGCCGCTTACTTGCCGAACAGGGTTACGGGGTTTTGCGATTTGATTTTTCCGGGCTTGGAAACAGTGAAGGTGATTTTTCTGATACTACATTTTCCAGTATGCAAAATGACCTGAAGAGTGCAATTAACTTTCTCAAAGACAATTATCGGATGCCACAGTTTTTAATGGGACACAGTCTTGGTGGCACAACCGCTATTTCAATTGCGCAGGATTATGAAGAAGTTAAAGCAGTAGTAACCATTGCCTCACCAAGTGAACCTCGGCATGTGCTACATCATTTTGGCGACGCTGTGAGCTTACTCGAAAGAAATAAGGCAGCCAGCTTTGCTGTTGCAAGTCGTCGCTTTGATATTAAGCCAGAATTTTTACGTGATGTTAGAAAATTCGATATGCAAGAAAAAGTATCTCACCTGGAAAAACCTGTATTGATTATGAATATTGAAAATGACGCCTTAGTTAAAGAAAATAACGCACAGAATTTTCAAACGTGGATTAAAGCCGGAACACAACTAGTCACCTTGAAAAACACCGATCATTTATTAACAAATAGAGAAGCGACTACTGAAGCAGCCGAAATAATAACAGACTGGATAAAAACTTTGGAATAATCTTCTCGTTCTCATTTGCGCTTTTTGCGCCCTTCGCGGCAAATGTTTTTATTACGACCAACCCGTTGCTTCCGCCACACCTTTACCCAACTCGGCAGGCGAACACACGGTATGCACGCCAACCTTTTCCAACGCAGTAAATTTTTCTTTTGCTGTGCCTTTTCCGCCAGCGATAATCGCGCCAGCATGTCCCATACGTTTTCCTTTTGGGGCAGTACCACCTGCAATAAAAGCAGTAACGGGTTTACTGACTTCGGACTGAATATATTCCGCCGCTTCTTCTTCTGCACTGCCACCAATTTCACCCACCATTAAAATCGCTTCGGTTTGCGGATCATTTTCAAATAGCTGCAGACAGTCAATAAAACTCGTACCAGGAATGGGATCACCGCCAATACCAATACAGGTACTTTGACCAAAACCAGGATCGGTGGTTTGTTTTACTGCTTCGTAAGTCAGTGTCCCTGAGCGAGATACCACACCAACTTTACCGGGTAAATGTATTTCACCCGGCATGATACCAATCTTACATTCACCCGGCGTGATGATACCGGGGCAGTTAGGCCCTATAATTCTCGCACCGGCACTATCCGCCGCAATTTTTGCCTGTAGCATATCTAATGTTGGAATGCCTTCAGTAATACACACAATTAATTCAATGCCTGCATCAATGGCTTCCAAAATGGA
>JAJRZT010000029.1 GCA_024275115.1 Gammaproteobacteria bacterium
ATTGATCTTTCAGGTGTTAGGCTGATTTTGAGATAATTTTTGTCCTGACAAGGCATTTTTTGCGTATCAATGCACTCCATTGATAGTAAAAAATAACGCAGGCAGGGCGAAAATTAGCCCAAATCAGACAATAGATGAAAGATCAACAGCCCCTAAAGCCCGCTGATCATTTTTGGATGGCGCAGCTGCATATAGAGTTCTTTTTTTCTTTCATAAATCCAGCCACGCACAAAAAGCGTTTTATCTTTTAAGTCTTCCTGTTTTAAGTTTTTCAAATCCAGACTTTTAAAATACCTAAAATCTTTACGCTTTATTCGCAAAGTAAATTTTGGTGCTAACTGTAACCAGACAGATCCCTTGCTTTTACCAACACGGATTACATTACCTCTTACAAACGTAAAGCCGGTATTCTTTAACTTTAATTGTGAAGCCGGAATAACTTTAAACGTATTAGCCGACCAGATATTCTTTGCTTTTTTCCGCGCCTGTTGCTCCAGCCGGAAATAACAATTAATTAAAGCCGTATTGGGTGGTACAACAATGGCACTGGCTAATCCCTGCTTAACTAACATTGCATTAAGGTTGCGCCCATCGCTTAAAAACATATGCGCCAGCAGTCGCCCGTAGCGATCTTTCTTTTGCTGGCCAAATTTTAAATGGATTTTTTTATTAGCAGTTAACTGCCTTTTAAGGTACCGCTTAGCTGCTAAAGCATAAGCCTCTGTTTTTTTGGGATAACGCGCTAACTCAGGTGCATTAATACCTATCAGTCTTACTTTTCTTTTATCCGCTAATGTAATGCTGTCGCCATCCACAACCTTTGCCACAGTTGCTGTCGTGTCATAAGCCTGAACGCCGCATTCAGCCGCAACAGCCTTGCCCGCAATAAAACCCAGAATAAAAACAGGGCCGGCAATAAAAAAGGCACTCAATTTGAGCACCTTTTTTAAAGAATAAAATCGCACGATCTTATTTTGATGACATACCGTATTTTTGACGGAACTTGTCAACTCGGCCGGCTGTATCAACAATTTTTTGCTTACCTGTATAAAAAGGATGACAGCTGGAGCAAACTTCGATGCTCAACGCGTCTTTACCAACCGTTGAACCGGTCTGGAATGTATTGCCGCAACTGCAAGTAACCGTTACGTCAGAATATTTTGGATGGATATCAGCTTTCATTTTTGTTGCCTCATTAATTTAAGTCGTATCGCCACTGAAACTAAAATTTTATGTTCAGCACCATACTAAAAACAGTCGGCAATAATACGTAAAAGTACCACCGACAGCAAGCGCAATCGGCCAAAATTAGGGGATTAATTAACTTCTGGCAAATGCCGCGCGATTAAAGGGTAAAACCGTTGCCGTCCGGCGAGTTCGCAGAGGCTTACGGCCTTCCACCATGCCAGCTAAGTCTTTGTACATTGAACCGAGCTCATCAAATGATTTCCACATCATTTCAGATATTGCAATGGTCGCAGCCAGTGGATTCGCCGCCCGTTCACGCACTTTATCAATACGCCATTGGAGGCAGCGTAAACGCTCACGGTGTTTTGCAGGCACACTATTAATATAGGCTGCAATGCGCTCAGCACGACAAGATTCAAAATTTCCTGGGCTGTCTCGCCAAAGTGCCATCCAGGTCTCAAAATCCAGTTTATTTAATTTTTCTTCTTTTTGATTCTCAATCATTTTCGGTACCAACTTTTACACCTTAAATAACATTCCCAACGAATCAGTTTATCCCCAATAACGATATAATTCGTAAGCTTACTTAAATATAAGAATATTGCGTGAGCAATGGGGCTTTGTCAAAAGGCTTAGCGCCTATTTTTAATCCTTTATATAGGGAAAATACGCTATCAAATTGATTTATATGGTTTTTTCAAAACAAACAAAAATAATATTATTTTGCTTGTATTTTTAAATAGCGTATAGGAAGGAGGGGGTAAAACCTGATTTCACTACTTACAGCCCGTTATTATACGGGCTACATTTTGTGTGGATAGTTGTATCAGGGCTATTTTTGCTTTGGTATTTTTTTCGCCACTACTTTTTTCGCTTCATCGAATCAAAAAACTCAGCATTGGTTTTACTGGCTTTAAGCTTATCAAAGATAAATTCCATTGCCGCCACTTCATCCATTTCGTGCACCACTTTGCGCAAAATCCACATCATTTGCAGTTCGTCTGGTTTGGTTAACAGCTCTTCGCGGCGGGTGCCTGAGCGGTTGATGTTGATTGCAGGGAAAATACGTTTTTCGGCGATCTTACGATCCAGATGCACTTCCATATTACCGGTGCCTTTAAATTCTTCGTAAATCACGTCGTCCATACGCGAACCGGTTTCAACCAACGCAGTAGCCAAAATGGTGAGTGAGCCACCTTCCTCAATATTACGTGCCGCACCAAAGAAACGCTTGGGGCGTTGCAGCGCATTGGCATCCACACCACCGGTTAACACCTTACCAGAAGAAGGAATAACGGTATTGTAAGCCCGCGCTAAACGGGTAATGGAATCGAGCAAAATCACCACATCTTTTTTATGCTCCACTAAACGCTTGGCTTTTTCGATAACCATTTCGGCCACTTGCACATGACGACTGGCAGGTTCGTCAAAGGTACTCGATACCACTTCGCCTTTAACCGAGCGTGACATTTCGGTCACTTCTTCAGGGCGCTCATCAATCAGCAACACGATAAGATGGCATTCAGGATGATTAATCGAAATCGAATGTGCAATATCATGCAACATCATTGTTTTACCGGCTTTGGGTGGCGACACAATCAAGCCCCGTTGGCCTTTACCAATGGGTGCGGCTAAATCAATAACACGTGCAGTAATATCTTCAGTACTGCCATTACCCATTTCCATAATTAAACGTTCGTTGGGGTGCAGCGGTGTTAAGTTTTCAAACAGGACTTTTCGGCGACTGTTTTCAGGTGAGTCAAAATTAATTTCACTTACTTTCAATAGTGCAAAATAGCGTTCGCCGTCTTTAGGAGGGCGAATTTTCCCGGCAACGGTATCGCCGGTTCGCAAGCTAAAGCGTCGAATTTGGCTGGGTGAAACATAAATATCATCCGGGCCTGCTAAATAAGAGCTTTCTGCCGAACGTAAGAACCCAAAACCATCCTGCAGTATTTCCAGCACACCATCACCGTGGATATCTTCCCCCTTCTTTGCATGTGCTTTAAGAATGGAAAAAATAATGTCTTGCTTGCGGGAACGTGCGGTTCCTTCAACACCATTTTCGGCGGCAATTTTAATCAGATCAGGAACAGGGGTTTTTTTTAATTCGGTTAAATTCATAACAAAAGGGTCTTTTATTGGATGGTTGATATAATTGATTAATCTTTATTAAAGAATAACGCGACAAAAATGCGCAATTATATTTGGGTTAATTAAGATTTAGAGTGTAATTATTGGGCGTTGCTTGTTTTTAAGTGGGAATAATAAAGTTAGGGCTTAATATCTGAGTGTTTGTGCTTAATGCATTTTAGGTATTATCAAAGACAAAAGGCAATGAACTTCAGAATAAAGCGTCATTGTTTGATAAAAGTAACACTAAATGAATGATTCGTCCAGTTCCCACCTCAAATTAATCCCAAATAAATCCCAAATAAATTCAGGTTTAATTTGAGTTGGGAACAGGACGTAAGTAGAAACTTAAAGGTTGCTGTCGATAAAAGCAGTCAACTGTGATTTAGAAACAGCGCCCACTTTAGTTGCTTCGACATTACCGCCTTTAAAAATCATTAGGGTCGGGATACCACGAATACCAAATTTTGGTGGTGTATTTGGATTTTCATCGATATTTAGTTTGGCTACTTTGAGTTTGCCGTCATATTCTTCGGCAATTTCATCTAAAATCGGTGCTATCATTTTGCATGGCCCACACCAGTCAGCCCAGTAATCCACAAGGACGGGGCCTTCTGCATTGACTACCTCAGCCTCAAAGGTATCATCGGTGACGTAGTTTATCTTATCGCTCAAGATTTATTCTCCTTAGTAAAGGGGCAAAAATAAATTGCGCCCCCTGATATGGCAAATTTAGCAAAGCTGGCTTTGCTTGAACAGCCTTTTTCTTTATTTGATTCTACAACAATTACGTTAATAATTATATTTGAGCGCAACAGCCGTTGCATTGCAAGCCCCAAAGAGGATTTTAAGCCTTGATTTTGTTATGCTATGCCGCTATGACAAAAAAACACTTAACGAATACCACCTTTGCCAGCCTGAATCTCGACCCAAATTTACTCAAAGGGATTGAAACAACCGGCTTTACTCACTGTACTCCCATCCAAGCCGGCGCCATTCCCATTGCGATGGCCGGTAAAGACGTTGCGGGGCAAGCACAAACCGGTACAGGCAAAAGTGCCGCCTTTCTGGTGCCGATGTTTCAGCAATTAATAGAAAGTAACTGTGACAAATCCAACCCCAACCCAAAAGCCTTTATCCTTGCGCCAACCCGCGAGCTGGCACAGCAAATTTATAATGACGCCGAAAAAATCGGCCAGTTTACCGGTCTGCGTCTGGCGGTAGTGTACGGCGGCACGGGCTATGATTCACAACGCAAAACACTCGAAGACGGCGTGGACGTACTGATTGGCACCGTGGGGCGTTTAATCGATTATTTCAAGCAACATAT
Source organism: Gammaproteobacteria bacterium (assembly GCA_024275115.1). GTDB lineage: Bacteria > Pseudomonadota > Gammaproteobacteria > UBA6429 > Thiohalophilaceae > SZUA-37. Next base: position 4,652 of record JAJRZT010000029.1, read on the forward strand.
CTATAACTTAAAGTCGATTCAGGTGATGATTCTTGATGAGGCAGACCGCATGTTTGACCTTGGCTTTATCGACGATATTCGCTACTTATTCCGCCGTATGCCGGCACCTAAAGATCGCCTCAGCATGTTGTTCTCAGCCACTCTGTCGCACCGTGTTTCTGAGCTCGCTTACGACCATATGAATGAACCAGAGCGCGTTGAAATTGCAGCGGATCAAGTCACTGCCGACCAGATAAACCAGATGATCTACTACCCGGCCAATGATGAAAAAATCCCATTGCTATTAGGTTTGTTTAAATCACACCATATTGAACGCGCCGTAATTTTTTGTAATACCAAACGCGCCACCGAAAAAGTCTCGGCTTTTTTTGCGGGCAATGGTTATGAAGTGGCGCTTTTGTCTGGCGATGTGCCGCAAAAGAAACGCCTTAGTTTATTACAACGGTTTACTGATGGCGAACTGAACATTATGGTTGCTACCGATGTGGCCGCGCGCGGTTTGCATATCCCCGCAGTAAGCCACGTCATTAATTATGATTTGCCGAATGATGCCGAAGACTATGTCCACCGCATTGGCCGAACCGCACGCGCTGGTGCATCGGGCGAGGCGATTAGTTTTGCCTGTGAAGATTCGGTGTTTTCATTGCCCGCCATTGAAGAATATATTGACAGTAAAATTCCGGTTTTATCCATTACCGCCGATTTACTGGTTAAACCCAAAGCACCTATTTTCCCACCCAGAAAGAAAGGCCCGCCGCATCATAATAGAAACAACGGCAATCGAAATAACCGTAAAAGAAATTATCGGTAAAAACTAAAGCCCTAACTATTTTGTAAGAGTCGATTAATAATGACAATCCAGGCGAGCATTTCCTACGGCGAATTTCTTGATAAGCTGACTATTTTAGAAATAAAAAAAGAACGCATTCAAGACAAAGGTAAACTGCTAAATATACAAAACGAATTAGACAGCGTCATCGCCGCATGGCAGAACTGCCCTGCATCCAAAATCGATATTAAAACCGAACTCGCTGCCCTAAAAGCCATTAATGAAAAACTCTGGGTAATTGAAGACGATATTCGCGACAAAGAGCGCCAACAATGTTTTGATCAGGGCTTTATTGACCTGGCCCGTAGCGTGTATTTTGAAAACGACACCCGCGCTAAAATTAAAAAAGACATTAACTTGAAACTCGGCTCGGATTTAATCGAAGAAAAGTCTTACGCGGACTATAAAACGACCTGACACCAACAAACTCAATTACATTTTCCCGTTAAAATATCGCGCTCGGCCTTTACGGTATTAATCAGTAAGGTTTTATTTTTCTCTGGCACATTGTCCAATGCGTCTATTTTAAAAACATAGTCTTTGGTTTTTTCGGCAAACTCATCAAGTAAATCAGTCGCTTGTTTTTTAGTGTATTGATACGCTTCACCCAACTTAATTATATTTTCGCGCAAACCACCCACCTTATTGTCGAAAACAAGGGGAACGGCAAAACGGGTATTATGCCGTGACCAGGCGCGCATTGGTGCGGGGTCGTAAACCGGCGCCAACTGAACCTGTTCTGCACCACCAAGAAAAGACAGATTTTCTAAATGTAAATCGCCATTGCCGGTAAAAAGGGCTACCAGTAAACGTTTATATAATTCCTGCAAGGTGGCGCGCACATCTAAATTCGCCACCTTGCCGATACGTGCAATACGATAAGCCAGCTCTTCCAGATCGGTGTCGGCATTGCTTTGAAAATATTTATCGCCAATGGCTAACACCGAGTAAAACGATTCCATCGGGATGGGATAACCTTGCTCTGAGCGGTCAAAGCGTTTAACCGCCAACACCCGCATGCCATCAATTTCAGATAACCAGCATTGTGGTACTTCAAAGCCCAGTTGCCGATGCAGTTCAAGGCAATGCGCTTCAAGCGCCAATACACCTTCGTAACCGATGGGTTCTATTTTAAGAATAACATCGACATACTTTACCCCATCAACTTCAGCGGTACCGGGGCTGGCAAATTCACCCTGCCAGAGCGGGCTATCGGGTATCGCCACCAGTATTTTCGGGATCATACCGCCCACCGACGGCGTGGGGCCAAAGGCATCGAGTAGCTCGGCCGAGTCAATGTCATACACGGTATTTTGAATTTCGGCCTGAATTTGCTTCCAGTAAGCTGAACGCGAGGTGAGCAAGTGGCGTTGCTCAGAATCATTGTAATAATGCTCGGCAATGCGATCATCACGAAAAACATCTAAATGGCCAATGCCGTTATGCGCTGACAAGAGTAAAATTTCCCAGTCGGTATCCAGTCCTGGCTTCGGGGGCGAGTTACTTTTTTCTAACAGGCGGGTATAAAGTCGGCGTTGAATATTATTTTCATTGCGCGCCGGTAACATGCTCATTAAACGCGGGTACAGCGGAATACTGTCTTTGGCCGCATAGGTCACCTGCTCGGTTTTATATTGCTGCGGCGGTGCGAGCAGCGACACCCCGCCAGCAAGCTGCTTGTCGCTGACACTTGCGTTGTAATCGATAAACTCACGGGTATAGCTAAAACGGGTTTGTTGTGGGGTGGCAATTAAATCCACCATCTTTAGCGGCCCGTCTTTGGTACGCGTCCAGATAACCGCGTGCTTGTCGCTGCTAATGGCCATCTAAAAAAACTCACCCTTGCGAATGGTTTCCAGCGCATCATCGTCTGGCACAAACGCCAGCCGCAACCCGACTAAGCGCCCCAGTGCATCGAGCGTGGCAAAATCCGCATTTTTACGCCCTTTTATGCGCGACAAGGTTTCTGCTGACACCGGTAACCGCTTTGCCATGGTTTTAGCGTCCATGCCCTGCTCCGTGCCACGCTGCAACACCTCGTTTAATAAAGCCTCAAAGGCAGCTTGTTGTTCTGGTTTTGGCTTCATATTCAGCTCTGTTAATTGACTATATTATCAATTATAGCTGGTTTTTATTCATTTTATATAGTAATTAACTAAAAGATCAATAGTCTATCAGTTTGAAAAAGCTATAAAGGCACAGGGCAAGACCTGACCCCCGTGGTTGTTATGACCCCCGTGGTTGTTATATTGGGATATTCGTGAGGATTCGTCAGGACCTGACCCTCAATATTTTCTATTCATTATCGGTATTTGTTGTTAAAATAAGGGGTTATATAAAATAGTTTGATTGACAAGTGATCTGGGTGATATACACTAATTAGGGGATTCTGCCATATGGCGAAGGGAAGGGGTAGAACTCGAAAGAACTTAAAAGAGAGAGAGACCAATGCAGCAGATGTTGTAATACGGCTGATAGATGCGTTGTATGATTTGGCTCAAACAGGGAATCTTATTGGGCTAATATTGTTTGGGTTTATTGTTTGGGTATTTTACGTCACATATAAATTATCGGAAACGGTATTAGAAGGTTTTCTAGGTAATGTAGGTAATTTTATTTTAAGTGAAGGTTTTTACATATGGCCTCTCACCAGTGCTTTAGTGATTAGCCTCGTTGCTAATTTTTTACAAGCAAAAGTGTACCGTTCGCATATTCAAGATTTATCGGAACACCGAAAAATTCTTGTGCATGGATTGGAAAGTGGAGAGTTAAAAACACTTGAAAATCATAATAGTTCGAATTTTGACATAAAGAATAACGACTAGATAAAGACTTTAAGGAGGTATATGTATGATGTTATTGAATATATTAATTTTGACTATCTCTGCATGGATTATCCTTGTTGTTAACTATAAGTTTATTCAACCTGCACTAAAAAATAGGCAAAGGTTCAAACTTTATAAACTTAGAGATGAACTTTCTATTTTAGCTATGAAGGGTATTCTAGACGAGCACTCTGAGAGTTATTTGACATTAATTGGCATTCAGAACTCTGCTATTAGTGTGAGTAGCTCATTCAAAGTCACTGATTATCTGAGATTTCTATTGCATTTACAAAGAGATAAAAGCCTTAAGAAAAAGTTATTATCGACGATGGATAACCTTAGTAAAAGTGATAACGCTGAATATTGTCGAATTGCTAAAGACTCGTTTGATGTGATGCATACACTTATGTACCGTGATACACGAATATTAAGGTATGCACTTTTTCCTGTTCTAGTTCTTTTAAGTAGCTTATTAGTGTTGGTTAGGTGTACTGTTCCTAAAGAACAAATAAATAGAAAAAAACATATTATTAAAGAGATTGATGATAATTTAGATGGATTTAGTAACGAGTTTGGAAAAGGGTGTGTCGCATAGAAAATAGCACCCACGGGGTCAGGTCTTGCCTTTTGCCTTTAAGCGGTACCGCTGTCCACAAAGGCTTATTCTTTTACCTTTTGAGCATACTAACCTTGCCTGATTATGAATAGCCGCCATTACAAAGTCAAAAGGCAAGACCTGACCCCCAATAAAACTTGAACCTCCCGATTTTTTCAGGTATTAGATTGATCTAGCTCAAAAACATTAATTAAATATAAGCTATATTATTATATTCTAATGCGTTTGGAGCAGATTTATGAAAATATTGAATGAGAACAAGGCCTTACGGATTCGCCGCATTCTACGCCTTAATATACTAACAGCATTTATTGTGCTTATTGTTGCTATATATATGATTATTACTGGAGAATATGCGTCACTACAGGAACGCCAATCTGCGGACTCGTTCTATAATATATTAGTGACAGGAAGCATTCTGTATATGGCGCTAGTCTGGATATCTTGTGTTATGAGTAAGCCCTTCTGGTTTCCCAAAAAGCCTGACTAATCATGATGATAAACCCGCTGTGCTAATTATAAACGTGGCTAAATTGTTGCCGACAATATCGTTGGCACCCGGAGTTCTAGCACTGCCTACAGCCAAATGTATATCGGGTTTCTGATAGCATCCGATACGACAATGGTACTGCTGCTGGCTCCGCTAGCGCCCCTCCTCTACATCGCTAACACGAACCACTTTTGCAAATTTCAGTAAATTGGCCTGGCCTTTGCAAGTTCATATAAACCAAGCTAGGCTTTATCCATTCATAACCACTTAATATAGTTAAACTTTAATGTCCGATAAAAACAAAGACTTTTTGCAGCGCTCCCTCGATTACCACGCCAAACCCGTTGCAGGCAAAATTGCCACCGCCATTACCAAGCCCTGCGCCAGCCAGGAAGACTTGTCGATGGCTTATACACCAGGCGTGGCAGAACCTGTTCGAGCGATTGCTGAAGATGCGAGCTTAGCCTATAAGTATACGGGCAAGGGCAACCTGGTGGCGGTGATTACCGATGGCACGGCGGTACTCGGTTTAGGCAATGTTGGCGCACTGGCCGGTAAACCGGTGATGGAAGGCAAGGGGGTTTTGTTTAAGAAGTTTGCCGATATTGATGTATTCGATATTGAAGTGAACGCGCCCTCGACCGAAGCCTTTATCGATACCGTGGCCAATATTGCGGATACGTTTGGGGGCATTAATCTGGAAGATATTGCCGCACCGGCCTGTTTTGAAATTGAAAAAGCGCTGAAGAAACGTCTTGATATTCCGGTTTTCCATGACGATCAGCACGGTACCGCCATTATTATCGCCGCCGGGCTTTTGAACGCATTACAAATACAGGGCAAAACACTCGAAACATCCAAAATTGTTTGTCTGGGTGCGGGTTCCGCGGCCATTGCATCAATGAACCTGCTAATAAAGCTGGGCGCCGATCCTGCCTTGCTTCATATGCTGGACCGTAAAGGTGTTATTCATAGCGAACGTGACGACTTAAACGAGTACAAGCAAAAGTTTGCTATTCAGACCGATGCTCGCACGCTCGATGATGCCATCACCGCAGCCGATATTTTTGTGGGGGTTTCCGGCCCTGAACTGTTGTCGGCTGAACAGGTTCAGAAAATGGCCGCTAAACCCATCGTGTTTGCATTATCGAATCCTGAACCTGAAATACTGCCTGAACTGGCTAAGGCAGTAAGAAGCGACATTATTATGGCCACCGGGCGCAGCGACTTCCCCAACCAGATTAATAATGTACTCGGCTTCCCGTTTATTTTTCGTGGGGCACTGGATGTACACGCCACCACGATTAACAGTGAAATGGAAATAGCTGCCGCGTATGCCCTGGCCAAGCTGGCACAAACGCCGGCACCGGCTGAGGTGCTACTCGCCTACCAAACCCAACAGCTGGATTTTGGAATGGACTACATTATTCCAAAACCGTTTGACCCTCGCCTGAAGAGCTACATTTCGTCTGCGGTAGCACGCGCGGCCGTTGACAGTGGTGTAGCTCGAAAACCTTACCCGTCACATTACCCCGATAGTGAGGACTCACAAACTGAGCAGCAATTATTTAATGAGTCACAATCTTTATTCAAAAAACTGCGCGGACTTTTTAAATAAAAAACAATTAACCACGAAGAAGTTGTTCTAGCGTTTTAATATCCGCACGCTGCATTGGCTTGCCATCCACTGAACTCAATGGCGCATGATGTAAGCCACTGCTCGGGAAAATAATAATATGCACCGGCACTTCTTCGGCTAAAAAGGCAAAGGCGGGGTAATATTCATATTCGTCTGCCTTGATATGAAAGCGTTTTTGTTCTTCATCATAGGGAATATGCTTGTCCAGCAAAAAAACCGCCAGTTCTTCCGATGTTTCGGCAAATAAGTGCAAATAGATGGCGGAATTAATATCTGCTGTCCCGTTTAAAACACTGCCCACTAAACGTGGGCTAAACTTTTCAAAAAACCGCATCGCGTCCAGCGCAACTTCCCTTAATTTTTTTAACTGCTCAGGTTGGCTATCGGCACGAAAAATATGCTGGTGGGTCACTAGCGCTTGCTGGATTTCCTTGTTTGAAGGCAGATTAGTCGACTCGATGGCACCAAATTGACTAACGGCTTTATTTTTTGCCAGTTGAAAATCCTGACTGCCTGTTTCGGCCATGTATTCTGCAGCAAGTTGTGCCAGCCGCTCACGTACTTGCCAGCCTTTATTTTTACGCTGTGGCACTCTGTCTGCCCTCGCCCGTCATTCGCTAACTTAAAAAAGTTGTTCCGTTATATCGCCTGCACCATCCGTGTTGCCCTGGCGACTATGGCCGATGGAAGCATCACTGGGCACCTGATCTTCCTTAAAATACTCAAACATGGTGTCGGTACTTTCAGGCGTGGCCGACAGGCCGGTATTTTTATCAATACGCACGGAAACAATACTGGCGGGCTGCTCTAATGGTATTTCAGGTATTCCTTTTAAGGCTTGCCCCATATAAGCCGTCCACATCGGTAAAGCAGCAATGGCACCGGTTTCGCGGCTCCCAAGTGAACGCGGGTTATCAAAACCAACCCAGGTAATCGTCACCACGTTACGGTTAAAGCCAGCAAACCAGGCATCACGTTGGTCATTGGTGGTGCCGGTTTTGCCGGCCAAATCTTTTCGACCCAGCGCCAGCGCACGCCGCCCGGTACCATAGCGTACAACATCCCGCATCATGGTATTCATTAAGAAAGTCGTTGGTGCACTCAACACTCTAGGGGCAACCTTGACTTGTTGTGGACCGGTTTGCTCAATAAAGATAACTTCAGTACTCGCCGCTACGTTGTTCTCAGCTAAAGCTGTATTCATTTGTGGTGCAGGCTCTTTTGCTTTATCAGCAACGACTGGCGCCGCTTTTTCAGCAGGTGGGTTCCCGGCCGCAGAAATTTCATTGGTGGCATGACCTAAAGATTTAAGCCTTGCTTCCTGCTCCACGAGTTTTGCCGCTTCACGTTCCTGCTCCAGTTTAAGTTTGGCCTCCATTTCTTCCACGCACTTAACACACACTTCAGAGCGCTGTTCCAGCATCATGACTTTTTTATCTGAACCCAGGATATAGTCAATAAAATAAGGTTGAACCTTAAAGCCACCATTGGCAAAAACATTAAAACCGTCGGCTAACTCTAAAGGCGTAATCGCACCACTGCCTAACGCTAAAGAAAGATCTCGCGGCAAACTGGAACGCTTAAAACCAAACCGTGTGACATAACGCACTGCGTAGCCAATACCAATATCACGCAGCAGACGAATTGACACCAGGTTACGTGACTTGATAAGCGCCGTGCGCAAACGTGTTTCGCCATACCATTTGCCAGTGTAATTTTCAGGCCGCCAGGTATCTTCCAGACCCGGCGCATCGAATACCACCGGCGCATCATTAATAATACTGGCCGCGGTAAAACCTTTGTCGAGTGCCGCACTGTATATAAAGGGTTTAAAGCTTGAACCCGGTTGGCGCTTTGCCTGAATAACTCGATTAAATTTACTCTGGTAAAAGTCAAAACCGCCGACCAGCGACTGAATGGCACCATCATCTGGGTTAAGCGATACCAGCGCACCACTAACAATTGGCACCTGAGCCAGGTAAGAGCAACCTTTTTTAGCCGCCACAACATAAATGACATCGCCAGCTTTCAGGATCTGACTGGCTTTATCCAGCTTCGGCCCCATATTAAATTCATCAATATAGCGACGCGCCCATTCAAGTTGTGGCCAGTCCATAAAGACCACGTTACCGTCCTCGGTATAGGCATAAGCTGATTTTTCTTCAATCTGAAAAACAATGGCTGGAACCAGATCACCCTGAGAGGGTTGCTCAGCTAAAACGCTGTCCCAATATTCTTCATCATTTTCAAATTCAAAATTAAAGAGCTCAACATGCCCGATGGTGCCGCGATACCCGTGTCGCCGGTCATAATTGTGCAAGGCCAGCCGTAATGCTTTATTGGCAGCAACCTGTAATTTTGAATCAACCGTTGTATAAACCTGATAACCGGCGGTATAAATTTTATTACCATAACGCTTTAATAATTCGCTACGCACCATTTCGGCAAGATAAAGAGCTTCAACTTCCAGGTTTTGCCCGTGAACAGTCGCATCATCAACTACCGCAAAAGCATCATCGTACTCAAGCTGGGTAATAAAATTTAAATCCCGCATGCGCCCTAATACATAATCGCGCCGCAATAAAGCACGCGAGGGGTTCACTATCGGGTTATAACGCGATGGAGCCTTTGGCAAGCCAACGATCATTGCAATTTCAGGTAAGTTCAGCTCATCAATACTTTTGCCATAATAAACCTGAGCCGCAGCCGCCACACCATAGGCACGCTTGCCAAAATAAATTTTATTTAAGTAAAGCTCGAGGATTTCCTGCTTGGTCAGCTCTTCTTCAATTTTAAAGGCAAGAAAAATCTCATTAAATTTCCGTAGGAATGTTTTTTCGCGTGACAGGAAAAAATTCCGTGCCACCTGCATGGTAATGGTGCTGCCGCCCTGCGCACGTTCACCGGTGCGGATTAAATGCAGGGCTGCGCGCAATATACCTTTATAGTCGACACCAGGGTGCTCAAAGAACCGATCATCTTCTGCAGCTATCAGTGCTTTTACCAGCGTATCGGGGAATTCCTGATAACGCAGTGGAGTACGTTTCATCTCACCAAATTCAGCGAGTAACAGGCCGTCTTTAGTGTAAATACGCAGTGGCACCTTAAGCTGAACATCTTTCAATGTATCAATATCCGGCAAATCAGGGGTTATATAGGCATAGATCCCCAAAAAGCCCAGCCCAGCCAGTAAACTCAGGCTAAAAAGGCTCGCTAATCCGTAGATTGTTATTTTTTTTATGACAGGATTCACACTAACAGGAAAATATTATCGCAATTTTATCAAATAAGCATAGAAGTATGCACTAATCCTAAAGTATATCGCTTTGATGCAGATAACACTACGAAGGATTTGTAATTAACTATTATTTGACCTATAGTTGACTCAGGTACTTAAAGTAGTTATACATATAGTTCGTGTAACTACCGAATTAACAACAAATTATACTTAAAAAATTATAGGCATATGGGCTTTAGCGACTTATTTAAACCAAAAACACCCCCGGTTATCGGGCTTGACATCAGTTCAACTGCGGTCAAGTTACTCGAATTAGGGCGTAGTGGTGACAAAATACGCGTAGAAAGCTACGCGGTTGAGCCCCTGCCTGCAAACTCGGTTATCGAAAAAAATATATCCGATGTTGAAGCGGTAGGTGATGCTATCAAGCGTGCCATGAAGCGCTCGGGCACCCGCTGTAAGCATGCGGCTGCAGCCGTCGCCGGTTCAGCCGTTATAACAAAAACCATCTCCATGCCGTCGAATCTAACCGATGATGAAATGGAACAGGACATTCAGAACGAAGCGGATCAATATATTCCCTACCCTTTAGAAGAAGTTAACCTGGACTTCGAAGTACTGGGTCAATCAGAAAACGATCCCGACCGAGTTGAAGTACTGCTTGCCGCATCACGAAGTGAAAACGTAGACGTACGCGTTGCCGCCATTGAATTAGCCGGTTTAAAAGCCCGCGTGATGGACGTGGAAGCCTACGCCATGGAAAATGTTTTCCAGATGTTAGCGCCCACCATGCCAGACCAGGGCATTGACCAGACCATTGCTATTATTGATGTCGGCGCCACCATGACCACACTTAATGTGTTACATGACTTAAAAACCATTTACACCCGTGAACAAGTCTTTGGTGGCAAACAGCTCACCGAAGAAATTCAACGCCGCTACGGTTTGTCTTATGAAGAAGCCGGCATGGCAAAACGACAGGGCGGCCTACCCGACAACTATGTGCCAGAAGTACTGGAACCGTTTAAAGAAGCCATGACGCAGCAAGTCAGCCGCTCTTTGCAATTCTTCTTTTCATCGAGCCAATACGGCAATGTTGACCATATTATACTGGCGGGCGGTAGCGCCATGTTACCCGGCATTGACGAAATGATTGCCAATAAACTGGGCGTACATACGTCCGTTGCCAACCCCTTTACCAATATGACGGTTGCTTCGCGTGTCAAAGCGCAAAGCCTCAGCAATGATGCATCATCGCTGGTTATCGCATGTGGCCTGGCGATGAGGACGTTTGACTAAATGGCACATATAAACCTCTTACCCTGGCGCGAAGAGCAGCGCAAAGAGCAGCAACGCCAGTTTCTGACAATGTTAGGCCTGTCTGTTGTTTTAATGATACTCATTATTGCCGCTATTCACCTGCAATACGCAAGAGCGCTGAACGTACAGGATTCACGCAATAGTTTTTTGCAGACCACGATTACCGAAGTTGAAGCACAAATTGCTGAAATCACTAAACTGGAAAAAGATAAGCAACGCCTGCTCAACCGGATTGAACGAATCCAGAAACTACAAAGTAACCGTCCGGAAATTGTGCATTTATTTGACGATCTGGTGCGCGTTCTACCTGAAGGTGTCTACCTGACCAGCTTTACCCAAAAAGGTAAAACTCTGGTTCTTGAAGGTAAAGCACAGTCGAACGCACGCGTTTCGGCCTTAATGCGCGGCATTGATAAATCCAAGTGGATGACAAAACCTGTACTGGATGTTATTCAGAAAGACAACAATAAAGACTCAAGAGATCGTAACTTTAAACTGCAAGCCACCCAATATTCTGCTATTGCCGAAGATAATAAGGCGGCGAAACGATGAAAGACATTAATATAGATTTTAATGATCTCGATATTAATAATATCGGCTCCTGGCCAACGCCGGTTAAAGCCATTATTATCGTTATTGCCTGCGCTGCAACATTAGCCGCCGGCTACTTTCTGGATGTTAAAAATCAGCAAAATGCACTTGAACGTGCAGAAAGACAGGAAATGACGCTTAAGCAGGATTTTGAAGCCAAGCAGGCAAAAGCCATTAATCTTGAAGCCTATCGCCAGCAAATGAGTGAAATGAAAGAATCATTTGGTGCAATGTTACGCCAACTTCCCAGCAAAACAGAAGTTGAAAATTTACTGGTCGATATTTCACAAACCGGCCTGGCCAGCGGTATTCAATTTAAATTATTTAAACCTGAAAAAGAACAATTTACCGAATTTTATGCGGAGCTACCGATTAAAATATCAATGACCGGCAGCTATCATCAATTTGGTAGTTTCGTGAGTGGCATTGCCGCTTTACCACGAATAGTGACCCTGGAAAATATTGTTATCAAAGGGGGCAACAAGGATGGCGGCTCTGCTTTAACTATGGATCTCACGGCAAAAACATACCGTTACCTGGATGAAGACGAAGTCTCGGAACAACGCCGAAAAGATCAGAAGAAACGAAAAGGTCGCCGTTAATTCGGGTAGTTAGTTATGATTTTAAAGAAAAAACAATTACCAAAACAAAGCCTAAAGCCTCTTTCGGGTAACCGCTATTCTTTAACAATTCGATTATTGCCGCTAATCGGTGCAGTCTTTTTAAGCGGTTGTAGTGGTTCACAGCATGGCGATCTGGAAAGTTATGTTGCCGATGTGAAAAGTCGGCAAAAAAGCAAGATCCCGGAACTACCACAAGTTAAAACCTACCCACCCTTTAGTTATTCGGCATTTGATGTGCGTGACCCCTTTATGCCATTACTGGATGAGGAAACTTTCGCTAGTGATACTAAAGAAGACAGTGGCTTAAAACCAAAAACAGATCGTAAACCTGAACCTCTGGAAAGCTTCCCTCTGGATACGCTCACATTTGTAGGGCATTTAGAAAAACAGGGGACCCGCTGGGGGCTGGTTGCCGCACCCGACAAATCAATTTACAAAGTTCAGGTGGGCGGCTACATGGGTAAAAACTTTGGTAAAATCATCAAAATTACTGAAACTAAAATTTTATTACGCGAAATCATTTCCGACGGTTCGGATGGTTGGCTAGACCGCGAAGCTTCACTGGCTTTATCATAATAAGCTTCGAACAGGAGAAGAAAGATGTGCAATCAAACAGAATCACTTATCACATCGGTGAAACAACATCGTTTTAAACTGCTTACGGCTTTGTTATTTTTACTGGGCTCATCGTCAGCCGTTGCCAACAGTTTAAAAGACATTTATTTTAACGCTCTCCCAGGAGAACGCGTAGAAATACAACTCAGTATGACCGAAGCCGCCGCACTTCCAAATACTTTTACTATCGATCAACCTGCACGTATTGCGCTGGATTTCCCTAATACAAATGTAGCACTCGATAAAAAAACACATGAAATCAATATTGGTATCGCCCGTTCACTAACCGCTGTCGAAGCCGGTGGCCGTACCCGCGTTGTTATTAATTTGGCTAAACTCACCGAATACAACACCACCGTAGAAGGTAATAATGTCTTTATCATCATTGGTGCCAGCGGCAAAAAGCAACACGGCTCGTTTAATAAACCGGTTTTAAGTAAACGCGGAACCATTGAAAATATTACCAACATTGATTTCCGCCGTGGAAGCAAAGGTGAAGGCCGTGTTGTTATTAACCTAACCGATCCCAACACACCCGTTGACATTGTTAAACGCGGAACGAAGGTATTGGTTACAATTAAAAATAACAAGCTGCCCACAAAGCTTGAACGCCGCCTGGATGTGATTGACTTTGCAACACCGGTACAAACTGTCGATGCATTCAATCAGGGCGCCGATACAAAAATTATTATTACTTCTGCAGGCAAATATGAGCACCTGGCTTATCAAACAAATAATTTGTTAACCATCGATGTGAAAAAAGAAGTCAAGCTATCGGAAGACGAAGCTAAGAAAAAGCGTAAAAACTACGTTTACAGCGGTGAACGCCTGTCTTTAAACTTCCAGAACATTGAAGTCCGAGCCGTACTCCAGCTGATTGCAGACTTTACAGGCATTAACATGGTTACCAGTGACACCGTTGACGGTGAACTCACTTTACGCTTAAAAAATGTTCCATGGGATCAGGCACTTGATATTATTCTGAAAACAAAAGGCTTAGACAAACGCCAAAACGGCAATGTAATGCTTATTGCGCCAGCAGAAGAAATGGCACAGCGGGATAAAATTGAGCTCGAAGCTCGCAAGAGTATTCAGGAGCTAGCACCCATTATTACAGAAACAATACAGGTAAATTACTCCAGTGCTATCGACTTTGTTAAGCTCATTTATGGACGAACGGCTGGTGCTAGTGCTGGCGGCGGCAGTGGTAGCAGTAAAAAATCAGGCTATCTATCACCTCGTGGCCGCGCATCTTTCGACAAAAGATCCAATAAACTGATTATTTTTGATATTCAGGAAAAAGTGGATTCAATCCTTGCCATGATAAAAGAACTGGATATACCGAATCGCCAGGTTTTAATTGAATCACGAATTGTCATAGCCGGTACCACCTTCGGCAAAGAGCTCGGTGTACGTTTTGGCTTTAACCGCGGCACATCCGCCAATACCGGGCAGCCTAATGAAGTAGGTATTGGTATATCTAATACGGTAACAAATGCCGATAGTGTACGCCAGGGCACACAACCAGCAGCAGCCAATCGGCTAAATGTAAATCTGCCATCACCTTCTGCTTTCGGTACCGTTGCACTGGCACTGGCACGGCTACCATTTGGTACCTTGCTTGACCTGGAGCTGTCTGCCGCACAGGCTGAAGGCCGCTCGGAAACGGTATCTGCACCACGGTTAATCACCGCAAACAATAACAAAGCCTATATTCAACAAGGTTTTGAAGTACCATACCAGTCAGCCGCTGCATCCGGTGCAACCTCTATCGAATTTAAAGAGGCAACACTAAAGCTTGAAGTCACACCGCAAATTACACCAGACGATAATATCATCATGCAATTACTGGTGAAAAAAGATCGCCCTGATTTCTCTCAGCCCGGCCCACCGATTCAAAAGCGTGAAGTAAAAACACGAGTACGGGTAAGAAATGGCGAAACCATTGTGCTCGGCGGTATTTATGAACACACCTCCACTAACAATCTTGAAAAAGTGCCTTTCTTTGGTGACTTACCACTTGTTGGTGTCTTATTCAGGAGACAGGCTGAAAGCAATGACAAGTCAGAATTACTTATTTTTGTTACACCTAAAATCATCAGTGATAATTTAACGCTTTAAAAAATCGCACTGTATAAAAAAGGGGCATTAGGAATGCCCCTTTTTTTCGCCTGATAAAAATTGGATCTTTTGCGTAACGCACTGTGTAAACAATTTATACAGATAACAAACTTTTATCTTAACTAAAAGCTGATATGCTTAAACTTTATTCTTAAGCTCGCAAAATATGCCTTACACTCAAAATATCATTCTCGTCGGCCCAATGGGCTCAGGTAAAACCACCATTGGCCGGCAACTCGCTAAACAATTAAACATGTCATTTTTTGACAGCGACCATGAAATCGAGGCTAAAACGGGGGCGAATATTCCACTTATTTTCGAGCTGGAAGGCGAACAGGGCTTTCGCAAACGTGAAACAGCAATGCTGGATGAACTAAGTCAAAAAAATAATACTGTTTTAGCAACCGGTGGTGGTGCAGTGTTGGCACTTGAAAACCGAAAAATGTTACGCCAGCGCGGCATCATTATTTACCTGTCGGCAACCATGGAGCAACTATGGGAACGCACCCGCATGGATAAAAACCGCCCTTTATTACAAACTGAAAATCCTCGCGAAAAAATTGCAGCGCTGCTGGAACAACGCGACCCACTCTATAAAGAAATAGCCGATATTATTATTGATACGGGCACAGGCAATGTAAAATCGACCCTTAAACAAATCATCACACAATTAAACCGAACTAGCTGAAACCCCTGCCTTTTAAAGGGTGTTAATCGTTTTAGATTTAAGTTAATGCCTTATTTAACGTATAATTAAACCTATATAAGAAACGTAAAATATACCAATGAAAACACTCACCGTTGACCTAGGCGAACGAAGTTACCCTATCCATATTGGGGCGAACTTGCTGTCTCAAAAAGAGTTAGTCACCCCTTATGTTAACGGTACTCAGGTGATGATAGTCAGTAATGATGTTGTTGCGCCATTGTATCTGCAACAGGCAAAAGCTTTATTTACTGATTTTCAGTGTCATACAGTTATCTTACCCGATGGCGAGCAACATAAAACATTAACTGACCTTAACCTTATTTATGACGCACTGCTGTCCAACCACTTTGACCGTTACTGCACCTTGGTTGCATTAGGTGGCGGCGTTGTCGGTGATATGACGGGTTTTGCAGCCGCAAGTTACCAACGCGGGGTAAATTTTATTCAAATACCCACTACCCTGCTGGCACAGGTTGACTCATCAGTGGGGGGTAAAACAGGGGTAAATCACCCGCTTGGTAAAAATATGATTGGTGCTTTTCATCAGCCCAGTTGTGTGTTGGCCGATATTAATACGCTGAATACGCTCGAAGATAACCAGCTAAGTGCCGGGCTGGCCGAAGTGATTAAGTACGGCTTAATTCGTTTACCTGAATTCCTCGGCTGGCTCGAACAGAATATGAATAAACTGCTGGCGCGCGACCCGGCGGCATTAAGTTACGCCATTGAAGTCTCCTGTCAGTGCAAAGCCGAAGTGGTTGCCGCGGATGAAAGAGAAAGCGGTGTTCGTGCCTTACTCAATCTTGGCCATACTTTTGGTCACGCAATTGAGTCTGGTGCTGGCTATGGCAACTGGTTGCACGGCGAAGCAGTCGGCATTGGTATGCTAATGGCAGCGGATTTGTCTATGCGTGAAAACTGGATAAGCGAACAAGACGTGCAACGCGTTAAAACAATTATTGAAGCGGCAAAACTGCCGGTGCAATTACCTGCGATAATGACTTACGATGTCTTTATGGACTTAATGCGTGTCGATAAAAAAGTACGCGATGGAAAAATAAACTTTGTGCTTTATGATGCGCTTGGCGATGCCAAGGTCACTCACGATTTTAAAACGGATAACTTACGCCAGACGATTGAGCACTTTCAACCGGCATCGAAATAATAGCACCGAAACACTCAAATAAGGGAACCCACCATGCAACTCGCACCTTATGCAGCGCAACAATCCAGCTCCCGAGGTCGCCGTTTTGCCGAGGAGTCGCCTCAGTATCGCAGTGACTACCAGCGCGACCGTGATCGTATTATCCATTCTTCGGCCTTCCGCCGTTTAGAATATAAAACCCAGGTTTTTGTTAACCACGAGGGCGATATGTTCCGCACTCGCTTAACCCACTCCATTGAAGTAGCCCAACTCAGCCGCAGCATTGCGCGTATTTTAGAACTCAATGAAGACTTAAGTGAAACTATCGCACTGGCACATGACTTAGGCCATACCCCTTTCGGCCATGCCGGACAGGATGCCCTTAATGCCTGCATGAAAGACTATGGTGGCTTCGAGCATAATTTACAATCATTACGCACCGTCGACAAACTTGAACAAAGCTATGCCGACTTTATCGGTTTAAACCTGACCTTTGAATCCCGCGAAGGGATTTTAAAGCACTGCTCGATTAAAAATGCCAGGCAACTCGGTGATGTGGGCGAACGTTTTCTGAATAAAAAACAGGCCAGTCTTGAAGCACAAACCGTTAATCTCGCCGATGAAATTGCCTATAATAATCATGATGTGGATGATGGCTTGCGTTCCGGGCTTATCGACATTGAACAGCTACTTGAGATCCGCCTGTTTAAAGAACAGTTTGATGTGGTCAGCAAACAGTATCCTGACTTAAAGGATCGCCGCCGTATTCACGAAATTATCCGCCGAATGATAAACCGGCAGGTCGTCGATCTTATCGACACCACACGGACAAACCTGGGCAAAGCCCTGCCCGACTCCATTGACAGTGTTCGCAACCACACCAGTGAGCTCGCACATTTCAGCCCCGAAATGCAGGAAATGAATCTGCAACTGAAGCGATTTTTACGCACACAAATGTATGCGCATTACCGGGTTCACCGCATGTCCGCAAAAGCTGCCCATATCATTCAGCAATTATTCAACGCCTTTCTCAATGATCCAAAGCTGTTAAACCCCAAGTACCAGCAAATTGTCAGCCAAAAAGAGCAAAAAAATGCTGAACTCGGCAAAGCACGCGCCGTCGCCGATTATATTGCAGGAATGACCGACCGCTATGCGATTGCAGAATATGAAAAGATTTTTAATCCGGCAGAATTAACCTAAGTAACCTGAACTCGGGATAAGAGAAACAAGTCATTAAAACCCACCAACGCGAGGGCAGTAAGCCGGGATTATCCAATAAAGACCGTCTGCCGCAAGGACGCGGCAGTCGAGTCGCCATGGATGGCATGTTTTGCGTGTCTTTATTGGATAATCCCGGCTTACTGTCCGGTGAATAACCTCTAAATGCCTTATCCCGAGTTCAGGTTAAGTAGCAACAAAACAACCTAAAAACAAATAGATACCAATGATTTAGTATTATACTATGCTATATTATTAAATATAATTAATGAATGTTCACTTGCAACATTCGGTTAAAATAACATGCGTATTTATATGCAAATACAACAAAAGGAACAGCAGCCCCGCTACTACCAATTGTTACTGCAACAGGATTTACTTGATGGCTGGACATTGGTACGGGAATGGGGAAAACAAGGCTCAAGTGGGCGAGTCAAGCGGGATCACTTCCCCTGCAAAAATGATGCGCTCATTGCTTTAGAACGTGTCCGCGATGCACAATTAAGTCGGGGCTTTCGGGTTGTCTTTATCCAGGGTGTCGACAATAATGACAATAACAGACCTCACTGGATTCTTAATGGCTAATTACGACGCCGATCAACTCAAACGTCTTGAACCCGCCTATCTTCGGCAATACGGTTTAAATGAAGCACCGTTCTCAACCCAGCATGACGATAATTTTTTATACCTCGATGCTGAACGACATCAGCGTCTTGAAATGTTGTCGCACCTCACTCAATACAGCAACCTATTATTAATTGTTACCGGTGAGCGTGGCATCGGCAAAACCAGCTTACTGCGCCGCTTCTGCAACAACGCAGATGATTCATGGTATCTATGCGAAGTGCATGCACACACCATGATGGATGCCGATTCCATGTTAACGGATATTGCCCGTGGTTTTGGGTTAAATGGCATACCCAATGATCCATCCGCCGTACAGGAAATTGTGTTTGAACATTTAAAAGCATTACAGAATGACGATTTAGTCCCCATACTGCTTATTGACGATGCCCATGAGCTTCCCAAAGACGCACTTGAAACACTGTTTTATTTTGCCGACATTGAAGCCGCGCAAGGCCACTTATTACGGATTATTTTATTCTGTGAACCACAAATCGATATCATGCTGGAATCCCCCTCGATTCGTCCATTAAGAGAACGCATCACCCATACGTTGGAACTGAATCCACTCGATGAAGACCAAACCGCCGAATTTATAAAACACCGCATGGCAGTTGCCGGCTTCGAAGGTGTATCACCCTTTACACCCAAAGTGATACAAAAGATCCATAAAATTGCCCGCGGTATTCCATCTCATATTTGCGAGTTAGCACATTTACACCTCGACGATGCGGCCAGCCTGAATCATAAAATTAACCCTGTTGATTTAACAGAAAATACTGTCCCTGATTCGAAAAATCAATTTAGTGCAGAAGACTTAGGCTTCAAACCCGATGACGAAAAACCCATTAATTATAATGCAGCGGCATTCAGCGCTCGCCACATCGTTTTTATTGCCATCGTTGCTATCGTTTCGATTATTGTTTTCACTATGCAAGACACTATTAACGAAGCAGTTGCTCCAAAAGATGATTCACTCTCTACCGTCAATCGTAATTTGCCGTCCGCAATATCTTCTACAAAAAAAGAACCCACACCATTATTGGCTGAGCAAAATAAATCTAAGGAAATTACATTAAAAGCACCCACACAACCCCCTGCACCAGAATTAGAGGATGAAGCCTCATCACAAAACAGCAATCCACTAACAGCAACACCAGAGCAGCAAACAACTCTGGCAAACAACGTGATGCCACAACCAGAACCAGCCAACTATGTGCTCGATACGGTTTCACCTAGCCCGGTTATTGGCAGCAATAAACCACAAACAATAACAATAAAAGGCAGTGGTTTTAAAAGTGGCGCTAAACCACCGGCAGTATGGATTAGCTGGACAGGTAAAACAAAAGCATTAAAAAAACATCAATATAAAATTGTTGATGACAACAATATCGAACTGACTATCACTGTCGGAACAACAGCCGACAAATGGTCTGCACAATTAAAACAAAACAACACTGAGTCGAACCGTCTCAGCTTTAATGTTGTAAAGCCAAAAGCAAAACCCGCTACTATCACTGCAGTCGCCGGGATGAACGATGAGCGCTGGATATTGGATCAGGAACCCAACAACTTCACTCTACAACTATTCGGCACACAGAATAAGAACAGCATTAAGAAATTTACAAAGGCCAACAAGCTAAGCGACAAGGTTGCAGTGTACCAAACGCTGCACAAAGGTAAGCCCTGGTATGCATTAATCTACGGCAGTTACGCGACAAAAGAAGCAGCGCAACGCATTAAAAAGAAAATTGCAAACTCAAAAGTAAAACCCTGGTTACGTCGTTTTGACAGTGTGCAGGCTAAAATTAATACTGAAAAAATAGATAGCAAACCGGCTAAGCCTAAAATAAAATTACAAACAGCTAAAGCACCCGCCGCCATTATCACCAACCCACCTCTTACGGAAGTAAAAGACTCTGCTGCATGGCTATGGAGTCAGGATCCAAGACACTACACCTTGCAATTACTCGGCGGGCGAAACGATAAAAATATTCAACAGTTTATACATAAATATAAACTAAAAGATAAAGCGGTTTATTTTCACACCCGCCACAACCAACGTGACTGGTATGCGCTGGTTTATGGTAGTTACACTAACCGTAGTGAAGCTTTGCAAGCCATCAAAAAACTTCCTGCAGCATTACAAAAAACCTCTCCATGGGCACGTAGTTTTGCAAGTATCCATAAAGATCTGGATCAATCACAATAGAAAGTATATAAATTACTTAACTTTAAACGTTGCCGTGATCGCCTCCAGATTGACCGCCAGCTCTTTCAATTCCAGACTATTTTTTGCTGTCGCCCTGGTTCCATTACTGGTCTCAAGTGTTGCATCATTAATACTAACAACACTTTGATTAATGTCCTGTGCAACTGTGCTTTGTTCTTCCGCTGCGGCCGCTATTTGCATATTCATATCCGTTATTAACTTAACCGCCGACTGAATATCAGTTAAAGCCTCTCCTGCCTGGCTTGCCTGTTCAACACTGGCCTGTGCTTCTGCCTTACTTTTATCCATCACTTCTACCGCTGCACGTGTACCACTTTGCAAGCGCTCAATCATAGAATTAATTTCTTCTGTGGATTGTTGAGTACGATTAGCCAGAGTCCGAACTTCATCAGCAACGACAGCAAATCCACGCCCTTGTTCACCTGCTCTAGCGGCTTCTATTGCCGCATTCAAAGCGAGTAAATTCGTTTGTTCCGCAATATTTTTAATAACATCAATAACAGAACTAATTTGAGCACTATCATCTTCCAGACCCTGAATAACCTGGCTGGCCTGTTCAACTTCACCTGCCAGACTATTGATGACCGATATGGTTTGGGTAACAACAGCATAACCACTTTCTGTTGCTTTGCTGGCATTGTTAGCCTGTTCAGAGGCATTGGATGCACTCTGAGCGACTTCCGTTACTGTCGCCGCCATTTCATTAATCGCCGTGGCCAATTGCTCGGTTTCAATTTGTTGCCGTTCCATTGCATGTGTCGTTGTTTCTGAAATTTCAGACAGATCATCGGCTGAACTCGAAACAGAATGTGCATCACTCTGTATTGATGTCACTTGATCGCGCAAAGACTCTATCCAGCTGCGTAAGCTTGCTGCAAGCACATACGTTTCCTTTAACCCGGATTGTTTTATCTCAACGGTTAAATCACCTTTGGCACAACGATCCATTCCTGCCATCACATCAGAAATAGGGGTAAACAAATATCTTTTTAATACAATAAAAGCACCCAGAATACCCAGAATAATAGCAATAACAAAAGCAACAATAATCAGGGTTTGTGTGTTGGCCATGCTTGCATATAATGCAGAAACATCTTCAAGAGCCGTTAATTCCAGAAGGTTCTCATCTCCTTTATAATCTTTTAGAATATACCTGACTAACAGGGCATCACTGCTTGCAACCTCATCCCAATCTTTGCTTTTATACAATATCGTTTCATTTTTAGATATTAAAAGCGGCGCCTTTAACATTTCCTCTACATTTTTTAAGTTATGTGCTGGCTCCAGTACAATTTCAATATAACCTGCCAGACGTAAGCCTCCAACAGGGGCAAGTACTGAATAGGCTGGGCCCTTATTCGACCCCCATGTGCCGCCAATTGTTTTGAGCCTTTGTGCACCTTTTCTGCTCGCTGCTAACTGGTATAGAAAGTCAGGTAGTTGTTGCCTTAAACCAGCCTGCCCTTCCTGACTTTGCACCAGAAAAGATAATTTTTTATCATACAAACGTAACTGCCTGACAACTAAAAGGCCGGAAGTCACATAACGCTGATGAAATTGTTCATTTAGATAACGGACTAATTCAGCTTTTACATCAGCACTGTGATCTTTTGTATAGGACTTAAATGATTTTCTAAATTCAGATTCTCGGGTGATACCATCAAGCATATCCATTGCCATTTGTTGCATACCGCGTAGCTCTTCCTCAACCGCCACTTCAACAACACGTGTTAAGGTCTGGGACTGTGAACTCAGTGCCGCATCACGAAACTTCATCGTTGACACGACAGTGAGTAAAATAGAGACCAGCCCCAGTAAACCTAAAACACCACCGACAAAAAGTTTAATTGAAATTTTATTCATTGCTGACCTTCTATTCATTCATAACTATTTTGCTGGTCCATCTTGTACAAAATGTATTAGCTTATTTTACAATTG
Organism: Gammaproteobacteria bacterium; assembly: GCA_024275115.1. Taxonomy (GTDB): domain Bacteria; phylum Pseudomonadota; class Gammaproteobacteria; order UBA6429; family Thiohalophilaceae; genus SZUA-37. The sequence continues at coordinate 27,428 of JAJRZT010000029.1, forward strand.
GCATGCCTTTTTGAGTCCACTCCTCCCAGCCACCACGAAACCAGTAAATATTTTTATAACCCCACCCCAATGCCATTTTGGCTGACTTCACACTTCGGCCACATTTAACACCATTGCAATAAATAACAACGGGGGTCATCTTATCAGGTACCGCTTTTTTAAAAGTCGCTTCGGTTGTATCAACATCCGGTAAACTAATCGCACCCTCAATATGTCCACCACTCCGATCTTTTTCAATGCGGGCATCGATAATAACCAGGTTGTCATACTTCTCGTATAAAGCAGGAATATCTTCTGCCGTCACCTTGGTAGTACCTGGGATATTATCCGGCGTGTCCGCCGCGCTTGCGAAAACAATGGAAGATGAAAATGAAAAAACCAAAAATGCTAAAACTGAACTAAAAAACATACTCATGAAACGGCCCTCATAATAAATAGTATTTGTAAGTAAACTATCTATCGGCTTGACACACAAAAACTGAAGGTAAATTGCTTATTTTTCACCATTCCAGTGCAAATAAATATTTACCCCCTAAACATTTCCCAGTTAAATTTTTGGATGTAAACACCTGCAAGTCACCCTTAAGCCAGGGCAATCATCGTAAAGATACCCACCATCGAAGGAAGCTAAAATCAGTTTTTACTTAATTGCTCGTATACAAAACCATGCAAGACCAGCCGATCTTTCTCTTCAACAAAGCGAAATTCCAACCCATAAATATAAACCGTCTTATCACCCCTTTCTTCAGTTTCAACACGACGTATCGTTGCTAATATTTGCAAGTACTGCTCAACCCCACCAACGGTTAATTTTGCTGACATACTAATGTCATCAGCCACTTCACCAATAGCTTCATTGGTTGATAATTTAGCACCACCGGTACTAATATCCGTTAATTTAGCCGATACAGAATCGTCACTGTTTTTATCTGGATCACCTGTTTGCACTGAAACGATGAGTTCAACATTTACTCGTTGCGCATTTCTCACCACAACCGACTCTACTTTCTTCGGATAAGATAAATGCATATACGGATAGGGGCTTGCTTTACCCTCTAAAACGGTTACATTAAAAGCATAAACCGTTTGCACAGAAAACAGTCGAACAATAAAGATTTGCCCTTTTACAACCCGAATTAAATCACCGTTCAAACGTGGCATCGTAACAAGAATACTCTTAGCGTCACGATAGCCAATCAGTTTCACAAAAATACGCTCATCTGAATTGCTTGAAGGATCCTGAAGTTGAATACTTTCACCAATATTTACTTTTATTTCATTAAAATTTATAGACATTTTGGTTGCTACCATTCTCCATAATAAAAAGCTTGTCTATAATCTTATCGGCATTCTTTTATTTTTTTTTAGTAAATCCAGCCTCTATACAGGTATTAACTTCGATGCATAAGCAGTTAATGCTCAATCCCCGCTATATTGATATAAGCAACTGAAATATAAGGTTATTTTCTGCGAAAAATGAGCTGCTACAGGCATTGAAGCAAGTCCGCTGGGGTTGTATACTGCGGAGCCATTTTGTCTCCTGATAGCGAGTCTTCCCTGGAACACACTCCCAAGCCAGGACAAACGGGCGTAACCAGCCTATTTGGCTCTAATTTATTGATTTTTAACAGTTTAAATGTAAATCCTATGAAGTTAACCGGCCTTTATAACCCTAAATTTGAACGCGATAATTGTGGCTTTGGCCTGATTGCGCATATGGATGGCAAAGCCAGCCACTGGCTGCTCGACACCGCCATTATCGCCCTTGCACGCCTGACTCACCGCGGTGCGATTGCTGCTGACGGCAAAACCGGTGATGGCTGTGGTTTATTGCTTAAAAAACCGGATAGCTTCTTGCGCGCCCAGGCCAAAGAACTGGGTTTTACGCTTAAAGACAATTACGCCGTTGGTATGGTATTTTTAAGCACCGACTTCGATAAGGCGCAAACCGCACGCGATACCTTATTTAAAGAATGCCGCACCGAGGGGCTGGACGTCCAGGGCTGGCGTACCGTGCCCACCGATTACTCAGCCTGTGGTGAAGAAGCCTTAAAATCAGTACCCACCATTGAACAAGTCTTTATTAATCCTGCTGACAACATGAGTGATGCCGACTTTGAACGCCACTTATATATAGCACGCCGCCGAACTGAAAAAGCCATCGAGCCCAACGATGACGTCTTTTATGTTCCCAGCCTGTCATCGCATGTTATTTCATATAAAGGTTTAGTCATGCCTGAAAACCTGCCGGTTTTCTATCAGGACTTAAACAACAAGGCAATGGAATCCGCCACCGCGGTTTTCCACCAGCGTTTTTCAACTAATACCTGGCCACAATGGCGGCTGGCGCAACCGTTCCGTTATTTGGCACATAACGGTGAAATTAATACCGTACAAGGTAACCGCAACTGGTCGGTGGCACGCGGGCATAAATTTGAAACACCAAAATTACCCATGGAAGATATTCGTCCACTGGTTTCACTCACCGGTTCCGACTCAAACAGCTTAGACAATATGCTCGAAGCCTTGATCGCTGGCGGCTTAAGTATGTTCCATGCCATGCGCTTATTGATTCCGCCTGCCTGGCAAAATGTCGAAGTAATGGATCCGGACTTACGTGCCTTTTATGAATACAGTTCCATGCATATGGAACCGTGGGATGGCCCCGCGGGCATAGTGATGACGGATGGCCGCTATGCGGCCTGTAGTGTTGACCGGAATGGCCTGCGCCCAACCCGCTGGGTGATCACCAAAGATCGCCACATTACACTGGCCTCTGAAATTGGCGTATACGATTACGAACCCGATCAAGTGGTACGCAAAGGCCGCTTAAAACCCGGTGAAATGATTGCCGTCGACACCGAGACCGGTGAATTGCTGTTGCCGGCAATAATCGACGAACAATTAAAAACACGCCAGCCTTACAAACAATGGATGCGTGAACACGCCGTTCGTTTAAATTATAAACTCGACGAAGAATGTGCCATTGCCGCCATTGATAAACAAACATTACAAACGTATCAGAAAATGTTTCAGGTAAGTTTTGAGGAACGCGATCAGGTTATTCGTGTGCTGGCCGAAGCAGGACAGGAAGCCATTGGCTCAATGGGCGATGACACCCCGTTCCCAGTTTTATCCAGACAAGTGCGTTCGCTGTACGACAATTTCCGTCAGCAGTTTGCCCAAGTCACCAACCCACCGATTGATCCCATCCGAGAGCAGGTGGTGATGTCACTTGAAACCTGCTTTGGCCCTGAGTGCAATATGTTTATCGAGGCGCCCACCCATGCACAACGCCTGCGTGTGAGCACGCCAATTCTTTCGGCCAGTAAGTTCAAACAATTACTCAGCATGGAAGAAAAAAGCAACCAGTATGCGCATACCCATATTTCACTCAATCGTCCGCATGCGACTGAGTTAAAACAAGCCATTATTCAAATTTGTAACGAAGCCGTTGCCGCCATTAAAGCTGGCAAGGTTATTTTAGTCTTAAGCGACAGTGATATTACCGAAGGCAGTCGCCCGGTGCATGCGCTACTCGCCACCGGCGCAGTACACCACCGACTGATTGCAGAAGGTTTACGTTGCGATGCCAATATTGTGGTTGAAACCGCAACCGCACGCGACCCACACCACTTTGCTGCGTTAATTGGTTATGGTGCAACGGCCATTTACCCTTACCTTGCTTATGAAGTGATCCGTGATTTAATTTCCAGTGGTGAAATTAAAACAAAAGACGCCTGCAAGCTTGATGTCAATTACCGTAAAGGCATTAACAAAGGCCTGTTTAAAATTACCTCGAAGATGGGTATCTCTACCATTTCAAGTTACCGCGGCTCACAACTGTTTGAATGCGTGGGTCTGCAATCGGATGTGGTTGATCTTTGCTTTAAAGGCACCACCAATCGTATGGAAGGTGCCAGCTTTGCCGACCTCGATAGTGACCAAATGCAATTAAATAAACTCGCATGGAACCCGCGTAAAAATATTGGTCAGGGTGGCCTGCTAAAATTTGTCCACGGTGGCGAAGACCATGCGTATAACCCAGACGTTATCCAGTCCTTGCAAGTGGCGGTTAAATCCGGCAACTATGACGACTACCGCGTTTATGCCGATCAAATTAATAACCGAGCACCAATTGCGTTACGCGATTTACTCAGTGTTAATACTAACAACTGCAATGCCATTTCGATTGACGAAGTCGAGCTGATGAAAGACATTGTTAAACGCTTCGATAGCGCGGCAATGTCACTCGGTGCCTTGTCTCCCGAAGCCCACGAAACATTGGCTGAAGCGATGAACCAGTTAGGCGGCCGTTCCAACTCCGGTGAAGGTGGTGAAGACAAAAAACGCTATGGCACCATCAAGCGTTCTAAAATAAAACAAGTGGCTTCTGGCCGCTTTGGTGTAACGCCGGAATACTTACGCAGTGCCGAAGTCATGCAAATTAAAGTCGCACAAGGTGCCAAGCCCGGTGAAGGTGGACAACTACCCGGGGATAAAGTAAACGAACTAATTGCCGAACTGCGTTTTTGCAAACCCGGCGTTTCATTAATTTCACCCCCACCGCATCACGATATTTATTCTATCGAAGATTTAGCGCAACTTATTTTTGACTTGAAAGAAGTCAACCCCAATGGCCTGGTTTCCGTAAAACTGGTTGCAGAAGCCGGTGTTGGCACTATTGCCGCTGGTGTTGCAAAAGCTTATGCCGACTTGATTACGATTTCAGGCTATGACGGCGGCACTGCTGCATCACCACTTGCATCTGTTAAATATGCTGGCAGTCCCTGGGAGCTTGGTTTATCTGAAACCCACCAAATCCTACGCGCCAATGACTTGCGCAGTAAAATTCGTTTACAAACAGACGGCGGTTTAAAAACCGGCCTCGATGTTGTTAAAGCCGCTATTCTCGGTGCAGAAAGTTTTGGTTTTGGTACCGGCCCAATGGTCGCAATGGGTTGTAAGTACCTGCGTATCTGCCACTTAAATAATTGCGCCACCGGTGTCGCCACACAGGATAATGTTTTACGTTTAAAGCATTACCACGGCGAAGTGGAATGGGTGATGAACTACTTCCGCTTTATTACACAAGAAGTACGTGAAATTCTTGCTAGCCTGGGCTTGAAAAAACTCACCGACCTTATTGGCCGCACTGATTTACTGGAAACAATTAAAGGCGACACCGCACGCCAGCAACAACTCGATTACTCGGCTATTTTGTCGGATGCTGGCGTGGATAAAGCTAAGCCGCAATTCTGCTTAGAAGCTAAAAATGTGCCGTTTGATAAAGCTGAACTAGCTCATAAAATGGTGACCGATATGGCCGATGCGATTAAAAACAAAAGTGGTGGTGAATTCCATTACGATGTTTTAAATATCCACCGCTCCATTGGCGCGCGAATCTCTGGTGAAATTGCCGCAGCACATGGTGACGCAGGGATGGAAAACAATCCCATTACTTTACGACTAACCGGTACTGTTGGTCAGAGCCTGGGAGTATGGAATGCAGGTGGTTTAAATATTTATTTACAGGGCGATGCTAACGACTACGTTGGCAAAGGCATGGCGGGCGGCAAACTGGTACTGACTGTTCCAAAAGTGAGCAGCTTTGACCCGGCAGAAACGCCTATCATGGGGAATACCTGTTTATACGGTGCCACTGGCGGTAAACTGTTTGCTTCCGGCTTGGCTGGCGAACGTTTTGGTGTTCGCAACTCCGGTTGCCATGCCGTCGTCGAAGGCATTGGTGACCACGGTTGTGAATATATGACTGGCGGACTCATCACCGTACTCGGCCCAACCGGCTTAAACTTTGGTGCAGGCATGACCGGTGGTTTCGCCTATGTTTACGACCCCGAAAATCAGTTTGCTAACCGCAATAATCACGACGTAGATATTCAACGCATTGCCGCTGAGAGCATGGAAGATTACCGCTGTCACTTACAAGATGTGATTACAGAGTTTGTGACTGAAACAAACAGCAAACGCGGACAATATATTTTAGATAACTTTAGCGATACGCTGGGTGACTTCTGGTTAATCAAACCTAAAGCTCTGAGTCTGGAATCTTTACTTGAAGACTTACAACATGCAGCCGCATAAAAAATTATTGGTTTAAGAATTATGGGAAATACTTTTCAGTTTATACAATGCGAGCGCCGCGACCCGAGCAAGAAAATGGCTGCCGATCGCATTAAAGAATATCGTGAAATTTACACGCAGTTTGATCAACAACAAGCCGAGCGTCAGGCCGACCGTTGCCTCGAATGTGGCAACCCCTATTGCGAATGGAAATGCCCCGTACATAACTACATTCCAAACTGGTTAAAACTGGTTGCCGAAGGCAATATTTTAAAAGCAGCAGAGCTTTCTCATCAAACCAATTCATTGCCAGAAATTTGCGGCCGTGTTTGCCCACAAGACCGCTTATGTGAAGGTGCCTGTACCTTAAACGATGAATTCGGTGCGGTTACCATTGGTTCGATTGAAAAATACATTTCAGAAGAAGCCTTTAAACTAGGCTGGCAGCCCGACTTGTCTAATGTAAAAGCCACTGGTAAAAAAGTAGCCGTGGTAGGCGCGGGTCCAGCGGGTCTGGGTTGTGCCGACGTACTCACACGCAACGGTGTCCAGGTCACCGTTTTTGAAAGCCAGCCTGAAATTGGCGGGCTACTCACTTTTGGTATCCCTGAGTTTAAGCTTGAAAAAGAAGTGGTTAAAAACCGTCGCGTAATTTTTGAAAAAATGGGCATCACCTTTAAAATCAACACCACCATTGGTAAAGACATACCCTTCCAAACTTTATTAGACGACTACGATGCCGTCTTTCTGGGCATGGGCACTTACGACTATATGACCGCGGGGATTGATGGTGAAGACTTGCCCGGCGTTTACCCTGCACTGGATTATTTAATATCCAATGTTAACCACTGCCATAATTATGAAAAAGATCCTGCTGACTACATTAGCATGCAGGGGAAGAAAGTCGTGGTTCTCGGTGGCGGTGATACCGCCATGGACTGTAACCGTACGGCCATTCGACAAGGCGCTGAGTCAGTAATTTGTGCTTACCGCCGCGATGAAGCCAATATGCCCGGTTCCAAACGTGAAGTTGCCAATACCAAAGAAGAAGGCGTGCAGTTTAGCTGGAACAGCCAGCCCATTGAAATTGTTGGTACCGATAAAGTTGAAGGCCTTAAAATTGTTAAGACTCAACTTGGCGAAGCCGATGAGCGTGGCCGCCGTCGTCCTGAACCGATTGCCGGTTCAGAAGAAATTATTCCTGCCGACCATGTGATTATTGCCTTTGGTTTCCGTCCTAACCCACAACCCTGGTTTAAAGATTTTTCACTTGATATTGATGAACGCGGTAGAATTAAAGCGCCTTATGAACAAGAATTTAAACATCAGACAACCAATCCAAAGGTATTCGCCGGTGGCGATATGGTGCGTGGCTCAGATTTAGTAGTAACCGCAGTATACGAAGGCCGGCAAGCAGCAGAAGGCATTCTGGATTATCTGAATGTTTAAAAAAGACATTAACCACAACGGACACGAAGTACACAATGAAAAACTAGATTTACACTAAGTTAATGCCTTCGTAGTGTACTTCGTGTACATTGTGGTAAAAAATTAAAAAACCAGCAATGGATTCAAGTAAGATAAAATATTATGACAACCCTCAAAAATGATCGTTTTTTAAAAGCCCTACTCGGCGAACCTGTCGACATAACACCAGTATGGATGATGCGCCAGGCCGGTCGTTATCTTCCTGAGTATCGTGCGACTCGAGCTAAAGCCGGTAACTTTTTAAAGTTATGTAAAACCCCTGAACTTGCAACCGAAGTCACCATCCAGCCACTGGAACGTTTTGATCTGGATGCGGCTATTTTATTTTCTGATATCTTAACCATTCCCGATGCAATGGGCTTAGGTCTTTATTTTTCTGAAGGTGAAGGCCCGCGTTTTGAACGCCCCATTCAGAATGAAGCGGATATTAAGAACCTTATCGTTCCAGCAATGGATAAAGACTTAGGTTATGTAATGGATGCCGTTAGCATGATCCATCGTGAACTCGATGGGCGCGTTCCTTTAATTGGTTTTTCAGGCAGCCCCTGGACATTAGCAACGTATATGGTTGAAGGTGGTAGCAGTAAAGACTTTTCAAAAGTAAAAGGCATGCTGTACGAAAACCCAAAAGCAATGCACATGTTATTAGATAAAGTAGCCGACTGTGTTATTGATTATCTTAATGCGCAAATCAGTAATGGCGCACAAGCCGTGATGATATTTGACACCTGGGGCGGTGCGCTCACTACCCGTGACTATAAAGAATTTTCTCTGCATTATATGGAAAAAATTATAAGTAGATTAACGCGCGAAAATGCAGGCCGAAAAGTACCCATTACCATTTTCAGTAAAGGCGGTTGCCAGTGGCTAGAAGCACAGGCGCAATCCGGTGCGGATTGCATTGGTCTCGACTGGACTATTGATATTGGGCTTGCACGTAAGCGAGTAGGCGATAAAGTAGCTCTGCAAGGTAATATGGACCCCTCTGTTTTATATGCCGCAGCTGACCGTATTCGTGAAGAAGTGGCTTTTATTCTTGATAGCTTTGGTAAAGGCAATGGCCATGTGTTTAACCTTGGGCATGGCATTCACCAGCATGTGAACCCGGATAATGCAAAAGTATTGATTGATGCGGTGCATGAACTCAGTAAGCCTTATCATACTTAAATTGAATAATGAAATACACCGGCCACCTCCGTAAAATGACCACCGAGCACACATCACCTGTGCGTTATCAAATTCCCATCGATGATCAGCTTATCCCGATTTCTAATCTCATCGGTAAAGAAATCACCTTCAAATACCTCGGTGATATTCATTGCATTGCCTGTGGCAAAAAAACCAAAAAAAGTTTTAGTCAGGGCTATTGCTTCCCTTGTATGCGCTCACTTGCTGAATGTGATGTTTGCATGATTAGTCCAGAAAAATGTCACTATGCTGAAGGCACTTGCCGCAACGAAACCTGGGGACAGCAACATTGTTTTATTGAGCATTACGTTTACCTTGCCAATTCATCCGGCTTAAAGGTAGGAATCACCCGTGAAACAAATGTACCTTATCGCTGGATGGATCAAGGTGCAGCAGCGGCATTGCCTATCTACAAAACAAAAAACCGTTTGCTTTGTGGTTTAGTCGAAGCCAGTTTTAAGAAACAGGTCAATGATAAAACTTCATGGCAACGAATGCTAAAGGGCAAGCCTGACGACATTGACCTTATCCAACGGCGCGATGAACTCTTTGTCACCTTTGAAGAAGACATTGCAGCGATTAAAAAAATATACGGTGATGATGCTGTCACCGAGCTAACCCGCCAGCAACCTCTGGAATTCCACTTTCCAGTTAAAAACTACCCTGAAAAAGTAAAATCACTCAATTTTGATAAAACGCCAGAAATAACAGGCGTATTAAAGGGTATCAAGGCACAATACCTGATCCTTGGTAGCGGTGTGCTAAATATTCGAAAATTTGCCGGTTATCGTGTTGAGTTTACTGCAAATTAATGCCATTGTTCCCTTATAAAGTGGTTAAAAAGTCAGCATAAAACTCACTATGTCCTTGTAACTTGTTGATTATAAACTAGTATTACAAAGACTACTTTACAAAATATCACCAAATACTCATACAGAGCAGACTTCAAAACCATTAGTGTATTAAATGCAAATATTCTCCTTAAAAAGCTTTCGAACCCGCTACCTGCTCGTCGCTGTAAGCACCATTATTTCAACTTTTATCTTTATCAGTTTTGTTGAACATTATATTAGTACATCCAGCAAAGCCGGCCTCAATAACATAGAACAGCGACTTGCTATCACACAGTTAAAAACACGCTTACATACACACAGCCAAACCTCGGTGCGGTTATTAAACCTTTATTTATTTAGCCCCACACGGAATTACCGCACTGAGTTTTTCAAGCAACTTGAAGCGTCGCAAAAGCTGGCGGGCTCGTTGCAAGAAAATCCATGGATACGCACACAGCATCTTGAGACAGATATAAAAAAATTAAATAAGCTGCTGGTTCAATTAAAGGATAGATCCAACAGGCTGATGAAAATACGCCTGGATGGCGAAAAGATGTATCCGGCAATGCGCCTTGCAAGTGGTGAGATGCTTAATACGACCAACACCATTATTAGTCTGTTAAATACCGCGCTATTTGAACTTGATATAGATGATAAATCGCGTACTAAAATATATGTGGACATCATGGACTTACGTGATAAATGGCGGCGTACCGTTAATGCCTATCGCTTATATCTTGTTAATCGTCTTAGTTCATTAACCGAATCTCGGCTACCTGCTCAGTCAACTGATGTCAGAGTTTTTCATACTGCATTTAAAGAAAAAATTACCGCTATTAGAAAAAGGGCTGATTTAGAGCACCTGGGTATTGATACCGTGCATGCATTAACTCAAATTCCATCTCATATCAATGACTGGTTAAGTGCTTTTAATGAAGTGGATAATATTAATATGACAGGTGCATGGCGAGGCGATATGCCCATTATACTCAATGATATTTACCCGCTCTTCGATCAGGTTTATTACATAATCAACACCATTGAAAATAAAATAAATGCAGCATCCATACTGGATGTTAAAGAGCAATACCAGGCGAGTTATGATATTTCACTGACACTTTGGGGAATTCAAATATTACTCATTATCCTGATTACTGGTGGCTATTTTATTATCGACTATTCATTACTAAAACCATTATCAAAACTATCATCAATGTTACATAAAAATGTTGATATGAATATCGATATTTTCCTGCCCAACACCCAAACCAAAGAAATAGCAGACTTTGTAAAAGCTTACCAGCATATGCAAAATCAAATTCACTTGCGGCAGGAAAAACTTGAGCACATTGCGATGCATGATGAGCTTACTAATTTGCCTAACCGTTCATTACTCATAGACAGAATGACACTCGCAATATCAAATGCACAAAGATTTAAAAATAACTTTGCAGTAATTATACTGGATCTTGACCGATTCAAGGAAGTCAACGATACCCTGGGGCATCTGATCGGTGATAACATCCTTCAGCAGGTTGCACAACGACTGTCTAAATTGTTACGCGATACTGATACGGTTGCACGTATGGGTGGCGATGAATTTGCTATCCTGCTAAGTAATGTTGATGAGCAAGTAATAACCGACATCGCCAATAAAATATCGAATGCTATTGAGGAAGTTTATAATGTACAGGAGCATAGTCTTTATTTAGGTGCAAGCCTTGGTATTTCTATTTATCCGCAACACGGGTTAACAACCGAAGTATTACTTAAACATGCCGATGTTGCCATGTATATGGCCAAAAGATCCGACATAAATTATGTCATCTATAAACCTGAAAATGATGAGCATAATATTAAACAGCTTTCCCTGTTATCTGACCTGCGACAGGCTATTGACCTGAAACAACTACACCTTGTGTATCAACCTATTTATACAACGTTAACAAACAATATTATTGGTTACGAGGCTCTTATCCGCTGGCAGCACCCCAGGTATGGCCTGATTATGCCTGACAATTTTATTCTACTTGCAGAACAAACCGGGCTGATAAAGAAAATTACTCTATGGGTTATCGATATGGCGCTGAAGAACTTTTCCTCATGGCCCATAAAACATGATGAGGCCTATATCTCCATTAATGTCACTGCATGGGACTTACAGGATCAGTTGTTTTTTACCCATATAAAGAAATCACTTAAAAAGTTTAATGTAAAACCTGAGTCTCTTATGCTTGAACTGTCTGAACGATCGATGATGACAGACAGCACCCGTATAGAAATATCATTGGATAATCTAAAAACATTGGGTATACGTATATCCATTGATGATTTTGGTACTGGTTTCTCTTCATTATCAATACTTAAACAACTGCCAGTGTCTATTCTAAAAATAGATAAGTCTTTCGTTCAAAAAATGGCTACGATAAAAAACGACACATTAATTGTTCATTCCATTATTGATCTCGCACATAATCTTGAACTTAAAGTAATAGCCGAAGGTGTTGAGGATACCAAGAGCCGAGACTTGCTGAAAAAATTTAACTGTGATTATTGCCAGGGGTATTTATTTAGCACACCACTGAATGAGGAGCAGCTCTTGTCTTTGCTCGAAGTTATTAACTCAACAGGGAGTACACGCACGCTGTAAAAGTTAAACAGAAGTTTATTATAAGAAACTAAAAATAATAACTGAGCTCCACCTGTATATAATCATCCTTTAAATAGGCATACAATATATCATTAACCGGTATGCTGATGTACTGACGTGCCTCAATAACTATCTTGAAATTTTCACTCAAGCGCCGGCTTGCCTCAATAAAGTAAAGCGTGCTATCGAGTTCTATATCTTTAATAATACCAACCAGAGCTTCACTACTTTGTTCATCGTTTAAATTAAAACGCATCCCGAACATAACATCATTCTGAAACGGGCTTGCTATGGTTACTCCACGATCATCATAGAGATATTCAATAACCAGACCAATATCAGTAGCCTCCCCTATCACAGAGTAAAAGGTATATTCGAGTCCTCCTGTTAGTGCTGTAAAATTTGAGGCGCCTGAACCACCAATCCCATCAAGGTGAATAGCTTCCAGCTTCCATAGCCAGTTATTAAACGTTGCCTGAACATCAAGGCCAATCTGTTCAATTAAATCATAATAGGGATTAAAAACTGTATCACCTGAAGAATTTATTCCAACAATAAATCGAGGCGTTCTGCTTGTGCCATTGAAATAACTTAAACCAATATCCCATTCATCAATACTGTGCGCCCAGCGCAATGCATAGTCGATGTGCTTTTCTTTATCGACTGATTCATAGAAAGTTGTTGTTGTGTCAACATAAGGCTGGCTCCGTAAACGGCCTTTTTTTCCCACAAAGGTTCTTTCACGAAAATAAGGCAGTATAAAAGCATCAAAGGTCCCTATGTCTGTTATATAGGAAAGGTTCACCATTGGCTGCCCAAGCTTGTCTTCTCCATCCGGGTTTTCAACCGTATCAGTCTGATTGATAATATCGACCAGATGTTGAGCTTCCGTTACCCCCCAAAAAACCTTGCGGATACCCACTCGCCATTCCAGGTCATCCTGTACTTTTACCCAGGTCAGTTCACGTATATCAGCATGACTACGCTGATTGTCAGTTTGATCCAAACGCATAAAAGGAACAAAGGTAAAACTATCCTTACCTGTTTCTGACTCATAATAAAATTCTGGTTGAAAAAAAACTGAACTGCTATTACCTTTCTGACCAGAAAAAGCCGCCGTTTCAGTAAAGATACGTGACTCTATCCCGAGCTGCCCTGACCACTCAGCAGCATAAATGAGCTGAACCGTGATCAGGTAGAAAAAAAGTACACATTTAAGTCTATTAAACATACCAGAACTAAATATTATCGGGCACGCTTTAATGCGTTACGATTAAAGTCCCTATCTTTTAAACCCGTCCTAAATTTATACTCCAGAAATTCAAGGCTGGTACTTTTACCTGTAATATGATTTTGCATATCCATACGGCCTGCACGCCAGTATTTATTTAGATACTGGTTGTACTGACTGTAAAGCAGTGTTTTTAACAAGCTGTTCTTGCGATCATAAAATTCCGTTTTTAATGGCTGGTAGCGTTCTTTATCAATCCAGTTAATCAGACGCGTATAACCCGATTTATTGTACTGCGGTATTGCCTCTACAACAAACGTATCACGGCCATTAATCTTTTCATCTCGTAGGTACTTATACTTGTATTTTCCGACCTCCTGAGACGAGATATCTTCATAGGAAAATTCGCTCCCCAAAAAAGGACCGGATTTATTTGATGATGAAATTCGTTTAACCCTTTTTAAGGCCGGTAAGTATATCCATTGCTCATCCGGCCGGAGTGCATGTGTAAAACTTAAGAAGGCTGTACCTTTAATATCTTTTGGTGAATCAAATACAATTAAGGTTTTATCGCCATCACCGTCTACTTCCAGTGTTTTATTTCTATTCTCCCGTCGTGACTCCTGTCCAAAGCGATTTTTTAGTGTCATCACTAACTTTGCCTGCTGGTCACCCCAGCCGGTATCACGTTTATCGGCTTCAACAGCAATCGCCAATCCCTTTTCTTCAGCTGTTTCTGCTATAACATTAAAACTCACAATAAACAAACCTAGAATAATTAAATATATTTTCATTTTCCTTTTCCTTTTCCATCGAACTTGATTAACAGTGCAGGTAAAAATAAAAGATCAGCCGCCAGTGCAAATACAATAACAATTGCTGTTAACAAACCCATACCGGCATTTAACTCAAAACTTGACTGTGCGATAACTGAAAACCCCGCGACCAGTATGATAGATGTTGTGATTAACGCCCTGCCCACATGCGTGAAAGCATAGCGAACCGCATCTTCCGCACCCAAACCTTTTTCGCGACGGGCACGTAAGTATTTGCTTAAAAGGTGTACCGTATCATCAACAACAATACCCAGGGTCATCCCTGTTACAACTGACAGGGCCAGCCCGACTTCACCTACCATAATGCCCCACAAGCCAAAACCCATTGCTGCAGGAACCAGATTAGGTAATAAACTGATAAAGCCAATCTTGAATGAGCGTAAGGCAAAAATAAGTATCATCGATATAAGGAATAAGGCTACCGTTGTACCACTAAGCATGCTGACAATATTCCGTTTGCCAATATGCGCAAACATCACTGTCGGACCACTGCCGTCTGATTGGGTAATGTACTTTGTATTTTCTTGCAACCATTTTTGTGCACGGTTTTCCAAAGCTATAATTTCATTACTTGAAATTGTTTTCAGTGTAACCGTCATACGTGTTGCTGATTTGTCTACATTAATCTGGTTATTCAAGTCCAGGCCATACGGTAATGACATCTCATACAATAACAGGTATTGTGCTGACAACTCCCTGTTCTGCGGTATTCGATACCAGTCCTGATTGTCACCATGCATGTTTTTGTTCAGCCGCTTCATAATATCGGTAAACACATTCACATGTATGGCTTCCGGTTGCTGGCGATACCAGTCTGAAAAGGCAGCTACTTCTTTTTGGTATTCGGGATTACTCACACCACCGGATTCACCTGAAGCCAATGAGTAGTCAATAATATATAAACCCGTTAAATTCTTTATCATATAATCTGAATTCGCACGAAAAGTGACCGACTCATCAAAATATTCAACAAACACATCATTTAATTCATTTCTGGGTAAAAATGAAATAAGAACGATAATGACACCCCCCATACCAAACATTAGCCGCTTACGGTTACGCACAACGAAATCACCCAGACGCTCCATCAGTTGGTCCTTGTCCGTATCAACCTGTTTTACTTTAACCGGTAATAGTGAAATTACTGCAGGCAAAAAAGTAACACTAAGAATAAAGGAAGCAACCACACCAAAAGCAACAAAATTACCTAAATGCTGAAAGGGTGGCGCATCTGAAAAGTTCATTGAGAGAAAGCCAATCGCCGTCGTTATACTGGCTAAAAATACCGGTTGCAAGTTTATCCGTAAACTTTCAATAATCGCTGCATTTTTTTCCTTGCCTACACGCATATCATGCAAAAATGTCACTAGTATGTGTACACAGTTTGCAATTGCAACCGTTAGAATAATTGTTGGTGCCGACATTGATGGTGGCGTCAATGGAAAACCAACATAGCCACCGATCCCCATTGCGGCCATAATTGAAAATATAATAATCAGGAAAGTAGTAGCTGTACCCGGTAGTAAGCGCATAAAGAGCAAGTACCATGCAAAGGGTAAAGCGATGACAATATAGCTAAGCGGTTTATATATTGCCTCCGGTACAAGATGAACTCCTTTTGTAAAATAACTGGCAACAATAAAAATAGTTGCGGCTAATGCGCCAAACAAAACCAGCAAGCTATACCATGGTTTGGATAAATCTCTTATCAAAATACCAAGAATAATAATCATAAGAATAAAACTGGGGAGTATAAGCTTCTGCATATCCTGTTGCGATGCCTCAGAAAATGCGTTATTCATTAGTACCATACCATTCAGGCGTACCTCGATATCTGGGTAACGCTGATTAAAATCGTTCATGATCTCACGCGCCTTCACCACAACCATAGGAACTTCTTTGGTCTCATTTTTCCCTGGTAGCTGTATGGTGGCATTAACACCGGTAACGGCCGCTGTCCTGGATATCAGCCTGTTCTTTAAAACAGGTTCATTCAGTGCAATTTCTTTTATTTTTTTAATATCACTGGCTGATAGTTTTTCTGCATCTTCCACCAGGTTTTGAACTGTAAGGTCATCCCCTTCAGCCGAGGTATACTGGAAATTTGTAATCGAATCAACTCGAATGGAAAAAGGCAGTTGCCAGGCCTGCTCTGTTAGCTCTTCAATAACGGCCAGTGTTTTATTGGTAAAAACATCACCATTTTTTGGTGTCACAATAAAAATAACATTGTCGTTTTTTGTGTACATTCTCTCTAAAGCATCAAATGCTTTTAGCTGCGGGTTTTCTTCGCTAAAAAATACCCGATAGTTATTTGTAAAACTTAAAAATTGCCCCCCACTTGCAGCCATCAGCACAGCAAAAAAACAGGCAAGAATAACCAGCCAGCGATAGCGTAAAATCCATTGTCCATAATTTGCTTCAAAATTTTTCATTTTATCTCCTGGCTTTTTTGTCCCTGAATTCGGTTTATCTTTTTCGCAAACCCATTAGCAACAGTTCAACTAAATCACGAGCTATCGTTTCAAGTTGTTCTTTTGTAAACAATGGTAAAAAAATGGGCACTTCAAATAAGGTAAAACTGCTGTGTATCGCACACGCCGCTTTCGCAACATCCGCAACATTGAATTCACCTGACATGTTCCCTTGCTCTATAATTTCTGCTATCAATTCACACTGCTCATCCAGTTTGGACAAAACAATATCTTTACGATTATGAGTAACCGTCGCAATCAATTCATTAATCTTTGGCTCATTTTCCGCCCGCTCAAAAGTGTAACGAATATCTTCCAGTACAAATGCCAGCAATTTTTCACCTGCACTCAAATCGTGCCGTTTGGTAACTGCACTCAAATATTCGCCTCGCTCACCCAAACATCGCTCACAGCAGGCCGCTGCAATATCTTGCTTACTTTTGAAAAATCGATACAGATTTGCAGCCGACATGTTTAAATCATCGGCAATTTCCGCCATGGTCGTTTTGTTGTAACCCGCCTCACGGAATCGGCGTTCAGATGTCTCTATAATTTCGGCACGTTTTAAGTCGGATTTCTGCATTTTTCTGGTACTGGTGATGTATGTTTGCTATTTCTAGCAGCTAATTTGTGAATATTCAATAAAATATTCATTATTCATAAAAAATACTTGAATATAAGCTATCGCTAATATAGTATGCGACAACTATTTCACTCATATTTTGGAAAAAAGATGCAACCACTTGTGCAAGAAATTCAACCGGCTGAGCTGGATCCACAAAATCAGGATTTTCAGATTATCGATGTCCGTGAAATACCTGAAATAGCGGCCGGTAAAATTGAAAATGCCTACCCAATGCCACTGGCAAGCATCCCAATGCGACTATCAGAATTCAGTAGCGATAAAAAAATTATTATGGTTTGCCGCAGCGGCGCACGCTCTGCACAGGCATGCATGTTTTTGCAGCAAAAGGGCTTTGATAATGTGTACAACCTTCGCGGCGGTATGATTGGCTGGGTACGGGCAGAGAAACCCTTAACAGCAGGTTAAGAGTTAGCCGTTAATATTCCGATTTACCAACTACCATGAAGGTGTTTGTTAATTTCCTGTAAACCTTCAAAACTGGACAGCATCACTTCAACTGGCGCACAGTCATTAAAATTATAACTGGGGGTTGTTACCCACAAATTCCCCAGAGTGCTATTGCCCGGAAATACCAACTTCAATCCTTTATTAATTGAAATAATTTCAAAGGCACGGCGCATAAATTCATCTTCATCAGGAAAGGCCTTACCATTTTTTATTTTAGTTAACTCACGTGCTTTTGTACCCGCAGGCAAGCCGACTAGTATTACCTGCAACTCTAAAGCAATTTTCCAGTCATTTAAAATCTGAAAAATGCTGCGAACTAAATCTTTTCTTTGTTCCGGATCATCATAAATTAACATTAAATCTAAATTCCCCGTCCGCTTGCGGCGGGCACAAAACCGTTGGGGTTTCCAAAGGGGAGAAGCGGAGCTCTCCCCTTTGGTCGTCAGCGGGGTGCATACCCCGTTGACGATATATAATTGATTTCTTTATTTTTTTTTGTCCGAGTCATGTTCGCTCTTATAGTTCCAAATATCAATTGTCTTACCCTGTTCTCTGAAGTGCTCGGCTCGCGCAGCTAAATAACGTTGAAAGCTGGGTTGCTTTTTATAGTCACCGTCCAGTACATAGCTAAACATGCCCTGAGTATGAAATACTTTAAAAAAGGCTTCTGAGCGTATTATTTCCTTTCCTTGTCTGTTAAAAATAATCAGGGTCGGCGCATATTTTACGTCGAGTGACTTCGCCCATAATTTTGCCGTGGTTTGGCTACCATCGGGAATAGTCAGTGTTTTATTCGACCACATATCTAACTGTGCAACGTCGAACTGTTTAATAATATTTCGGGTGTATTTATCCGTTAGTACTTTTTTGTGTAAAACATCACAATCGGGGCAATGCTTTTGTTCAAAAAAAACGGCAAAGGGTTTGCTTCTTTGCTTATTATTACCCTTTTGGCCTTTAACCGCCAGATTAATCGGCTCGTCCATAAAGAAATCTTCTTTATTTAAACCACCTGATTTCCCCGGTGGCAGATTTGCTTTAACATAAGCACGGTAAGAGATGGTTTTTTCTTTATGCTTAAGTACATAATCCAGGGCAACATTAAAACGTCTTGGCGGGATATAACCATTTAAGCGGAGTATTATTTTACCCTGCTCATTAAAAAATAAAACGGTGGGCGTAAACTGTACTTTTAGTTTTTCAGAAATTGTTTTTTCAGTATAGCTTTTACCATCAGTAAAGGTAACCTCACGATCACCCCACATATTTATTGCAACAACATCAAAATTTTTCCGTACTTTTTGCTCAATTTCTTTTTGTGATAAATTACGTTCAACCAGTGCATTACAATAAGGGCAACCCGACTGGGTAAAAACAATCATTAAACGCTTACCGGTTTTTTCTGCATCCTTTATATCTTCATTAAAGTCCAGAAAACCTTGTTTAAACCAACTGGGGTATTCAGTATGCATTGCGCCCCGATACTCGCCCAATTTTTCTGCCGCAAGCACATTAAATGCGCTCATCAATAAAGTCAGAAAAAATAGTATTTTTAATTGTATTTGGTTCATTATTCCCCCCAGAATATTTCGTAATAATATGCATGTTAGTCTGTTTATTGGCGTTTTTGTTGCATTTAATTGAAAATATTTATGCACTTGCCAGCCCTGCTTATTTCCACAATAATGCGGCAATGAAAAATAAGCCTTTTTCCGAGTCCTGCGAGCAAAACAAAGAACCGATATTATCCATTATAAAACAATGCTTTACCACGCCGGGGGCGACTATTTTGGAAATTGGCAGTGGCACAGGGCAACATGCCAGCTATTTCCCTCAATTTCTGGATAAATTATTCTGGCAACCCAGCGATACCGCTGAAAACCAGTCAGGTATAAAAGCATGGTGCGCCGATGCACAGCTTGGCAATGTACACCCACCCCTAACGCTGGATGTTAAGCAGGAAAAATGGCCTATCGAATCCTGTGACTATATTTTCTCGGCTAATACCGTGCATATTATGGGATGGAGTGAGGTAGAAGCAATGTTTGCAGGGATCCGCAAAGTACTAAAACCAAAAGGTATTTTCTGCCTCTACGGGCCTTTTAACTACAACAAGCACTACACCAGCCCGAGCAATACACAATTTGACCAGTGGTTAAAATCCCGTGATCCTGAAAGTGGTATCCGTGATTTTGAAGCACTGTGCTCTCTTGCCCAGATCCGCTCACAATATCCACCACTAAAACTTGTAAACGATCATAAAATGCCAGCCAATAATCGAGTTCTAGTATTTCAAAGCGGTAAGGCTGAATAATTCATCTATAATTAATTTATGTCACTGTCACAAGCAAAAAATTCATCTGCCAATGTTCAACTCGATCCATTTTATGAAAAATTTAAAGGCAGCTTTACCAGTTGCATGCGTTGGGATGACCTCACTGTTTTATGGGAGACACTAAAACAGCATGCTAATTTGAATTGGTATATTTACGCCATCGGTGAACCCGTACCGGACTCTCCCGCCAGCAAAAAAGAGCTGATACTTTTTATAACTGAAATGGATAAGCTGCTACACATTGAACACGGCGAAGATTATTGCGGTATTGTTTATGCCGATAACAAGAATGCACCCACCTTTATAAAAATATATGATCCCAATAATCTTGGAGTAAGCTGTGGGTTTAGTCATAACCCTCCCTTGCCAGGCTGGGTATTGTCGGTTATTCCGCCAAAGCCATTAGAAGACAAAAGCGTATTAAGCCAACAACGCAAACGCTGGTGGCAGCGATTATGGAACAAATAACGGCTGTTTTTGCCACTTACCCTATAGTTAAAACGGACAGCTTTACTTTTACAAACATTACAACTAAATATTCTGCCCCTTAACCAGCACCTGACTCAAAGCCTGATTGGCATGGTTCATTAACCTGTATTGCAATCGCATAAAAAGGCGGCGTATTATCGCGTGGGTGTACTCCATGGCGTAAACCGTATTTTGGCTATAACCTAACATCAACATCATCTTATTCAGTAAATGCACCACCGAGGTCGATATTGATTGTGCCAGATCGATTCCTTTTTTTAAGATATACGCCATTTTATCCATTAAGGTTAACGCCGAGCCAAAGGTATTGGAGATGCCCCAGCCCACCTTGTTGACGCATTTTTTTAAAACATACACAATGGCATCGTTTAGCCACTCGATATTTGAAAGGGTAAACGCAACCACGGTGTTTTGTTTTAACCAGTTTTCAATCGCGCCGTTTGAGTGCGTGTTGGGTCTTGAGCCGATTGCCTTCCAGGAACGGTTTTGTACCGACTGGATATAACGATCCATACTGTGGTAAGTCTTCCAGGGGATTATCCCGGGCGAAGGTAGGTAATAATCGCGGCCTTTATCCGGTGTATGGATAAAAGGCCAGCTAGGAACAAACGGCACAATATCGGTTCGGTGATAGGCGCGAAATATACGCTGCTGGCCCAGGCGTTGGGTGCAACTATTGGCAAAGCCCATCAAGCCTACGCGTGGGCTACCAAAGGTATATAAATACGGTGTGGAATAGGATTTGGCTATCCACTCTGCACAAACGGTTGCAACCGCACCGCCCAAACTATGGCCAATACAATGAACACTATGAATATTTTGTGATCGCGCATAGTTCATAAAGGCCTGAAGTTTAGGCTTCATGGTATTAAACGTGGTGTTAAAGCCATCGTGCACCGGATAACCGCAAGCTGAACTCGACACACCGGCATTCAGGTTAGTGAGCCAGTCCGCTAAAAATTTAGTGCCACGAAACAGGATAAAGGCATGGCCTTTAAGGTGACCTTGTCCGATTAGGGTAAAACCAAAGGCAGTACGGCATTTAATGATGCCTGGGCCGCCGGTTTTGCCTTTAAGGAGATTTTGCTGGTTAAAGGCAAAAGAGCCTTTATAATCAAAATCTAATTGCCGAATAGCTGACGCTAATGAACTACTATCGACGATCTTATAAACATCCCTCGCAAGGGTTGCAGCAAAACCAGGGGTAATTTCATTCATATTATTTCCTTGTCGTGTATTTATCCTGGACTAAATATGTAAATGATTTAATCTTCCATATCAGACTCAAATACTTTGTTCATATCAAAGGGAGGGTCAGGTTCAACATCCCAGGTGCATAAGGTAAAAAATTTCGATCCATCAACCGAGATATATTTATCATCAATTTCCAGTTGGCATTGCACAACAAGTGGCTTGCCGCGTGACTCAGCATTTTCTTCGGGTTTCCATTTGACTCCCGACCAAAGCTTATACTTTTTCCCTTTGTATTCCACCATAATTGTCTGCGATGCCACAAATTCCATTGGTAAGAATTTGGCAATGGAGCGTTCATACATCGGAGGGAATGCAAAATAGCCGTTTTCATCTGTGGTTGTTTCGTCCTGATGGGTACGTTCTTTTTCCCCTGTTCGAATTAATCGGGCATGGGCAACCGGCTGACCATTCAAGGTAATAACACCCGAGATAGCCGAAAAGATACACAGTTTACCTATGTCTGTTAAAGCCACCGCTGCACCTCCAAATAGCAACAAGAGTGTAAAAAGTAGCATAAGCCGTACACTTTTTTTTATCACCAGCCTCTGCCCATCCCCATTTTTGTTATATACATTACACAATACAGGTTAATAAAGAGTGAACAGCATAACAAAGAACCGTTTAAAAAAAAGCAGTAAACAATGTGATGTAACGCTCAACTTCTATTTATGATTTTAATGGTTGCTTATTATTTGTTCATTTTTTACGTTAGTCGTTTGTGTTTCCTGTTAAGATAAATATAAGCATCTTCTAGAGAGCTGTAATTTACCAGTGCATAAACATCATTTGCCAATATAGAACTGATGGTTGGGTTTAAAGAAGGCATATTAATTCTCTCCTTGAAAATTTAGGCCATTACGTTTCAGGCTCAAAAGGGTTACTCATATCTATAGGTGGATCAGGTTCTGCATCCCATGTACACATACTAATGATAGGTGTTGAATTTACCTCTTTTAAATCTCTTTCTTGATTTAAATCACACTGAACAATAAGCGGTTTACCACGCGACTCTGTGTTTTCTTCCGGCTTACGTTTTACTCCAGACCACAACTTATATGTTTGGCCTTTGTATTCCACCATAATTGTCTGCGATGCCACAAATTCCATCGGCAAATATTTAGCAATACTTCGTTCATACATGGCTGGAAATTCAAAGTAGCCCTTTTCATCCGTGGTCGTTTCATCCTGATGGGTTCGTTCTTTTTCCCCTGTCCGAATTAATCGGGCATGAGCAACCGGCTGGCCATTCAGTGTTATCACCCCCGATATAGCAGAAAAGATACACAGTTTACCTATGTCTGTTAAACCCACCACCGTGCCTCCAGATAGCAACAAGAGTATAAAAAGTAAAATAAGCCGCAAACCTTTTTCCATAGCAATCCGCTACCCACCAAGTTCTTCGTTATGTTGATTGCGCGATACATTGATTTACACTGACCTGAACAGGCTTATTTTAACCCGACTTATAAAAAATAATACCCAGCATACCAAAGAACCGCCTGAGAGCAAGCTGCAATAAATGTGATTGAATCCTCAATTCCAGTTTATGGTTTCAATTTATTGTCTATTATTTGTTCATTCCGTCTTTAATTTGAGTAGCACGGTATTAAAACCATCATGCAACGGCTGGCCATACGCCGAACTTAAAACATCGGCATGCCGTTCCTCCCACTATAAGTTAATAAAAAATTCAACAATGACTCGTAAAAATATTTTAGTCTAAGTTAGGGTAACCCTAACTTTTTTTAAAAAACTTGCTTCTGTATTTTATTTTTTTCTTTAATTCACGTTGTTTTATTGCTGCGGCATTCTCAAAATTAAACTGCATCGTTTTTAGTTGTAACTCTTTTTTGCTGAAAACACCAATGGCATTTTCATATTGCTCTAGCGTTAAACGCAGAACGGATTTAAATTGATTAAATAATTTTTTATAGACAAGTAAGGCGCTGTTCTTTATTTCATTATTGTCAGCAAAATTAATAATAAGCAAGCCATCATCAGACAGACTGTTTAACAAAACAGACGACCATTTTTTATTCACCTTGATGACGCGGTCAGCATTGCCGTCCTGATGGCCAAACAAATCATCAATGATTAAATCAAATTTTTTTCCCTTGTAGTTTTCAAGCCACTGAATCGCATCGGATTCTATTAGCTTAATTGAAGGGTGCTTTACTGAAAAATATTTCTTTGCGACAAATAAATGCACGGGGTTTAACTCAATACCTGTAATACTTTCTGGCTTAAGGTAATGTTGCAGTTGATTTATAACCGTGCCACCACCGACACCCAACACGAGTACACGTTGAATTTTATTTTCCGGGTAAGCAAAAGCAGGCAGCGTTAACAAATCCCAGATACCCCCCTGCATCACTTTATTGGGGTTATACTGACTATGAAAAACATTATTCGTATACAGGCGACAGGTTGCGCCCGCTGTTCTCACTTCATAGTGACAGCCATTTATTTTTTTTGACCATTTAATGGCCATGTCTAATTCCAGTCTTACTATTTGGTTTTAATAAAAAAGGCGCTTAACACGCCTTTATTTATTCAATGAGTGTGGCCATCTGGCCCATGCACATGCCCATGTGAAATTTCTTCTTCACTGGCATCACGAATATCAATAATCGACACATCAAAATTCAGGTTCACACCCGCAAGTGGATGGTTACCATCAATCGTAATATTATCCCCTTCAATGGCGGCAACGGTAATCATTATCGGCTGCCC
Source organism: Gammaproteobacteria bacterium (assembly GCA_024275115.1). Classification (GTDB taxonomy): domain Bacteria; phylum Pseudomonadota; class Gammaproteobacteria; order UBA6429; family Thiohalophilaceae; genus SZUA-37. The sequence goes on from JAJRZT010000029.1 coordinate 52,116, forward strand.
ATCGGGCCCTTCGGCATGAAATTGCGAACCCACTTCAAGTTCGTCATCCGACTCAAACATTTCTTTACCCACAACCTGCAGCATTTCATCGTTACGTTCGCCATAGCCCTCATCAGGTAAAACTTTTACATTTAATGTATCACCAACGACTTTCCCAGTGAGTGCATTTTCCAAGCCGGCAATGATATTATCGGCTCCATGCAAATAAGCAAAGCTGCCGTCACTTGACTGGTCTAAAACCTCACCGTCATCTGTGGTAAGTGTATAATTCATTACTACTATTTTTTTATCTTCAATTTGCATATTCTGTCCTGTTCTTTTAGCTGTCAAAATTTGGCATAAAAGCCTTCCTGGAACGGCTATTTTATCACGAATTGGCGACTTTCTTGTATAGAATAAGCTGCATTTATTCACTAAGCTTATACCTACATACAGGGAAAAGATGTCAAATTGATAATGAACAGACTCATACCACACTGCTATAGCCAGCGAATGCTTAATCCGTTTCGTGGTGTAATGAATGTGATCGATACCGGTGATGCCGATGCCGTATCAACTGATGGTAAAGTCTATCTGCGTGATAACAATTTACAAAATATTGCCAATGATGGCGATATGAATATCGAAGTACCGGATATACGCTTTGGTATATGGTCAGCAGAGAATGGGCTCAAGCGTTGCCCGCTACTCAATACAATGGACTATGATGCTATACAAACCACAGGGCTGGCCTTGCTCAATATAGTTAAACACCATGCGAAAGAAGTACCATTTAATCTGGCCGACCAGTATGAACTCTGGCTGCTCGACAAACATATGGACTTGCCACTGGCACTGTTACACAGCGAATGTTTTAAATCTGAACTCGGTGAGCCTGAATATAGACCATGGACATCGGGGATGCTATGTCGTGAAAGTTTCCAGTCAAAATATTTAGTCGAAAACAATCCTGACCATCATTCAAGTAACCACGCACAGTGGCTAACCGAACAAATCAATGCCGCAGCGGGGAACCAACCTCAAGTACAATGGTTTTTACGTGATAAAGATCGCAATGGAGTTGGTTTAAAATGCTCATGCGCCAATAACAAACTTGAAGGCCGAACCCTGCCCAAATATATTTTCCCGAAACTGTTAATTAACCGCCACTGGGTGAATCAACCCATTAATACCTTTGTAAAGGATTACCTCGGCTGGCATTCGCCGTGGTTACTATTGTTACAACATTTTGGTGATGCAACACGCGCTTTTCTGGAAACAATGGCTTGCCAACAACAAGCACTAACCGTTGACGCACAACAACAACTCTACCCCAAAATTATAAATCAACACGTTATAAAGGCTGCTCGAGTCGAAGCCACAATGCGAAAAGCACAAGGGGAAGTTTCATCGCATCAGCGTAATATTGATATGACCTACCTGGCCGCTGATTATTTTTAAATAAATTTAAGAGGCTGTTAACCTTTCAGATATTAGGCTGGCTCCGCAACTAAACGAGTAGAAAACACCCCCGCCAGTAAAATGAAAACCGTTGATATAAGCAAGCACCCTACTAGACCTTGTGTTTGGTATACCCAACCTGACAGTACCGTTCCGGTTAATCTGCCAGCGGCATTGGCCATATAATAAAAACCAACATTCAATGCAACCTTGTCTTTGTCTGACCAGGCAACAATTAAATAAGAATGCACCGCCGAGTTAATGGCAAACACAAAACCAAAAGCAATAAGCCCACCGATTAAAACAAACTCTGCCTGAAACCCAACGTATAAAGCAGTGGCAATACCTACAGGAAAAATAGCCAGAATAAAAGACCAATGCATGGCTGTGTTGCCATCGGGGCCTTTACCGCGATGACTTTTTCGTAATAATCCAGGTGCACTGGCCTGCACTGCACCATAACCGATAACCCATACTGCCAGAAAACTACCAACGTTTATAAATGACCAATTCAAAACAGAATAGAGATACACCGGTAGCGCCACTACAAACCAGACATCGCGTGCACCGAACAGGAAAAAACGTGCAATCGACAAGCGGTTGATAGCCGCTGTTTTTGAAAATATCCGACTAAATTTCTGCTTTTCTTTTGACTTACCCAGACCTGACGGCAACATAAACAGGCAAGTTAATAACACCAGGAACAAACTAGCCGCTAAAACCGTGAGCGCTCCTCTAAACTCGAATAGCTGCAATAACAATGCACCAATAAAAAAACCAACACCTTTTAAGGCATTTTTTGAGCCTGTTAAAATAGCAACCCAACGAAATAAAACAGTATCTTTGTTAGCATGATTATCCGGCACCAGTTTTTTTACACTGGCCTTAGCCGACATTTTATTCAAATCTTTTGCAATACCAGATAATGCTTGCGCCAACATCACATAGCCAACAGACAGCCACGCTTCCGGCACCATCAGCATCGCAAGTGCAACAACCTGAATGGCCATCCCAATATGCATTGTTAAATTCAGGCCAATACGTGAGCCTAACCAGCCACCCACCAGATTAGTGACAATACCAAAAAATTCATAGAACAAAAATAGCATGGCCACTTCAAAGGGGGAGTAGCCCAGCAAGTGAAAGTATAAAACCACCAGCATCCGTAAGGCGCCATCGGTAATGGTAAAAGCCCAGTAACCTCCGGTAATAATTAAATAGTTTTTCAGATGGGTATTCACGCTGGTATGAGCAACAATTACATGTCTTCTGTAATAAAAGCGGCCAGTTCCATCATCCGGTTCACATAGCCCCATTCATTGTCATACCAGGCATATATTTTCACTTGTGTATCGTTCACAACCATTGTTGACAAGGCATCAATAATGCTGGAACGTGGATCATTCACATAATCAACTGATACCAGTGGTCGCTCTTCATAACCCAATATCCCTTTTAATTCATTTTCAGATGCACGCTTAAACAAGGCATTAATTTCTTCTGCGGTTGTTTTACGTTTTGCTTCAAAAACAAAATCGGTTAATGAAGCATTGAGCAACGGTATACGTACTGCATGGCCGTTTAGCTTTCCTTTTAATTCAGGGAATATTTTAGTTATCGCTTTTGCAGAACCGGTTGAAGTAGGAATAAGAGATTGCCCGCAAGCACGAGCACGGCGTAAATCTTTATGGCCTTTGTCGACAATAGTCTGGGTGTTGGTAATATCATGAATGGTCGTCATGCAGCCATGTTTGATACCGACCGTATCCATCATTACTTTAATAAAAGGTGCCAGGCAATTTGTTGTGCAGGATGCGGCAGTAATTATATTATGCTGCTTTGCATTATATTCATGCTGATTAATACCGTAGACAATATTAATCGCCGGTGCAGGCACAGGAGCTGAAACCAGTACTTTTTTAACACCTTGTTCAAAGTAAAATTTCAATGTGGCTTCAGTTTTAAACTGACCACTGCATTCAATAACCATATCAATATTCATTGCGGCCCAGTCAATGTCTGCTGGATTTGTCTCAGTGCTATAACCCACCGCTTTGCCACCCACATATATCATCGCCTCACCCGCTGATATATTTTTATCCCAACGTCCATGCACAGAGTCAAACTCCAGCAAGTGTGCCATCGCATAGCTGTCAGCGGCTATTTCATTAATATGCACAATCTCATAAGCCGGGTTATCCCAGCCGGCACGAAAGCCAAGCCGCCCCATGCGGCCGAAACCATTAATGGCGACACGTATAGTCATTTCCTTACCTTGTATTAATTTGAAATTATTTGAATAAAACCACTAGGCACAACAGGCGGCATCAGGACGGTTCGGCATGTTTTCCAGCGCCTGGCGGTCACTGAAAAAGGGTTGCCGCAGCCGATTGGCCTCAACGGTGACAGTGAGTACCTCACTCGCCCAAACAACTAATTCGGGGTGGATACGGTAATACATCCATTGCCCTGCACGGCGCGTTTCAACCAGACCATCGGCACGCAGTAAGGCAAGGTGACGGGAAATCATCGGTTGCGATAAATTCAGTGCATGGATTAATTCACAAACACAAAGCTCACCTTGTGCTTGCAATAAAGTAAGTACTCGCAAACGTATTTCATTGGCAAGTGCAGAAAAGAGGGTGTGGGTATCAATATTCATCTCCTTAATATACGATATAACATATATATGGTCAAGCATATATAACGATATCAGGAACTATTAGCAGAAATATCCGTCTGTAGATAACAACAGAATATTTAGCAGGAACCTGTCATGACAAAACCACGCACCATCGGCCAGCTTGCCCGTCAGGCCGGCGTTAATATTGAGACCATCCGTTATTACCAACGTCTGGGAATTATTAGCGAGCCGCCGAAACCGGAACAAGGCTACCGCGTTTACCCGCATGAAAGTGTCGAACGTATTTTATTTATCCGGCGCGCAAAACAACTGGGCTTTAGCTTAAAAGAAATTGCGGAATTACTGGCACTTGGAGACGGCCACTGCGATGACGTGCGACTACACGCGGAAAATAAACAGGCGCAGATCAATAAACAAATTCGAGACTTGCAAAATTTGCAGCAAACACTCGATAAATTAATTAAAACCTGCCAGCAGAAAGAAAATAATACGCGCTGCCCGATTGTGGCATCATTGAGTGGTTTACATTCTTAAATTAACCACCGTTATGTATAAGCTTTCTTTTCTGATTTATAGATTATTACTGAGAAAGATTGCTTCGCTATCGCCAGAGTCTCTGTTGCCCCTGGCAAAGACAAAAAATGAAAAACTCACTGAACTTGTTGCGCATGTTTAACCTGCATATCATGCTCATGCAACCAGTTTATAAAATCACTGGCAGATAATGGCTTCGAAAAATAATAACCCTGAAAAACTTCACAGCCCAACTCAATCAATATTTTTCGTTGCACTTCAGTTTCAACGCCTTCGGCAATAATCCCCAGGTTCATATGCTTGCCCATATCGATAATAGTTTCAACCAGTGGATGGTCATTGCTTTCTGTTAGCTCACTGATAAAGGCTCGATCTATTTTAAGGATTTGCATTGGCATATCTTTTAAATAAGCCAGAGACGAATAGCCCGTACCAAAATCGTCAAGTGCCACCTGAATCCCGGCCGCACGAAGTTTTGACAATTTATCACGCGTATCGCCAACATCTTTTAGTAGCGCTGTTTCAGTTAGTTCCAGTACAATTTGGTCAGGGCGCAAATGGTAATCAGCCAGGGCATTAATCACACTCACAACAAACCCCGGGGCCGCAAATTGCCATGCACTAACATTAATAGAAATATGGCCAGCAAAAGAAATATTATTATTTTGCCAGTCTTTATACTGACGACAAGCTTCATGAAAAACCCAATGGCCAATCGCATGTATTAAACCCGTTTCTTCTGCAATAGGAATAAAACGATCCGGTGATACCTGCCCTAGCTTTGAATGCTTCCAGCGTAGCAATGCTTCCACACCAATAAGTTGCCCGCTAATATTAAGTTGTGGCTGATAATGCAATGTTAGCTCATTTTTTTCAATCGCATGGCGCAGGCCTCTTTCTATTTTTAAGCGCTCATCCGCACGTTGCTGCATTGCAGGCTGATAATACTGAATAAGCCCCCTGCCTTTATTTTTTGCCTGATATAAGGCCATATCGGCACGCCGCATAATATCAACCTCGGTTTTCCCCTGTTGTGGAAACAAAACAATCCCAACGCTGGCACCAATATTTAATATACGATTATCCAGCTTAAAGGGCTCACAAAGTGCATTGACAATTTTCTCTGCAATATAACCGGCAAGCTCTTCTAGTGACTCTTCTTGTTTCCGACTGATAATCACTACAAATTCATCTCCACCAATTCTTGCAACAAAATCCTGCTCACCAACCGTTGTCCCTAAACGTTCAGCCACCAATTTTAAAACATGATCGCCAACATCATGACTTAAAGCATCATTAATTGTTTTAAAGTGATCCAGATCGATTAACAACATCGCCCCGGCCAGTGGCGTTTCTTTTAGTTGATCCAATAAGTTAATAATATATTCATGCAATGCAGCACGATTTGACAGACCCGTTAAATAATCATTAAATGCCAAACGGCGAATGTTTGCCTCTGCTTTAACGCGATCAAGCTCAGCGCCTGCGCGAGCCGCAAATATTTCTAACACCGACGTTAATCTTGCAACATCATTCATCGGTTTAGTGTCCATCACAACCATTAAGCCAATGGCAATATTATTAGAGTCAAACAAGGGTGAGCCGATATAACTGGCCAGCTCCATATCCTTCAGCATAATATCTTTTGGAAATAAGTCCTGTACCTTATTTGGGTAAGAACAGGTTTTCTGACCGACTACGTTTTCACAGGGCGTGTTGTCTAAATGGTAACTGAAGTTATCAACAATATGACCATCAGCAGACAGGGAAATAATATTAACCTGCCTTTTATTTTTATCATCCAGAACACCAATATAAGCATGCTTTGCATCAAACAATTTACTAAGCTGAACCACCATCTGTCCATAAATCTGGCCACCCGGCTGCCCTGAGACACCTCGCGCAATACTATGCAATGCTTCATCTGCTCGCCGACGTGCCGTAATATCTGTAGATATGCCACAAACTGCATAGGCTTTATTATGGTTATCAAATAATGGGAACTTAATTGTATGATAAGTACGCTGAATCTCCTCTGAATATTTTACCTGCTCATCAAATTCAACTACCTTCTCCTGCTCAAACACCTGTCGATCATTTTCCCTTAAAGTGTCGGCTGTTTGCTTGTCAAACATACTGTAATCGGTGTTACCCAGCATCTCGATATTTTTTGTATTAAATAATATTTCATATTCACGGTTAACCATTAAATACTTACCATTGATATCCTTCATATAAACAACAGCCGGCACATGGTCAATGATCGATGAAATACGTTGTATACGCTGCCGAAATTCCTGATGCAGGGCAATACCAACTACCAGAATAAGAGAAGGGAAACCAAATTGCGCCAAAGGAATAAAGTCCAGAAGCCCCATACGTACTAACAATGTTTGACCAATAAAGATGCTGCACATCAATACGCCTAAAAACAACATTAAACCCTGGTGATGCTGGCCATTGCGATATTGGCAAATTGCAGCATAAAAAGAATAACCTAATTGCGATAACAAACTCGACCACAACAAAAGGCCAAAAAAATTCATCTTATTAACAGTATGCGCAACGATTTGTTCCCCCCAGGGCAGGGTTACCGTTGTAATTTCAGGAAGCGTATCAAAGAACTCACCATAAGGCAGGAGAGTATTGGGTATAAGCTGGAAAAAAGAATATAAACTGACTAACCACACCAGTGCTCGTATGCCAACACCCGTATAGCTATAAACAAACCAGCTCCAGAACGTAAAGGTAAGCAGAGCAAAGCTTGCACGCCATCGATAAGCTTCCACATAATCCTGCTGCGTCTCTGCCTGATAGGCAAAAAGTTCAGCGGCCATAAAGCCGACTATAAAAAAGCTCATCAAGCTAAAAAACAAATGAAGATTTTTACGTGCCTGGTGTTGCCGGGTATGAAAATGATGCAGTAAAAAATGGACACCTGCATACAGGCTAACACCTATCAGTGCCGCAATAAGCCAACTTAATATAGGCATGCCGGACGACTATCTCCATAATCCATCGTGTCATTTAAGATTAGCAGTCTTTTCACCATTATTAAAAGAAAATCATGGATTTAAGCGCCCGGAAATGAATTATAATTAGAATGAAAATATCGCCATATTCCTGAGTTTGGTTGTCGCTTTACCGCTAAAATTCCTTATAAAGCTGCTCAGATAATTAAAGTGGCCAATCAAGCACTACCACAACACCTTTAACCTTAATAACCCGTTGTTTTTAAGTGGCTTTTATCACAAACTAAGGCTCACGCATAAATTGGCTCATGTTCAAATCCTGCTTGACTCTGTACACAGGTACAGTTTGTAAACTTAAACTAAGTGAAAAAACTGGAGCACTGAAAATGGCTGAACCATCTGCTACAAAAAATACTGGCAGCATTGTAGCTGCCTCGTTAGCGGCAATCGGGGCTTCTGTTTGCTGCGTTGGGCCACTAGTCTTATTAGCCATGGGCATAGGCGGCACCTGGATCAGCACTCTGACCGCACTTGAGCCTTATCGACCTGTTTTTATTGGCATTACATTGCTATTTTTATTTATGGTGTTTCGTAAGCTTTATATTTTACCACGCCAGTGTGCGCCAGACGATGCCTGCGCCCTGCCTGGCACTTTACGTAACCAGCGTATTATTTTCTGGCTCGTTTCAATCGTCCTTATTGCATTACTGGCTTTCCCATACTATGGCTTAATCTTTTTTGAATAATTAAATGGAGAATAACAATGTTTAAAAAAATATTATTATCAGGCCTTGTCGCACTTGCCTTAATTAGCAGCAGTTTTTTTGCCTACGCGGCAGAAAGTAGAACCGTAACACTGGATGTACCAGGTATGACTTGTAAGTTTTGCCCCATTACTATTCGCAAAGCCTTAAAAAAAGTAGCCGGTGTCGTTGATGCCAGGGCAGATTATGATAGCAAAACAGCCACAGTTACTTTCGACCCGGATAAAACAAATGCTGAAGCACTGATGAAGGCCACAGCCAATGCAGGTTATCCATCAACTCTAAAAAACAAATAATCTGTCATATTTAATTCCAGCGTGCCGGGTCAGCCGTATCCCATGCATCTTTCCATTGCGCAGGCATCCGGTCTTCTGACAACAAACAATCACATTCTATACAGGGGTATAACTGCGCATAAGTTTTAATGTCGGGGCCGTTAATGCGGCGTAAAATATGATGTGGCCGAGCCGCCTCCGGATCCTTTAAGCCCGCACTGGAAAGCAATTCCAGTAACGCATGTATTGTTGTTTCATGATACTGCGCAACACGCTGTGCTTTACCTTTAACATTTAATTGTTTATAGCGTGCAGGGTTTTGTGTTGCAACACCCGTGGGGCACATATTAGTATTGCAATAGCGAGACTGAATACAGCCCAACGCAAACATCATCCCACGTGCTGAATTAATCATATCCGCACCCAACGCTAACATGCGTAGCATATGAAATGCCGATATTGCCTTACCTGCGGCGATAATACGAATATGTTTTCGAACACCAATGCCCAATAGCGCGCTATGCACAAAAGAAAGGCCATCACGCATCGGTGTGCCCACTGAGTTGGTCAGCTCAATGGGTGCTGCACCCGTACCCCCTTCACTGCCATCCACCGTGATAAAATCAGGGTAAATTCCGGTAACCAGCATCGCCTTACAAATAGCCAAAAACTCGGACTTAATCCCAATACAAAGTTTAAAACCAACCGGCTTGCCTCCGGATAGCTTACGCAGCAGCGCAACAAATTCAAGTAAGCCTGTCGGTGACGAAAAAGCGCTGTGCCCCGGTGGGGATATAACATCCTGCCCCATCGGCACATCACGAATAGCGGCAATCTCTTCAGTTAGCTTGGCCGCTGGTAAAATCCCCCCATGACCCGGCTTGGCACCTTGCGATAATTTAATTTCGATCATTTTAATCTGATCCAGTGCTGCTTTTTCCGCAAAAGCCTGGGGATTAAAAGAACCATTATGATTGCGACAACCAAAATAACCAGTACCTATTTGCCAGATCAAATCCCCTCCCGGCTCACGATGGTAAAGGCTGATCCCTCCTTCACCGGTGTTATGTGCAAAGCCACCAATATATGCACCCTGGTTAAGCGCAAGGATGGCATTGCGACTCAAAGCACCAAAGCTCATTGCTGAAATATTTAAGTGTGATGCAGCATAAGGTTTTGTACATTGCGGGCCACCAACCTGTACTCTTGGTTCTTTTTCCGCCACCGGTGCTGGCGATAAAGAGGGGTTAATCCACTCAGAACCGGGGCGATAAACATCAAATAGCGTACCAAAAGGCCGTGTATCACGCGCACCTTTGGATCGCTGATAAACCAGTGAACGAAACTCACGATTGACTGGCTGGCCATTGGTATCGGTTTCTACAAAGTACTGCTGAATTTCGGGACGAATGGATTCAAACAAATACCGCAACCGCCCAATGACTGGGTAAATACGCGGGATGGTGTGTTTTTGCTGTGTAATATCATACAAGCCTAATAAAATAAAAGGCGCAACAATAAAAGCAACCCACCAACCGCCTGGCCAGATAAAAATAAGCCCGGAAATTAAAATAATGAGCACCACAGAGATAAAAAAGAACAGACGCCGAACCATACTCTTAAAATTCCTTATTATTTTTTTTATTAAATAACAATGTTTGGAAAGGTCAAACTAACATAAGTTCACTCACGATATGAAACTATAAGTCTAACTTATGTTTATTTTCTCTTTATTCACCCTATACTTTAAATGTACTTTAATTTTTTCATCCATATAACAACAATGAATTACTTTTTCTGTATTAACGTAGAGCTAAATATATGCCTGACGATTCAAACAAGAATATAAAGCTATCTATACCCAAACCACCGCACCCAATTAACCGCCAGCAAAAATTACCCTGGCAGTTTTGCAAAGCAGTAACCGATGACGCTAAAGCCGACGAACGTATCCAGAAAATAATGAAAGATCCGGCTTATCGTCAGGCCGACAGGGATGCTGATTTTTTACGCCTCAATGAAGCGCGAGGCGCACGGCTGCAAATTGATTACATCAAACCCGAACTATTGCTGGAAGAACAGGGTATAGAACATACTATTGTCGTTTTTGGCAGCACCCGAATTCCCGAACCCGCTGAAGCGACAAGAAAAGTCGACAAACTTCAGAAAATGATACAAGACCATCCTGATGCGCTATCGGTACAGCAACAACTCACAGTGGCTAAACGCATTCTTGATAAAAGTCAGTACTACCAGATAGCACGTGACTTCGGTCGTCTGGTCGGTGAATCAGGTAAATCAGCCTGCGACTGCCGTGTTGTACTGATGACCGGTGGTGGCCCCGGCATTATGGAAGCAGCAAACAGAGGCGCCTGGGATGTGGGCGCAAAAACAGTGGGCTTGAATATTACCCTGCCCCATGAACAATACCCTAACCCTTACATCACACCCGGCTTATGCTTTCGTTTCCATTACTTTGCGTTACGCAAACTGCATTTTTTATTACGCGCAAAAGCACTGGTTGCCTTTCCCGGTGGCTATGGAACGCTGGATGAGCTTTTTGAAACATTAACCCTGGTGCAAACACGAAAAATTAAACCCCTGCCTGTCGTACTTGTCGGCAAAGCCTACTGGCAACGCGCCATTGATTTTGACTTTCTTGTTGCTGAAGGTGTCATCGATGCAGAAGATCGTGAACTGTTCTGGTATGCAGAAACAGCACAGGAAGCCTGGGACGGTATCCAGCACTGGCATATCGCTAACGGTATCCCTTTATTTACTGAATGCAAAATAACAGAGCCGGGTTAATATCAAATGCTCTGGATCAATAAAAAATTCACTTTATAAGCTAAAATGTTATGTATAAGCAAAATAATTCCTAAAAGGAGAGCTCCATGAGAAAATCCCGCGACCCTATCCAGGCACTTGGTGAAGCCTATGAATTATTGCTTGAAAAAACACTGGATGAGTTACATATTGATGACCGGCGCAAAAAAAATATCGAAGATACGATTCACAAAGTCTCCAAAGATATTCCACAATTAAAAAATCTGGATGATACTCTGTTAAGACAGGTTCAGGATGCTGTGCACCGGGATCTACATTCAGCCGGGCAACATTTTTCAGAAACAACGCAGGAAGTAAAAGACTGGCTGGGTTTTGAGCTACAATTAGTCGAAGGCAGCTTACTGGATTTGCTGCCTAAAATCGCCGACCAAACCACCGTTGAACTACTGGAATGGAAACAGGATCAAGCCAAACGTGCATTACATACCGGTGAAGTCACTGGCCCGGGGGTTTTAGTTTGTGACAGCTGCGGCAAGCAACTCCACTTTCACCGCGCTGGCCATATTCCACCTTGTGCAGATTGTAATAGCACGGTATTCCACCGTCTATCCAGCCAGAATTAACGCTTAGAAAGTAAGCTGGGTATAAAGTTGCCAATCTGTGCGTGCATAATCTTCAGAAATTAAATTAGAGTCATTATTCGTATTAATAACCCGACCGGTTATCGTCCACTGGCGATTTAACCGATACCCAAGCCCCGCAACCATGCGCAAACGAGTATCCTTGCGTACCACACCCGCCGCAGCTGAGTAGTTGCTAAAGCGGTATTGAGCGTCTAACTTAAGCTTCCAGTTATCTGCCAGTTTTTTACGTAAGCGCAAACGAAAATCATGGCGTGTTGGTGAGTAATTTTTTGTTGCACGGTTCTCCCTGCTATTCAATTCCAGCTGATAACGATAACGCAAACGACCAATGTCTGTTTTTGTATAATAATCCATACGGGCTTGCTGGCGGCTACCTGCAAGATAATTATAAATACTATCACGTGCGCCAATATCACTATAGCGATAGCGTAATACTACCCGGCCTGCGTCCATTCTACGCTTTGCAACAATGTTTAAATCCAGTGTATCCAGGTAATCACGTGAACCAAACTGGCTATTTGAAAAAGCAACGCCCGGCTCAACCTTCCAATCACCAATAGCAAATAAATAGTCACCTTTCACCTGCAATACACTGTAATCACCACTATTAACAACACTATAATTACGCTGATACCATGAACCTGACAAGCGGTATGCATTACCCAAACGAACACCACCATAGAGGTAACTTTCAATATAGTTGTCACTTTTACGAGAAGGCGAATCGTCTGTTAACAGCAATACATTACTGTCATTACCATAGGTAACACTCATGCCGCCATCAGCAGCTTGCACTCCTTTACCTAGCTTTAATTTATCAATTTGTTTATTCGCAATGGCCGTGATACGCGGGTCACCCGCAGTGCTTGATGCACGCAAGAAGCGTTTCAATGCTAGCTTCTTTTTCTTCTGTTTTAATGCAACCAAACCCAGGTTATATTGAGAAAGCTGAGCAAATTTTGCGTCTTTACTGGTGATTAAAAAATATTTCTTAGCCTTTTTATAGTTAGCTAATTTAAAATAACTGACCGCCAAATTATAATATAGCGACGTTTTCTTTACGCCGGCAGCCTCAGCACGATGAAACTGCTTAACCGCCTGTTTGTATTTAGTGGCTTTAAATAATTTTATACCCGTTTCAAAATTACCCGCGTAACTGGTATTAACAAATAAAATAAAAATAAAAAATCCGAACACTAACTTTCGGAACATACTTAACAATATTGTTATACCCATAACTCAAAAATCCTCATCCTGTTTAAAAGTAAATAACACTAATTCCCCTGAAACACCACTTACATTCTACTTTTCTTTGCAAACAAAAACACCCCTGCTTAACAGGGGTGCAATCAACCATCTAATAATTGATATTAATGAAACATTTAGTCACTTGTTGCATCTTGAACAGCATCTTCATTCTCGACTTCGTTTTCCACCTCATTCTCAACTTCATTTTCTACTTCGTTATCGACTTCATTTTCCACTTCGTTCTCAACTTCATTTTCATGTTCACTGCTGTCTTTTTCGCTGGCATGGTCATCATTAGAGCTTTTGTGATCTTCATCATCATCGCGACCTTTAAGATCAGCATCATCAGGTAATTTAATCTCATGCACAACTTCATTTGGATCATTGTCATGAACCACATCCATAGTCACATCGTCCAGGCTGGTTGACGCCTGCACCAGACTAAATGGCAACCCCATAAATAACATCAATATCATTGATTTTAATAGTTTCATTTTCGTACTCCTTAATTTTCTATACATAAAAGTTACAACTTACGCATTGTTCAATTCAAGGCTACCGACGATTATATTTTTCGCCTGTAACTGAATTTTAAATGCACGTGTTTGATTACCTCGGGTTAACTTAGCCACAACAGCACCCTGCATCGGTCGAGCTGCAATGAGTGGCAAACTCAAACGATTAACCCCGGGTTTTAAACTTGTTTTCCAGCTTATGATACGGCGAGTCGGATAACCTTTAAGTGTCACGTGTTCAGGTAGTTCAATACTAATCGTCGCCATGTCAATGCCTTCGACTGCATTAAAAACCAGGCTCACCCGTTTCACTTCTTTGGTTACCATTTCAACCGTGGCACTTACCTGTAAAGCCTGCTCTGGGCTCGATTGCTGGAACGGTTCGATCTGGAAAAATACAAACCAGAACATAACACTCGCCGCAATCGCACTACCAAATCCAGCCGCAAACCAATGACGTGGTTTTTTTGTTTCCACTTCATCAAGTGCAGAAAAAACACGCTCTGCAAAGTCGGCACTGGGTTCAGGTATATCCATAGCACGAAGGTTTAGAGACAATTCACGCGATACACTCAGATGCTCATTGCATTGCTCGCATCCTGTAATATGCTGTTCAACAACCTGCACCTGAACATGCGATGCCGTGCCACTCAGCACTTCATCTATCATTTTGTGTATTTGTCTACATTCCATTTTCTAGCCCTCTATCTCTGAAAACACCGATTCGACCAATTCGGTTCCCTGAATCAGTATTTTTCTTAAATTATTTCTTGCGCGATGTACTCTTGACTTAACCGTACCCAGCGGGACATCCAGAATATCCGCCGCCTCTTGTACACTAAAACCTTCTAAATCATGAATAAGAAGAACTTCACGAAATTCAGGACGTAAGTATTGCAAAGCCTGTTTTAAATTGGCCTGCTGCAAATGACGTGCAGTTAAGGCCTCGGGGGTTTCGCCCATATCCTCTAGCTCATCAATGTCTTCCTCTGCTCCATCGATATAACCAAATGGGGAACGACTCTCGCTGCGCTTGTCATTGAGGTACTGGCGAAATAATGATTTATATAACCATGGGCGCAGATTATCCACTTGATCAAGACGTGATTTACCCTGATACAGGCGCACCACTAAATCCTGCACAATGTCCTCGGCTCGCTCTCGGTTGCAACACAACCGGTAAGCATAGGAATAAAGCTCCCGAAGATGAGGGCGAATTAAGCCTTCAAATTGATGACGCCGGGACATTTTAAATATTTTTACCATATCCCTAGACACACCTCTGCAGCAAAAAGGTTCCCATTAAACTTAAAATAAATAGTTTTATCCCAAAAAAATAAAAAGCGACCCAAATGGTTAGTCGTTCAGTAAGGGTGTTGCTAGTAGTACCACGAAATTCGGAGGTATTGTTGCATTTCCTTCGGATTATATTTCATTTCATCCTGGCTACTAACTGCATAAATAATGACTATTATTTATTTCTAGACGAAGATCGGTTGCTTTTTTTACTGCGAGGATGCGCCTTATCATAGACCTCGGCAAGATGCTGAAAATCTAAATGTGTATAAATTTGCGTGGTTGAAATATCACTGTGACCAAGTAATTCCTGCACTGCGCGCAAGTCACCACTGGATTCAAGAATATGGCTGGCAAAAGAATGGCGCAGCATATGTGGGTGCACATGCACATCAATACCTTGTTTAACCGCCCACTCACTCATGCGTTTTTGAATGGTGCGCGGCGATATACGTTTACCCTGTTTACCTAAAAATAGTGCCTGCGTTGAATAATTCATTTTCACTAATTCATCTCTGCATAGTAACCACGCACTTAATGCCTGTTGTGCCTGCTTACCAACCGGCACATCACGTTGTTTACCGCCTTTACCCATAACTCGCACATAGTATGCGGTTGATTTATAATCGCTGATATCCAGTTGCACTAATTCCGATAAACGTAACCCGGACGAATAAAATAATTCGAGTATCGCTTTGTCTCTTATGGCAAAAATATCGCCGTCAGTTGGAATTTGCATTAAGCGACAGGTTTGGTCCACATCCAGAACGTTGGGTAGCTGCCGACCCGAGCGAGGTGTAGAAATCCCGGTGGCTGGGTTATTTTTTATAATGCTTAGTTTTAATAAGTAATTAAAAAAAGAACGGATGGATGACAAGTTTCGCTGCAAGCTTGCAGGAGCCAACCCCTGTTGATGGCGCTTGCTAATATAATGACGTATATGTGCCGCTAAAACATCATTCCAGTCATTTATTTCTGATGGATACTTTTGATTGCAATACTTAAAAAAAACCGACAGGTCGCGCTGATAATTTGAAAGTGTGTGTTTGGATAAGCGGCGTTGGCATTGCAGTTCGTTAAGATAATCTTTAATTTGTTCTCGTTCGAGAAGCGCCATTTAAACAGACCGAGCGACGTGCTTTTCAATAACTCGGGTTAACACCTTGCTTAAATGACTCAAAAACAAGGTGCCCATATCTGCACGAAAGCGGTCTTTATCGGTACTGCCAATCGCAAGTAAACCGATGCAGTCGCTTTTATCGTCCTTTATTAAAGGTATTAAAGCGGCTGAGCGAATTTTTTCATAGTCGTCGTTAAATAACTGCTCGAGTTGATCCATGGGCAGGCGACCACAAACCGGGTTACGGTTTTCAATTACTTTATCAAAAACTTCCAGATTGTAATGATCCCGACTTGCTGATTCTGGTATCTGCTGCTGAGAAACCGGAGAACCTTTTAAAACACGTATCGAGACACGATGTGCATCAAAATCTTTTACCAGCCGCTGCTGAATAAAATCGACAACCTGGCCAAACGACTGGGTATCGAGTAACGCTAGAATCAGTCTATTAAAACGTTGATTAAGTTGCTCGTTTTTTTCTGCAACATTAATCAGGGCATGCAGTTTTACGCGCGCATCGTCTTTTTGCTCACGTAAAATGGACACCTGCCGCTCAATTAAAGAAACTGCGCTACCACTTTCATGCGCTAACATCATATCGGCTAATAAACCCTGATGTTGTTCAAAAAAATCAGGATGGTCACGCAAGTACTGAACAATATCGTGTTCGGTGGTTTTATCTTGCTTTGGTAATGGTTTCTTTTGAACGGCCATTGATATGCGCTTCCTAACCTTTATAATATAAAGACTTTAATACAAAACGAATAAAAAGTCACAAGCTTATTTGGCCGTCAAAAACCAATACAGCGTCGCCAATCAATAACACATTTGCGTTTTCTTTGTGTTGAATTTGTAAAATGCCACCGGGAAGTTGTACCTGAACATCGTTATCCAGTAACCCCCATTGTTGTGCAACCACAACGGCTGCACAGGCACCCGTACCACAGGCTTTCGTTTCACCCACACCACGTTCAAAAACGCGTAAGCGAATATTTTGTCGGTCAACAACTTGCATAAAACCAACATTAACCCGCTGTGGGAAGATAGCATGTGACTCCAGTGCAAAACCAATGCGTTCAACCTCGGTAACATTCACCTCATTTACTAACAAAACAATATGCGGGTTGCCCATCGAAACCGCGCCAAACTCAATCGTGTCCTGGTTGACATTTAAACTGTATTTACCGTTATCAATCCGCGTTAGCGTTTCTATGTTCATCGGTAATGCAGCCGGTGAAAAATTGGGCGCACCCATGTCCACCGTCACAGTATCTTTATCATCAATATAAAGCTCAATAATGCCTCGTTGTGTTTCAACGCGAATTTTATTTTTATCGGTTAAACCTTTGTCACGCACAAAACGTGCAAAGCAACGCGCGCCATTGCCGCATTGCTCGACTTCACCACCGTCTGCATTAAAAATACGGTAGCGAAAATCAACATCGGCTTGTTGTGTTTTTTCAACCAGCAAAAGCTGGTCACAGCCTATACCAAAATGCCGGTTTGCAATAAATTTAATTTGCGCTACATCCAGGCTAATGGTTTGCGATATAGCATCAATAACAACAAAGTCATTACCCAGCCCATGCATTTTTGAAAATTGAATATTCATCACATTCTATCGGTTAAATTTCGTCTCTCATTTTATTACGATTAGTCAGGCAAAATGCTTTCACCCACAAACAAGTCTGCTATTTTTTCACGCTGGCGGACGACATGCATTGTGTCGCCGTCCACTATTATTTCAGCCACACGTTCACGGGTATTGTAATTTGAACTCATGGTAAAGCCATATGCACCGGACGAACGCACGGCCAGATAATCACCGGCTTTAATGCGCAAAGCCCGCTCTTTACCCAGAAAATCACCTGTTTCACAAACAGGGCCAACCACGTCATAAATCTTTTCTTCTGCGTCAGAGATTTCATTAATTGGTATAATTTTTTGCCATGCAGAATAAAGTGCCGGGCGCATCAAGTCATTCATTGCCGCATCCACAATTGCGAAATTTTTACCACCGCTTACATTCGCATCGGCAGCTTTAATATATTCAACCTTGGTCACTAAAATACCAGCATTACCTGCAACGGCACGACCCGGCTCAATCAATAACTTAAATTGTCGGTCGCCCAGGACATCCGCAATAGCTTTAGCATAATCGGCAGGCAACGGTGGCTGCTCGTCATCGTACTGAATGCCCAAACCACCACCTAAATCAATGTGCTGTAAATTAATATTCTGCGCCCGCAATCGATCGACTAACACCAGCACACGTTTTAGCGCATCAACAAAAGGCGACATATCAGTTAGCTGCGAACCAATATGGCAATCCACACCCTGCACATGAATGTTCGGCAAGTTCGCCGCTTTTAAATAAACCGTTTCGGCGTGTTCAATGGCAATACCAAATTTATTATCTTTTAAACCGGTTGATATATAAGGATGGGTTTTTGCATCCACATCGGGGTTAACCCGCAGCGATACCGGTGCTTGAAGATTTAACTGTTTTGCTACCGAATTTAAAGTCATTAACTCCGCTTCCGATTCGACGTTAAAACAGTAAATTCCCACTTCCAACGCACGCTGCATTTCATCGGCGCGTTTGCCCACACCCGAAAAAACCACTTTTTTCGGGTCACCGCCCGCAGTAAGCACCCGTTCGAGTTCGCCCACCGAAACAATATCAAAACCCGAGCCTAATCGAGCCAGTATATTTAAAACGCCTAAATTTGAATTCGCCTTAACCGCGTAACAAACTAAATGCTCGTGACCTTTAAGGGCGTTATCAAATGCCCGCCAATGACGTTCGAAAGTGGCACGTGAATAAATATAACAGGGCGAGCCATGCTCACTGACAATATCGGCAACGGCAACATCTTCGGCAAAAATCTGCCCGTTTTTATATTGAAAATAATCCATGCTTAAATCTACTTTATTAATTTCTGTTTAGCTTTACTTTTCTCGGCGTCTTTTACATCGGTACTTTTTTCCGCTGTTGCTTTATCTACCGCTGCGGGTTTTGCTTCAACTTGTGGTGTTGATTTAGGCATATAAAGTGGCCCTTTTTTTCCACAGGAAACTGTAAACGCAGCAATAAAAACCACCCATAAAACGGTTTGATAGCCACGATTTAGCCCTGCTTTATTCTGTAAAATTTTTGCCACCATAATACTATGTTATCACCGTGCGTTAAAAACTGAAGTATACCGCGTCATTGCTCAAATCACACACTTTAAAACCTTTTACCTGCCGACAACAACCGCTAAACTAAACCCTATGCGTATCCAGACCAATATCTTTTTGTGGGGTTTTTTAGCCTTTGTTCTACCCTTAACGGCACTGGCATTAATCGCTACTTACTACAGCCAGGCAAATTATTTAGAAGACACCCGCAAAAATGTAAGCCAGCATCTGGCCATGTTGTCGAGTGAAATTGAACGCCGCCTGGCGGCCGACCGCGCCCTCACTTATGGCCTTGCGCAAGCACCGGCTGTTCATGAGTTCTTAGTCACGCTCGATAATATCAGCCAGCAAAATATAGGGAACAATTTTAACAGGCAACTTGATGCCGTAAACCAGTTTTTTGAAGGCCTTCAGGCCATTATTCCCGGTACCTTTTTTATCCGAATTTTAGATAGCCAGGGCAATACAGTCGTTAAAGTCAGTAATAAGCTGCGTAGCCAACCGGTTTATGACAACCTGCAAGGCTTTTCTTATGTTGAGCAGGAACTCAATAACCCGATATTTATTACCCAATTACGTGAGTTGCCACAAGATGAAGTTAGCACCATGGTATTGCCACATAACAAAGTACAATCGGCCTTGCTTAGTCATTTAAGTTTACTGGATAATGTTATTCCACTTTATCACCAAAACAAATGGGTGGGTGCACTCAGCTTGACCCTTCTTGGTGAAGATCTGGATAAAATTTTAAACCATGCAATTCGGCCGTTTGATGGCTTGTTGCTTATTGCAGAAACCAACCCCGATATTAAAAGCCGAGATGGCCTGATTCTTTTTGATGACGCACAAAAGCTACGCTTTGCTCACGCCCGCCCAGATGCAAAATATTTACAAAACACAGACGACAAACTATTATTTGATCAGATGCAACATAATGATACAAATATTCTTGCGTCGACCGCAATGTCTGCAAAAACAAATACCACTTTATACTTTATGGAAATAACACCTTACCCCAGTCAATTTGTGAACTGGATTATGGCTCTTAGCATCTCTGATGAAAGACTTAACCAGCCCTACGCTAAAATCCGTCTTACTATCTGGTCGGTTGCTGGCATTACTTTATTAATTGGCCTTATTCTGACACAAATCGGCGCACGCCGTGTTACCCGCGCCTTTTCAGACCTCATACTGAACTTTAGAAATTATGCACAGGGCGATTATAGCCAGATTGCACTTACCGAACACTGTGTTGATGAAATCAAAGATCTGGGTAAAGCCTTTAATGAAATGACCAAAACCCTGGATGTTGCACACAGGGATCGCGATAAAGCGCAACAAATGATGTTACAAAGTAGCAAGCTTGCCAGCATCGGACAAATGGCTGCGGGCATTGGCCATGAAATAAATAACCCGCTGAACAATATTTTGTCCTATGCCAAGCTCGCCATTCGCAACCTTGAAAACAACCCAAAAATGGCACAACAGGATACGCAAATCTTACTTTCAGACTTACAATCTTTACGCGAAGAAACCCTACGCGCCTCCGATATTGTGAAGGGGATTATGAATTTTGCTCGCCAGGTGCCGCCACATTTTACTGAGTTTAATATTAAAGACTGGCTACAAAGCAGCATCGCGTTGGTACAGCAGTCGGCCAGTGAAAAATTTATTCAACTTAATCTTGAATTTGCACCCGACTTAGCCGAGCAACAGCTAAAAGGCGATCGCAGCCAGTTACAACAAGTATTGGTAAACCTGCTACTGAATGCGATTTATGCCTCTACTAAAAATACCGCCATTGATATTCATGTTGAGATAAATGACAGGAAAATAATAATCTCAATTATTGATAATGGTACCGGCATTAAATCCGAGAACCTTGATCTAATTTTCGACCCTTTCTTTAGCACTAAGGAACAGGGGCATGGCACAGGACTTGGCCTGTCAATCAGTCTTGGCATTATTCAGGATCATCAGGGCGAGTTAAAAATCAGCAACCGAACAGATAATAATGGCGTTATCGCTAAAATTATTTTACCGTTATAATACAGACTTATGCCTACAGCCAGCCAACCTCACATTCTATTTGTTGATGATGACCCAAAAACCGGTGAACTCATGCAACGCTTTTGCGCCGATGCGGATATTAACTGTTCTATTTTCCAACAACCTACTGATGCTTTAAATGCGTTTAAAAAATCAAATAATATTGATTTAATTGTCAGTGACCTGCAAATGCCCGGCATGACCGGCATTGAACTGCTCACTGAAATTCGCAAACTCGATGCAAACATCCCCTTTATTATTTTAACTGGCTACGCCAATGTTGATAACGCCATTGAAGCACTGCGTTTAGGTGCTAGCGACTTTCTTAAAAAACCGTTTGATATGGATGAGTTATTGTTACTGATTAATAAAACACTGCAACACCGCGCTCTTGAAATTGAAAACACTTTATTAAAAAAACAACTAAAACAAACCCAAAGCATAGAGGGTTTAATTGGCCAGTCTAAGTCAATGCATGACATTGTTAGCATCATAAAAAAAATAGCGGATATTCGCTGTCATGTCATTATTGAAGGGGAATCGGGCACCGGCAAAGAACTTGCCGCACGCGCCATTCATGCTGAAAGTGATTTTGTCGACACGCCCTATGTTGTGATCGACTGCGGCGCACTCACCGATACCTTGCTTGAAAGTGAATTATTCGGTTACGAGAAAGGTGCTTTCACCGGCGCCAATAACACCAAACAAGGCTTACTTGAAACCGCCAAAGGCGGCACGGTTTTCCTTGATGAAATCGGCAATATGTCCAGCGCAATGCAGGCAAAATTATTACGCGTTATTCAGGAAAACCAGATTGTTCATGTCGGTGGTTTAAAACCCATTAATATTGATGTGCGCTTTATTGTTGCCAGTAACCAGAATCTTGACGAGCTGGTTCAGGCTGGCAAGTTTCGCCATGATCTTTATCATCGTTTAAATGTCATTAAATTTCGTATGCCCGGGTTACGACAACGCAAAGATGACATCCCCGCTTTATTACAGTATTTTATTCAACTTTATGCCGCCCGCTACCACCGCGATGTAACGGGGTTTAACAGCACATCCATGCAACAACTGATTGACTACCCCTGGCCCGGCAATGTGCGTGAATTGCAGAATTTGGTTGAACGCCATATTGCACTGGCCGAACAGCCGCTGATGCAAGTACAAAACTTGGCAGAAACGAACACCGATGATGCGCTCGATAACGATCTCCCCGAGCTGGATGAACTGGAACGGCGCTATATATTAAAGGTGCTGGCACATTTTAATAATAATAAAGAACAAACTGCACAAACCCTGGGCATTAACAGCTCGACGTTGTGGCGTAAGCTAAAGGGCTACCAGCAGTAATATCATGCAAATTGCAATATTAATCATGCAATTTGCACGATGTTACTACTTCCATAATCCTCAATTTTATACAACTAACTGATATTAAAGAAATATATTAATGTGGCCTAATCCCTGCAATAGATGTAAGAAAACAACAACGAGGAAAATAATTATGCAACGCAGAACCTTTTTAAAAGGCAGCCTGGCAAGCACAACCGTCGCAGTGGCGATAGGTGCAGGTTTATTAAGCCCGAGCGCTGTTTTAGCCGCATGGCCTAAAAGTGCCTTTGCCGCTAAATCCGTACAGGATGC
>JAJRZT010000030.1 GCA_024275115.1 Gammaproteobacteria bacterium
TGCGACTCCGCGTTGGTGACATCACCTATCGCTTCAAATAAAATAGTTTCATAGTATAGATTTTTTTCTTCTCCATCAGGCTCCGGCGCTTTATCAACGCCTTTATCGCCTTTCCAGATGCCAACTAAGGCCGCCAAAGGTCCATAATCTACACTTTCTATGCTTGTTGAGTCACTCATTTATATTTCCCCAAAGTCAGATTGGTAAGGATTACTGGTAAACCAGCTGGCTTGAAAAAGGTACGTATTAAAGCCAAGGTGGAGCGCCCGAGACGGTGAATCTGGGCACGGGGTAGAGTACATATATTACACGTAAGATGTCAACGGCTTATCCCCCACGCTCTATAAAGAAAGAAAACAGGAGTGCGCTAATCATCCCTAAAAGCAGTTGGCACAAGCCGAATAAATCTACTTCAACTCCCCATTAAAAAATGGGGAGAATTACACATCACTGCTCTAAAATAAATTGAGTAATTATACAAAAGAGAAAGTTAGTGCTGCAAGCTTCGAATTCCACTCGACATTCAACATTCTTTCCTCTTCTATCTTAATATTGTGCTGCTGAAAGAATTCGATAGCATGAACAATTCGGTCTCCCTTTGCATTTTTTATTTTAAGCAATAAGCCACCACCGGCTTGCTGAACTGGCATTAAAAGGAACAAGGACTCTTTTTTCAGCAATACCACAGAATTTATTGACTTAAAATAAGCCTCATACAAACCACTATCTAAGTATAGATTTCCGTTCCTAAAGATTATCTGCATCATTTTCCGCTTACATATTTTTTAATATGCTCTAATATTATCTCGATCACGCGATCAGCAGATTTCTGCACTTTATTCGATAGGCCTATTCCCAGATCGAGCCCCTCAGCCTCTATCAGAAAAACATTTATGTTCTTAGGAAAATCATCCTGATAGATACGTCGCCCTGCATAAAGTGCATTGTCCCACCTGAAATCATGTAAGTTATAACTCGGCTCAGGAATATTTTCCAATTCCATGCCAGGGACCTGAAATATGGTACCGGCTTCGGAATTGCTCTGGTTAGCATCAATAATGATTAATGCATCGCTGCCCCGTGCTTGAAACATAATATCCATACCCGATGTGCCTGCATCAAACACTTGAACATTCATATTCGGCTTTTGATTTAATAGGCTAATAAGTGTTTGCGCCACATAAACACCCACTCCATCATCCTGCCGATTTGGATTACCGCAACCAATGATTGATAACATCGATTATTCTTACTACTGATTCAATTCAATATCATGGAAATGCTTTCTTTCCATTGAGCCATCTTTTTTTATACTTACTATCTTCTAGCGCAAAAATGAGCACTTCACTGAGATCATATACTGTGTCATCCAGATTATGAGAACTAAATCCATCCCTAGCAGCAATCAGCATCGTCATTGTTATCGCCGAAAGTACTGGATGCTCTGCATTTTCAACATTTCTGTCTTCTGGATTTTCATAGGAATGTTTGCATGCTTCTACATTCATCGAATGTATTTTTCTGCACATGGAGGGACGCACAGCATAGACACTGCAAGTGTCATCTACAAGCAAGGGGCAGGCTATATTGGTGACAATACGTTTCGCTTGAGACAGCATCGATATTTGTTTTTTATTTTCATTTGCTCTTTCGACAAACTGTTTGAGTTCCTCGTTCGTGAATGAGGTCTGCATACAATCACTAATAGCAAAAATCTCATTGGCGCTGACATCTACCCGGAAGTAGCAGCAGTAGGAGCAACTTTTTTTACAATGAACACCTTGTTCTATATGCGTAGATGCACCAGCAATTGTTTCATCCAGTCGCGCATAGAAATTAATGGTGGCTGTATTTAATGAAGAAGAATTTTTATTATTGCCGCATTCTTTGATAACGAGGTCGCGTTCACTCTCGAATGTCTTTTTTAATTGTTCTTGGAACATATCAGTCATTATCAGTTATGTGTGTGCGATATAATATATTGGGTGGAAGTAGTCATTCTTGTGAATTCGACTACGTACTATATACGCCAGAGACGGCAAGACCAACTTTCTTCAACGGGTAACATCAGCTCGGGGAGTTCACAAAACTTTCGGTGTACTAGGTAATACATGCAAGTTTCACATGCTTGCTCATCGTCATCATCATCACTCGGGTTATAAGCTTTTGATGTAAACCCTGCAGTAATTAATTTAGTAGTGTAATCCTTCTCAGCCAGTGCCTGTAGCCTTGCCACGATGGCATTCACTTCGTTACTACTATAAGCGCGGGGTTCAACCTCGGTTACCAAACCGCTCCCCAGTTTGTGTTCAAGTTTCTTTCGAAGTGCTTGATCAGTAGCTACTTGTTCAGGCGATATATTTTCGCCTTCATTTTCACTCATAATGGCATACCAATATCAATTTAGACTTAAATTCTCCATAATCTGCACCACCATTCCGCTTCAACGGGTACAGCCAACTCTGGTAGGTCGCACCATTTTCTATGCACTAAATAATACATACACTCAAGACAACGTTGCTCGTCTTCACCGTATGGCTTGTCAACAAAACCAGAGACTACGAGCTTTTCTTCTAATGCATCTTTAGGCAGCTCTCTTAATTCATCAAGTACTTTTTCAAATTCAATGTTATTTTCTGGAAAAGGTTCGGTTTTAGTTTCCAAACCATTCGCCATCAAACGACCAATACGATCACGCAGAGCATCATCAGAATTACTCACGATAGTGCCTCATTAATTTATTTCAGCCATCAAAATTAAAAGCTGTCAGCAACACGCCTACTGACAGCCCCAGAATAAAAAACCACTAAGAAGTCTTAAAACGTGACAACTCTTCACCTGTTTTAGCATCATGCGCATGCACGGTACATACCAAACATGAATCGTAAGAGCGAGCCACATGCCCCACCTCAACTGGATCACTTGGATCCGCTATCGGTGTGCCAATCAGTGCTTCTTCGATTGGGCCACGCTCTTCAGATTCGCTGCGTGGGCCAACATTCCAAGTCGTTGGTGCAATAATTTGATAATTTTTAATTTTTCCACCCTCCACCTCTATCCAGTGACACAATGCACCGCGAATCGCCTCGGTAGCACCCCAACCCTGACCATCTTGCTCTTTTGGTTTAATGTAGAAAGGTTCATCCAGTCGTAATTCACGTAAACAACGCTCAATCTGACGGTAGATATACTTTACCTCATGCATACGCGCGAAGTGACGAAGCAATACATTTGCCCCGCCCATATTTTTGTACATGTCTAAAACAAGGCCATCGCTGTGCTGCCAATCTTCCATATGACTGCCGCCGTAAATCAATTCACGTGCCAATGGTCCTGCTTCTAAATGCCCATGTTCTGCGTGCAAAGTTGCTGTTGACCAAGAATAATTTTTTTCAAAATCATGCTCATTATTGGATATTGGCTGAGTTGTACGATCAAACGGATGTTTTGCACCACCGCCTTCGTCATACCAGGCATGCGTCACATCTTCACGCGTCATCGCCTGATCCATATGTTTGTGCATGCCCGTAGCACCATCAAACACGCCACTTGGCATTTGGATAGAATGATTACGGCTATCAATCGTTGGCTTATTATATTTTTCTTCGTGTGGCAAATAACCCCATGAAACAAATTTATCCAAACCTTTACCGTATTTATCTAGGCCAATATCACAGCCCATACGCCACATCATGCCTAAATCAGAATTTGCATGCTCTGGTTTTTCATCCAGCCATACCATGAAGTCATCATAGGTCTTTATTTCTTCGTAGCGTTCCAGTGAACAACCCAGCCACATTGGCTCAATCCAGTTGGTGCGAAAATGTTCAAGAATACCCCATGAACGAGTGACATCAGTTAATGTTGGTGAGCACATCACGCCACCAGGCACCATAAAACTGGAATGTGGCCACTGACCACCCAGCATCGCATAAATTTCTACCGGGCGACCCGAAATGGTAACGCCTAATTCATAATTGGTACCAGTAAATGGTGCCCAGCGTTTAACGGCTTCTTCATAATATGGACTGTCTTTATAGTTTTTATTGCACATGTCGATCATGAATAAACCATAATGATGACGCGGGAGACTTTGCAAACTCTCTGCTAATTGACCTAAATTACGAGCAATAATAGCATTACGCGGTACTTCTGTTCCCCATGCCGTATCCAATGCCCATGCAGCGCAGGTTAAATGTGATGCGCCACAGATGCCGCAAGCACGTGGTGTTACCACCAAACCTGCTTGCGGATCTTTATCCCTAAGAATAATTTCGAAACCCCTGAATAACTCTGCTGAGGTCCAGGCATTGGTTACTACACCGTCTTCAATATCGACGCGAACGTCGAGATCGCCTTCAACACGACCAACTGGCGAGATGTCTAATGTTTGTACTTGTGGCATTTTTGTGTCCCCTTTAAACGACGAATATGTCTTGTTCAGCCCAAGCTGGCATAGCAGCTTTAGCAGCACCTGTGAGCTTGATATAGCCTTTTTTATCTACGCCTGTTGGCAGATCTTTAGGCACACCCATCACAGTCTGTGTTTTAAATACGGTTCCCGGCGCTAAATCAAAAAACGGAAACTCTGGTTCGGTACAGCCTAGGCACGGCATACCGGCGCGTGTTTTAGATGAAACACGGTTCCACAATATTCGGTTACAAGGCGAATGTGTCATTGGGCCTCTACACCCAAGGTCATAAAACAAACAGCCTTTACGCTGACCAAATTCGGTGGTAGATACTTTATAAGCAAAATGCATATTTCGAGTGCAACCGGTTTGCGTAAAACTTTGGAAGAACGTTTTTGGACGTTGAAACTCATCCAGCGCTAAGTCACCGGCACGCCCCGTTGCAATAGCAACCAGTATTTGTGTCACCCAGTCAGGGTGCGCAGGACAACCTGGAATATTGATAACGGGCAGACCCGCTTTACTGGTGAAATCAGCACCAAGGAAGCCGCCGTTTGCGCGTTTCAGAAATTGTAGGCCTTCAGACTCGGAAGGATTAGGTGCCGTAGCAGGAATACCGCCCCAAGTGGCGCAATCCCCTAGAGCAACAACAAAGTCTGCAGCATCGCATAACTCGCGTACCCATTCTTTCATCGGTCGGCCACAGAATCGATTCCACTCACCCGTACCATTCGGTGCATTAACCACCGAACCTTCAAAAACAAAGATATCTAACTTAGTCTCACCCGATACACAGTTGGTTAATATGTTTTTAACATCATCGCCCAGCTCAACCCCTAATGAGGGCTGCCAAAGTATATTCATACCAAAATCTGTGACCAGATCGCAAGCACTGGGTTCCTCTGCATTTAGAAAAGACATGGTATTGCCAGAACAAGCTCCACCCTGCAACCATAGAATATTAGCCATCGTTATCCTCCAGATAATTTTTTTGAACCAACGCATGTTTAATGGTTGATATGCAAATATTAGCAATATTCATGCCAAAAATTATTAGCTATATTTAACAACGGGTTAGTTTTATCAATTGGCTTTTAAGCCCCCAAATACATAGAAAGTATGCATGTAAAATTGAAAACTTTCTTTGCGCCTACAAGGCTAAACTTGGGGCCAATAGTGCTGCAGAGTGCGAAAAAACTATCCGTTTCGGTTACCGCATATAGGACATTCACACTCACCGCCGCAGCCATACCAGATGCCTTTGCATTGGCTGCACCAGTGACCTTTCAGGCTGGCGGTTGCGCATTGAAGTTTTTGAGCCAATTTAGATAGTCCTAAATCTTTCGGCTCAGGCTGACTGGTTTTCGGTTTTGTTTTCGACTGCGGAAACTGAATAACTGTGCGTGACTGCTCGTCTGCACCATGACCATTTTCAATCTGATCATCTGAGCTTGACACGCTGCTACCCCGTAGAAGCTTGTGTATTAAGGTGGTAACGCTTTATTTTGTTAGTCAAGCCTACACGAGATAAGCCGAGTTCTTTTGCTGCTTTGCTCTTATTCCACCGGAGCCTCTCAAGCGCTTCCGTGATAATTGACGATTCCATTTTTTCAACTTTTTCTTTAAGTGTAAAGCCCTCAATATTAAAATCAAAGCTCTTTGATTTAACCTTTGGTTTTAACGTCGCTATATGCGGCGACAAGGTCTCTTCAGTAATATATGTACCATTATCAGTTAGCGCTATCATGCGCTTAGCTTCATTTTCCAGCTCACGAACATTGCCGGGCCAATCGTACAATGAAAATTGCTCCAAAACTCCCGGCGACACACCCAGAATAGCCCGATTGGTTTCTGTAGAAAATTTTTTAACCAAGAAATAAGTCAATACTTCAATATCCTCTATCCGTTGACGCAGTGGCGCTATATTCAATTGAAATCCATTCAAACGGTAATATAGGTCCTGCCTGAATTTTCCCTTACTTATCAGCACATCTAAGGGTTGATTGCAGGCCGCAATAATCCGCACATCGCATTTGATAATTTTATCGCTGCCCAATGGCTTGACCTCTCCCTCCTGCAGGAAGCGCAGCAAACTCACTTGAAAGGTAGGTGAAACATCCGATATTTCATCGAGAAAAACTGTGCCGCCGTCAGCGGCAGGAAACAGCCCCATACGATCACTGACCGCGCCAGTAAAAGCACCGCGCTTGTGACCAAATAGTTCTGAATGCAATAATTCGTCTGACATGCCACCACAGTTGTGCACCAATAACGGCTGCTCGCTTCTACTGCTATTGTAGTGTATGCCTCTGGCCATTAATTCCTTGCCGGTACCTGTCTCACCTTGTATAAGTATCGGCAAACTGGTGATTGCAGCTTTTTTGGCAAGATTGCATAGTGAAGCCATATTTGGACTGCCATAAACTAGCTTTTCAAATTGGCCGTGACCATCCTTATGCGGCTCTTCAGCTTGTTGCTTCCTTAAAACATCTTCAGCAATTTTTAGATCGCGACTTAAGTGACGATGCCGATAAGATAACTCCCTGTTTTCCAGTGCCCGGTTAACCAGTAACTCAATCTGAATAGCTGACCAATCGTCTGACACAAACTGATAGATTGCCGCCTCTTCTGTGGCCCTTGTTGTTTCTTCCTTGGAAAGTGACCCTGCAAGCAGGCGTACTGTTTCGGGGTGTGCCATACGTGCCTTGTGCAATAACTCCAGCGCATCAAATTGCCCTGCCGTGTGTTTGCACAACAAAAGATCAATTTCCTCAGTATCGAGTAAATGCAATACTTCCTCGGTATCATCAACTGCATTGATGGCGTAATGCTTGCTTAGGCAGCGATGCAATGCAATCGCTTCTTTTGCCGTGTAGCCAGAGATAATAACCGTGGATTCACCATTCATGGCCTACAGTATGCATATTTTGTTTGCATATTGCAAATCAATGGCTCATGAAAACAAACAACACATCTTTAACTGTATACTTTATATGCATTTTGAAACATATCTTGACACCCGCGCTCGGCTCGGCTATCGTATTTAGCTTAAAGACCGAAAATGCAACCAACAGGAGACAGTCAAGTGGCAGAAAACCTACCTGTACACGAGTTCAATCAGGCACTTAAAGCAATTGAAGAAGAGAGCATCAGTGCCAGCGAGAAGGTAGATTTACTCATCCAGAT
The DNA here is from genome assembly GCA_024275115.1 of Gammaproteobacteria bacterium. Taxonomy (GTDB): domain Bacteria; phylum Pseudomonadota; class Gammaproteobacteria; order UBA6429; family Thiohalophilaceae; genus SZUA-37. Next base: position 7,599 of record JAJRZT010000030.1, read on the forward strand.
TGCAACCGGACTGCAGCAAAAACCAAAATCACCCCAACAGCTACATAATGCAGTCACACTCTACGATAAAGCCCTTGAACTTTGCCCTGAAAGCGAAATATTACTTACCGCCAGAACACATGCTCGAAAAGGCACAGCACTGCAGGCCATTCCCGGAGACAGTGCCGATTATTTACACAAAGCCCAAGCTGAATTTGAAACTGCGTTACCCGTATTAAACCAGTCAGGTACTCCTGAGGAAGCTGCTGAGGCAGAAATGAACCTTGGACTGGTACTGCAATCACTCGCCGGTTTAAATGCCGTACCCATTACCGAGTCAATTAAAGCCTATCAACGTGCGTTAAAAGTATTCACCAAAGCCGCTTACCCAACTGAATATGCCATCCTACACAATAATCTGGCGACGGTTTATTTATCCATACCCATGAGCGATGAGCGTGCAAAAATGCGTGAAGCCATGGCAGTGCAATCATTTCAGGAAGCGCTGAAAATAATCACACTGATAGACCAACCCACTGAGTATGCTATGTTACAAAATAATTTAGGTAACGCGTTGCAATACGCCTCCAGCAGTCACGCAGTAGAAAATAATCTGCGCGCTCTGGAAGCCTATGACGAAGCACTTAAGGTACGCACTATCAACGATACACCCTACGAATACGCCAACACTATTTGCAACAAGGCAAACTGCCTGTGCAATCTTCCTGACGACCTAGACAACCCTGAAAAAGGCAACCGCAACCGTTTAAGAGAAGCACGCGATTATTACAGAGAAGCCAATGATATCTTCGTAAAACACGGTGACAGGGAAAAAGCAAATATGATCCAAGAAACATTGCAGCAGCTCAATGCCGATATTGGTACAGGGCACGCGGGCTCACGGAGCGGCAAGGGTTTTGGCGAAACACGAATCCAATAAAATAACCCGTCACTACTATTCATAATTTATTAAGGAGAACATGAAATGGACGCAACACTTAATTCATTAATGGCGGGAGAAATTACGCTCACCACAATTATATTGTGGTACATCATAGCTATGCTTGTCGGTGCAATTGGTGGTGCCGTCGGCGGCATTATTGTTGGCGGCAAGCACATGGGCAATGAACTGGCTGCAATGATGGGCAGTTTTTTCGGGCCCATGGCCGCAGCACCAGGCGTATTACTGGCACTGATCATTTTATTATTTATATAGAGGAATAACCATGTTTGATATGTTTAAAAATTCAATCGTCCTCTTTTTCAAGGGAAAGCTATTTCAAGATATGGGACATGTTATTCGGCAAACAGCCATTGGCATGATAATAGCGGCAGCCATTGTCATTATTATGGCAAAATCCGGAATTGCACTTTGGATAGCCATTACCGTGGCTAGCTTGGTCTCAGGTGCGATTCAGCCCTATCTATTCAAAGATTTGAAATACGCATAAACGGGGCAATTTCAATGTCAGCTACCGCCACGGTTTTAAGTGAGGATAGCCAGGTTAATCTGGACTCTTTGTTAAAAGACATCCAGTCACTTGAGTCTTTAGTTGCCGATTGGGATGAGCAACAGCGTAACACTCTTCAAGCCTTAAAAAAGGCACACGACGACTTAAACAAAGAAGCTTTTACACGTTTAATTCGCGCATTAAAGACAGACCCTGCCGCCTTGTCCATCTTAAAAGAAGCGGTTGCTGATGAGATTGTCTATGCTGTTCTTAGACATCACGGGATCGTTAAAGCCACATTGCATGAACGCGTCGAGGATGCGCTAGAAACGGTAAGGCCTTCGCTTAAAAGCCATGGCGGCAATGTTGAGCTGGTTGAGATTAAACCGCCTGAAACCGTGATCATTCGGCTTTTAGGTGCTTGTGATGGCTGCCCTGCTTCCGCACTGACCTTATCAGAAGGCGTTGAAAAAGCCATTAAAGAATACTGCCCGGAAATCACCACCATCAAAAAAGCCAAAGGCGGTGTCACAGCCGCGCCAGTTGATGGTGTCAGAGTGGATTTTGTTAGCCCGTTTGCGCGTAGCGAAGATGCTGGCTGGGTTTTTGTCTGCAAAATCGACACCATTCCCGAAGGGCAAATTAAAGTCACTAGCGTTGGCGACAATGAAGTGTTGTTAAGTCGTTTCGATAACAAAGTTACCTGCTATGAAAATTCTTGCGCGCATATGGGCATGCCTCTGGATATGGGTGAAGTCAATCAGGGTATTCTTGTCTGTCCGCATCACGGTTTTGAATACTCACTGGAAACGGGCGAATGTTTAACCGCGCCTGAAGTACAATTACACACCCATGCGGTTCGCGTCATCGGTGACAAAGTGGAAGTAAAATTATCATGAGCGCAACACCGGAAGACATAAAACCTACCGTAAAAAAAATCACCATGAAGGTGGTACCCGACCCTTCACTTAGAGTTGATAAAGCCAGGAAAGTACCGCATCAAGAACTACTGGTTACAGAACCTTTTTCTATCCTCGGTGGTGACCGTATACCACCGATGGTAACGACCGGTGTGAAACCTGATGAAAAAACCTGCTTTGGACCACGTGGTGGTGCCATCATGGGCAATGATGGCCCGCTATGGATTTGCGATACTGGACATCATCGTTTACTTGGCTGGAAGAAAGTACCTGAAGACGATACCACCCCTGCAGACTGGGTAATCGGTCAGAAAGATTTTTACTCGGAAGGTCGCAACGGTAAAGTTGACGTGTCTGCAGCTTCGGTTAATGTCCCGACTGGCATCTGCGCCTGTCGTGACGGCATGGCCGTTGCTGATGCTTGGAACCACCGCATACTCATATGGACAACCTTGCCAGAAGATAACAATGTACCCGCTGACATTGTTTTAGGACAAAACGATTTCACCGGTGAACTAGCCAATCATGGTAAAGACCACGCTGAAGCAAACACCATGCATTGGCCTTACGGTGTCGCCTGGCAAGGTGACCACTTGTTCGTTGCTGATTCAGAAAATCGGCGCGTTTTAATCTGGAAAGGCTTACCCACCAAAAATGGCCAAGCTGCCGATACTGTACTCGGTCAAGTTAACTTTAAAAGCCGTGATGAGAATGCCGGTAATGATCCAAATGCAATGAGCATGCGTTGGCCACACGGTATAACAATGTGGCAAGGCCATCTATGTGTATCTGATGCTGGCAACAATCGCATCATGGTCTGGAAAGGCATTCCGGAAAATAATGGAAGTGCCTGTGATTTTGTACTCGGTCAGAGCACGGTCGATTTAGTTGACCATAACCAGTCTCTTTACTGGCCACGTTCTTACACATTAAACATGCCTTATGCACTCGCCGCTGTAAACGACTGGTTACTGGTTGCCGATACTGCCAGTTCTCGTTTGGTTGGCTGGCACATCGATGATTTAGCCACTGGTAGCGAAGCCCGCGCCTTAAGCGGACAAGCGAACTTCCACGATAAAGGCGATAACCGCTGGCAACCCGCCTGTGCCGATAGTTTTTGTTGGCCATACGGCTTACAGACCATGGGCGATACCATTGTCATTGCCGATTCAGGTAATAACCGCGTTAGTTTGTGGAAGCTCGCGGTCTAAACCATTACTCATGAGCACCATAGCCCAAGACATTCAATCCAGTGACGTTGCTAAAACCAACGACTCAATCGTTGGCGAATCGATACGGGTAACAGGCATTGTTCAAGGCGTCGGTTTCAGGCCTACCGTTTGGCGCCTGGCTAATGCCGATCAATTAAAAGGTAATGTTTATAATGATGGACAAGGTGTCGTCATTAATGCCTGGGGTAACAGTGAAACAATTAATCATTTTATCAGCGAACTAAAAAACAACGTGCCGCCGCTGGCACGCATCGATAATATTCAACGTGCCATTCTTCATGTCGGTGATGCACCCAAAGATTTCAGCATAACGGCAAGTGAACACAATGCCATGCAAACCAATGTCACACCGGATGCTGCTGTCTGTGTGGATTGCCTGGAAGATATTTATGATCCACTTGGTCGACGTTATCGCTATGCCTTAACTAA
>JAJRZT010000031.1 GCA_024275115.1 Gammaproteobacteria bacterium
ACAAGAAATCACCGGCATTCGACAATGAATAAACTCATGACGGCCGTTAATACGTTTATGGTCAGTGTGTCACCTTTTCCAGGAACGTCAGTCCAGCTTGTGAAAGGATAAGATGGTCAGGGATTAGGATCAGTTATTTAGGAGGGCACTTTATTCTGTAATGTAAAAAAGTAGTGATGAATATGTATATTTAGTGCAGTACTCTTAGTATAGTTATATAAGGTATAAACAGAGGGTATATAATGTACAAACATCGTCGCATGCTTATCATTATTTCGATTTCTGTTATTCTTTTTGTTTTATTTCTGGGTTGGCTAAAACGCCCCAAACCTGTCGATGTTATTCTTGCCAGTGTTGAACAAGGTGAAGTACAACGTACTGTAACCAATACACGTGCCGGTACACTTAAAGCTTGCCGCCGTGCAGGGTTATCACCCGCTATCGGTGGGCAAATCGCGCGTTTACCGGTTCGTGAAGGTGACAAAGTAACAAAAGGGCAGGTATTGCTTGAAATATGGAATGATGACCTTGTTGCTCAGGTTGCGTTAGCAAAAAGTGAAATTTTATCCAGCCAGTCACGCGTTAAAGAGGCTTGCGTGATTGCCAGAGTGGCTAAACGTGAAGCAGGGCGGCTGACAAAGTTACAAAAAAAAGGCTTAGCCGCAGATGAGCGTGTTGAACAGGTCGTTGGAGAAGCACAGGCAAAACAAGCGGCTTGTCAGGCTGCAAAATCATTAACCGAAGTTAGTCGTTCACGATTAGCGGTTGCAAAAGCGGCACTTGATCGCACTCAATTAAAAGCCCCCTTTGATGGCACTGTTGCTGAGGTTACCGGTGAGCTGGGTGAGTTTGTGACACCATCACCAGTGGGTGTACTCACGCTCCCCGCTGTTGATATTATCGATAATTCCTGTCTTTATGTTTTAGCCCCTATTGATGAGGTTGATGCGCCTGAAATAAAAACAGGAATGCCGGCACGGATTTCACTGGACGCTTACACTAAAAAGTTTTTTAAGGGCAAGGTAAGGCGTATTGCACCTTATGTATTAGACAGGGAAAAACAGGCACGAACAGTTGACATCGAAGTTAACTTTATTCTTGAGGAAAGTGCATTGAATATGTTGCCAGGTTACAGTGCCGACGTTGAAATTATTATTAATTCCCATTCTAATGTTGTGCGTATACCTACAGAATCTTTACTCGAAGGGCAAAAAGTTTTTATTTATGATGCCGATAACAAAACAATTTATAAAAAGCAGGTCACTATCGGCCTGAGTAACTGGAAGTATACTGAAATACTCAAAGGGCTGAAAAAAGGTGAACAAGTTGTAACTTCCATTGACCGTGACGGCGTCATTGACGGTGCACTGGTTCGTCTTGAGTCTAAATAGACTTTGTATTTATTATGATTAAACTTGAAAAAATACACCGTAACTTTCAGGTCGGTGACCAAATAGTACATGCACTGGATGATATCAATATAATCATTAATGATGGTGAATATGTTTCAGTGATGGGGCCGTCCGGCTCCGGAAAATCAACATTGCTTAATTTGCTGGGCTTGTTAGACCAACCTAGTAGTGGCAAATATTATTTGAACGGGGGTGATGTCACTGAACTGGATGAAGACAGACAGGCCAGTACCCGCAACAAAAATATTGGTTTTGTCTTTCAGGTATTCCATTTGATTCCACGTTTGACGGCTGCCGAAAATATTGAACTCCCGTTGGTGCTTGCCGGGGTTGACGAAGAAATCAGAAAACAGCGTGTTAACCATGCGCTGGAGAGTATGAATTTAATGGAACGCGCGCAGCATAAACCACCCCAGTTATCCGGAGGGCAACGCCAGCGTGTGGCCATTGCTCGTGCCACTATTATGGAACCTTCCGTTCTTCTTGCCGATGAACCGACCGGAAACCTTGACCAGAAAGCCGGATTAAATGTGATTGAAACACTGGAACAGCTTAATCAGCACGGTATTACTTTAATTGTTGTTACTCATGACGAAGCATTGGGTGCACGCTCAACACGCTCCATTCGTATGCTCGATGGCAGAATAGAATCTGATAACACGGACAACAAGGCAGGATAGCCGTCATGTTATTATTGCGTGATGCGGTTCATTTCTCATGGCATGCCCTGACTGCCAATACTGTTCGTACCTTTTTGATGCTGCTTGCAATGAGTATTGGTGTTGGTTCAGTTGTAATTCTAACGGCGCTGGGTGAAGGTGCAAGAAACTATATAACCAATGAATTTTCATCACTTGGCACCAATCTTATTATTGTTATCCCAGGTCGTAGTGAAACCAGCGGCGGTGACCCTGCTACCATGCTCGGTGTGACTGAACGTGACTTGACGCTGGACGATGCACTGGCACTAACACGCCACCCACAAGTGCGGCGTATTGCACCACTTAATATTGGTGGTGCCGAAATTTCATGGCAGGGACGTAAACGTGAAGTCAGTATACAGGGAACCAGCGCCCAGTTTCTGAAACTACGTCACTGGGAAATGTCACAAGGTAAGTTTTTGCCTGATACCGATCTGCAACGCCCTAAATCTGTGTGCGTAATTGGCATAAATATTCGCAACGAAATATTTGGTGCTCATGCTGCAGTAGGTAAATGGCTGCGCATTGGTGACCGGCGTTTTCGTGTTATTGGTATTCTGGCTTCAGAAGGGCAGTCACTTGGCATTGATGTCAGTGACAGTGTTATTATTCCAGTAGCCTCTGCGCAATCACTTTTTAATCTGCCATCATTGTTCCGGATTTTTGTTGAAGTAAAAACACGTGAAGCTATCCCCAAAGTAATGACGTTTATTAAAAATACCCTACGTGATCGTCATCAGGGGGAAGAGGATGTTACCGTGATAACGCAGGATGCGGTGCTTGCAACTTTTGACCGTATTTTAACGGCACTGACTTATGCGGTGGGGGGCATTGCTGCCATTAGCCTTGCGGTTGCCGGCATTTTAATTATGAACGTAATGCTGGTAACGGTATCACAACGCACCAGTGAAATTGGTTTATTAAAATCACTGGGCGCTTCCGGTAAAGCAATTCTTAAGTTAATTTTAATTGAAGCGGTATTATTGTCTTCACTGGGTGCTGTTGCTGGTTTTGCTTTAGGGCAGGCCGGGAGCTGGATAATACGGTATGCCTTTCCGGTTTTACCGGCTTATCCACCAACCTGGGCAATCGTGGCATCATTACTGGTTGCCCTTGTCACTGGTGTATTGTTTAGCTTGCTGCCAGCACGAAAAGCAGCGCAACTTAATCCTGTCGATGCGTTAATGAGACATTAACCATGTTAACTAAAGACTTTATCCGACTAACTGGCACTTCACTGCTTGCACATAAATTACGTAGCTTTTTAACCATGTTAGGAATTTCCATTGGGATTACCGCTGTCGTTTTGCTGACATCTATTGGGGAGGGGTTGTACAAATTTGTTTTATCAGAATTCACCCAGTTTGGTACGACACTGGTTGGGATTAATCCTGGAAAGGTTACAACATTCGGAATGTCGATGGGTGTATTTGGTAGCGTAAGGCCATTAACAATTAGTGATGCTGAAGCGTTAAAACAACTTTCATTTGCAAAATCGGTTGTACCATTGGTGCAAGGCAATGCAGAAGTCGAAGGTAATGGTCGAACGCGTCGCACTACAGTTTATGGTGTGGGCTCTGCCTTTCCTGAAACCTTTAGCATGAAAGTCGGTGCGGGGCGATTTTTACCCGATGATGATCCAACTGCGCCCCGTGCTTTTGTGGTGCTGGGCTACAAAGTAAAGCAGGAACTGTTTGCTAACACAAACCCTTTGGGGCAGCGTGTTCGCATCGGTGGTGATCGCTACCGGGTTATTGGCACCATGGAAGCCAAAGGACAGGTGCTAGGCTTTGATCTCGATGACACGGTCTACATTCCTGCTGCACGCGGGCTTGATTTGTTTAATCGTGACAGCTTGATGGAAATTGATATTTTATATAAGGAAGGGACCAATGTTGATCGTGTTGTGGCCGGTATTAAACGTATCCTTAAATCAAGGCATGGGCGTGATGATGTTACTATTACTACGCAGGAACAAATGCTGAAAGTGCTGGGTTCTATTTTAAACGTACTCACTTTTGCTGTGGGTGCCATTGGCAGTATTTCGTTATTAGTGGGGGGTATTGGCATTATTACGATTATGACGATAAGTGTAAATGAACGTACAACGGAAATTGGTTTGTTACGCGCGCTTGGTGCAAAGCAAACACAAGTGCTATCACTTTTTCTGGGCGAGGCAATTGTGCTTTCTGCCATTGGTGGTGCAGTCGGTTTGCTTTTAGGTGTCGGTTTGGCTCAGCTACTTCACGCCATGCTACCTGCATTGCCGGTGCACACACCATGGACTTTTGTTATGTTTGCAGAAGGTTTGGCGATTACTATTGGCCTGGTGGCGGGTGTATTGCCGGCCCGACGTGCAGCACGTCTTGATCCTGTCGAAGCTTTAAGAGCGGAATAACTTTTTTATAGATGAATTTAGCACTTAAAAAGGACTGAACTCTAAGCCTGCAAATTCAGAGCGTGCTGCATCACAGCCTTTTAGCAACTGTAGGTATTCTTTTGCTTCATCCTTGCTATCAAAAGGCCCATCATACCCCGTGCGTGTTTCAATAAACCATTTGTTTTTTATTTCTACCAGGTGTTTTTCGAGTAGCTTCATAACTCAACCCCATACTACAGCTTTTTATAAAGTGTGTAGCAAAATAATGAATTGAACAATGATCTATATCAATTTTTTCTGGATAAATATTTATTTGTAATTAACCTCAGGCTTGCATAAGCATTATCTTATTTAGTCGTCCGCAATGACCTACTTTTGTCGTTGCGACGGCTAAGGAAGATAATTGCAGATTTATACCGCTTATAAGCTTAATTTTCTCCGTGGTTTGTCGTCACCAAATTTTTTCTTTTTTACTCCATCTTTATTGTGACTTTTGCTTTTAGGCTGAGCGTCAGAGTCCTTATGTTTTTTATTCTTTGGTTTCTTGTCTTTACTTTTAGGTCTTTTATCCTTGGGTTTTTTATCTTTAGTTTGGATGGTGGGGGCTCTTTTACTCCCTGAGTTTCCTCCACCGGCTAATGCTGAAATATTTAATTTCTGGCCGGCTACACGTACTTTTTTTAGATCATTGAAAACTTCTTTTGGAATGTCGCTGGGTAAATCAACCAGGCTATAGTTATCACTTATATTAATTCGGCCTATAAACTTGCTGTCGATACCGGCTTCATTTGCAATGGCTCCAACAATGTTTCCGGGTTTTACCTGATGGTCATGACCCACTTCAATACGAAAACGTTGCATGCCGTCTTCAGGTTTTGACGATTCATCTCGATCTCGATATGAACGTTCAGGGCGTTTGCCAGCATCACGACGTCCTCGTTCACGATCGCGGCCACGATCTCGGCCACGTTGTGGGCGGTCATTATTATCCCAGCGTTCTTTAGATTTTTTTATGGGTTTATTCTGTAGTAAGAAGGGCGTGTCGCCTTGTACCAGTTTGGCAAGCGCGGTTGCAATTTCCTCAGCAGGAATATTATGTTCTTGCTGATATTGTGTGATTAAGTTTGAATAAAACTCCAGACCTTCAGTTGCAAGCGTATCAGTAATGCGCTGTTTAAAACGCGCAACTCGATTGTCATTAATCAACTCTGTTGATGGCAGCTCCATTATGTCAATGGACTGCTTGGTTGCGCGTTCGATTGATTTTAACATGCCTTTTTCGCGAGGCGCGACAAATAAAATAGCATCACCTTTTTTGCCTGCGCGACCTGTTCGCCCTATACGGTGTACATAGGCTTCGGTATCGTAAGGAATATCGTAATTCACAACGTGACTGATACGCGGCACATCCAGACCACGTGCGGCAACATCAGTTGCAACAAGGATGTCAATTTTTCCATTTTTTAAATTTTGAATGGTGCGTTCACGTTGGTTTTGTTGTATGTCACCGTTAATAGCACCAGTTGAATAACCTCGGGCTTCTAATTTTTCGGTCAGTTCCACCGTTGCTGTTTTAGTGCGAACAAAAATAATCATCGCATCAAATTCTTCGGCTTCCAGGATTCGAGTTAACGCATCGAGTTTATGCAAACCACTTACCGGCCAGAAGCGCTGACGAATGGTAGCTGCTGTTGTGGTTTTAACTTTAATGGTAACTTGTTCGGGGTTAGTCAGATATTTTGTTGCGATGCGGCGGATCTGTGATGGCATGGTTGCTGAGAACAATGCAATTTGCCGGTCGTCTGGTGTTTTTTCCAATACCCATTCAACATCATCAATAAATCCCATACGAAGCATTTCATCGGCTTCATCTAAAACTAATGCTTTCAAGGTATCCAGCTTTAATGTGCCTTTACGCATATGATCCATAACACGCCCCGGTGTGCCAACAACAACATGCACCCCTCGTTTTAAAGCGCGGATTTGGCCACTGTAATCTGCACCGCCATATACAGGTAGTACGTGGAAGCCTTTCATCTTAGAGGCATATTTCTGGAAAGCTTCAGCAACCTGAATGGCTAATTCACGCGTGGGAGCGAGCACTAAAACCTGTGGATCTTTTTGTTTTAAGTCGAGATTAGAGAGCAGCGGTAGGGCGAATGCCGCCGTTTTACCAGTACCGGTTTGCGCTTGCCCAATAATATCTTTACGATCCAGTAGTAAAGGGATGGTTTCGGCCTGAATGGGAGACGGCGCTTCATAGCCGATTTCGTCTAATGCTTCTAATAGAGATTTTTGCAGCGCTAATTGATTAAACGCAGTCACCGTGTCGGTTGTCATTATGGTTTTACCTGAAAATTAAGTAGAAATAATAGGGAGTGTTTGAGGCTCAAGTCTGCCCGAGTAGGCAAGAATCTGACTCAATTTTCAGACGGGATGCCGCAGGGAAACGTAGTGTAACGGTTTATGCTGTGGTTTGCATGCTTTTATTTAGCCAACGAGGGCAAATCATTGTATTTTTTGTAGTTTTTAAGGGTGACTCGGCAACAGAAACGGGGCTGGGTTTATCCGATGCACAATTTAGTTTAAGATTGCGTTATGGAATTGTACGTGGGTGTGCACTATATATTAGTATAAACTGCCCCCGACAAATACAATTAAACAGTGGATTATGTCGGTGCAGCCAGTTGAAAATGTCAGCGATGCCAGGTTTGTTGTTGCTAGTTTAAATCTAAGCTGATACTTACATGAGTACTGGCTGGCCTGGCAGTATTTTCCAATAATGAAATGAGCCTGAACGATAGAGTCATCATGCTTGGTTAACTCTTCGTTCATCAATGGTTTTAAAAAGTAATCGACGAGCCTTTTGTAGTCGGTCAGCCGATTGATTGTCGGTTATTGCGAATG
>JAJRZT010000032.1 GCA_024275115.1 Gammaproteobacteria bacterium
CGTTCAACGCGGGGATCGGGTATGGTATTGAAATGGCTCATGAAATCACTCATTGGGTCAAGCTCCTTGGTGGGTTTGGAGATCTGATCCGTGATTTCGTGTTTAGTTCAATTTATAATGATCTTGCCCTGGCGTTGCTACATCCAGGCTTGTATCTTTCTCGGTAAGCTGTTTAGCTAATAGCTTATCAGGATGTGTGATGAACCTGTATCCAGGCTACAGGCATGTGCAATTACAGTACACAACTATGCTCTTAGCCTGATGAAGAACTAGCCTAAGATTTCGAGCACGGCACGAACCGGCTTATAGGAACGCCGATGGATAATGGTCACCCCGAGGTCGATTAAAGCCTGACGGTGCATAGCCGTCGGGTAGCCTTTGTGCTTCGCCAGCCCATAGCCCGGGTATTCAGCATCGAGCTGCACCATTTCAGTGTCACGCGCCACTTTGGCAATAATGGAGGCGGCACTAATAGATTCAACCAGAGAATCCCCTTTGATAATCGCCTCGACTGGGCATGGTACATCTGGACATTTATTACCATCCACCAAAACTTGCTGAGGAACCATGGTTAACCCAGCAACCGCACGAGACATGGCGACTAAACTCGCCTGTAAGATATTAATCTGGTCGATTTCTTCGACTTCTGCCCGCCCTAAAGCCCAAGATAAGGCTTTTTCCTTGATTTCGATGGCCAAAGTCTCACGCTTTTTCTCGGTTAATTTCTTAGAATCCATTAAGCCTTTAATGGGATTGTTGGGATCCAGAATCACCGCTGCGGCCACGACCGGCCCGGCTAATGGCCCCCGACCCACTTCGTCCACCCCTGCAACCTGGTGCTGATTAATGTTAAAATCCCGACTTTCTTTATTATTCATGGGCGAATCGTGGCTCCGGTAATATCCCTTATCTTTTCATTAGGTTACAATATCATGAATGTCTTATCTTATCACTCAACATTAAAGCTCATCAGAATATGAAAACTCTTAAAACGGCGGTAATTGGCGTCGGCTACCTTGGCAAATTTCACGCACAAAAGTACCACGCACTCAAGCACAGTGACCTGATTACCGTATGTGACAACAATGAAGATAACGCAAAACTGATAGCCGAAGATTTAGAGTGTAAATACACCACCGATTATAAATCCTTGCTTGGTAAAGTCGATGCCGTGAGTATTGTTGTGCCCACCCAGTTACATTTTGAAGTGGCAAAAGATTTTTTAGAAAACGGCGCCGATGTTTTAGTTGAAAAACCTATCACCTCCACATTAGAACAAGCACAACAACTTGTTGATATAGCTAAAGCCAACCAACGTATTTTGCAGGTTGGGCATTTAGAACGGTTTAATCCCGCCATGCTGGCACTCAATGATATTTTAACCACCCCCTTATTTATCGAATCACACCGGGTCGCACCTTATAACCCGCGCGGTGCCGATGTGAGTGTGATACTGGATTTAATGATTCATGACATTGATATTATTCTGGACATTGTACATTCCAAAGTCACTTCCATTTCAGCTAATGGCGTTAAAGCCTTATCCAATGATATTGACATTGCCAATGCGCGGCTTGAATTTGAAAATGGTTGTGTCGCCAATGTGACCGCCAGCCGTGCCAGCTTAAAGAGTGAACGCAAAATGCGTATCGTTCAGGAAGACACTTACATTAACCTGGACTTCCAGAATAAAACCCTCACCACTTACACAAAAAGTAAAGATAAAGAAATGTTCCCAGGCGTTGCCGATATTGAATCAAACACCCAAAACTTTGAACAAGGCGATGCGCTGCTTGCCGAAATTGAATCTTTTATTAATACTATACAGACCGGCAGTGTACCCGTTGTTTCCGGTGAAGATGGCTTGCGGGCTTTAGACACCGCTAATAAAATTACAGCATTACTAAAATAATTTAAAGATAAAATCCAAAGGTTTAAACTATGATCCCAATGGTCGATTTAAAAACGCAATACGCTTCTTTAAAAGAAGAAATTGATACCGAAGTGCTAAATGCTGTTGCCAATGCGCAATATATTCTTGGTCCCAACGTGCAGTACTTTGAAAAAGAAGCTGCAGACTACTTAGGTGCAAAATATGCCGTTGGCTGTGCTTCTGGTACCGATGCGCTGCACCTTGCGCTGGTTGCGGCCGGTATTAAAGCTGGTGATGAAGTCATTACCAGTGCCTTTACCTTTATCGCCACTGCCGAAGCCATTTGTTATGTCGGCGCAAAACCCGTGTTTGTGGATATTGACCCTAAAACATTTAACATCGACCCGACTTTAATTGAAGCGGCCATTACACCAAAAACAAAAGCGATTATTCCCGTACATATCTTTGGCCAGCCTACCAACATGCCAGCCATTATGAAAATAGCTAACAAGCACAAGTTAAAAGTAATAGAAGATTGTGCGCAATCCTTTGGTGCTAAAATAAATAAAACCACAACCGGTTCATTTGCCGAAGCCGGTTGCCATAGTTTTTTCCCAAGTAAAAACCTGGGCTGCTATGGCGATGGTGGACTGGTTACCACTAACAGTGATGAAATACATACCCAACTTATTGCCTTACGCAATCATGGCAGTTTTGAACGCTATCACCACCATGTCATTGGTTTTAATAGCCGACTGGATGAACTGCAAGCCACTATTTTAAGAATTAAATTAAAACACATTGATACTTTTAATGCCGGCCGTTACCGCGTTGCGCAAAACTATTCCACCAAACTGCATGAGTCTATACAAACACCATTTGAAGATAATATTGGCAACCATGTTTACCATCAGTATACTGTGTTAACGGATAACCGCGATGCCATTCAAGCGGCTTTATCGGCAAAGGAAATTGCTTCGGCGGTTTACTACCCTATTCCGTTGCACAAACAGGATGTATTTAAAGAAGACTATAGAGATATTCAGTTACCAGTTACTGAATCGGTTTGCGCGCAATGTTTGTCATTCCCTGTTTACCCGGAAATGCCTGAAAATACCCAACAAAAAATTATTGATACCATTAATAGCGTTTTTTAATTCTGATGAAAACCGTTCTTATTGTTGCAGGTGAAGCCTCTGGCGATGCACACGGTGCGCGGCTTGTTACGGCGGTACATAAAAAAGAGCCCGCAGTGAAATTTTACGGCGTGGGTGGCAGTAACATGCGCGAAGCCGGTGTTGATATTCATATCGATGCAGCCGAACTGGCCGTGGTTGGCTTATGGGAAGTAATTGCCCATCGCAAAGTAATTTTTGCCGCGCTAGATAAATTAAAGCAACAATTAAAATCGTCCCCACCTGATTTATTATTATTAATCGATTATGCCGAGTTCAATCTAAAACTGGCAGAATATGCCAAAAATATCGGAATAAAGGTGCTGTTTTATATTAGCCCACAAGTATGGGCCTGGCGACAGGGTCGGGTTAATAAAATAAGAAACTGCGTTGACACCATGGCGGTTATCTTTAATTTCGAAAAAGAATTCTACTTAAAACATAATGTACCGGCCAAATACGTTGGCCACCCACTTAGCCATAAAGTTAAAGCGACCTGTAAGCGGGACGCATTTCTAAAAGAAAATAATATTCCAGCATCACATCCTGTACTTGGGTTATTCCCAGGTAGCCGAAAAAGTGAAATAAAAAGACTGCTGCCTATTATTTTACAAACAGCAGAAATTTTAAAACAGCAAAACCCACAACTTGAATTTTTATTACCTCTGGCATCCACATTAACCGAACAGGATCTAACTCCATTTTTATCTGAAAGCAATCTTGATATTCATATTATAAAAGACGATGCCTTTAATGTAATGAATGCCTGTGATGCCATTGTGACTGTTTCAGGTACGGTCACACTGGAAATTTCTTTAATTGGTACACCACTCATTATTATTAATAAAGTGTCCTGGTTAACCTACCTGATTGTAAAACGAATGATAAAAATCCCTTATATTGGTTTGTGTAATATTGTCGCCAATAAATTAATTGCCGAAGAATTTATTCAAAAAGATGCCAGCCCGAAAAAAATGGCAAACGCACTTTCAGAATTACTGAATAATAAAGACAAGAATAAAAAAACAAGGGAACAACTTGGGCTGATACATCAGCTATTAATCGATGCGCCTGTTGATATATCAATTAGTGACCTAACGTTAGAAATGTTAGAAAGTAGTCTTTAGCGAACAATCCCACGTTGAGAATTTTCAATAAACCGAATAAGAGGCCTAACCGCATCCTCAGATTCAGCCAATTTGGTTAGCTTTTCTCTTGCTGCATCCACCGTTAAACTCAAACGATAAATAATTTTATAGGCTTCTTTAATGGCTTTGATTGCGTCTTTACTGAAGTTGCTGCGTTTTAAACCTTCCGAATTGATTCCATGTGGATGCGCCGGGTTGCCATTAATCATCATATACGGTGGTACATCTTTACTGATGGCACTGCCCATACCACAAAATGCATATTCTCCAATATGGCAAAATTGATGCACTAAGGTAAAGCCACCCAGGATAGCATAATCATCAACAATGGCATGCCCTGCTAATGATGCACCATTTGAAAAAATAGTATTATTCCCAACCTGACAATCATGCGCAATATGAATATAGGCCATTAACCAATTATCATTACCAATGTTGGTTACACCGCCGCCTTCACCGGTACCACGGTTAATGGTGACAAATTCACGGATCGTATTGCCATTACCAATAACAAGCTTGGACTCTTCACCATGGAATTTTTTATCCTGCGGCACTTCACCAACAGAAGCAAACTGGAAAATGGTATTATTTTTTCCGATGTGTGTCGGACCATTAATAACAACATGCGGCCCAATTTTTGAGCCTGACTCAATGGTAACACCAGAGCCAATAACCGTGTACGCACCAATTGTTACATCGGAGTCGATGTTTGCTTTCGAATCAATACGCGCCGTTGAATCAATCGTCATCCAACTTCCCGTTCAGCACACATTAAGTCGGCAGAACAAACAATCTCATCATCAACCGTTGCAGCACCTTCAAATTTCCAGATGCCTCGCTTTTCTTTGATAAATTTAACGCTTAACTGTAATTGATCACCAGGTTCAACCGGGCGCTTAAAGCGCGCTTTATCCACGCCAACAAAGTAATACAAAGAATTTTCATCTGGCACACGACCCAGAGTACGGAATGCCAGGATCCCGGTTGCCTGTGCAAGTGCTTCTAATATAAGTACCCCCGGCATAACCGGCCGTTGCGGAAAGTGCCCCGTAAAATAAGGTTCATTATAAGTAACATTTTTGTAACCAATTAAGCTTTCACCGGGAATACACTCGGTTACCCGATCAATTAATAAAAAAGGATACCGATGCGGTAAATGTTGTAAGATTTCGTAAATATCAAGTTGTTCCAACCTGCTGCCCCTTGTTTACTTTAGACTATTAACTAAGTTTCTCTAATTGTTTAACTCGCTTAGCCAACTCATCTATTTTTTTCATTTGAATATAATTCTTATGCCACTTGCTGTTTTCTACTAGCGGCGCACATGATGAATACACACCCGATTCTTTAATCGACTGCAGTACTGTTGTCCGGCCGGTTAAGGTAACACGATCAGCAATGGATATATGCCCCGAAATAGCAACGGTGCCCCCTATCATACAATATTGACCAATGATTGTGCTACCGGCAACCGCTGTCATTGCGGCAATCGCGGTATGATCGCCTATTTCAACATTATGGGCAATCTGTATTAAATTATCTAACCGAACCCCATTACCAATAATCGTATTTTCAATGGCACCACAGTCAACCGTGGTATTTGCGCCAATCTCAACATCCATCCCAATGGTCACGGCACCCAATTGTGGAATTTTCACCCATTTACCATGATGATTGGCATTGCCAAAGCCATCTGCGCCGATCACAGCACCCGGATGAATAATCGTTCTGTCACCAATATCACAGCGCTGCTGGATGCAGACATTACTGTGCAACTGAACATCTTTACCTAAAGTAACCTGTTCACCAATAAAACAATGGCTACCAATTTGACAACCTGCAGCAACTTTTGCACCTTCTTCAATCACCGTGTATGCACCAATTGAAACAAGCTTATCCACAGAGGCATCAGGATGGATCACCGCAGTTGGGTGAATAGACATTTTAAGCGCTGGGCGCGGATTAAGTAATGCGGAAATTTGAGCGTAAGCTAACAGTGGATTATCAACCACGATTGCATTTGTCTGGCAAAGCGTTAAATCATCTTTTTGTAATATAACTGCACTAGCTTGCGTGCTATTAATAAATTTACGAAAGGACTTTGATGCTAAAAATGTAATTTGCCCATGACCTGCCGTTTTTATTGTTGCAACACGGTTAATCACTGTTGAAGGTTTACCACTCACTTCACCGCCAACCTGTCTCGCCAGCTCTTCTAGCGTAAATTCCACGTGTGAGTTACCTTAATTAATGTGTTTTATTTTGATTTTGCTTTTTTAAGACTTTTTGCCAACTGCGCTAAAACTTTTTTAGTGATATTCGAACGTTTATTGGCATACATCACATTGTCGCCAAAAATAACATCAAAATTTTCTTCTTCGGCAAGTGATTCAATTGCACTATTAACCACTTTTTGTAGTTTGTTTAGTTCTTCATTTCGACGTATATTCAAGTCTTCTGTAAATTCTTCTTTTGCACGCTTAACATCACGTTTTAAATTTAAAATCTTCCGCTCCAGCTGCTTACGTCCGGCTGGGCTCATAATAGTGCCATCTTTAGCCAGTTTGTCACTTTGAGATTTTAATCTTTTCTCCATTGCTATAATTTTAGTTTCACGAGGTGCAAATTCCGTTTCCAGTTTTTTGCGCGCTGCCGCGGCCTGTGGTGCATGCTTCAGAACATAGCCTATATTAACAACACCTAATTTAACCGTGTCGGCTGACACGGCCGTTCCGGTTACAAAAAAGGCTAAAAAACTGAATATTATCGCTAAATTACGCAAACTGCATCCTTATTAAAATGTCGAACCAAGTGTAAACTGAAATGACTTTGTATCATCTCCGGGTTTATCATTCAAGGTATTCGCCCAACTAAAACGCATCAGACCCACCGGCGTTATCCAGATAAGCGCCGCGCCCAACGAACTACGTAACTCTCCCACATCAATGCTCTGATTCTCAGCAAAAACATTACCCGCATCTAAAAAGATACTAAAGCGAATCGATTTGCTGTTTTCAGCAAAAGGATTCGGCAATATTAACTCTAAATTAGTAACAACGCGCTTATTACCCCCTAAAGGATTGTTAGTGGCAGGGTCGCGTGGCCCCAGTCTGTTTGAATCATAACCACGCACAGAACGACTACCGCCAGCATAATAATTTTCAAACGGAGGAAGTGATAGAGTTCCACCATATGCCTTGCCGTAACCTAGTTGAGTATTAAATAGCAATGTCACATTCTCTGCAATCGGGAAATACTGTAAATAGCGTAAACTGAGCTTATAATACTCTAAATCGCTACCCGGCAATGTAACATCAATCCCTGCTGAAGCAAGATTACCCTGGTTGGCAAAGATGGCTTTATTACGCGTGTCATGAGACCATGAAAGCCGTGCCTTATAGTTAGCATAAGAACTTCCACTTGCCGCAATAAAATCGAGAAGCTCCTGTGTCGCCGTTGTTCCGGCAATAATTTCTGTATTATCATAAGAGAGTCCCAGCCCAAGCGAGTCTGACTCACTCATTGGAATACCATAATTAACACCTATGCCAGAACTGTTGGTACTGTAATTGCTAATAGAAGCTTCCAGAGCCGAAAATTTACGTTTGTAAATATTAAAACCACGACTTATACCATCCTCAGTGTAATAGGGGTTGGTATAACTAAGTGTATTATTTTGAACAACACTACTATTATTAATACTAACGCTAACCTTATTACCGGTTCCCACAAAATTATTTTGCGATATAGAGAAATTGATAATCGCACCTTGTGTATCGTTGTAGCCCAAACCCGCCGATAAGCTGCCTGTTGAGCGTTCACTCACTGTATAATTCACATCAACCTGATCGTTGGTGTTTTCTACCGCAGGAGTTTCAACCGTAATATCATCAAAGAACCCCAAACGATTTAAGCGTTTTTTCGATTGAGCAATGCTTTTTGTCGACATCCAGTCGCCTTCCATCTGGCGTATTTCGCGACGAATCACTTCATCTTTTGTTTTAATATTGCCGTAAATATTTATTCGGTTTACATAAACGCGGCGTCCCGGATCAACAAAGAATGTAAGATCAACTGTTTTATTTTTTTCATCTATCGTTGGCGACAAATTAACATTAGCAAAAGCATAACCATCTTCAGAAAGACGATCATTAATATTTGTCCGACTTAAGCTCGCTGCTTTTCGTGAAAAAATATCCCCTTCTTTAAAGGTAATTAATTTTCTTAACTCATCTTCTGTCGCAATCAACGTACCCGACAGTGCTATTTTATTTATTTTGTATTTATTACCTTCAGTTACGTTAACCGTAATATAAACATCCTGTTTATCCGGTGTTAATGAAACCTGTGTAGAATTAATTCTAAAATTAATATAACCACGATCCTGATAATAGGATTTTAATATCTCCAAATCTGCAGCAAAATGTTGTTTAGAGTATTCTTTGCGGCCACCCAATATTCCAGTTCCACCTAGTTCCATAAAGCTCAGCAATTTTTTGTCAGAGAAAATAGTATTACCGACAATATTAAAGGCGTAAATATTTGCCGACTCACCTTCTGCTATTTTCACTTCCACATTAACGCGGTTACGTTCTAACGGTGTTATGGTTGTTTCAATTTTTACGGCATACTTTCCCAGGCTATAATACTGACGTTGTAATTCCTGTTCTATAACTGTAACGACTGATCGATCCAGTACATGACCAACTTTTAAGCCAATTTGTTTTAAAGCTTGCTCAAGCTGTTCTGTTGGCAAAGCAGAATTACCACTAATACTCACATCAGCAATAGCAGGTCGTTCAGCAACAAAAACAACCAGAACATTTCCTTCGCGCTCTATTTTCACATCCTTAAAAAAGCCGGTTGTAAATAACTTTTTAATCGCTTCAGATGTTAAATCATCATTTATTTCATCACCTACTTTAATAGGTAGGTAATTAAAAACTGTACCAATGGAAATACGTTGCAGACCTTCGAGTTTAATATCCTGTACAACAAACGGCTCAAAAGCATACGCTTTAACAGCACATAACGATAAAAATGGAACTAATAATTTACGCATTATTCAATTACAACCTTTAAAAACTTTACCCATTACCCTGCCAGCTACCCAAATAAACGTAAAAAGTCATTATAAAATGCCAGACTCATTAACATTAAAAGTAACACTATTCCAACTTGTTGGCCTACTGCTTCAAATGAAACACTTACCGGGCTGCCCTTTACTATTTCAATCAAATAATAAAACAAATGACCGCCATCTAACATCGGGATCGGCAACAAATTTAAAACACCTAAACTAATACTAACAATCGCAAGAAAACCTAAAAACTTGCTTAAACCTGCATCGGCAGATAAACCCGCATATTTTGCAATCGTAATCGGCCCGCTTATATTCCTGACGGAAACTTCACCCAGTGCCATTTTATATAAAAAAGTCAACGTTCCTCCAGTTGCAACCCAGGTAGTCTCAACAGCTTTCGGAATACTCTGAAAAACGGAGTACTTGTAATTTTTTTTCATATCATCAGGATAAGCTGCGGCATTAGTAATACCAATAATACCAACAACCTTACCATTGCGTGTATCTTCTCTGGTATTCACAATAACTTGTTTCACACTGCCGGCCGACTCAACCGTTAAATCAATTGCTGCACTCGGGTAAGCTGAAATTTGCTTCGCCATTTCAAGCCATGTCGATACACGAACACCATTAACCTTTAAAATAACATCACCCTTTTGTAAACCTGCTTTTTCTGCAGGGAAATCGGCAATCACTCCGCCTATTTTAGCGGTTGCAACAGGTCGCCAGGGCTTAAAGCCTAAAATAGTTAAAATATTATCTGACTCCAGATCGGCCGATACTGAAGAAAAATCAAAATTCAATTCTGTATTTGTACCGGACTCTGTTTTTACAACAACTCTGGCTGTCGATTTACCGATAATGACCGGCACAAACTCATTCAGAACAACATCCCAGATAGGGGTTTCAGTATCATTAATACTAACAATAGTATCACCGCTTCGCATGCCCACAATCGCAGCCGGGCTGTCTTTGACAATATCACCTACTACAGGAACAATACCTGGCGTGCCATTCACAAACATTAACCAATAGGCGAAAACGGCAAAAATAAAATTAAAAAATGGCCCTGCAAAAACAATCGCAAAACGTTTGGCAACATGCTGGCGGTTAAAAGCACGCTCCAGATCAGCTGCCGGTACTTCAGCTTCACGCTCATCCAGCATTTTAACATAACCACCCAGCGGGATAGCCGCAAGCACAAACTCGGTTTTGTCCTTACCAAAGGTTTTCTTATATAAAGGCTTACCAAAGCCAATTGAATAGCGAAGAATCTTTACACCTGAAATTTTCGCGACCGAGTAATGCCCATATTCATGAATAGCAACAAGAATCGTAATGGCAACGATAAAGGATAACAGACTGTATAAAATATCAAGCATGATTCTTACTACCTGTCAGGCCAACAGTTGCCATTGATTTTACAACATCATATGCAAGCAGTCGGGCATCTGAATCTGCATTTACTGCCCTTTTAATATCGTTTACTTCATGGTAAGTCGTTTGTGCCAAAACACGTTCTACCACTTCTGAAATCGCCATAAATGCAATTTCATTATCAAGAAATGCCTGCACAGCAATTTCATTTGCTGCATTTAATACCGCCGGCATAATACCACCTTGTCGCATCGCATTTTCAGCAAGCTGGATACAGGGGAAGCGCGCGTGATCAGGTTTTTCAAATTCAAGACTGGACATCGAAAAAAGATCCAGACTTTGCACACCCGATTCAATACGTTCTGGCCAGGCCAATGCATAGGCAATGGGTGTTCGCATATCCGGTTGTCCAAGTTGCGCCATGACCGAGCCATCAATAAACTCAACCATGGAATGAATAATACTTTGCGGGTGAATCGCAATTTGTACGTCATCAACTTTAGCAGCAAACAGCCAGCACGCCTCGATCAACTCCAGTCCTTTATTCATCATAGTGGCAGAATCAACTGAAATTTTTCGCCCCATAGACCAGTTAGGGTGTGCGCATGCCTGTTCTGGTGTTACTGAATCCAGTAATTTTAAATCCGTTTTTCGGAATGGCCCGCCAGATGCGGTTAGGTATATTTTACGAACTTCATCTGACAACCCCTGGCTGCCATTGAAACTTTGCAGGCATTGATAAATGGCATTATGCTCACTATCGACCGGCAAAAGTGTTGCCTTATTTCTCGCAACTTCATCCATAAACAACTGGCCACTCATAACCAGTGTTTCTTTGTTGGCTAACAAAATACGTTTACTGGCTTTTGCAGCCGCGAGAGAAGATGACAAGCCAGCGGCACCTACAATCGCAGCGACAACATAATCTGTTTCATTTAAACTGGCCACATAATCCAGGTTTTCAACACCGGATAAAACCTGAATATCAAGAGACACCGATTTTAACTTTACTTTTAATTTATCGGCAGCCTCTGCATTTACAACCACTGCATACAAAGGTTTAAACTTTTCACACTGTGAAAAAAGTTTATCGACATTCGAGTTAGCCGTTAAAGCAATAATATTAAACTTATCTTTATTTCGACTAAGTACATCAAGCGTACTGGTACCGATTGAACCGGTTGCCCCCAAAATAGTTACGCCAATCATTTTAGAAAACCTAACACGGATAAGCCGGTAACATAAAAAGGTGCGGCGGCAGATAAGCTGTCTACTCTATCTAACATGCCACCGTGCCCAGGCAACAGATTGCCACTGTCCTTAATTGCGTTTTGACGTTTATACAGGCTTTCAGATAAGTCGCCGAAAATTGAAATAACAACAACTAAAAAGCTCAAGGCAAAGAAAATAATACCTTCATTCAAAGTAAAACCAAACGAAAACGCACCGATAACTGAAGCGAACAAGGTGGCAACCAGTGCACCGTACACACCTTCCCATGTTTTTCCAGGACTCACATGCGGTGCTAATTTATTCTTACCCAAATACTTACCAAAGAAATAAGCAAAAACATCCACGCTCCATATAAGCATTACCAGGTAAAATAAATAACCATGAAACGAATAGATATCACGCAAATAAATAATGGCATAAAAAGGAATAACCAATGCGACGATGCCACTTAAAGCGGTAGCCAGACTCAACTTGCCAGCAGTAGACACCGCTGACGATATCGGGCTTCTGAAAACCAATACCCTAACAACACGGTACAACCACCAAAGGATACTAATATATAATAGAATATAAAAGTCATTGTGGTTAATTTCCAAATACCAAACCAACAGCACCAGAGATGCAACCGCAGCAATGGCATAAATAGTTTTTGAGGGTGCATTCGCAATACCTGATAAATGCGCCCATTCCCAACTCGCCAGACCAACAACAATTAAAATCGAAACTGCAAAATAAAATGCAGGCAAGCTAAATACACCCCAGACAACAAGAGGCGCTAAGGCTAGCGAAGTAATAATACGTAGTTTAAGCATTGCTATTTATTCGTTCCTGTTGCATCGACTTGTATGTCTGTCTCAACTTGCGCACTCGTTTGGCCAAAACGTCGTTGACGATTTGCAAATGTTTTTATCGCTGCGAATAATTCATTTCGGTTAAAGTCAGGCCAGAGTAAATCGGTAAAATACAGCTCTGTATATGCAAGCTGCCAGATTAAGAAGTTGCTAATACGTTGCTCACCACCAGTACGAATAAATAAATCTGGTTCCGGTAAGTCACTAAGACAGACATTATGCTTAATAGTTTCGGTTGTGATATCGCTACTGGTTAATTTATTATTTTCAATCTGCACAGCTATTTTCTGTACCGCCTGGGTAATATCCCATTGCCCGCCGTAATTAACCGCAATATTTAATGCTAAACCAGTATTATTTTTTGTTAGAATCTCAGAATCGCTCATGCGTTTTTGAAGCTTGTCATTAAACGCGGATATGTCACCAATAAATTGAATTTTAATATTATTTTCGTGTAGTTTTTTAACTTCTTTGTTTAAAGCGGTTAAAAACAGCTCCATTAAAAATCCAACTTCTTTTTCTGGCCGCCGCCAGTTTTCGCTCGAAAAAGCAAAAACTGTCAGTGCTTGTATCTTTAAGCGAGAACAATCCTGCACAACCTTGCGAACCGTTTCAACGCCAGCCCGGTGCCCTACAATACGTGGAGAGTGACGTTGTTCAGCCCAACGCCCATTACCATCTAAAATAACAACAATGTGCCGTGGATATTTTTCTGGTTCTACACCTTCGATAGTTAATGGCTCAGGCGACATCTTCGTTACTCTTGCACTTTAATTTAAGATTAAGCTTCTATATTTCCATTAAATCTTTTTCTTTTTCTTTAAGCGTTTCATCAATTAACGCCACATATTTATCAGTAGTTTTTTGTATGTCATCCTGAAATTTTCGTTCATCATCTTCCGTTGCATCTTTTTCTTTAACCAGTGACTTTACATCGCCAAGAACATCACGACGAATATTACGAATCGCAATTTTTGCCTGTTCACCTTCATGACGCACAACTTTAATTAGATCTTTACGACGCTCTTCTGTTAATGGAGGTAATGGAACACGAATTACATCACCCGCTGAAGATGGGTTTAAACCCAAATCTGAAGTCATAATCGCCTTTTCAACCGCTTGCACCATGGTTTTGTCGAACGCAGCCACGTTTAACATTCTGGAGTCAGCAATAGAAATTGACGCAACCTGATTTAATGGCGTAGGTGCGCCATAGTAATCAACCATCACATGTTCTAAAATGCTGGGATGTGCTCGTCCTGTACGTATCTTTGTTAATTCACCTTTTAGTGAATCAACACTTTTACCCATTCGTGTATCCGCATCTTTTTTCAGTTCATTTAACATTGCACACCTATGCTTTAATAAAAGTTCGTTATTTGATTATTCGACTAATGTTCCAAATGATTCACCAAGTGCTATTTTCAGCATCAGCCCGGGTTTATTCATATTAAAAACCCTAATTGGAATTTTGTTATCACGACATAACACCATCGCAGTGGTATCCATTACCGCCAGTTTTTCTTCAATAACCTGATCATATCCTAATTTTTCATACATTGTTGCGCTGGAATCTTTTTCTGGATCAGCCGTATAAATGCCATCAACACGGGTACCTTTTAATACAATATCGGCATCAATTTCAGTACCACGTAAACTTGCAGCGGTGTCTGTAGTAAAAAACGGATTACCGGTACCTGCAGCAAAAATCACAACTCGGCCCTTTTCTAAATGGCGCACAGCACGACGGCGAATATAATCTTCACAAACCTGGTTAATCGCCAATGCAGACATAACACGCACCTGTAAGCCCTGGTGTTCAATGGCATCCTGTAGTGCCAGCGCATTAATAACCGTCGCCAGCATGCCCATGTGATCACCCGTAGTACGATTCATACCCGATGCAGCCAGGCTCATACCTCGAAAGATATTGCCGCCACCAATGACTAACGCAACTTCTATCTTATGAGCAATCAGCTCTTTAATTTCAGCTCCAACACGGTCAAGAACTTTGGGATCGATGCCAAAGTTCTGTTCACCCATCAGTGCTTCACCACTGAGTTTTAAAAGTATTCGTTTATATTTTGTTGCCATGCTATCTCACTGTTATCATTTAGTATACTCTTGTGCGGAGGCTGAGAAGCTCGAGTACAAGGCAGTTAAGAACCAATTTGGGCTGCCACCTCATCCGCAAAATTCTCAACTTTCTTCTCAATCCCTTCACCCACTTCGTAACGTACAAAGCGATGAATAGTTGCACCTTTTGACTTTAATAACTGCTCAATTGTCTGGTCGGGATCTTTTACAAAGGGCTGGCCCATCAGTGTAATTTCTTTTAAATACTTTTTGATACGACCTTCTACCATTTTCTCAATGATATTTTCGGGCTTGCCGCTTTCTGCTGCCTGTGCAACAAAAATATCACGTTCTTTTTGTAATAAAGCCTGGTCAACATCCTGCTCTGAAATACAGCTTGGCCGGCTTGCAGCAATGTGCATGGCAATATCTTTACCCAGTGCATCATCACCGTTTTCAATATCCACAACAACCGCAATACGAACACCGTGTTTGTAGCTGGAAATACTACCCGTTGCATCAATACGTTCAAAACGACGTACTGACATATTCTCACCAATTTTATTAATCAGTTCGCTGCGTGTTTCATTAATGCTACTACCGCCATCGATCACAGCCATTGCACTTAAAGCTTCAACACTATCAGGCTTATCAGCTAACACCCGGGCAGCAACATTATCCACAAATTCAATAAAAGCCGCTTCTTTTGCAACAAAGTCTGTTTCACAGTTCACTTCTGCTATCGCTACTGCTTTTGCATCGTCTGTTGTTTTAATTGCAATTAAACCTTCTGCTGCAACACGGCCAGCTTTTTTATCTGCTTTAGCCTGACCTGACTTACGCATTAATTCAATTGCTGCTTCAATATCACCATCGGTTTCTACCAATGCTTTTTTACATTCCATCATGCCCGCACCCGAGCGTTCACGTAATTCTTTTACCAGTGCTGCTGTAATTGCCATTTTCATGCCCTCTTAAATTCTTTGAACTCACGCTTAAAAAATTGCTATTGCTAAACTATATGTAAGTAAATACTCAAACCCGCATATACAGAAAAAGGGGGCATCGGCCCCCTTCAACTTTTCAGCATAGTTTTATTCTGATGCAGCTTTAGACTCTTCAGCTTTCTCTGCTGAGTCTGTTTTTTCTTCAGCTTTATCGTCAGACTTCTCTGCAGATTTTTTAGTTACTTTCTTTTTCGCAACAACTTTTTTCTTTGCTGCTTTCTTCTTTGCTACTTTTTTGTCGTCAGCTTTGTCTTCCGCAGCTTTGCCTGGATTTTTCGCTAAAGATTCCTGACCAAGTAAAATAGCGCGAGCAACACCTTGTGCATACAAGGTAATCGCACGGATCGCATCGTCATTACCTGGGATAACATAATCTACGCCATCTGGTGAGTTATTTGAATCCACAACACCAATAACAGGAATACCTAATTTTTTAGCTTCAGCAATGGCAATTTTTTCATGGCCAACATCAATAACGAATAAAGCATCAGGCAAACCATTCATGTTTTTAATACCGCCTAAACTACGATCGAGTTTAGTCATTTCGCGGGTCATCGTTAGCGTTTCTTTTTTGCTGAATTTAGCAAAGCGCCCATCCGTTTCCATGGCTTCCAGGTCTTTCAAACGCTTAATAGATTGTTTCACTGTTTTAAAGTTAGTGAGCATGCCACCTAACCAACGGTGATCAACATAAGGCATGCCACAACGACTAGCCTCTTCACGCACAATTTTTTGTGCCGCGCGCTTCGTTCCAACGAACATAACACGACCACGGTTGGCAACAAGCTTAGAAATAAAGTTCATTGCATCATCAAACATAGGCAATGATTTTTCTAAATTCAGAATATGGATTTTATTACGATCCCCAAAGATAAAGGGGGCCATTTTGGGGTTCCAGAAGCGTGTTTGGTGGCCAAAATGGACACCCGCTTCCAGCATTTGACGCATAGAAACATCAGACATTTGTATTCTCCTAACAGGGTTTAGTCTTCCGTATCACCCATTATCTCAACCCTATTGTGAGGGCACCCGAGACAACGTATTGGCGGTACGTGTAAATTTACTCTTAACGAGCATTCGTTTTGCTTTAAAAGCACGCGCTTTATACCATAATTATCTAACGACAACAACGAACAACTGGTATATTATTGATTTTCTTACTGAATCAATCAGTTACAACCTTACAGAATTTATGGACTTAGACCAAACTTATGGCCGCAATTATTAAAACCCCCGAAGAAATAGAAAAGATGCGCATTGCCGGTAAATTAGCCGCCGATGTGCTGGAATACATCGAAC
Source organism: Gammaproteobacteria bacterium (assembly GCA_024275115.1). Classification (GTDB taxonomy): domain Bacteria; phylum Pseudomonadota; class Gammaproteobacteria; order UBA6429; family Thiohalophilaceae; genus SZUA-37. The sequence goes on from JAJRZT010000032.1 coordinate 17,123, forward strand.
CACATATAAAACCCGGTATCACCACCAATGAGCTCGATGCGCTATGCCATGACTACATCGTTAATACCCAAAAAGCCATCCCCGCCCCACTGGATTACCATGGCTTTCCTAAATCCATTTGCACTTCGGTCAACCATGTTATTTGTCATGGCATCCCAAACGAAAAGCATTTGAAAAAAGGCGATATGATTAATATTGACATCACCGTAATCAAAGATTTATACCATGGCGACACCAGCAAAATGTTTTTTGTCGGTGAACCCAGCATTATCGCCAAACGGCTGGCCAAAGTGGCTTACGAATGCATGTGCATAGGCATTGACTTAGTTAAACCCGGCATCCATCTCGGTGATATTGGCCATGCCATTCAAAACCACGCAGAATCCAGTAATTATTCTGTTGTACGCGAATATTGTGGCCACGGTATCGGCGCTAAGTTTCACGAAGATCCTCAAGTCTTACACTATGGCAAAGCGGGTACGGGGATCACGCTGGAACCAGGGATGATTTTTACTATCGAGCCGATGATCAATGTAGGCAAACGTAATGTAAAATTACTAAAAGACGGCTGGACAGTTGTCACTAAAGACCACTCGCTCTCCGCACAATGGGAGCATACCATTCTTGTAACAGAAACCGGCCATGAAATTTTAACCCAACGCGAAGAGGAAAGTTTTTAAATGCAGCATATTCAAATCGAAAAAGATTTATTTGATGAAGCCGCGCTGCAACAGCAATTACAATCAAAAAACAATCCCATTCCGGTTTTCAAACAACAACGAAAACACTACCTTAATATTTTAACCGAACGCTTTAACTCAGGGCGTGCAGCAACTGAACTTATCTACTTACATGCTGCATTAACCGATAAATTACTTTCTCTAACCTGGCCACTTTTTTTTGACGACAAACAACAAGATCTGGCGCTGGTTGCCGTTGGTGGCTATGGCCGTGGTGAATTACACCCAGCATCCGATGTTGACCTGTTATTACTTATAAAAAAACCAAAAAAAGAACTCAACGAATCTATTAGTCAATTTTTTACTTTTTTATGGGACATTGGCCTTGAGGTCGGCCATAGCGTTCGAACTGTAAAAGAGTGTGTAGCTGAAGCAAAAAATGATATTACGGTTGCCACTAATATTCAGGAATCCCGCTTACTCATCGGTTCGAAAAAATTATTTGACGAACAAAAAACAAAGTGCTCACCAAAAAAAATATGGCCAAGTGATAAATTTTTTCGCGCCAAACTTGACGAGCAAATAAAAAGACACGAACGCTATAACGAATCAGCTTACAACCTCGAACCAAACATAAAAGAAAGCCCCGGTGGATTACGTGACATACAAATGATTGGTTGGGTTGCCAAACGCCATTTCAATGTCGAAACGCTGGAACAGCTTGTGCAGCATGGCTTTCTTACCCAGGATGAATATAGTGACTTGCATAATGGCCAGGCCTTCTTGTGGCGGGTTCGCTATGGCCTGCACTTAATCAATAATCGACGCGAAGATCGTTTGCTATTTGACCACCAGCGCAAACTGGCAAAACTGTTTGGCTATACAGACACACGTAACAACCTGGCCGTTGAACTGTTTATGAAGCAATACTATCGCACTGTAATGGACTTAAGTCGTCTGAATGAAATGCTATTACAGCTTTTTGAAGAGGAAATATTACTTGCAAAAAAAACCAGCAAACCAAAACCTATCAACAACCGCTTTCAATCCATTAAAGGTTATTTAGAAGTCACCTTTGATTCTGTTTTTAAGTCTTACCCTTTTGCGCTACTCGAAGTTTTTTTATTGCTGGCACAAAACCCGGAATTAAAAGGCGTGCGGGCAAATACAATTCGGCTGATCCGCTCACACCGCCATCTTATTAATAGCAATTTTCGTAGTGATATACGTTGCCGCAGTTTATTTATTGAGTTTTTCAAACAAAGCCACGGCATTACTCATGAATTACGCAGAATGAATCGCTACGGTGTTCTAGCGGCCTATATTCCAGTCTTTGAAAAAATAGTAGGCCAGATGCAACATGATTTATTTCATGTTTACACTGTCGATGAACACACCATCATGCTAATAAGAAATTTAAGACGTTTCACCGTGCCCGAATTTTCTAATGAGTTCCCACTTGCCAGTGAGCTTGTTAGCAGTATTCCCAAACAGGAACTGCTTTTGATTGCTGCTTTATTTCATGATATAGCCAAAGGACGCGGGGGCAACCACGCAATACTCGGCGCGGTCGATGCAACCGAGTTTTGTAAACGGCATGACTTAAGCGACTATGACACTAAACTGGTTGCATGGATTATTCAGAATCATTTATTGATGTCGTCCACGGCTCAAAAGAAAGATATTAGCGACCCGGATATTATCTATGAATTTGCAAACCAGGTTGGCGACATTATTCATTTAAAATATTTGTACCTGTTAACCGTGGCCGATATCCGTGCCACCAGTGATTCAGTATGGAATTCATGGAAAGACTCCTTACTCAAAAATTTATACCACGTAACCCGGGACGTTCTACGTAAAGGGCTGGAAAACCCAACACTGAAAACCGAGCTGGTAACAGAAAACAAGCGACTTGCACTTGAAAAACTCGGTGAGCAACATAAAACAGATAGCATCGTTAAATTATGGCAACAATTTAACGATGACTATTTTACACGCCATACTCCCGCTGAGATTAGTTGGCAAACAAACGCTATTTTAAGCAGTGGGAATAACGAAACGGTCGTTACATTCAGGCATTCCAGCAAACATAACGTAATCAGCTTATTTATCTATACACCAACCTATACAGGGCTGTTTTCAACCATTACGTCAGTACTTGAACATTTCAGGATTGATGTTATTGATGCACGCATTATTGAATCCAGACACGGCTATGCGCTGGACACGTATCATATTCAAAACCCAACTAGCACAACTATCGAAGATGAACTCTGCAGCAAGGTTAAAACCAGTATAAAAGAACAAATTGAATTAAAACAACGCAAACAACAAACCACCGAAAGTACCTTTATTGGGCGACGTGAAAAGCAATTTAAATTTGCCACCCGTGTTTCATTTGATGATAGTGCTACCGTGCAGACAACGATAATGACGGTAAAATCTTATGACCAGACTGGCATACTGTCACGACTGGCAATGATTCTTGATGAATTTAAAATAAATATAATTTCAGCCAAAATTGCTACGTATGGTGAACGCATAGAGGATGTCTTTAATATTACAAATGCGCATGACAAGAAACTTTCTGAAACTGAACAACATAAACTGGCTGACAACATATGCAGCCAGCTTGACCCGAAACTTTAAAATGAGACCCCTTCCACAACTTCGTCAGCATACGCATCCAGCAGCCGATCAATATTTACATCCTCCAACCCTATCGTTTTAAACAGAGACAAACAAAGAGAATCTTTTTTAATCAGCTCCCTTTTGGATTCATAAGCGATTAAAACCGATGCCAGCTTAAGAATAACCAGTTGCTTGTCTGCTTCTGTTTTGGCTTCAGTTGGAATCTTTCTTTTATAATAACCGTCCAGAACATCCAGCGTAGTTTGCGGCAAACGCAGCTTTTCCAGCGTTAATGCCGTGACATCTGCGCGCGACAGACCAAAATAATAAAGTTCTTCATCTTCAATCGCTATCCGCTTTTCCTTTGCCTGCGCAACAACTGTTTCATATTCTTCAGCAAAATTGGTACTTAAAACAAAGCCACCAATTTCAGACATCATTGCCGTTAGTTCAACCTCATCGGCAAGCTTACGGGAAATCTTTCGCGCCAGCAGCTTTGCCATAATAGATAGGCGCTTTGATTTGTCCCAAAGCATTTCTTTCGCAGGATTAGCTGGCTCGCAATACGAGCGCATTGTACAAATTAATATAGCGGATTTAACAATATCCACTCCTAGCAAGTTCATTGCCTGGCGAACATTGGTTGTTTCAATATGCCGACGATAGATCGGAGAATTCGCATATTTAATTAAAATCCCCATCAACATGGGATCGGAAGATAAAATTGATTCAAGCTCTTTAAATTTTAAATCTTTTGCATTAATAAGCTCTAATGCTTTCATTCCCTGCTGTGAAACAGTGGGAAGTTTTAATGCTTGTAGTGAAACTGACTTACCTGGCGCTTTAACTGCCGACTCGCTCATAAAATCCAACTTATATTTTAAAGGTTGGCAAGCTGAATTATTAAAACTCGCTTGCTTGAATAAACTCAAGACCATTACCATCCGGATCACGACAAAACAGTGCCTGCCGTCCTGAACGACTCATTGTAAAGTGAATACCGGAACACTCTAAAAGTTTAGCTAACTTTTCCACCGAATCCACCTCAACGGCAATATGCCGGTCACGACCGGCATGTTCAGGCCTATCTATTTGAATCGCTTTTAATTTTTCAGGATCAGCTAATTCCATAAGATGGATCTGCTGCGCACCCAGGCTATACCACCTACCGGGATAACCCAGTTCAGGACGGGATGCATCTGCAGATAATCCAAGCTGTCCTTCATAAAATTCAATGGCTTGAGACAAATCACTCACCAAAATGGTGCAATGCAATAAGCGCGTGACGTTAATCATCGGCTCTCTTTCCTTCCTCAAGTGACACATATAAACCCGCAGCTAAAATCAAACCACCCCCCAACCATTCTCTTGCCACCATGGTTTCCCCAATAATTAAATAAGCCGACACTGCACCCACCGCTACTTCAAACAACAAAATAACAGCCGATTGCTGCACAGGTAAATGCGACACGCCAAAAGCAACTAACAACGTCATCACAACAACCATAATGGCACCAATGGCAAAAGCAATAAATAAAGTCTCCACTTCCACTTTACCTAAAGGCGCCTGCAACACCACAATTAACACCAGAGAAACAGCCAATACCCCATACCAGCCAACAACTGCTTTTGTGCGAGGCGAAATGGCTTGTGCCATTCGCATAATCACATTGGTTACAGCAAAGGCCATACCGGAAGAAAGCGCCAACCAGTCCGAAGTTTTAGTGGGCCAGGGGTAATCCATACCGGCCTGCCACAACATAATCAGCATACCAGCCAAAGCCACCACCAGAGCCACAAAGTTTTGCCACGCCAAATACTCTTTAAGAATAAAACGTGCCAGTAAAATTGCCCAGATTGGAGACATGAAAAAGAGCAGCAACACACGCACCACTTCGCCATCAATCACCGCCAGAAAAAAGGCAATGTTTGTCCAGCCGGCAAAAACAGCCAGTACACACATTAATAGTGTTTGAGTTCGAATTTCACTAAAGCTTTGTTTAAAATAAGGAATAAAATAAACACAAGTACCGATATAAATAAGCAACGTTGCCCAAAGGCCGCCAATCCCTTGCGACTCCAGCCAACGTAATGGATACCAGAACACCCCCCATAAGGTTGCGGCAACCAACAAGCTCAATGATGCAGCCAATGCTGTATTTTTCATTCTAAACATATTGAATTATTTCTTTTATTTTTTCTATCATCTAAAGATAACACACAATATAATAGTGCTATCTCACTATATAACAAACACAATAATGAATCCTGACCTTAACTCTCTATTTCCCTATCCTTTTGAAAAACTCAATGCACTAAAAAAAGGGATTACTCCCCCTGCTTCATTAACACACATTGCTTTATCGATAGGTGAACCTAAACACCCAGCGCCACGTTTTATTTTTGACGAACTGACCAAGCAGCTTTCGGCGCTTGAGAAATACCCGTTAACAAAAGGGTTACTGACATTAAGAAAAAGTATCGCAAACTGGTTAACACGTCGCTTTAAACTGATACAAAACGTACTCGACCCAGAACAACACATCTTACCGGTTAATGGAACTCGTGAAGCCCTGTTTGCTTTTGCACAAGCCGTTATTGATCGCAGTAAAAACCCAGTTGTGATTATGCCCAACCCCTTTTATCAGATATATGAAGGCGCTGCGTTACTGGCAGGCGCTACACCCTACTATTTAAATACCACGCCAGAAAATAATCACTTACCTGATTTAAACAGTATTCCCGAAGACGTACTAAACCGCTGCCAGTTGCTCTACTTATGCAACCCGGGCAACCCAACCGGTGCCGTTATGTCAGTCGATTACCTGAAATACGCCGTTAACCTGGCCCAACAATACAATTTTATTATTGCCGCCGATGAATGTTATTCAGAAATTTATTTTGACGAAAGCAATCCGCCAGCAGGATTATTACAGGCCGCAGCCGACATGGGGATAAATGATTTTAAACGCTGCGTGGTGTTTCATAGTTTATCCAAGCGTTCCAACCTGCCCGGTTTGCGTTCCGGCTTTGTGGCTGGAGACGCCGATATTATAGCCGGGTTTTTAAAATACCGCACCTACCACGGCAGTGCCCAGCCTTATCACCACCAATATGCCAGTATTAAAGCGTGGGATGACGAGCAACACGTTATCGATAACCGTAAAGAGTATGCGAAAAAATTTGCTGCGGTTATCGAGATTTTATCACCGGTTATTGATGTTTCCTTACCCGATGCCGCCTTTTACCTTTGGTTAAAAATCCCGACTAAATATAATCTGGATGACACCGCTTTTGCTCGTAACTTATACGAACAGCAAAATGTGACCGTTCTCCCGGGGCAATTTTTGTCCCGCGAAACCGGCAGCGGTAACCCCGGCGCGCAGCATGTACGCATTGCACTGGTTGCCCCTGTCGAAGAATGCATTGATGCCGCCAACAGAATAAAACATTATTTGCAAACCTTATAACCTTATTTAATTAGCCATAAAGCCTTATATTCAGGTATAATACGTCATCATTTTTCATGGTGTGCGCAAGCAAACCGAATCACGGAGTAAAGAATGAGCGACATCAAAAGCATTATTGAAAGCGCATTTGAAAACAGAGCCGAAATCACCCCCCGCACCGCCGACACGATTGTAAAAGAAGCCGTTAACGAAGCGATGAGCATGCTTGACAGTGGCGAAGCCCGTGTTGCTGAGCCTAAAGATGGCGACTGGGTTGTTAATGAGTGGTTAAAAAAGGCTGTTTTACTCTCATTCCGTATTGAAGATAACGAATTTATGAAGGGTGGCTTTACAAACTACTATGATAAAGTCCCGTCAAAATACGCCGATTTTAATTCCCGTGAATTCCGTGCAAGCGGTGTACGCGTTGTTCCCCCTGCAACCGTACGCCGCGGTGCCTATATTGCATCTGGCACCGTTTTAATGCCGTCTTACGTCAATATCGGTGCCTATGTTGATTCCGGCACCATGGTCGATACCTGGGCAACCGTTGGCTCATGTGCTCAAATCGGCAAAAATGTGCATTTATCCGGCGGCGTGGGCATTGGTGGCGTACTGGAGCCCTTACAAGCCGCGCCCACCATCATTGAAGACAATTGCTTTATCGGCGCACGTTCTGAAGTGGTCGAAGGCGTGATTGTTGAAAAAGGTTCGGTTATTTCAATGGGCGTTTACATTGGCCAGAGTACCCGAATTTATAACCGCCTTACCGACGAAGTAACCTATGGCCGCATCCCTGCCGGCTCGGTTGTTGTGTCTGGCAACCTGCCATCGAGTGATGGCAAATACAGCCTGTATTGCGCTGTTATCGTAAAGCAAGTGGATGAAAAAACACTAAGCAAAGTTGGTATTAACGAGTTACTGAGAGGTATTTAAATTATGACGACCCTTTATGGCATTAAAAATTGTGACACCGTAGTCGAAGCACGCAAGTGGCTTGAAAAAAATGAAATCAGTTATGAATTTCATGACTTCACCGATGACGGTGTTCCCGACGAATCGCTCGACCAGTGGGTGAAGTCCATTGGCTGGGAAACTTTACTTAACCGCCGCAGCACCACCTGGCGGAAACTGCCTGATCACCAAAAAGTGAATCTGGACGCAGAAAAAGCCAAAGATATTATGCAGCAACAGCCATCAATTATAAAAAGACCGGTTATTGAACATGCCACTAAATGCCATGCCGGTTTTAGTGACGCGTTTTACAAACACTTATTTCAATTATAAAACATAAACATCGTCCAGGTTCCCGCAACGTGCGGGGATCTCTGTTTAACAAATAGAAGCGATAAAGATAATGTCGTCGACTCTGGAACTTACCAAACAACTTATAGCGCAAGCTTCTGTTACACCTGACGATGCCAACTGCCAGACTATTATTGCAGAGCGATTAAAAGCGATTGGTTTTAATATTGAAAACCTTAACTATGGCGACGTTTTAAATCTTTGGGCCGTAAAAAACGCAACCAAAGGTAAGACTAAACCCCTGTTTGTTTTTGCCGGCCATACCGATGTGGTTCCCACTGGCCCTGAAGAAAACTGGCGCTTTCCACCGTTTACTCCCACCATTGATAACGGCAAACTCTATGGCCGAGGCACCGCCGATATGAAAGGCTCGGTTGCTGCGATGGTGACCGCCTGTGAGCGTTTTTATAAAAACCACTCGAGCATTGATGGCAGCGTTGGCTTTTTAATTACCAGCGATGAAGAAGGCCCTGCAACCGATGGCACCGTAAAAGTCATTGAACACTTAAGCGCGCAGCAAATTAAAATCGACTGGTGTTTAGTGGGCGAACCATCAAGCACAAACCAGATGGGCGATGTGGTTAAAAATGGCCGCCGTGGTTCACTCGGTGCCGAATTAAAAGTGAAAGGTAAACAAGGCCATGTGGCCTACCCGCATCTGGCCAAAAACCCGATCCATGCCTTTGCCGATGCCATGAGTGAACTCACCCATACACAATGGGACAATGGCAACGACCACTTCCCCCCCACCACCTTCCAGATAAGCAATATTAACAGTGGCACTGGCGCAACCAATGTTATTCCAGCCGATATTGACGTGGTGTTTAACTTTCGCTTCTCAACCGAAACCACATCAGAAAAACTTCAGCAAAGAGTTGAAGCTATTTTAAATAAATACGATTTTGAATACGACTTAAAATGGATTTTATCCGGCCAGCCTTTTTTAACCGCCAAAGGCAAATTATTAGACGCAGCAAGTAACGCCATTAAAAAAGTCGTCGGCATTGAAACTCAACTGTCCACCGCAGGCGGCACATCCGATGGCCGTTTTATTGCACCCACCGGTGCGCAGGTTCTTGAACTCGGCCCACTCAATGCCACCATCCATCAGGTGGATGAGCATGTGGATGTTAAAGAGTTAGAGCAGCTATCAGAAGTTTATGAGCAAATTCTTGTTGAGTTGTTTGTTGATTAGCCTGAACCCGGGGTAAAAACACTTACATCACTGCCGCAGGCTTTAGCAGAAATGACGCTATTTCTTAATACCCCTTTATCTTTTTGCTTTTTATTTGTCACCGACCCCTTTATATTGTGTATATAGTAAATTTAATTAGCAAAACACGCTAAAAAGATTTAGCATACTTTTAAGGTAAAGTATTTTAAATAACGATAAATATAGGTGTAAGTTACTGATAAATAAATATAAATACTGTTCTCGGTCGAAATAATAAATCCAAAAAACAGAAGAACATCGACCATACTGGGGAGTACCTAAGGTATGAAAAAGCATTTTCCGCTGTATAAAAACCAAAATATACTCTGCAAATCAAAATCTTACACACTTTTAAATACCATTATTTATAGCCATGTAAATAAAGAGAAGGTTTTAATTATTCATGACTTCACAAGAAAATTCAGAAAATATAACCACACCAGATATTCAAGATGCAAAGCCCAAAATCAAGACGGGTAGTGCTGCCTTTCAGGCTCAGTATGCTTTGCGGGATATTTCTGCCGGTTTCATTACAGGTTCGATGGCCATCCCTTTATCGATTGGTATTGCCATCATGTCGGATTACCCAATCAAGGTCGGCCTGGCAACTGTTGCCTTTGCCTGCCTGGTTGGCTGGATCAATGCCTGGATCAGACCCGGAAACTACATTGGTTCACCCGGCATCGCTGCCGGTTTAGCACCTGTTTTAGCTTTAGGTGTCGCCTCCTTCGGGGTACAGAACATGGCTTTTTGTATTTTCGTAACATCGATAATGCAGGCAATAATATGGAAATATAACTGGCAAAAATACCTGCTTATAGCTGTACCGGTTTATTTGGTTGAGGGGCTGCTAGCCGGTATTGGCTTAAAAATTCTCATAAAATTTTTTGCCTTTACCTATGAAGTACCCGAGGCGGCTGCCGCTGCATCCGCTGATTTCTGGAACAGTGCCCGAATACAAATAGTTTTAATATCAGCAATTAGTCTTGCCGGGTTCTTATATATGTTTTCCAAATTTAAGAACACTAAACCGGCTGTGCCCTATTTTGTTCTCATCGTGGGTGGTGTGGTTCTAGCGCAAATCATAAACGTCCCCATGATCTACGTTGAAGATATTGAACTTAGTCTTCGCTTACCACTACCCACCGATGTCACTTTTATGTTATTCGTTTATATGATGCTTTTCTGCCTCATGCTTGCTGTCATTGATGTGATTGAACAGGTAATGAGTAATGCGGCAATTGAAAAAATAGACCCTTTAAAACGTAAATGTAATAGTAATAATAGTTTGCTCGCTATCTGGGTTGCCAACATGGGGGCGAGTTTTTTTGGCGGCATGACCAACCTGGATGGCCTGGCAAAAAGTACCACCAACAAACTGGCCGGTGCTTATACTAAGTTTTCTGTTTTAATTATCGGTGGTGTTGTTTTGTTTTTTACCTTTAATACCCAATATTTAGACTACCTTCCCAAGTTTGCACTAGCCGTTATTATGATATTTACCGGTTGGAAAATGATTGCTGGCCTTGGACATGTCATTCATCATGGCCCTTATGCATTAATGCTGGCCATTTTATGCGGTGCACTCGTTTATCAAGTCGGTATTTTTGAAGGCCTGTTAATTGCGATGGCAACCCACGGCATTGTTCACTACCTCATTTATAGCAAACAGGAAAAAATGCCAGGTAAAGCCATTGTTAAACGCTATATTGATAATATTAAAGAACAGAGCAAGAGTGCAATAGACTAACAGGGTTCAAAATAAGCAACGCCCTCGGCAGCAGCCCCCTTAACGCACTGACTCTTTTATAATTCGAATAACATCCTGTTCCAGTTCCAGTGCCACACTATTGGCTGCACTGCCTTGCGATACCTGCCCCGGTTTTATAAATAACACACTGGTATAACCCTGTTTATGAAAAAGGGTGACATGCAGGGGGCATAAGGCCAGCATATTGGGATCTTCATTGCTTATTTTGTTGGCGTACCAGCCATTACAAAAAACCATGCTGCGAATCGAGTCGAGTTTGTTTTTGTTATAGTCTTTGCCCCAGCGCTTGGCAAAATGTGCCAGATTGCGGCCTAAGTTGGGTTCAAAAATAACGTAGTAACCGTTGTTTTCTAATGCGGTAAACAAGCGTTTGTATACTTTGTTCATTTTTCCTTTCACCTTACGAACAAAAACAAGTGACTCGGTAATAAGCGGTTGTACACTGGCTGGTATTGCTTGTTCAGCTGTGGTGGCAGTGGTGGGGGTTACGGCTGTAGGTATTTCTGCTGTGAGTGCTTCGGGGGCAGTGGCTTCCAGTTCCGGCGCTGCCATTACATTCAGACTAAAGAATAAAAACAGAATATAAAATACATTTTTTTTAATCATGGTCACTTCTTTAATAGGTTACGTTATTACGCAAATACACTGGCAAAGCCTGTTCAGCCCTAACGGTATTACCGAAACGATATCCTTCTGCCGCAAGCAAAGCAACATCACAGGCATGGGGATAATTTAAGTTGTCGGCTAGTGAGTCAACAAAAGTAAGCCCAAGTTCCGCAACGGGTTCATTTAAACTCTGGATTAAGTGCGTTGCCGTTCCCACTACCTGCAAAGGTGTCGTGGTGGTTTGGATACAAGCCTCAACCGCCTCTCCTACCATTTGCAGTGACGAAACCTGTTCTTCCCCCGACAACTGGGCAAAGCCTGCTTTAATGGTATAAATACCCCAGAAGACTTCACTCTTTCGTGCGTCCAGACAGGACAGAAAAGCCATATAATTATGATGCCGGTAAGCACCCTGCGCCAGTGCCGCCAGGCTCGAAACCGGAATAAGGGGTAAATTTAAGCCAAAAGCCAAACCCTGCGCCACCCCAACGGTGATCCGCAAACCGGTAAACGCACCCGGCCCGCGACAAAAGGCGATTGCGGTTAAGTCACTTTTGGACACACCCTGCTCACGCAACAAGCTGTCGACCATATTCAACAGCCGTTTAGTGTGTTGGCGGGGTGCTATTTCAAATTGCTCGCTGATTTGCTCATTATTTGGCTTTTTATCATTCAATAGCGCAACCGAGCAGGCTTCTGTGGTTGATTCAAGTGCAAGAATAAGCATTAAAGATCCGGGCGTTTAAACATAACAGACGCTATTTTAACGGAAAACAGAGGAATTAACAGGTAAGGGCAAACCTTTATATAAAGGTTAAGCGACGGCTAAAGCGTTTGTTCTTTTCACCGGGAGTTTCTTCTTTGTCGTCAGCATCAAGCAGGTTTTCAATCTGATGCCGGGTATCGGCCAGATCTTCCACTTCATAACCATCCAGAGGCACATCACTAAAGGTGGACTGAGTTACAGGCTGAGCTTTCGCCAGGCGCTCCGTTTTAGCTTGAGCTCGGGCATGCATAAGGCCGGGTGCTTCATCAGTCGTAAAATGCGGTGTGATAGCTGCATCAAGATGAGAAGCTGCACCAAAAGAAAAGCGGAATTCATTTTGCCCGATATGAATACGATCATTTTCTTCTAAACGATGGGCTGAGATTTTTTTGTTATTCACATAGATGTGGTTAGTGCTGTCGTTATCAATCAGAATGCAATCCACTCGGTCGGTGAGTTCGTCATGCATTAACTGAATAACAGCGTGTTTTTTACTGACAAATTCATCGTCCACGCTAATGTCATTATCCAATGCGCGTCCAATAGTGATTTCTTCACTATCAAGTGAAAATTTCACGCCAGGAACACCATTAGCATATTGAATTAGTATCGCCACTTCAGCCGTAAACCCTTGTAAACTGAGTAAATGTCATCTTTGTCCTACAAGCAAATATAGTCTCATATCTGAGTAAAGTGATCCACAAATGTTAAATATATTTAGCATTTAAAGTGTGAACTGGAGCACGCTTTTACTGGAAATTAATTAAAATACAACAACTTAAAAAACATTACCAAAGGGTAATGTTTGAAGCACTATTTGAGCTTTATCGCATAGTGATAACCCGTTTTTGCCATTCCGTGCACCGCGTAGAACCTGTGTGCATCCAACCGCTGCACCCCAGAATCGAGGTGTAATTCGCTGCATTGGTGAATTTTGGCTTGCTGTACTAGCCAGTCCAGCAGTAGTTTTCCATAGCCTTTTGAACGTTGTGCACTGTCGGTAATAAGATCGTCAACATATAAAAATGCACCCCAGGCCAGGCATTCGGAATAGCGATAACCCGCCAGTGCACAAATATGTCGGCCATCTTTAAGATAAGCCAGATAATAGCCCGTTTGCATCTGCTTTTTTGTTTGGGTTAAAAAAGTCACTTCAGAATAAGCCGGGCGTAATTGCCGCATAATCGGGTAGCAGGCTTTAATTTCTACATCGGTTGTTGCTAACAGTATTTTAGTCATTAAAAAACCTTAGAGCTGTAATTAAGAGCCCTTTGTTTGTTCAACATTGATTTTTTCGGAAAAAAACATTTCGACAAACTTAAGCTCTTTTGTAATAGGCATAGTGGGTAAACTTTTAAGAAAAACTTTTCCATACGGTTTGGAGCGCAGCCTTGGGTCGCATAACATCAGCAAGCCGGTATCGAGGTAATCACGGATTAAGCGCCCCGTACCCTGTTTTAATGTAATAACCGCATTGGGTAATTGAAAGTCAAAAAATGGGTTCAGGCCATTATCACGCATCGCATCGATGCGGGCTTTTAGAATGGGGTCGCCGGGCGATGCAAACGGTAACTTATCAATAATAACCGTGGTTAGGGCAGCGCCTTTTACGTCAATGCCTTCCCAAAAACTGTAGGTACCTAATAAAACCGCATCACCCATTTTTCTAAAATCAGTGATTAAAGCATCGCGTGGTTTTTCACCTTGTACCAGTAACGGGTAGTCAATTTCATTTTTTAATATTTCCAGTGCTTCATTTAATGCACGGTAACTGGTAAACAGAAAAAAAGTTCGCCCGCCGCTTAAATTAATTACTGGGATGGCTTGTTTAACAACAGCCGAAAGATAATTTGGGTTTTGTGGTTCAGGTAAACCATCGGGAATATACAGTAAAGCCTGGTCACGGTAATTAAACGGGCTTTCCCAGGACTGGCTGTCAACGTCTTCGATAATGCCCAGTTGTTTTAAAAAGTGGTCGAACTTATTCCCTACCGTTAAGGTTGCTGAAGTAAAAATCCAGCTCCCCGGCAAACTGTCCATTTGCTGTTTAAATTCACTGCCTACATCAAAAGGCGTTAAGTTTAATGAAAAGGATCGCTTATAGGTTTCAAACCAGTGTATATGATCGGCAGGTGGTTCAAGGGTGAGTAAATTAAGCCGCTCAATCATATTGGCACAACGTTTATCGCAGGCATCTAAATCTTTACTGCGTTCGGCCAACGGCGATAACAATTCTTTTAAAGATGCTAGCTGCGTATTGAGTAAATTTACAATGTCGTTAAATTCGGGCTGATGATTTAACTCAGCCCAACCACCACGCCGGATCGGCAAGCCCATTGCTAAACGAAAGTCACTGATTGTTTTCTTGAGCGTATCACATAAATCCAGTATTTCACGCTCTTCGTTAATCTCGGCCAGATACTCTGTTGCAATATCCGCCACCAGTTCATTAAGTTGATAACCGCTAACACGGGTGCCAAAAAAGTTAGATGCCACATCCGGTAACTGGTGTGCTTCGTCAATAATAAAAGCATCGGCGATGGGCAGCAGCTCACCAAAACCATTTTCACGTATCACCATATCAGAAAGCAATAAATAATGGTTAATCACCACCACGTCACTGGCTTGCGCTAAACGCCGCGCATTGACCACATAGCAATCGTTATAGTCATCACATTCGGCACCCAGACAATTTTCAGAGGTAGACGTAACTAATGGCCAGATACTATCACCTTCGGGTATTTCTGGAATTTCGGTAGTATCACCTGCTTTTGTTTTTACCGACCAGTTTCTAATCTGGCGAAGTTTGCGGATATGTATTTTGGATTCACCATGGGTGTCCTGCTCAGCCATTTTTAAACGGTGTTTACATAAGTAATTAGCACGGCCTTTTAATAACGCCGCAGTCACGGGTATGTCTAATGCTTTACGCACGATAGGTAAATCTTTATGAAACAACTGATCCTGAAGATTTTTGGTGCCGGTAGAAATAAGCACTTTACGCCCCGACAATAATGCCGGTACTAAATAGGCAAAGGTTTTACCCGTACCCGTGCCAGCTTCTGCAACAAAGGTGGTTTCACAATCCAGCGCATGCGCAATGGCATCGGCCATTTCCATTTGCTGTTTTCGTGGCGCAAAGTCAACCACCCTTTGTGCTAAAGGGCCTTTACTGTCGAGATATTCAGATGGCAATAACAAGATTTTACATTCGCATTTATTGTTGTTGTAATGTGTTAATTTTGTCCTGTGCTTTTTGCGCAGCTTTAAGATTACCTTGCCGATAACGTGCATGGGCAATGATTCGCCAGTTATCGATAATTAATGTTCTGTTGCTGCGCGCCAGGCTACTCGACTTGGCAGCATAGCCAGCCGCCTGTTTATAGTTTTCCTGCTGTAAAAATAACTTGGCCATATAATGCCATACCGCTGCATTCGCGGGCTCTATTCTAACTGCTCGCTCCAGTCGCAACATGGCCTTGTCCATTTTACCGGCCATTGCATCGCTACGGGCTTTTTTTATTAAAGCTAAAACGGCAGCCGATGTGGTGTCTGCAGGTTTTATCTGTTGACTAAAAACACCCGTGGAACCACCTTGCTCAGTCGGCTGTTCAGCTGTTTTTTTTAAATAGGAACCACAAGCTGAAATACTCAGCATTATTAAAATAACAAGGATATTCTTTAATATATTCAACATCTGTTTTCTTTTCTCTATTTACTTTTTTACTTACACGAACCTTAAATACAAGTTAGCTCGTTCAATGACAGCGACTTTGCGACTCTGGAAGCGCATCGCGTGGCACGCCGAGAAAAACAGCATTTGAACAGGAAGCATCAATGTGTTTATTCGTATCCGGATCAATCGCAATATATTCTACATTATCTGTCGAATTAAATACGATTGGCTGTGTTGGGATATTCTTCATAATATCTATCCAGATTTTCAACGCACCGCTTGCACCGGTTAAGCCGGTGGGTTTATTTTCATCAACACCTAGCCAGCTAACCATCAAGTGCTGTCCGGTAAAGCCGGCAAACCAGCTATCCCGTAAGTCATCCGTTGTGCCTGTTTTGCCGGCAGCCACAAAATCAGCTGGAAAGGCTGCTGCCATCCGTTTAGCAGTGCCTTCGATGGTGACATTATTTAATATAGTATTAATCATCATCACTGAATCAATATTTAGAGTTTGTTCTACTTTCAACGGAAAGCGTTTAAGTGGCGAACCATCCAGTGCCAGCACTTCCCGAATAGCCGACAGGGGCATATTAAAACCACCCGAAGCCAGGCTATGGTACATTTGCGTGACTTCATAGGGCGACAGATTTACCGCCCCCAATAACATTGATGGGTAAGCCGGAATGGATCGCTTTATCCCCATTGCTTGAAGGGTTTGCTGAATATTTTCGAAGCCCACTTTTAACCCCAGATGAACAGTAGCCAGGTTATAGGAATGACTGAGTGCCTGATAAAACGGAACAAGGCCATGTGTCCGTTTATCGTAATTACGCGGTGACCAGACATCCCCTGCCGGCCCTTTTAAATGCAATACTTTGTCGTCGATTAATGTGAGCGGCGTATAACCCTGGCCCACTTCAAGTGCGGTTAAGTAAATGGCGGGCTTGATTAAAGAGCCTACCGGCCGAATGGCATCAAGTGCACGGTTAAAACCGGATTGCTTTGGTTTGCTATCCCCCACCAGAGCAAGCACTTCGCTATTAGTTGTGTTGGTTATAATGGTGGCCGCCTGCAAGCGGCCATTTAAACCTTGTTGCCTGTCAAGCTGTCGGGTTTTTCGTTCAATGATCCGCTCTGCTTGTTGTTGAATAAGTGGGTCCAATGTTGTAAATATCTGCAAGCCTTCAGAGGCCAAATCTTTTTCCCGATAAAAAGTTTTAAGCTGTCGTTTCACTAAATCAAGAAAAGCCGGATGCGAAGACACGCTGGTTGGCTTTGAAATAATAATTCCCAGGGGTTTACGCTTAGCCGCCGTTGCTTCACTCTGGGTGACAACACCAAACTCAACCAGCATATCGAGAATAAGATTGCGACGCTTGAGTAAGCGTTGAGGATATCGCCGTGGACTATAATATGAAGGGCCTTTTACCAATGCAACTAGCATTACAATTTGATGTAACTCCAGATCATCCAGAGCTCGGTCAAAATAAAAATGGCTGGCTAAACCAAAGCCATGTATCGCTCTTGCCTTATCCTGTCCCAGATAAATTTCATTCAGGTAAGCTTCAAAAATATCCTGTTTATCGTAGTGCCATTCAACCAATAAGGCCATCACAGCTTCATTGGCTTTTCGCCATAAGCTGCGCGTGTTACTTAAGAAAAAGTTCTTTACCAGTTGTTGCGTTAAAGTACTGCCACCCTGCACCGTTTTTCCGGCACGCAGGTTTGCCCACATTGCACGTGCAATGCCTTTATAGTCCAGGCCATGGTGTAGATAAAAGTTACGATCTTCCACAATGGTAATCGCTGACTTAAGCAGTTCCGGCACTTCATCAAACTTTACCAGCAACCGATCTTCTTTATGTGCAGGATAAATCCCGCCGATAATAACCGGCTCTAAACGCATTACATCAATATCTTTATCCTGAGAAAAATTATAAAGTTCAGAAATGCGGTTATTGTCAAAACTAATTTTAATCACACTTGAATTTGTTTTTTCATCCCAGAACTGGAAAGACCGTGTTGTTAAAACAATTTCATTACCATCCACATAATAGCTTCCCGGATGTTTAAGGTCGTCCATATTGCGAAAGCCCAACATTTTTAATTCACGCAACAGGTTATTTTCAGATAAACGTAAACCCGTGTAGAGTTCCAGTGGCCGCGCATACACTTTTGCCGGCAATGCCCAGCGCTTGCCATCAAATTGCTGTTGCACTCTTAAGTCAAGATAAACACCGTAGCCGATAAAAACTAAAATCAATGTCAGGAATAAATACCGCCAGGGAACCATCGTTCGACATTTAGAAAAGATATTTTGCAGCGCGGGCTTTTGTGAACGCTTCGATGGTTTTCTTTTCTTTTTCCCCCGTTGTGCAGTCGACTTCAATTGCCTGGTTGATTTTAAGGGGCGCGTTTTTCGGCGAGTCATCGTTAAACTTTCTTTTCGTCAGGGTAAGGGTTGAGCATTGCGCTATTATACTTGGATTCAGGCAGGCATACCCGAATAAACATGCCTTTATGTTAGCGGTTGCAAAGAGGTATTTTGAAGTTCGTAAGATCAACAGCCCCGAAAATTAAACAACAAGGTTGATGGGATCGGGTGGCATTTCCTTGTCCTGATGCGATTCCCTATTTTTGTCTGCCTTTGTTTCCTGAACCTGCTGTTGGCTATCACTTTGTTGCACCGCCGCATAACTGCCTTTTAGTTTTTGCTTATTGGCTGCCGCCCGCTCTTCAATTTGGCGCTGCAAGCTTAATTCCTGCGCTTTATCCAGTTGCTGTTGTGCTTTTTCTTTTTCTGCGAGCTGTTGCACCATTTCCTGCTTGCGCTGCTCGACTAAAATACCTGAACGATCTCCCTCAATGGCGGGTTTTGTATTGCCATGCATCTGCTCATGCTTTGTGGCACTGGCCTTATTTTTTTCCTTGTTTTCTGCTAACGATGCAGCCACAAACCCCTCGTCACGCTGCTTACCAGTGCGCTGGTTCGGGTTAACTTCCCGATTAACTTGATGTGCAGAAACTTTTAAACTATCCATACTGCTTAGTTTAGCTCAGTGGAATTGAACATAAAGTGACCATCTTCAAAAATTGACTATAAAATTCGCCATAAAATAGTTCGTTACAGTAGACATTACTCAAAAATACACATGGAACTAGCTGTTTTTTATGGAGAATTTAGCCAAATATCTGCAAATAAACGAACTTCCGCTATACTTAGCCGTACGTATGAATATTGCTCAAAAAATATACAAAAATAGCCGATATTTCCTTCTCACTGCGGCATTAAGCTTAGCGCTCACAGGCTGCAGTAGCACGCCACAAAAATCGTATCATGCAAAACCACATAGTCAACATAAAAAAATACTCAAAATAGCAAAAACACAGCTCGGAAAGCCTTATCGATATGGTGGGAGAAGCCCTAAAACAGGCTTTGATTGCAGTGGTTTAGTCCAGTACAGCTATAAAATGGCGGGGATATCGGTTCCACGTACCACCAGGCAACTCTACAATGCCGCCCGCCCCATTAAACGCAAGCACTTAAAAGCCGGGGATCTGGTTTTTTTCCGCATCAATCGGGGCAAAATTTCACATGTGGGCCTGTACCTTGGCAACAGTAAATTTATCCATGCCCCTTCCAGTGGCAAGCAAGTCAATATTGCAAGCCTGAACAACCGTTACTGGCGAAAGCACTTTAGCCGAGGTGGCCGGCTGTAAACAGTAAAACTCGCAGATTATCAATACTATAGGTATACTCTATTGTAATAAAAATAATGGCAAAGGCACTATCAAGCAATATATAAATATAAGCCTGCAAACCCGAAATACACCGAGGAAACCCATTGTCTAAAAACTCGCTAAAATTGCCAACCAAGCAGAAAAAAGTACAACTATGGGTTCACCCCAGCGGGTTGGTGGTTGGCTCACTTTTTATCCGCCACAATAATGATGGGCAGGACTAAGCCATATTGGATATTCTGAATCGGAGCGAACCTTTTGTTGTTTTTCAGGTTGATACACCGAATGAAATCCGCTTTTATAACCGGCAGTCAATTATACGCATTGAATACAACGATAAAGATGCGATTGCAGAATCGGCACAAACGCTTTATTGCACTATCCATATGATGGACGGCACTCTGGTTGAAGGAACAATAAAAGAAGCACTCCCACCCGAGCATGCGCGGTTATATGACTACTTAAACAAACAGGATAATCGTTTCCTGAAAATTTACGTTAATGATGATGAGATTTGTTTAATCAATAAATCCTATATTAACCAGGTGACCTTACCCGACAATTAAATTGAATTAACCAATAAAAGTTAAAATTAATGAGTTTGCTGCACGGCTACAAAACAAATAAAGCAATAGCAACCATACTTTCGTCTAACTCTGCTTCATCACAGACGAAAGAGGCTGTCACTCGCCTGAAAAATATTGGCTCATCGGCCATACCAAAACTGATACAGGCATTGGCCGAAACCGATCCACATTCACCGATTGAAAACATACTCATTTCAATGCTAACTAACTCAAGCTTGCCAGCTTATATCGAAGGCCTTGCCGGTGATGATAAACGCATTATTTCAAGTGTAATGCGTATTCTAGGCACCACGGATACCTACGATGCTAACCGCCTGTTCGATTTATTCAGTGATCCCAATATACCAAAAAATGTTTTAGTACAAATACTCATTGCACAAAAGAAACGTTTAAATGCAAAAACGCTGATTGGTATTTTAGGACAAGCCGACAAAAGCGTTCATCAATTAATATTTAAGGTATTAAATGAAATCGCCAATGAAAAAATTGTGCCTGACTTAATTCGCTATAGTAATAGTAAAGATTCAACTATTCGTACTTATGTTGCTGTTACTTTTGGAAAATTCAGTATGCCGGAAGTACGCGATACACTTTTAAAAATGATTGCCGATCCAAATAAAGAAGTTCGCCAGAGCGCATTAGACAGCATTGCAAAAATGCAAATACCCGTTAATTCCAAGCCCATATGTAACTTATTGAAAGACCCTGACTTAACCGTTCAAAGTAAAGCCATCGACACACTGATAAAACTGGACGATGGCAATATTGTAAAATATCTTATTGATATTTTACAGGACGAATCTGAATACGTTCGCCGTGCGGCAGTTGAAGTACTGAATGAAGTCGGTAATGTGAATGCCATAAAAGACTTATTAAATGCCCTGCGCGATAAAGACTGGTGGATTAAAGTTCGTGCTGCAGATGCATTAGGTAGTATTGGCGGCCCCAAAGTAGTTGAAGCCGTATTGCAGCTTATGAAAGATGAAGATGAATTCTTACGTAGAACTGCGGTAGAAATTTTGAATTCAGTTAATGATGACAGAGCCTTTAAATACCTTGTCGAAGCACTGGAAGACGAAGACTGGTGGGTACGCGAACGCGCTGCAGATGCACTGGCAAGTATGAACGATAAACGCGCCGTTGAACCTCTGGTTAAATTACTTAATCATAAAGGCGAATCTACCCAGGTTGCCCTTAAGGCTTTAACCCAGCTAAAAGACACCCGAGCAATCAAACCGTTAATCAGCAAACTGCAGCAATGTGATGACTCAATAAAACATGACATTATGCATGCACTTGCCGAGTTAACCGATAAGCACCATGCAGAAGAAGTTGAAGGTGCGCTTACCGAGGTTATGCAACATCCAGATCAGGATGTTAAAACAGCTGCCACCAAAGCCATGCAGGTTATGCAGGCAAATATAAGCACGCAACCATCATCAACCGGACAGCAAAGTACTGGTAATGCTTCTATCCCGAATACTGAAATGCTGGACATTGATGCAACGGTTGCAAATATTAATCCATCCATACCAACTGCGCCCTCTACCCCCTCTGTTGGGGCATCAAGTAGCCCGATGAGATCCATTATCGATCCAAACGAACTTTTACCGGGACAGGTGCTGGACGAACGCTATCGAATTATCCGTAAAATTGGTAAAGGTGCATTTGGTGTTGTGGTTTTAGTAGAAGACCAGATGGTAAGCGAAAACATTGTGCTTAAATTTTTAAATCCACAGATGGCATCAGACGAAACGGTTATTCAGCGTTTTATTCATGAACTTCGCTATGCGCGCCGAATTACCCATGAAAATGTGATTCGACTTTATGACTTTATTACCTTTGGGAAATCCTATGCGATATCCATGGAGTACTTTGACAGCCATTCATTCTCTTTTGAGTTAAAAAGTACCAAGTCGTTAGACAAGAAACACGGTATCCAGATTTTTTGTGATATTTGCAGTGGTGTCAATGCAGCCCACAAGGTAGATGTTGTTCACCGCGATTTAAAACCGGCCAACATCCTTGTCGACGATTCCAAGCTCGTTAAAGTTGTGGACTTCGGACTAGCCGCCGCTGCCAGTACTGCCGACTCACGTATTACAAAAAGCGGCATACTCGTTGGCACGCCAACCTATATGGCACCGGAACAAGTGCGGGGGCGCGCCATTGACATACGCACCGATATCTACAGTTTAGGTATCTTATTGTATGAAGCCTTTACCGGCAAACCGCCTTATAAAGGTGAAGACCATATGGCAACCTTATTCCTGCATGTTGAAGGCAAGCCCATTCCTGCTATCGAAAAAGACACCGGTATGTCACAACCACTCAATGATATTATTATGCGAGCAATGCATGTTGACCCTTTAAAACGTTACCAAACCATTAATGAGTTACAGCAAGACTTACAAAGCGTGGTAATTGAATAAATGTCCAGAATTAATGCCTTTCTGAAATTAGGACGAGAGCAAGGTTGTTCCGATATTCATTTATCGGTTGGCCTGCCTCCGCTTATTCGCATGCACGGTGAACTCTCACCCATTAAATATCGGGACTTAACCAGTGATGAACTCGAGTCACTGGTGAATGAAATTCTAGATGATGAACAGCGCGCCTTGTTTAACCAGGGGCATGATGTGGATTTTTCGTATGAACATGAAGAAGTTGGTCGTTTCCGGGTGAATTTATACCGTAAAATTTCCGGTATTGGTGCTGCATTCAGAATCATTGCACCACGTATTCCAACTTTTCAGGAATTAGGTCTGCCCGCCATACTCACTAAATTCCTGTTGCATAATCAGGGAATGGTTCTGGTAACCGGCGCCACCGGCACCGGTAAGTCAACCACACTCGCCACCATGATTGACTGGCTTAACCACAACCGTCGGCTGAATATTATTACTCTGGAAGACCCCATCGAATATGTGCATAAAAGTGACAAGGCGCTTGTTATACAACGAAATGTTGGCACACACGTTGATACCTTTGCCAATGGTTTACGCGCTGCACTACGCGAAGATCCCGATGTGATATTAGTCGGCGAGCTGCGCGACCCCGAAACCATTTCAATGGCAATGACCGCCGCAGAAACCGGCCATCTGGTATTAGGCACACTGCATACAACATCGGCCGTTAAAACCATTGACCGGATTATTGATGCCATGCCAACCGAACAAAAATCACTAACTGCCAGCTTTCTAGCACAACATTTACTTGGTGTAGTGAGCCAGAAGTTACTGCGCTCTGCCGATGGAAGAAACCGCAAAGCCATTCTTGAAATTATGTTTAACACATCGGGAATGGCGAACCTTATTTTAAACAGGAAAGTATTCCAAATCCCTTCCATACTGCAAACAGGAAGAGAACAGGGAATGCAATTAATGGATCAGGCCTTGCTCGATGCGGTTAAAAATAAAGAGATTGATCCGGATGATGCCTATGTACACGCAACCGACAAAAAATTATTTCAGCGTTATGTCACCGACCCTGATCTCCTTCCACAAGTTAACCTTGCAATAAGTTAACCGAGAAATTAATATGAACCGTGTCGATGCCTTTTTAGATCTTGTTGTAAAACAAAAGGGTTCCGACCTGCATCTTATTGCAGGCAACCCCCCACGGCTGCGCTTACACGGTGAGACGCATACGGTTAAATATCGTGAGTTATCTTCAAAAGAAACACGCGAATTATTATTTGAAATAATGACTACCGAACAACGTGAGGAATATACAAAGAAACAGGGGCTGGATTTTTCCTACGATGTTCCCGGCTTATCACGCTTCAGGGTTAACGCCTTTGAACACTTAAATGGAACCGGTATTGTATTTCGAGTTATCCCAAGCGACATACAATCGCTGCAACAGCTTGGGCTGCCCCCCATTCTGAAAAATCTTGCCCGACAGCGAAAAGGGCTTATCCTTGTAACCGGCCCAACCGGTTCTGGTAAATCAACAACCCTTGCAGCTATGATTGATTTTATAAACAACCAGCGCAGAGGACACATCCTTACCATTGAAGATCCAGTCGAATTTTTACATACCAATAAAAAATGTCTGGTAAGTCAGCGGGAAATTGGCAGCCATACCCGAAACTTTGCATCGGCACTGCATTCTGCATTACGCGAAGATCCCGATGTTATTCTTGTTGGCGAAATGCGCGACCTTGAAACGATTCACCTTGCCTTAACTGCAGCAGAAATGGGTATTCTTGTAATGGCAACATTGCACACATCCAGTGCTGCCAGTTCTATCGAGCGGATTATTAATGCCTTCCCCCCTGGCGAAGAACCGTATGTTCGTACCATGTTATCAACCTCACTCTGTGGTGTTATTTCACAGCAACTTGTTCGTACTGCAGATAATCGAAGTCGCATTGCCGCAATCGAAATCATGATAAATAATGCCGCTGTTTCCAATATTATTCGTGAAGGAAAAACCGAACAACTCGACAATGTGATTCAGGGTGGTGCCATGCAAGGAATGCAATTAATGGATACCGCACTAAAACGGCTTGTTGAGGCGAAAAAGATAAGTGGTGAACAGGCTTTCTTGACAGCGCGTAATAAAGATGACTTTATCCTGCTGCGAGATGAAAGTGAAGTCGAGAAAGAAGAACAAAGTATCACTTCAACAGATTCTATTAACTAACATACTAATGAACAGGTAATAAAATGGCCAAATTAATTTTAACACTGGATGGCGCTGTAATACGGGAATACAGTATCGATAAAGACAGCATTAGCATTGGTAGAAAACATGGTAATGATATTCAACTTAATGACTTAACCATTAGTGGACGGCATTCTCTTATCACTAAAGTCGGCGATAATGTTTTTATTGATGACCTTGGCAGCACCAATGGCAGTTTACTGAATGGTGCGCGCGTTGCAAAATCTAAACTCCAGCACAGTGATGTTATCCAGATAGGCAATTACCAGTTCACCTTCTTTTCTCAGGATGAAGAAGATTATGAGCCTACTATGTTTTTACGTGCAGAAATTGAAGACACTAAAATAATTGATACCAAACAAAAATCAACCACCGATAATACCGGCGCCAAACTAGGTGCGGTTAAAGTACTCAGTGGGCCACTGAAAGGGAAAGTTCTGGAGCTGAGAAAGCCATTTAATACATTAGGCTTTAATGGATCAAAAATGGCGATTATCGCACGCAACTCAACCAACTACACGATTACTGCAATTAAAAACGAAGACTCAATTAATATTGCCATGGTCAATGGCCGTGATATATCAACAGATGCATTAGAACTAAAAGAGCACGATATTATTGAGCTGGCCAATACTCAAATTGAGTTTATTTTTAGAGACTAAAATTAGCTTAAAATTGGCTATTCTTTAACACCAAGGGCAATCGCCATCACCGCAGGGATGGTAATTAAAGTTACAAAGGTTGCGAAGATCAACCCCCATGAAAGTGACAATGCCATAGGTGAAACAAACGGATCCATTCCTCCCCAGCCATAGGCCGTTGGTAATAACCCAACCACGGTTGTCAATGCGGTTAAAACAACTGCACGTAAGCGCCTTCTGCCAGCAAGAACAATGGCCTCTTTAGCCGCGATACCCTCTTTAATGGCGCGCTGCACAAATACCAGTAGAATCATTGAACTATTCACAACAACGCCGGTTAAGGCAACCATGCCCATTAATGCAAAAAATGACAGTGGTAATGGTTTCCAGAAGAGATCATGCATATAAAAGCTTACAATAATCCCCACCGCGCCAAATGGAATAGCAAGCATAACCGCTAAAGGATAACCTACATTGTTAAACTGAATGGCCAGTATAAAGAAAATACCCACCATAGCAAAACCAAAGGCAATCACTAAATCACGTATCGACTCCTGATTCTTTTCCTGTTCACCACCATAATGAATAGAAACCTGGTTAGTATCACCACCCAACCATTGCTGCTCATTTTTCTTTACCTGATTATTTAATTCCATACTTTTAATAATAGCCGTGTCAATATTTGCAACTACCCGGATAACCTGCGAACCTTCTGCATGCCGTATCGTTGAAAGTGCGGGCTGCTCGACAATTTTTGCTATTTTACCTAAAGGAATTAAACCACCCCGGTTATTTGGTATTTCAATTGAGAGCAGGTATTCAATATTATTTTCTTTTGAATTGGGCAGGCGAATGGTCACATCCACTTCCTCAGTTCCCCGCCGTATTGTTGAAACACGTAAACCACTACCGATTGCACGAATATTCTTTGAAACCGTCAGTAAGTTAACACCGGCGTAAGTTGCCTTTTTACGATCCAGAATAATGCGCAATTCATTGTCTCCACGTTGCAAATCACTCTCAACGGTCAGCACACCTTTAATGTTCTTAACATAAGCTTGTAATCTTGTTGCAACATTAACAATAGACTCTTTGTTAGTTCCCGTTATTTCAACCTGCAAGGCGCGACCTGAAGGTGGCCCGGGCTTTTTCTTTTGCAATGCAATAGTCAGTTCGGGGTGCTGCTGTGTTAATTCAGCCATTATTGATAACATTTCTTCTGCCGCATTATGCTGCGGGCGTAAAATGCTCGCAATATAAACAACCTGCAACTGGCCAAAGCGACTGCCACGTTGCGAAAGGGGATCGCCCTGATCCATGGCCGTTTTTCCCGTTGTTACCAGTATCATATCAATGTTTTTTTCATCAACTCGCTCACTGATATCTACACTCAACTTATTAAGTCTACTTTGCATTTCTTCCAGGTTAGTCCCCGGTTCAGAAGAAACCTGTACAAAAAACTCCTCAATACCTTCTTCCGGGAAAAGTTCAAACTTCATCACCATTACCGAAAAAGTAAGTGCGCTCACCAGGATTATGACTGATACAAAAACAGTCGATTTACGATATAGAATTGCCCTGACAAGAATACGTGCATATATATTTTCCATCGCAACCAGCCATTTACGTTCTATAAACTTCTTTTTTGGTCGGGCAAAATGGGCAACATGACTGGGTAAAATAAGAAAAGATTCCAGTAAAGAAAAGATGAGTAACATAATAACAACAATGGGTATTGAAACAATAAACTTGCCAAGTATCCCTGACATAAACAGCATAGGAATAAAAGCAGCTATAGTCGTCAATATGGTTGTGATAACCGGCCCCATTAGCTCATATGAACCAACCACGGCCGCTTTTAAGGGTGGCATGTTCTGTTCCATATGATAGGTAATATTTTCACCTACAATAATGGCATCATCAACCAGCATCCCTAATACCATAATAAAACCTAGCATTGACACAAGGTTTAAAGTAATCCCCATAACACTTAACGTATACAACCCAATAAAAAAGACAATGGGTAAGCCAATGGTGGTTGTTAAGGCAACCGATGGACGCAAAAATGCAACCAGACAGATAAAAACCAGAAATAAACCAACAATCGCATTTGTTGATAAAACACTTAAACGTAATTTTGTATTTTTTGAAAAATCACGAAAGGTACTGACTTTAATATCTTTGCCATAAAGATCCGGTATCAATTTAATATAATCTTTAACCCGGTTAACCGTTTTAATAATGTCCGCATCAACTTTCTTCATCACTAAAATGGCCATTGCCGGTTTAGCATTAACCTCATAGTATAATGATGCTTTTACCAGTGATTCTTTTACCGTTGCCACATCGCCCAGCCTTACTCCGATACCGTATTCATTAGCACGAATAATAAGATTTGCCGCATCTTCCGGGCTGGAGAACTGGCCAACAATTCGTAATGTTTTTTGGCCATCTTTAGTATCAAGTTCCCCACCCGGTGCATTTATGTTCCATGACTGGAGTAAGGTCTCAATTTCAGTAATCGAAATACGTTGCTGGTGCAACTTTTGTGGGTCGACAATAATGCTTAATTCGGCTTTCCGGTTACCTTGCATCTGTACCTTGGCGACCCCTTTAATATTAAGCAAATCATCTTTTATTTTGTCACCCAGGCGTTTAAGCTCCAGCTTGCTAAGTGGAGCAGCTACGGCTAACTGAATAACAGGCACTATGCGGCCGTCAATTTCTGTGACAACCGGATCGAAAGGTAAATCTAAAGGTAATTTTGCCTGATCAATAGCAAGCTGCACATCACTAATCATTCTTGCCCGGTTTATTGAATCTGCAGCCAGTTCCAGATTAATATTCCCACTGGAAGGAAAAGCAACTGAGGTCATCTTGTTAATCCCGTCCAGCGACTTTAATTCCTGCTCAATGGGTGTAATAATAAGTTGTTCAATCTCCTCCGGTGACGCACCCGGATATGAGAAGCCGATGGCAATATTATCCAGATTAACATTTGGGAACGCTTCCCGGTTAATCGTCAACATTGCATATGTGCCCAACAATATAATAAATATTGAAATTAAATTAACGATTAAAGGCCGCTGTACAAAAAATGTAAGTATACTTTTCATTTTATAGTATTCTCATACGATTTTTCCTGTTTCAGGAAAAAACCTTGTTTAAGCTTTAATAAAGAAAATCTTTTTGCAAGTTCATACTTTTCAGTTTCTGAATCCAGTTCTGCACGTATCCTGTCATTATCGAATTGAATAACTGTATTCGTTGTTGAACGGCCAGCACGAAATCGTTTTAATATATCTCGGTATTTTTTTGTTTCATTTAAATAGCGACTTTCTGTTATTTTAACAATTTCTTTGGAGCGCTCTATCTGTTTTAACAAATCAAATGTTTCATATTTAAGATCTTCGGCAATTGAAACCATTCGCTCATTGTTAGATTTTTTGTCAATCTGAAGCTGCAATCGTTCTGAGCTAAACGCTCTTTTATCCAGAGCATTCCTGTACTCAATCTTCACCATCCCGGTTGTATCGGTGTCATTAATAGAATTGTTACCGATATCGCCTCTTCGGTTCTGCACACCTAATGACAAAACAACATCCAGCTTATCTTTTTCACGGTTGCGGCTTAAATTTAAAGCAGAATCAATCAGTTCTTTTTGCACTTTTAGTTTTTCTATTTCATAATTATTTTCTATCACAACGGCAATCGTTTTATGCACATTCAAGTTATGCTTGTTCTTATATATATTATCCGTATCAATAATAAATGTACTTACCAGCTCTTTTTCGAGGAAGCGATTAATTAACGCAACTTGCTTCTCTCTTAAATCAGTAATTTTCTGTTGCTCGAGCTTTAAAGTGTAAATTTGGGAGTCAACCTGTAAAATCTCTCCTTGCTCCAGC
Source organism: Gammaproteobacteria bacterium (assembly GCA_024275115.1). GTDB lineage: Bacteria > Pseudomonadota > Gammaproteobacteria > UBA6429 > Thiohalophilaceae > SZUA-37. The sequence continues at coordinate 46,771 of JAJRZT010000032.1, forward strand.
AACCCAAGGTTAATATTTTTTTTAATATACAAGTGTAACTTTTTAGCACGTTCTAACGATTTGCCTGCTGTTACCAGTCTTGAATCAATCGTAACAACAGCAAAAAACACATCGATTAATTTTAAAATTAATTTCTCTTTAACCTGTTTTTTTTCTAAAGCCGAAATTTTTTTCTCTATTGTGGCTTTTCTTACTGCATGTAAATACCCCGGGTTGGTTTCGCCTTCCAACAGCGGAATTCGGTAATTAATTTCCAGATTTGCTATATTAGAAGGATTGGGGGCAAAACCAAATAACACCTGCTCTGTTTTAGTGCGTGCGTAACGCCCAGTTATCGACAACGTGTTTCCGGATTCAAGTAATTTTTGTAAGCCCACGCTAAAATCAACCGTGTCAGACTGCAGACCATAAATAGAAGCATCACGGGAATAGCCACCCTGGCTGGTCAGGATCCAGCCAAGCTGACTTTCTGCTTTACCCATTTCATATGCAAGCCGGTTTATATTCAGATCAGCCAGTCTGATTTCTGAATATTTATTAATACTTTCATGAATAAACTTATCCAGAGTATAAGCCTGGTTACCCACAGGTAAAGCTTCTGCTGACACCGTTATGCTGTAAGCTGTGTAAAAAACCACGCATACAAAACTACGTACAAGACCAAGATTTTTCATTTCGTAATTCCACCCAGTAAAATGGATATTTGCTGTTCAATAAGATCTTCAACATTCAGGTTTTTATAATCATATTTCTTAAGAGACACATCCCACATTGAAAAATAAACCAATGACGACATAATTACCCTGGCACATAAAATAGGTTCAATATTCGAAAATTCATTTAATTGCTTTCCATTCTTAAGAATACGAACCAAAATCGATTGAATACGGTGAATGACTTCTTTCATATAATACTGTGTTAATTCCGGAAACTTATCTGCCTCGGAAATAATTAATTTTGGCATTCCGGTTAAACCGGACTCTTTGATTGTCTGCCACCAGCGCCTGATTACAAGTTTGAGTAATTCAGCCTGACTTCCCTGATAAGTGGAAATATACTCTTCCACCTCACTAATCTTTGGTACCATAATTTGATGTACCATTTGCTTAAAAAGCGACTCTTTACTCTCAAAATATAAATACACCGTCCCTTTCGAAACCTTCGCCTGCCTGGCAATGTCTTCGATTTTAGTCGACGCAAATCCTTTACTAACAAATAAACCAAGTGCAGCAGTTAAAATTTCCATTGGTCGCAGATCTTTGCGTCTTTGCCATTTTTGCATCATTTACCCATTATATACAATTAACTGACTGGCAGGTCATTTATATTATTCTGATTTACAATGAAAAATAACATATGTTTCAATGAGTTAAAAATCATGGCATTTTCCAGATAAACTTTAGAAAATTTAAATTTAACCGATATAAATAGCATGCCTGATACATCGTCTGAATCCAAAGTTTGCCTTGCCCGACAGCCTATTCTCAATCTCAATGAATCCATTATTGCTTATGAAATGTTGTTTCGACAAATTAATGCCACAGAAGCAAATGTGATTGATGGCACAGCGGCAACAGCCGATGTCATTATGAACTTATTCAATAATATGGGGTTAAGCAGTGTTATTGGCAACAAAAAGGCCTTTATCAACTTTAATGAGAACTTTATTCAAACTGACATTATTAATATCCTTCCTAAAGATAGGGTTGTTTTAGAAGTACTTGAAGATGTCACCGTGGATGCTGAATTATTTAGCCACTTAGAGTCATTGGTGAGCGCAGGGTTTACCTTAGCGATAGATGACTTTATCGATAATGACAGCACCCAAAAACTGTTCGAACTCGTTAAAATTATGAAAATTGATATTAGTGACTATTCAGTAGAACAGCTCCTTGAATACGCTAAGCTGGGCGCACAGCATAATCTCACACTGCTGGCAGAGCGGGTAGAAACAAAAGAAGAGTTTTTAATGTGTAAAGAAATGGGCTTTGAACTTTATCAAGGGTATTTTTTTGCAAAGCCAGAATACATAGAACAGCAAGCAATCCCTTCTAATAAAATAGCCATTATCAATATTTTAAATGATCTTATGGCAGACAAAAATATTGCGGATATTGAAAGAAAAATATCGCAGGACGTGTCTATCAGCTACAAGTTACTGCGTTATATAAATTCGGCAGGGCTACGGCGTAACACTGAAATTGAAAGTATACAAGCTGTTATACAACTGCTTGGAGTAAAACCATTATACCGTTGGTTATCGCTATTTTTATTTACTAATGATGATAGTAACAATAATGATTCCAGTTTATTTGCAACAGCGCTCACTCGTGCATTTTTTCTTGAGCACATCGCTATGCAAACTAATCAGAAAATTGCCAATGACCTCTTTATACTCGGCATTTTCTCTTACCTGGACACACTGTTAAAAATGCCCTTTTCAGAAGCGCTTAAGGATATATTTATTCCCGAAAACATTAAAACTGCCCTACTTGAGCAAAGCGGCCCCTATAATAACTATTACCAACTCTCACTGCTGGTCGACACAGAAAATTATAATGATCTTAACCACATTTTAAACAATCTAAAGCTAACAGATGCTCAGGTAACAGAAGCCCATTTATACGCGATGCAAATGACCACCAACCTGCTTTAATTAATTATTACCGCCATATGAGTATTTTTGATCTGGCAATTAAAAACATGCATAATTGAACAATGCTACCATTCAAAATTGTTATTCCCTCACGCTATGCTTCTACCCGCCTGCCGGGCAAGCCATTAATAAAATTAAATGGTAAGCCACTTATTGAACATGTTTACATTGCCGCATCCAGAACCAAAGCCGATGAAATAATTGTTGCAACGGATAACCACGAAATATTTGAAACTGTCACGTCCTTTGGTGGTAATGCAATAATGACACGGGGCGACCACCCATCAGGCACCGATCGTATTAATGAAGTTGCTGCACAAAAACAATGGTCAGCCTCCACCATTGTCGTCAACCTGCAAGGGGATGAACCACTGGTGCAAACCGAGAATGTCCATGCACTTGTTAAACTTCTGGATAAAAATGCCAATGCCGATATGGCAACACTGGCCATTCCCTTTAAAAATATTAGCGATGTTGTTAACCCGAATAATGTAAAAGTTGTGCTGGACAACCTCAATTTTGCACTTTATTTTAGCCGCGCACCGATTCCCTGGGTACGGGACAGTTTTAGTGTTAAAACACTAAGCCAGCCAATGGGCAATTTACCCGACTTTCCATTTTATTTGCACATTGGCCTTTACGCTTATCGGGTAAGCACTTTGCAACAATTTTCAAAGCTGCCACCCAGTATGTTAGAACAGGCAGAGTCACTCGAACAACTGCGGATAATCACAAATGGCATGAAAATAATCGTTGAAACGTCCTCAAACGTCATCGGCCATGGTGTTGACACAGATGAAGATCTTCTAGTGGTCGAGAATATCTTAAAAAAACAGGCCAAAAGTAGCTAAAATACGCTAACTTTCAATTTATACCTAAAAAAAACTGTCTTCCTACCTGAAAACGCTATAGTGTTGTATAAATATCAACCAGGTAGTAGTCAATGACAATAATAAAATACCTCTTTATCTGCCTCGGCCTCTTATTCATTAGTAGCAGCAACGCAAACGAAACCCATTACAAACCGTTTATTCTTGCACAACAAACGAATATCGAATTTACAACGCTTGTTCAAAACACTAAATTACAATTAAGCCAGGCAGGTTACAGCATAGAAGGTGAATACTCTTTGCTACCTGGACACCACGTATTCATTATTTCAAACACCAGATTAAAGCAACATGCAGGTTTATCCACTAATGGTGCATACGGTGCTAGCATCCGTGTCGCAATTACAAAAACAAAAGAGAATATTCAACTTTCCTTTAATAACCCCACGTATATGGCACATGCCTACCGCATGCAAGAAGACCTTTCAGATATAACTCAACAGCTCCAGTCTCTGCTCGGGTTTATTCAAAACTTTGGCTCTGAAAAAGGGCTAACCAAAGATGAATTACGTGACTATCAATATAAAATTTTTATGCCCGACTTTGAAGACCGGCTTGAGCTTGCGGAATACGCAAATTACACCGTCGCAGTAAAGAAGGTAGAAGCCTCCCTTAAAAAAGGCAATGGAGGAACAAAACTCATTTACAGAATTAACCTGCCCAATAAAAATGAAACCGTCTTTGGTGTTTCTATATTGGGCAAAGCCGAGCAAACAGAATGTGCGAGTGATCAATTTATTATGGATAAGATTGATTTCCAAAAACTTAAGTCCAGCGCACATTTACCTTATGAAATACTTGTCACCGGCCAGCGAGTATTCGCACTGTATGCTGAATTCAGAATAGCCATTAGCTTCCCGGACTTATCCATGGTCGGCGATAATAGTTTCTTTTCTATTATGTGCGCACCTTCCGCCATTGAGCATGCGCTCACTTTAGCGGCAGGTAACACCGTGGACAAGTAAAGCCCTCTCATTGACGACACCATCTACAAGCCTGACTGTGCATTGAATCTATGCCCTATAATACCCAATTTGTAGTTAACGGGCAGATAAAACCATTACACAGAAAGCCCCTCCCGTTATACTATACAAACCATTGATTACATTAAGATTAAAAAGCTCTATATCTCGGACACGCTGCCGATATATAAGGAATAATCTAACACCAAAAACAGTACATTATAATTAACCTGAATATGACAGCCAAAAATAAACAAACCACCGCCAGCCACGTTGCATCAGTCATCAGTATACCCGGCTACGAAATAAAGGATTTACTCGGCCGTGGCGGTATGGCAATGGTATACCTTGCAATACAGGAAAGCATTAGCCGGAAAGTTGCGCTTAAAGTTCTGGCGCCCGACCACACTGATGAAACATTTTCTGAGCGTTTTCTGCGCGAAGCACGCATTGCAAGTCAGCTTTCTCACCCGAATATTATTACCATCTATGATGCCGGTATTCATAATGGTATTCACTATATGTCGATGGAGTACATAAAAGGTAAAAATTTTAATGAAGCACGTGACCTGTTAAGTCGCAAACAAAAAGTTATCATCATTAAACAAATAGCCGATGCGCTCGACTTTGCAGCAAAAAAGGGTTTTGTACATCGAGATATTAAACCCGAGAATATTTTATTGCATCAGGATGGTCGAGCCATTTTAACCGACTTTGGTATAGCCCGAACCAATGACGTATCAAAAGGCTTGACCGAAACCGGAAAAATACTCGGCACGCCCTATTTTATGAGCCCGGAACAAACCAAAGGCTTGCAAATCGATCACCGTACCGACATATACAGCCTCGGTGTTGTATTATTTCAGGCACTCGCCGGTTATGTTCCCTACGATGGCCCATCACTCGTTGCAATTTGTATTAAACATTTGTCCGATCCGATTCCGCAACTACCTAAAGGTCTGGAAATATTTCAACCCATTATTAATATCTGCCTGTCAAAAAAACCAGAGCATCGTTACCAGCATGCATCTGAACTGGTGAATGCGTTAAACAAAATCACCGATGCGCAGCTCGATGCTATTGATGCAAAGGCTATCGCCTTTAAGAAGGCAGGGCAGGATCATTATGCCGCAACGATGGCTGAGCAACAAATAGATCACCAAAAGATAGCTAAACCAAAAAATCGTAAATCCGTAAGCAGGGCTGTCGATACATCACCAAAATCTTACAAGCGAAAGGACACTCCGTCTCTTATTGCAGAGTCAGATGATTTTAAAAACCTAAATCGACGAAAAAGCCGACTCCTTATATTATTACTTATTTTATTTTTTGCCGCCGGTTATTATAAGAAATCGGAATTGCTCATCATATGGAAACAAAAAGCTGAACCGCTTGTAAAAAAATACCTACCGCCTGAAATAAAAGAATATGTATATCCCACAGTAAAAATACAGCAAGAACCTGAAAAACAAAAACCGATAAAAGCTATTTTAACTACTGAAGAACTTGAAAATAAAAAGATACGACAACTTAAATCTTCACTCGATAAAATACCCGGCAATGCTGTTGAACTCGCAAACATCTACAATGAAAAGCTTATTAAAAACCTGGGAAATGAAGAAATCCAGGCGACAATAGTTGAATTAAAACAATGGTATCTAAACAGACTAAAGAGCTTAATCGTAAAAAAAGATTTTGTATCTGCAAATAAAACCATTAATGAAGTGAAATCACTGTACCCATCCATTAATGAAGATACCAATTTTATTACGCTAACAAAAAAACTAGCTCTAAGTACTCTCAACGAACCTCATTTACAAAAGTCACGCGTTTATTTTGCGGTTAATGCATTAAATGAACCCGAGGGTGCAAATGCACTCGAAGAACTAAGAATCGTATTAAGCAACGAGCCAGATAACGCCGAAGCATTGCAAGGGTTAGAACGGATTGCGACTCATTTTAAAAACAAAGCACTAAATGAACTACAGAAGAAAGCCTACTTCAAAGCATTGAAGTCAGCAAACTCAGGGCTACAGTCTCGGCACACAGATCCTGAATTACTGCAATTACAGGATAAAATAAAAAGCTTAATCAACAACAAAAATCAAATCAGTAATCTATTAATAAAGGCCGAGAAAAAAGCACAGAAAGGCTTACTAACAAGCCCCAAAGGAAATAGCGCTTACGACTTATACAAAAGTATTTTATCCATCGAACCTGATAACACACAGGCTCAAACAGGATTAGCAAAAATACAAAAACAAATACTACGCAAAGCACATACAGCAACCGTACAAAATAAATTCCGTGAAGCAGCGACTATTCTGAATAATGCACAAAGTTTATTCCCAAATAACAAGAAGATAAAAACTGCACAAAGAAACCTGCAAAAGGAAATGGATGCCGTATTGCCCATTGTGCCAAAGATAAAAGTTAGCAGTACACCTTTTTCTGAAATAACAGATACAACACTGCAAAAAATTAAAATTGGCCAGTTTCTTTATGCTGGCTTCGAATATAAAAATTTCACACAAAACAATACGGAGCTAACCGTCAATGTTTATAATGGCACAACGCCAAAACTAATAATCCAGAAAAAAATAGTTCTGGTGAATAATAAGGGGAAACATTTTTTCACCATACAGCTCCCAAAAACAGGCATTACAAATGGCAATTATAGTATTGAATTATTATTTGGAAAATCCAGATTAATAAAATTAAATCTGTTTGGTGTGCATTAGCTAACATCAGCTTCAGCATGTATCTATGGTCACCACTTAGCATCCACAAAATGAATTACTTCCTCTAAATGCCCATCATCAATAATGAGCAACAAGGGTACACCCTTTAATGTTTTGCTTTCTGCACGTAGCCAGTGCCGCATTGCAACGGCGTCGCCAGAAAATTGATCACAAAGTACATTATAAAATTGGATAAACCGCTGCGCCTGTTGCCAGGCAATAGTTTGAGGTTGTAGTGTTGTTTGCGCGGCGCTGAGCGCAGCAATATCAGCGCATTGCAATTTAAGTACCCGGGCTAATTCTGCATTCAGCATGCTAAGCACCTCACTTACCTGCAAAACAGAACAGCTGAGGGGTTTTGGCTCAGTTATTGATGCTATGATTTTAAAGGCCTTTTCCATTCACTTACTATTTAAATGCATTTAATCGCAAATATATTTATCCCCAATATATTATATCCCAGACGAAAAAAACCCCGCTAAGAAGCGAGGTTCTTTTAAAACAACGACTAAATACTTAGCCGTTTAATGTCACTTGTGTTGCCTGAGGGCCCTTAGGACCTGCTTCAACTTCGTAACTTACTGAAGCGCCTTCAGCTAAAGTACGGAAACCTTCCGCTGCAATTGCTGAAAAATGTACAAATACATCTGCACTACCGTCTGAAGGAGTAATAAAACCAAAACCTTTTGATTCGTTAAACCACTTAACTGTTCCTGTTGCCATAAAAAAATACCTCAAAAATTAAAAATGTATAAACTGCAATTAATATCTGGCATTTACAGGAAAAAACTTCATATTTCTTATAAGTGCTTAATAATTTGCAATATCGCTAATTAGAATCAATTTCCATCTAAAAATCAAATTTTGTTACAATTTTGGCATTTACAGGAAAAACTTTTTGTTTCTTATAAGCGCTTACAAATCTTGCAATAAAACCATTAGACTCAACTTACATCTAAGTTACCAATTCTACTACACTTTTACACAAATTATTAGTTTTCTTCATCAAAAATTAAGTCCATTGTGACTTCTTCACCACTCTCAACCGCTCGAATTTGCTTCAAATCTGGTAATCTTGTGATCAAATAGCCGCAGGAGGCCGAAATAAGCCCCTCACTTTGCATTTGAATACCATAAAGCAGGCTCATCGCCACATATTGTGCGCGCTGCATCTTGTCGGGGTTACTAATAAGCTCACCGTCAATTTCAATCCCTTCATCCATGTCCAGATCCATATTATCGAGAAATTCCCGCTGTTTACCCGGATGGCGCGTACTTCTCTCATATTCAAAAACTTCTGTTCCATTTAAAACCACCCGTAATTTAGTCAAAATGCCATCCTTTATGTAAGATATTGAAATATAGATATTTATCCTAATTATACAATCATTATTCAGTTGCAATCTGTATGCGCATTATCGCCATATCAGAGACAAACTTAAAGCAAATCCTTTCCCTACCGTTCAAATGAACTGATATGATAGCCCGATGTTAGACTCAAACTTAAGCACCGCTCAACTCATCCTTATTTCAATTATTCCGGTACTTTTTGCCATTGTATTGCATGAAGTGGCGCACGGCTGGGCCGCTTACAAGCTTGGTGACCGCACCGCCATGATGTTAGGACGACTTAGCCTTAATCCCATTAAGCATATCGACCCCATCGGCACAATTTTAGTCCCAGCAATATTAATTTTAACTGTCAATTTTGCTTTTGGCTGGGCTAAACCCGTTCCTATCGACTGGCGAAACTTTAAAAATCCGAAAAGGGACACCGCCCTGGTCGCCATCGCCGGGCCCGCGGCCAATTTAGTCATGGCAATCGGCTGGGGGCTTATTGCCGCTATCACCACCATTTTGCCCGATAATTTCGCTCAGCCGATGCTTAATATGGCCTTTATTGGTGTGTTTTTTAACGTGCTATTAATGGTTTTTAATCTTATCCCTGTTCCCCCCACCGATGGTGGTCGGATAGCAGTGAGTCTTTTACCTGCCCCGGCGGGTAACCTGTTGAGCAAAGTTGAACCGTTTGGACTCATCCTGCTTCTGCTGTTAATCTTTACCGGTGTGCTCTGGCAGTTTATTATCCCTGTTATTCAAATGATCAGCGGGCTTATCTTTTCATTGTTTGGCGTATAGGTTTATTTGTCACTTATGAAGCACTTCCAATATCAGATTTTATTTATTGCCGTGACTCTCCTGCTAACACCGCATCTATTACACGCTAAAACAACCAACGAAGCACAATATTCCAACGAACAAATTCGAATCAAATTTTCACCCAGAACCCCGGAACAAATTGCCGCCTTTTATGAAGGGCGTGGTTTTTCAAAAGCCATGGTAAACAAACTAAAGCAACAATGCTTTATTACCGTAAGAATTCTGAACAAGTCGCGGGATATTATCTGGCTGGATTTAAGCAACTGGACTTTTACAAATACTGAAGGTGAATTTAAACGCACTACCCGTGCTAAGTGGAAATTGCTCTGGAAAAAAATGGCTATCCCCCTGGCACACCAGTCAACCTTCCGCTGGACTTTGCTCCCCGAAGAACTTGACTTTAGACCCAATGAACATGAAGGTGGCAATATTACTCTGCCCTTTTCAAGCAAACCCTTTACACTACAGGCAGGCTTTAAAACAAAAGCGGATAAATCCGGCAAAGCCTTTAATATCCAGGTTAATAATATTAGATGTGCCTATTAATGAAAGCTAAAAAGTTTACATTCTTATTCATCCTTCTGCTTGGTTCTCTGGCGTTTACCTCAGTGGCAAAAAACACCTTGCCGGAACCACCCAAAGGTATTCTACTATTGGCCCCCTACCCGGCACCTACCATTGAGTTAACTGATATTGATGGCGAAAAATTCAGTCTGACAGAAACAAAAAAACACTGGGTGTTTGTTCACTTCTGGGCAAGCTGGTGCGGACCCTGCAGAAAAGAAATGCCAGCCATACAAAAAATGTGGCGCGTATTAGAAAAAGAGGGCCTAAAAATGGCACTTATTAATACCGCAGAAGATGAAGACACCGTTTTTAACTTTCTTGGCATTTACGCACCCGATATTCGGGCACTAATGGACAGGGATGGGCAAATCACCGAAAAATGGCGGCCACGTGGCCTACCTGCCACTTACCTTGTCGACCCCAGTGGCCAGGTGCGTTACCAGGTGCTTGGCGGCCGCCCGTGGGAAACAAAACTATACCTTGAGTTTTTACGCCGTTTGTTGAAACAAAAATAATATTATCCTGAAATAAAACCCAACAGTATTCCTCTTAACCTTACTTTTAGAGTCTGTTGATCTTTCCGCTGTTAGGCTTATTTTGAGATAATTTTACCCCGCCCTTGAAATTCGGCAGGTGTTACGAAGACTTCGCCAAAACGTGAACTAAACCACATCAAAATGAGCGGCTCAGCCCTGCCTTTGTCTGGAAATTCAGTTTTTATGTGGTAATATCGTCTCCATCTTCTTCAAACGGAATTCTGAGTTAGAACAAATATGGATATCCTCTTTACCGATAAAACTGGGCAACAATATCAACTCAACCGCAATCCAGCACGCCCATCTAATCTCATTCCTAAACCTAAAAACCAGCACCAGGCTTTGCAGTTCATCCAGAGGTTAAAAATCACCCAGCCTAAGCACTGGTCTTTGCTACACCGTGTACTTGAGCCCTCATCCACTCCTATTACCAGCAAACACGCCATTCAGAAATGGCTTGCCACAGCATTGGTAAACCAACAGTGGTATCTACACCAATATAAAAAAGCGGCGGTTCACTCGACCTTTGGCAGCAGCACAAAAACACAAACCGCCGGGCTAGGCCCCATGAATGCAGGCAAACCCATCAGTAGTGTAACGGCACCGGCCACAGAGCAATCCGCCGATAATGAAACAGCCATCAGCGATACGAACCCGCCTAAAGTGAGTGATTCGGCCCAAACCGGCGCAGCACCATATAGCCAAACTGAAACGCGCGGCTGTCCCATCAGCATGGTTTCCGGTGAGGAATTACTGCCCATAGAAGATGCAACGTTGCCGGGGCCTATGCCCTTTGTCTGGAAGCGTGTTTATCGCACAGGCCACCAACACGACAATGGCCTGGGCCATGGCTGGACACACAGTGCAGGTGAAAAACTCGAACTCCAGGCACAAACCGTCAATATTATTGACGATGAAGGCCGCCACCTCAGCTTTAAACGCCCGCAAATAAACCAGCGCAGTAAACTCATTAATGAAGGCATGGATCTAGATTACGTTTCTGCCAACTGTTTTATTCTCAAAGCTAAAAAAAGCTGGGACAAGGTTTTTATACGACTCGGCGAAACCAACCAGTTTCGTTTAAGCCAGCTACGCCACCGCCTTTATCAACCACAAAAAAAAGGAATGTACGCACAGGCCGAACAGGGCTTTACGATTAACCTGCATTATGATGCGCATAATGCATTAATGAAGATTGAAGGTAACTGGGGTAAAAGTTTTTACCTGAAGCGCGATGCCAATGGCCGCATCACTGAGCTGACATTAAAAAATGAACAAACACAGGCAACAAAATGCGTGGCCGAATACGATTACAGCGAACAAGGTGACCTGATCGCACACCGTAACGCGGCAGCCAGCGGAGAAACCTACCGTTATAGCCATCATCTACTACAACAGCGAACACTGGCAACCGGATTTAATTACTATTATCAATGGGATTGTAACGACACATCAGCACGTTGTATCCATAACTGGGGGGACGATGGTATCTACGATTACCATTTTAAATGGGACCCAGATAACAATGCCAGCTGTGCCACCGACAGTCGTGGCTATACCACCACCTTTATCTATAATAACTTTGGCCAAATAGAACAGGAAATTGACCCCGAGGGTGGCATCCACCGTTACCAATACGATAATGGCCTTAAAGTGGCCTATACCAATCCCGAAGGCAACACAACGCACTATTTTTATGATGCCGACAATCAACCTGCCGGTTACCGTGATGCACTCGGCCACAGTGAAATCATCGGCTATTTTAAAGGCAAGCCAACGCGGTTTAAAGATAAGAGCGGTATCGGCTGGCAGCGTGAATATAATGCGCGCGGCCTGCTAACAAAACATATCGATCCCTACGGCAAACAAACCGACTATCAATACAATACCAATGGTTTAATCAGCCAGCTAACGGATCCATTCGGGCATAAAACCCGTTATCACTGGAATCAACAAGGCCAGCTAGAAAAAATAATAGACAGCTCCGATAATGTTCAGCAATACAAATACGATGAATGGGGGCAGATAACCGAACAACATATTTTACTTAAAAAACAAACTCAAGCCAGCATCACAAAATATAGCTACTCAAAAACAGGCCAGCTAACAAAACGAACCGACCCCAATGGTGAGCAAACCCATTACCAATACAATAACAATAATCAATTAATTGAACATACCGATGCACAGGGGCGTAAAACACAATTTGAATACGATGGTTTATCACAAGTTGTTAAACGCACCCATGCCAACGGCCACACCTTACACTACCGTTACGACAAAGAACGCAACCTGAAAGAACTCATCAATGAAAACGGTGAACACTACCGTTTTGAATACGATGGGTGTGAACGGCTGGTAAAAGAAACCGGCTTCGATGGCCACAGCCAGCACTATAAATACAATAAAGCCGGGCAGCTCATCAAACACCTCGATGCGGGGCAAGTAATCACCGAGTTTGAACGCGATGCCCTTGGGCAAATGCTCACCAAAACCAGCTCGCACCGTATCAACAAAACAGACAAACAAAAAAGCCGCTACCTCTACGATGCCAATGGTCGGTTAACCGAAACCTATAACGAACACCAGTACCTCACCTTTAAATACGACAAGTTTGGTAACCTGCTCAACGAACATCACTGTGACCTTAAAGCAAGCCAAACCCACGCCCCTCGACCGCATCCTGTCCAGCGCGGTTGATATCGGCTACCACACACAATGGCCAGGCATACGCACCGCCATTACCTTGCCCGATGGCCAACAAATCGAATACCAATACGACCAACTGCAACTCAAAGAAATTCAAGTCAACGGCAACATCATTACCCAAATTCAGCATGATGTGTTGGGGCGAGAAACCGATCGTCAGCAAGGGCAGCTCAACACCCATAGCGACTACGATCCCATGGGGCGCCTGGTTAAACAACAAGCGATTAATCAGGCAAGTAAACAATCGACCATTCAACGTGAGTACGGTTACGATCCGTTTAACAATTTAAACTATCTAAAAGACGGCCAGCACGAAACCCATTACCTCTATGATGAACTCAACCGCCTTAAAAAAGCCGTTCAAGATGGTCAAACCGAACAGTTCGACTTCGACCCTGCTGGTAATATCGTTGCCATTAGTGAACAAAGCGAGTCCCTCAAAAACAACGCCAACATCAAAGGCAACCGCCTCACCCTACAAGGCGACAAAAAGTTTAGCTACGACGAACGCGGCAACTTAATAAAAGAAACACGCGGCAAAGGCGGCAAGCTCGTTACCACCTTTAGCTACAACCTGCAAAACCAGTTAACCGCCGTCACAAAAGAAGGCCAAACCACCCAGTATAAATACGACCCTCTCGGTCGCCGCTTCGAAAAAAGCGATAGCTTCGGCACCACCCGCTACCTCTGGGCAGAAAACCAGATGGTGCAGGAAACAAGAAACAACATAAAAAAAACCTACGTCTACGAGCCGAACAGCTTTAAACCCGTCGCGCTGGTACAAGACGAACAAATCTACCACTACCACCTCGACCACCTCGGCACCCCAAGAGAACTTACCAATAACGCCGGTGATATCGTCTGGAAAGTGCGCTACAAAACTTATGGCAATGTCGCGGTAAAAGAAGTCGATGAAATCGAAAACAACATTCGCTTTCAAGGCCAATACTTCGACGAAGAAAGTGGTTTACATTACAACCGCCATCGGTATTATAACCCCAGTAGCGGGCAGTTTATAAGCCAGGATCCGATTGGTTTATTGGGCGGTATCAATAATTACCAGTATGCGCCGAATCCGACGGGGTGGGTGGATCCGTTGGGGTTGAGTTGTAAGGAGGTAGATTTTTATGTTGGGTCAAATGAACAAGTTATTCCATCAACTGGTTACAGAGCTTTTGGTGGAGAATCTAATGTTAATGAAGCATTAAGTGGCACTATATCACCAAGAGATCCTACTTATATAACTTTTGATGATATTACGAATATGAATCCCGATGAAGCGAAAAGTTTTATGCAATTACCTCGATCTCCAACTCATGCAGTTGAGTTTGATACTTTACAGGTGATCGATGATATCAAAACGCCAGATGGAAAATGGAATACTAATGGCATTCCAGAACCTATAACTGAAACCTTCCCAGAGTGGGGAGCTGGTGGTGCAACGCAAGCAATCACTAATAAGCCTATAAAAATTGATTCATCAAAAATAGTTGAATTAGGGGTGAAAAGATGAAGCCTATAGAAAACTATTATAAAGAAATATCTAATTTTTTAGCCAGTGAGAATGCTAGTCTTTCAATTGAATTTGATGAGTTAGTTGATAATAACGCTACGAAACAAGAGATCTTCTTCTGGTTGCAAAAAAGGTCAAGTGAAAATAAATTTTCTAAAAAACTGGATGATCTAGTTACCGATTTTTATTATTCAATTCGTTAAAATCGTCTTTTTAACTAACCACAAAGGAGAGAAGGACACCGATAACTTAATAACTTAACTCTGCATTGTATTTAAAAGCGTAACTCGTTACATCACCATTAATTCTTAGACATTTAATGTAATCTGTAAAAAAACAACTGGATCGGGTTTCGTACATAGAGGCTTAGTGATAGTGCCCTAGGCTTGCCGTTAATGCTGTTTGTATATAACCAGCCTGACTTTTAGCAGAACTACTTCGCTAAATAACATGCAACAGCATGCGAGCCTGAAATATTATATGTATCCGGGTAGTTACCCGTACAGATATCCATTCGCTCAGGGCATCGAGGATTAAAGTGGCAACCGGATGGTGGTGTTATCGGTGAAGGCAGTTCCCCCTCCAGAACAATCATTTCTTTTTCAGAACCCTTAACCACACCTTTATCAACAGTTGGAATTGCAGATAAAAGTGCTTTTGTGTAAGGATGCTGTGGTTTTTGCATCACGTCGTCTACGCTACCACGTTCAACTATTCGCCCGAGATACATCACTGCAATTTCATCAGCAAGGTATTCGACGACTGATAAATTATGGGTGATAAATAAATAACTCAGGCCATAATCCTGCTGTAATTGCTTAAACAGATTCAGCATTTGCGCCTGCACTGATACATCAAGCGCACTGGTCGGCTCGTCACAAATTAAGATTTCAGGATTAACCGCCAGGGCACGGGCAATGCAGATACGCTGGCGCTGGCCACCCGAAAACTCATGCGGGTACAAACTGATTGCAGTCTCGGACAACCCGACCTGTTTTAATAATACTTTCACTTTAGTTTTTCTTTCTGCTGCCCCAAGTTCAGGATTTAAAGCAACCATACCTTCTTCAATAATGTCACCTACCCGCTTACGCGGGTTCATTGCTGAATATGGGTCCTGAAAAATAATTTGAGCCTGATGGCGAAGCGCCTTGAGTTGATTTACATCGGGACAGGATATATCTTCATTATTTAACAACAGTTTCCCGGCCGTTAATTCATTCAGGTGCAGCAATGTTTTGCCTACTGTTGTTTTTCCGCAGCCGGACTCACCCACCAACGCCAGGGTTTTTCCTTTATATAAAGTTAAATTAACCCCATCGACTGCATAAACATAGCCTGCAATCTTTTTAAAAACCCCCTTATAAATAGGAAAATGCACTTTAAGGTTGGCAACACTGAATACTTCTTCATGATTAGTACTTTTAGTCGCCGCTATTTCAGACACGGCATTGTTCGCAACCGGAAAGTCAAAGGTATTATCACTAAACTGTAAACAACGCACACTATGATCATTACCTGCATTAACCAGGCTAATTAATTGAGTATTACACTGTGTAATGGCAGAGCCACAACGCTCATAAAAACGGCAGCCACAAAACTCGGTAGTTAATGGTGGCACAATACCTTTAATCACATCAAGCGTCTTATTGCGCTTTGATTTGGCAGGCAAAGATGCAAATAATTTTTTTGAATAGGGGTGTAATGGCGCTGAAAAGAAATCAGGACGACTGGCATACTCGACTATCTCACCCGCATACATCACCGCTATATGGTCAACAAAGTCGGATACAATGCCAAGATCATGAGTAATTAAAAGAATCGCCATCTCGGTGCGTTTTTGGATATCACGCAACAAGGTCATCACCTGCGCCTGGATAGTGACATCCAGTGCCGTAGTGGGTTCATCTGCAATCAGTAAGTCTGGTTCAGAAGCCAGTGCCATTGCAATCATGACACGCTGTTTCATTCCGCCGGACAGTTGATGCGGATAATCTTTCGCACGTTGTTCAGCAACCGGGATCCCCACCGAGTCCAGTAAAGCAATCACCTCTTGCCAGGCAGCCCGTCCTTTTAATCCACGATGTTGCAGTAGCACTTCTTCAATTTGCTGCTGTACGGTTAAAACAGGGTTAAGCGAGGTCATCGGCTCCTGAAATATCATTGCAATACGGTTACCACGCACCGAGCGCATCTCAATTTCAGATTTTTTTAGTAAGTCTTCCCCATTATAGATAATGGTACCTTCGGTTATTTTACCGGCAGGCGACGGCACCAGCTGCATAATTGACAATGCAGTTATTGACTTACCACAACCGGACTCTCCTAATATCGCAAAGGTTTCACCGCGATTAATTTTAAAGCTCACGCCGTCCACCGCACGTATTGGCTTGTTATCAATATCACCAAAACAGGTTTTTAGGTTATTGACTTCGAGTAATGTATCCGTCATTACTTAACCCCTTGCTGGCGCGGGTCAAAAGCATCACGGATTGCATCCGAAAATAAATTAGCGGCTAGCACCAGTGCAAACATAAAGCTAAAAGCTGCAATTAAAGACCACCACACAACCGGGTCGCGGGCAAGCTCCAGCCGTGCACTGTTAATCATATTACCCCAGCTTATTGTGGACGGGTCAACCCCGACACCAATGTAAGCTAACACCGCTTCGGCCAGCACCAGGCCACTAAAATCCAGCACTACAACGATTAAAACAATGTGCATTACATTGGGGATAATATGGCTGGTAATGATTTTAAAGTTAGACACCCCTAGCGATCTTGCTGCCTGAATATATTCCAGTTCACGCAATTTAAAAACTTCGCCACGCAGCAACCGGCATAATCCCGTCCAGCTCGTAATACCAAGAACGACACATAAAGCCAGTAATTTTATATCGGCGCGTTCAATCGCCGTTTCAAATAAATCTGGATGGTTTTCAATATAAACATCAATCGCCAGCATCACCGCTACAATCAATAAAATCCCAGGAATTGAATTTAGCGTTGTATAAACATATTGAATAACATCATCCACCCAACCTTTAAAATAGCCAGCCATCACACCCAGAGCTATAGCAAAGGGCAGCATAATTAAAGTGGTCAAGGTACCAATAACCAGCCCCGTACGAATACTTTTTAGCGTTAAATAGAAAACATCCTGTCCAACCTTGTCGGTACCCATCACATGATAGAAATGACTCATATAAAATAGCCACGAGCACAGCACAATAACAACACTCAAAGTCATTAACATCACACGCCATGGTAAATCGAGTTTATTCTGCAACAAACCTTTTAAGGTATTAATATAAGATCGCACGCCCGTTATACTTAAATACAATATAAACAGAATCGAAAAGACAACTGATATAATTAAACCAGTCATTAAGCCTTTAACTGACTTACTGATAATATCAGGCCAATAGTCTTGCTCATAATCCAGTAAGTGTGTACCTGCAAATTTCAACCGAGGATAAGCCCGGTACTTAACGCCTTCGTCATTTATAAAATTTTCTTTTGCATAAGAATGTACAGCAAACGGTGCCGAGTAGGTTTTTTCACTGTCACGACTAAGATAACGCAGACTTACATCCAGCAAACTAACCATGTTGATAGAATACGAAGTTTCGGTACTGCCGGACTTCTCAGAATAACGAAAATGAATAGAGTCCATTAAACCTACAATAATAAAGAAACTCAGTACTACCGCACTGCTCATTGCAATTTTATTTTTAAACACCTGCCGCCAGGGAACAGATAAGTGGGGTTGCCTGCGAATATAAGCAACAAAAAGTATCAGGCAAAAAACCAGGAAATAAATAAGAACATCCGTTATTAAATAAACACCTTCAACATTAAAGATAAAGGGGTAAATTAAATACAATGTAAGCAATACACCCAGAGCAAAAAATACTTTTTGCCAGTAATACTGCTTTAAGATATGAACTTGCTCCCCCATCATTAATTCAATCTCACCCGCGGATCAACAAATGTATATGAAATATCCGTTAATACCAGACCAATAATATATAAAACCGACCCAAGAAAAACCATAGCTCGCACAATGGCAAAATCCTGACTCTGAATAGCATCAATGGTATAGCTGCCTAAACCGGGAATACCAAAAAAAGATTCCATCAGTAAACTACCCATAAATAAAAGTGGGATCGCAACCACTGCACCGGTTAGAATCGGAATCATTGCGTTCTTAAGTACATGAGAAAATAGTACACGTAATTCAGACAAACCTTTAGCCCGCGCCGTGCGCACATAATCGCGATTAATTTCTTCCAGAAAAATAGTACGATACCAGCGCGAACTGGAACCCAGCCCGGCTACAATGCCAATAATAACCGGCAGGATTAAAAATTTAACCGCACTCAGCCCCGCCCCATACCCTGAAATAGGCACCAGCAGCAATATTTTCCCGACAAGATATTGCCCTGCAATAATATAAATAATGGCCGAAACCGACATCATGATCACGCAAATGATCACCCCCCATAAGTCCACATAGGTTGCCCTGAAAAACACCAGCAGCAGGGCAAAACTGATATAAACCAGCATCCCGACCAGAAAAACAGGAATGGCATATGCAAGGCTTGCCCACATACGTTGACTAATATCAAAGCCAATATTGCGACCATTATCGGCATTACCAAAATCAAATAAAAACAGTTTTACTGATTTATTGTAAAAGATAGTATCACTGAATTTTTTATAGCTTTCTTCCGTAGCATTATAAAAAAGTGGCTTGTCATAGCCACGTTCACTTTTCCATTTATCAATGCCTTCCTGAGTAATATACTTTGCCCCCAAATGCATTCGTGCCATATCATCCGGGCTATTGACTAGAAAATACAGAGAAAAGGTCAGCAAATTCACACCTATTAAAATAGGAATGGCATATAAAATTCGTCGACTGATATAGGCAAACATTTTGTATACTCTTTAATTACTGATGCGTAAATTTTTCTTTAGCCGAATACATTTTTATTGCCGGATAAAGTACCGCTAAAAATACGATAATAAATAATATAATCGGCCAGAAAACTGGCTTATTCCATTGCTTTCGTAATTGCGCACGCTTATCTGCATCAATGCGCTTATACATTAATGTGTTATGCGCCATTAAGTTAGGCTTGGCGTTATAGTACCAGCTATGAAACAGGGAAAAGTCCTGAGGATGAAACCCCCACAACCATGGCGCATCTTTACGCAAAATAGTATTCATTTGTTTAATAATCTGCAGACGTTCGGGGGAGTTTGGCATGGTTTCCATTTTTTCAAACAGGCGGTCAAACTCATCATTCGCATAATTAGCCGCATTTTCACCTTTATACTTTGCTTTACCATTTGGCCCGTACAACAAAAAGAAGAAATTTTCCGGATCAGGATAATCTGCATTCCAGCCCCACATAAATAATTGCGCATTACCCTTCCGCATTTTATCCTGAAAACGATTGTAATCGGTATTACGAACAACAAGAGAAATATTTAATTTCTGAAACTGTTTGCGTAAAAAGTCAAAGAAGGACTTGTCTTCCGCACCACCACCCGCCACATCAAAATAAATAAGTAGAGGCTTGCCTGTTTCTGCATTCATTCCGTTTTTATAACCGGCTTTTTCCAGTAAACGTTTCGCTTCGTCTAAACTTCGTCGAACAGCTTCACCATTACGCCATTCATAAACAAGTGGATTAATGCCCCCTTCGCCCTGCTGATAACCAAAAATACCCGGTGGAATGGCACCCTGAGCCGGGATACCTCGCCCATTTCTAAAAATAGAAACAAACTCTTCATAATCAAAGGCAATAGAAATGGCCTGACGTAAATAACGTGCCCGCTCACTGCGCCCACCCACCAGCGGATCCAGCATATTAAAACCAATATATGAGGTTGAAGAATTTGTTGCCGTCACCAGATCAATCCCTTTTTGTTTCATAATCGGTGTAATCCCGGCACTACCCTGATCAGAGAACTCGATGGCTTGATCAAAACTGTCCGATGAAATGCCCGAGGCATCATAATAGCCCTGCAAAAATTTACTCCAGCGAGGAATACTTTCTTTTTCCAGCGAATAAATAGCCTTATCAATAAATGGCATCATCTTACCCGCATCACTGAGTAAGCCCCGTTGCTGATCCTCTTTGGTGCCAGTGGACGGATAGGGTATGCCTCTAAAATTCGGATTACGTTCCAGCACCATTAAGCGGTTAGGATTGTTTACCGTTAGCATAAAAGGCCCGGTACCCACTGGATACCAGTCAAAAGAAATATTTTGCTTTTTCATTCCCGGCTGGCTATAAAACTTATCAACTTCACTCGGAATAGCGGAAAAAAACGGCATAGCAAGCCAGTACATAAACTGAGGGTAAACACCTTTAATTGTGACACGATATTGATACCGACCAACTACCTTTGCACCTGCAAAGTCATATTGATGCAAATTAAGGTAAAGCTGCTCTGGATTTTTTTCTAACTGCTTCTTATAAGCTGCTTTTAATCTTGCGGAATAGGCATCCAGACCAATAATATACTTACGCATTAATCCATAAATAGGTGAATTCACTTTGGGATGTGCTAACCGCTTAATCTGGTAAACATAATCGGCTGCAACTAACTCCCGACTTGCCTTGTTTTTAAAATCATCCAGTGAAGTTAAGCTTGATATTTTTTCTTTGCTTAAGGTATGGTAGAGATAATTCCCATTGCTATCTTTACTAAACGCCGGATGTGGCTGGTATTGAATGCCTTTTTTTATCGAAACATCAAACTGGCTAAAAGCGACGGAATCGGCTGCGACATTATCAGGTAATGTACGCCCGTTTTTATCCAGATAAGTGACTTTTGGCATTTGGCTTGCCGTTAACGGGATTAATTCATACGGCCTTTTTAAATAATGGTATTGCAGCGGCGGCTCATAAACCTGGCCAAGAAACGCGTACTCATTTGAACTGTAGGATTTAATCGGGTCGAGATATTTGGGCCTCTCGGCAAAAGATGAATACAGTATATTTGCTGTTGCATCTTTGTGCGGATAGGGATTATTTAAAGACGAATCACTGCATGCCTGTAATAAACATATAAGTGAAATAATAAAACCAACTCTAACAAGTTGGTATTTCGTGATGCCCAAAGAGCCGTTAGAAAAAGACAAATTCTTCCCTTTTAGCGACTTTTTTTATGCGATATGATACTGTTTTTATACACAAAGTGATGAATTCCTATTGATTCGTCCACAGCATACGATTAAAGTTTCAACTCTGCTACATTAAAGCAGAACAAACAGAAAATAAAGAATCAAGGATAATAAATTATGGGTTTCTTAGATGGTAAACGCGCTCTTATTGTTGGCTTAGCCAGTAATCGTTCTATAGCCTGGGGCATTGCCAAAGCCCTGCACCGCGAAGGAGCTGAGCTTGCCTTCACCTACCAAAATGAGAAACTCGAAGGCCGGGTAATGAAAATGGCGGCTGAGCTTGGTTCTGAAGTCATCGTTCCCTGTGATGTCAGCAGTGATGAACAAATTGACACTGTATTTGACCGACTCGACGATTATTGGGACGGTCTGGACATTATCATCCACTCGGTGGCGTTTGCCCCTAAAGAAGAACTGGAAGGCGATTTCCTTGATAATGTAACCCGCGAAGGCTTTAGACTGTCTCACGAAATAAGCTCATACAGCTTTGCAGCCCTTGCTAAAGCCGGTCGAAATATGATGGAAGGCCGTGACGCTTCGCTGATTACTCTCAGTTATCTGGGAGCCATGCGCGCCATGCCAAACTACAATATTATGGGGCTGGCAAAAGCCAGTCTGGAAGCCAATGTCCGCTATATGGCCGCCTGTCTTGGCCCGGATGGGATCCGTGTTAATGCCATTTCTGCCGGCCCGATTAGAACGCTGGCCGCAGCCGGTATCAGTGACTTTCGTAAGATGTTAACCGAAGTGGAAAATACCGCACCTTTGCGCCGTAATGTGACGATAGACCAGGTAGGGAATGCAGCTGCATTTTTAAGTTCAGACTTATCCGCTGGCATTACCGGTGAAATTATGTACGTGGATTCCGGTTACAGTACGGTTGGTATGGGACCACTGACCAAAAAAACGGACTAAACAAACATTTGCATCATGCGCGCTGAGGTTTTAACCAAGCTTAAGCGCGCAAAATCCCTTCTTCGCCTTCCAGACGAGCAATAATCACCGCACCACATGAATCGCTGAACACATTTACGGCCGTTCTAAACATATCCAGAATACGATCAACGGCCAGGATCACGCCCACCGCTTCAATCGGCAAGCCAATGGTCGTTAATATAATCGTAATCGCCACCAGACTGGCCGACGGAATACCGGCAACACCGATAGAAGTCAGTAAGGCAACCAGCACCACCAGGAATTGCGTGGTGAAACTTAACTCAAGACCAAAGGTTTGCGCGATAAATAGCGCAGCAATGCACTCATACAAAGCGGTGCCATCCATATTAATAGTTGCACCTAATGGCAGCACAAAACTTGCCGTCTTATTAGACACCCCGGCATTTTTTTCCACACATTCCATGGTAAGCGGCAAAGTTGCCGATGATGATGCCGTTGTAAATGCCGTTAACAAAGCCGGCATCATGGCCTGATAGTGTTTTATCGGGTTTACCCGCGCCACAAATTTTAATAATAACGGCAACACAATAAATAAGTGAATTGCCAGTGCCAGAATAACGCTGAAGGTAAACCAGAATAAGGCATTAAGCATATCATCCAGATTATCCTCGTCCATACCGGCTATCACTTTAGCCACCAGACCAAAAACCCCTATCGGCGCAAATTTAATAACCAGCTCGGTTATTTTAAGCATGACCTGATACATGCCCTGCCAGAAATTAAATTGTGCAGAGGCATAGGATTCTTCAATGCGCGTAACAAAGAAACCAAACAGCAAACTAAAAACAATCAGCCCGAGCATTTTACCGTCAGCCGCAGCGGCAACAATGTTAGGCGGAAACATGCCTAAAAAAACGTCGGCAATACTGCTTGCATCTTTACCTTCAACTTTTGACTGAATATCGGCTATTTGTGAGTCTGGAACAGCCGTTAAAGCTCTGGCCGGTTCACCGTTGACAATACCCGGCTCAATCAAGTTAACAACCACCAGGCCAATTAAAATAGCAAACAAGCTGGTTGTCATATAATAAAGAATGGTGCGCCCGCCAAGGCGCGCCAGTCCGCTGGTGCCACCAATGCCAGCAACACCCACGATAATAGAAGAAACTATCAGCGGCACTATGATCATCTTCAGGGCATTAAGAAACAGGGTGCCGATAAAGTCATATATGGAATAAAAGGTGATACCGAAGATAGTTGCTTCTTCACCCGTGAGGATGCCCGCAATAACAGCCAATCCCAGCCCAATTAAAATTTGCCAGTGCAATTTCATTTTAAACATTTTATTCCCTTTAAAGCCAAAGCCAGGCTAAACCAGCACTGTAAAAAAGGGGGCCTCACAGCCCCCTTTTTCCTAACCATCCTGCTCGGCATCTTCTCTCAGATTAATCTTAATATCTGCATTGTCTTTTAAGTGCTGCTCAAACCCCAAATACTCAACATTTCTGTTTATTTCTTGAAGTTGCTCGCGTATTGCCCCGCTTTCAGCCGTATCGATTTTGCTAATGTCTTTAATCGCCGACACCACAACGATTGCCTGATCGCCGCTGGCTAAATTAGCGATTCCAATACTCGGCTTATCCTTTGTAGGCCGCGGCAATAAAAAGGACTGCTGAATAATCGCAACAGGCATCTCTGACTTGTTGGCATCACGACGTGAAATAAATTTACCTGCTATCCATTTACTGTTCTTATAGATAGCAGCAACTTCACTGCCTTTATTCCCGGTGCTTAGCTTCAGAAAAGCCGCATTGACATCAGCCTTCATTGCACTGCGTTGTTGCTCAATCGCCACCTGCTTTTCAACATCGGCTCTAACTTCTGCAAATGATTTTTGCGCCGCAGGCTGATGTTCTTTTACCCGCACTACAATCATGTGGGTATCTTTTAGCTCAATGACGTCACTGTTTTTATGATCGGTTAATACCTGTTTAGAATAAATTGCCGATAAAACTTGCGGTCTTAACAAAACACCATTAAACCCCTGACGCATAATCAGGCCAGACGATTTAATTTCTAAATCAAGACCATTAGCAACAGCTTCCAGCGAGTCAGCGTTTTCATACGCCAGATTGCTGAACTTCTCACTATCTTCAAAGAAATGTTTCTCCGCTTCCTGTAGTTGTAACTCAGCTTTAATTCGGGCTCGCAGCGTTGCATTTAAATCCTGCGATTTATCCACCGCCTTAATCTGAATATGCTTAACCTGGCGTTCATCACCTCTAATATCAACCAGCTTTATTAAATGGTAACCAAACTTATCTTTTACTGGTTTACTGATTTCATTCTTTTTAAGTTTAAAGGCCACCTCATCAAATGCTTTATCCATAATGCCTTTAGTTATAAAGCCGATGTCACCGCCTTTTTTCCCGGACAACTTATCTGCCGATAATTCTTTTGCCAGTTTTTCAAAAGACTCGCCGTTATCAATACGCTGACGAATATTACTAATTAACACTAAAGCCGCAGGATAGTCTTTTTCTGTATAGTGGCTGATATTTTCTTCATAATAGTCAGCCACGGCTTTATCTTCTATATCAACTTTTGAAGCCAACGTATTAACATCAAGTTCAACATACTCAACATTCACTTTTTCCTGCGTTTTGTAACCATCTAAATGTGATTCATAATATTTTTTTAACGCATCTTCAGAAATATCTTTATTTTTCTTGTACTGTGACTTTGCAAATATCAGATAACCGGTTTCTCGCTGCTGGTTTAATAAGTTTTGTGTTTGCTGCACTTCATAAGGTAAAACAAAGGTCGAATTAAACGCGCCCTCACGTAACTGGTTTAAAACATAATCTCTTGCAATGCTTGCTTCAAAAAAGGCTTTATTTCTACCCGCACCTTTTAATGCACGTGTATAAATTTCTACAGAAAAATTACCCGATGCATCACTAAATTGAGGCACCCGTTTAATTTCGTTATAGACCTGTTGTGGAGATGCCGTCATATTGGCATTCACTGTAAACTCTGCAATAAGCTGACGCGCAATCAACTCATCAAGTACTTGCTGACGCAACATGTCTGTCGGGAAAAAATCAGGGTTGTAATTATCGCCAAGCTGCTGTTCTAACTGCTCTTTACGTTCCTGAACCGCACGATTCAGTTGTGCAGAGCTAATTTCATAATCATTAACAACAGCAGGAGCCGTTTTTGCACCACCCGTTATATAGTCCTGCACGCCAAACAGTGCAAAGGGCACAATAATCAAACCAACAATGCCCCACATCACCAGGCCCTTGGATTTTGTACGTATAAATTCCATCATAATCTTAATATCTTTAACGTTGAGTTAATTATCATTACCTAAAAAAATAATGAACAAAAAAAAAGGTGTAGCAGTCTGCCGACTAGCTACACCTTTCCAACATATGGCGGACCGGACGGGATTCGAACCCGCGACCTCCGGCGTGACAGGCCGGCATTCTAACCAGCTGAACTACCGGTCCTATGTTTGGTGGGTGCTGAGGGGATCGAACCCCCGACCCTCGCCTTGTAAGGGCGATGCTCTCCCAGCTGAGCTAAGCACCCGCTAAAGGCGCGCTAGTTTACGGCATCTTTTA
>JAJRZT010000033.1 GCA_024275115.1 Gammaproteobacteria bacterium
GGGCGAATTGATGCCAATGGCCAGGTGGTTCTGGTTAACCCTAATGGTATTTTCTTTGGCCCGACTTCTTCTGTAAATGTCGGCGGTTTGATTGCCTCCGGTCTGGATATCGACCCTGTTGATTTCATGAACGGCAACTACATTTTTAATGAAGTGCTGGGTACGAATGGTACTGTTATCAATGCCGGTTTGATTAACGCGTCTCTAGGTGGTGTTGGAGGCGGTAGCGTTGCTCTGATAGGTAAAAAAATTGCCAATGAAGGTGTGATTAACGCAAAACTGGGGGCGGTGAACCTGGCAGCCGGTAAAGAGGCGGTGTTAACGTTTGATAGTGCTGGCTTGATCGGTGTCCGGGTTTCTAAAGCAGTGTTGCAGGATGAGCTGGGTATTGATCCGGCGGTATTAAACAGCGGCGAGATCAATGCCGAAGGCGGGCGGATTTTATTAACCGCCAGTGTCAGTCAGAATGTTTTTTCGCAGGTGGTCAATTCAGGTGATATCAAACAAGCCACCAGTGTAGTGGTTAATGCCGACGGCTCATTTACCTTAGGTGGAGGAGCCGATGTTGTAAACAGTGGTTTGTTAAATGTTTCTACAACAGAAGCCAGCAGCAATGCCGGGCAGGTTGTTGTACTGGGTGACAATGTGACCAGCAGTGGTGTGATAAAGGCCGATGCCGTCAGTGCTGATGGCGGTGAGATAGAACTGCACGCAAGTGATACCACACTGTTAACAGAAAATAGCTTAACCAGTGCGCAATCAACAGCTAGCGGTAAAGGCGGTAGTGTTAAAGTTTTAGGTGACAAGGTTGGACTGGTTGGGCAGGCAGTGGTTAATGCTTCCGGTGCAAAGCAGGGCGGTGAAGTTTTAATTGGCGGTGACGTGCAGGGCTTGAATAAACAAATTCGAAATGCAAGTTTTATTTATCTTGGTACAAACACACAGGTTAAATCGGATGCTATTGACAATGGGAATGGCGGTAAAGTCATCACTTTTGCTACTGACACTGCACGACTTTATGGGGCTTTATCTGCTCGTGGTGGACTTAGTGGCGGTAATGGTGGTTTTATAGGAACATCCGGGCTTAAGAATTTTGAAATTACCAAAACACCGGATATAACTGCAGCGAATGGTTCTGCTGGTGAATGGTTAATAGATCCCAATACTATAGAAATAGTATCGTCTGGGAGTGGCAACACAAATATAAATAACAATACTCCAGATTTTACGACTTCTGACGATGGTGCAAAATTAGATGTAAAATTTATTACAGATGCAATGACTGCCGTTGGTGCAACGGTAACCATAACAACGTCATCTCTTGGAGCGAATAAAGAATTAGGCGATATAATTTTTTCAACTGATCTTAATAGTGGTACGGGTACCAACACGCTTGTTTTAAATGCGGCTAATGATATTATTACCGGTAGCTCTAATATCATAGCATCTGGAAGCGGTAAACTTAATATTATTTTCAACGCCAATGCAGACGGTGTTGGTGCGGGCAATGTTATAATTACTAATTCATTAATAGAAACGAACGGTGGTTGGTTTAAAGCAACCGGCGTGGACTTTACCGCAAGCGATTCAGCTGGTGGCAAGGATATTAATACAAATGGTGGAAACGTGACCCTTGATATGACAGGGGCTATTTCTCTTGATGCTGACATAATAACAAAAGGCGGTGATGTAACCATTGTTAAATCAATAAGTTTTACAAATGATGTTGCCAATAATAATAATGGAATAATTGATACAACGGATAATGGCGGTGACGGTAAACTTACCATTAATTCA
>JAJRZT010000034.1 GCA_024275115.1 Gammaproteobacteria bacterium
GCACGGGTAAGTCGTGCCATATCAATAATATCCCAACGGCTATTACCATTTTGCCATTCGCGAGCATAGGGATCATAAAAATTGCGGTACAGTGTAAAACGGGTGAACTCATCGTCAAAGCGCAGACTGTTATATCCCACACCGCAAGTATTTGGTACAGTAAACTCATCGTGAATTTGTTTGATAAACTCGGCTTCAGTAACGCCTTTTTCATTAGCTTCTTGCGGTGTAATACCCGTCACTAAACAGGCCTGAGGATGCGGCAGGTAATCATTCGCTTGTTTGCAATAAATCATTAACGGCTCGCCGATAATATTTAACGCTTCATCTGTGCGAATGCCGGCAAACTGAGAAGGACGATCGTAGCGAGGATCGATGCCAAAGGTTTCATAATCATGCCAATAGAGTGTATTCATGTTGCACCTTTAATTTTTTTAATGACTAAGGAAAATACAAATAAACTGATAAAGCAGAGATAAGCGGCACCTACACTATAGGTCAAAAGGTATGCACCAACACCACCTTGCTCGCCACCATGAAAGGTGAATTTATAGACAAAAGCCAGTGAAATGAAAAATAGTAGTAGAACAAAACTATGGTGGATCATGCGAAATGGTGACGGTGTTTTATTAAAAATATATAACGATAAGAGCAATATCAAATAGGGGAGAGACAATGATGATATTAAAAGTGAATAAGTAACGTTTATTTTGTTATTGACGATCAACCATGAGCTTACGGGCATTGCAATTAGCAATACGAACCATAGTATTAGAAGTGTTGTTTTTAGCACGTTAAAGTGTTGCAAACACTTTTTCAGCCGCATCTAAAGTAGCTTGAATTTCAGCATCACCATGTGCTGCTGATACAAACCCTGCTTCATAAGACGACGGGGCTAGATATACCCCATTTTCTAACATGCCGTGGAAGAACTTTTTAAAGCGTTCTTGATCACAAGCAACCACTTGTTCAAAGCGAGTAATTTCAGTTTCATTAGTGAAGAAAATACCAAACATGCCACCGACTTGATTAGTGGCAAGGGGAATACCGGCATTATCGGCACGTTCTTTTAATCCAGAAACTAAGTTTTCAGCTGTTGCACTCAAATTAGCATGAAAATCAGGGGCTTGAACACCAGCAAGCGTCGCTAAGCCGGCGGCCATTGCTACAGGGTTACCAGACAATGTACCAGCTTGATAAACGGGGCCTAAAGGTGCAATATATTCCATTATTTCACGTTTTCCGCCAAACGCGCCAACTGGCAAACCGCCACCAACAATTTTACCAAGAGTGGTTAGATCGGGTGTCACATCATAATATTGTTGCGCACCACCTAAAGCGACACGAAATCCAGTCATCACTTCATCAAAAATAAGAATCGCACCCGATTGGTTGCAAATTTCACGCAAGCCTTGCAGAAAGCCCTGTTGGGGTGGAATACAGTTCATATTACCTGCCACCGGTTCAACGATAATGCAGGCAATTTGGTTACCAAGCTCGGCAAAACAGTCGCGTACAGAATCAAGATCATTATAGGTTAAGGTCAACGTATGCTCTGCTAATGAGGCCGGTACACCCGCAGAAGAAGGTTTTCCCATTGTTAATGCGCCAGAGCCCGCTTTAACTAATAAGGAATCAGCATGACCATGATAACAGCCTTCAAATTTAACGATTTTATCTCTGTTAGTGTAACCTCGA
>JAJRZT010000035.1 GCA_024275115.1 Gammaproteobacteria bacterium
ACAAAGAAAATATAGGTATCACCATTGCTTTAATTCCAACGAATACACCAGGAATTACCATTGGCAGCCGCCATTTTCCACTCAATTCAGCTTTTCAAAATGGCCCAAACTGGGGCAAGGATGTATTTATTACATTAGACTGGATTTTAGGTGGAGTGGAACAAGTAGGCAATGGCTGGAAAATGTTAATGCAATCGCTGGCTACCGGACGCGCAGTTTCTTTACCTGCATTAAGTGCCGGTGCCGGAAAATTCACTTGCCGAAATACCGGTGCCTATGCCCGTATCCGCAAACAATTTAATCTTTCCATTGGTGATTTTGAGGGTATAAAAGAACCGCTGGCGCGCATGGCAGGCGAAACCTATATTATTAACGCAGCAAGAACTGTGACGGCAGCAGCGCTGGATGAAGGACAAAAACCCATTGTTATATCAGCAATTATCAAATATGAATTAACCGAAAGGATGCGGCAAATTGTTAATGATGGCATGGATATACAAGGCGGTTCGGGTATCTGCCTAGGGCCGAAAAATTATCTGGGTCGTTTATATCAGGTTATTCCGGTATGCATCACTGTAGAAGGTGCTAACATTCTAACAAGAACCATGATGATTTTTGGTCAGGGCGCTGTTCGTTGCCATCCCTTTATATATAAAGAAATACAGGCTTTACATCAAGCAGATAAAACAAAAGCCTTACAGCAATTCGATCAGTTATTGTTCAAGCATATTGGCTTTATCATGCGCAACAAAGTTGCCAGCTTTTGGTTAGGCATTACCAATGCTCGGTTCATCAAAACACCGGGAGATAAACACACTGCAAAATATTACCAGCAAATTGTCAGATTAAGCACTGCATTTGCACTAACAACGGATTATGCAGTGATTGTTTTAGGCGGTTCGTTAAAACGAAAAGAACGCATATCGGGGCAATTTGCCGATGTTTTAAGTAATTTATATTTATGTTCCACCGTGTTAAAACATTTTCAGGATCAAGGCTGTCCAGAAGATGATTTACCCCTCATGCACTGGGCTTGTCAACATACCATTTATGCAGCGCAACAAGCCCTGTTAGCACTGTTTCAGCTTTTACCTATAAAACCCATGACCTGGGGACTGAAGATACTTGCCTTTCCTTTGGGTAGTTCATACACAGCACCCGGTGATAAATTAATTCATCAAACTTCATCAATTTTATTAAACGATACGGAAACCCGAGATCGCCTAACTCAAGGTATTTATATTAATGAAATAGAAACCGATGCAACTGGACGTATTGAATGTGCTTTTAAAGCAGTTTTAGCTGCTATGCCCGTTGAAAAGAAAATTCATCAAGCTCATAGAAGTGGGCAATTACCTAAATGGCTTGATAAAACTATTTTACAGCAAGCCATAGACAAAAAAATTATCAGTAAAAAAGAACGTGCTTTGGTAGAAGAAGCTGAAAGAACAAGACGTCTGGCTATTATGGTTGATGACTTTGCGACTGTTGATGTGAAATAGGATTAAAACGATCTATATTTATGATGTAGCTGGCGAGACTATATAACTATTACCGTTACTATGATCCCTCTACTGGGCGGTATATTACTAGTGACCCGATTGGACTGGATGGGGGGCTTAATACTTATGGGTATGTTAACCAGAATCCATTGCGCTTTACTGACCCGCTTGGTCTTGGGACTATAACATTTGATGATGATTATCCAGGACGGCGACCTGCTACGACTTTAGATTATATATTTCTCTACTATAAGTTTTATTCGTATTTTTTTGAAGCATGTAGAGATAATGCACAAAGTGAATTTTGCAGAAAAGAAA
>JAJRZT010000036.1 GCA_024275115.1 Gammaproteobacteria bacterium
GAGAACAAAATAAAACAAAAGGCCAAAGATGCGCTGAAAAACCTGTTTAAGTTTTAAGATACGGCAGTATAATTTAGTCTCTTCACCCTTCGACAAGCTCAGGGCGAACGGGGTTTGGTATGTATTAACGTTGCATAGTAAGCGTCCATTCTAGAACGTTGTTCCCTCCACCAAGATATCCACATAAACTCGCCTCTGTTTAAAATCACCATCACGCAGAGGCTCCTCATGAGAAACAAAATATCCACGCAAGTTCTTACGCCGCCAAATACCGCCAGAAAAATAAAACGCACACCAGAACAATGGAAGGCCATAATTTCAGAGTATGAAAGCAGTGGTTTAACACAACGGGATTTTTGCCTGCAGCAAGGCGTAGCATATAGTTCATTTACCTACTGGTTAAAGAAACTTAAGGAAATGGGCCCTGCTTCTTATGTGGACGCTGTAAGCACGCCGTTATTTGTTGGCATAGAACCCAGCCGTTCACCTTCCACAGCATCCAATAATTGGGATGTGGAGCTGGCCTTTGCCAATGGCATGGTATTGCGCCTGAGACAACCCTAATGCAGTTTTCAAGGCCATTGTGGTTATGCACCCAGCCTGTGGATATGCGAAAGTCATTTAATGGTTTAATTGCATTAGTTAAAAATCATCTTAAGGGCGATCCAAACAGTGGCCAGGGGTTTGTGTTTATCAATAAAAA
Organism: Gammaproteobacteria bacterium; assembly: GCA_024275115.1. Lineage (GTDB taxonomy): Bacteria > Pseudomonadota > Gammaproteobacteria > UBA6429 > Thiohalophilaceae > SZUA-37. The sequence continues at coordinate 704 of JAJRZT010000036.1, forward strand.
CCGTACGCTGATGAAATGTCTTTATTTTGAACCTGGCGGACATTGCATCTGGAGCAAGCGACTTGAGCAAGGGCAGTTTGCATCGTTAGGTGAAGGGGTATCAACAAAAATTTCGTTAACGCAAACAGCGTTTTCAGCCCTGGTTGAAGGCTTTGATATGGAGATAAAAAAGCGTAGAAAACGTTATCAAAAAGCTGAATAAATAACAGGGTTGTAGTAAAATAAAGGCCACTTCAAACACACGAAAACAGTCCTTTGCCCGACACATTTGCCGCCATGAAATCCGAATTACTTTTACAGGAAAATTGCCAGCTAAAGCAACAGGTAGTATCGCTACAAAAACAACTTAACTGGTTTAAGCAACAAATTTTCGGTCAAAAATCCGAACGCCGCCTGGTTGATGTACCTGCAGAGCAAACTAATTTATTTGATAATGAACAACCGATAAATCCAGATAAAGTCCCAACAGAAAAAATCCAGTACGAACGCAAGAAAAAACAAAAGCAACGCCATGATGCAGTGACCGACAGCGGCCTGCGTTTTGATGATACGGTAACGGTAGAAGAAATTCGCATTGATGTACCTGAACTGACCGGCCCAGAGGCCGATCAATATAGTGTGATCGACGAGCATGTTACCTACCGCCTGGCGCAACGTCCCAGCAGTTATGTGGTATTAAAATACATCCAGCCGGTTATCAAGCATAAACGCACCGATGTCATCACCACCAAATCAGCCCCCACCCCTGTATTTGAAAAAAGCATGGCCGATGTGAGCTTTATTACCGGATTGATCATCGATAAATTCCTCTATCACCAACCGTTATACCGGCAGCACCAGAAATTACAGGCAAATGGCATCACCTTAAGCCGCAGTACCCTGACTAACTACGTTCATCGAGCCGCCTGCCTGCTTAAACCCATTTATGATGCATTATTACGAAGTATTTTACGCAGTAAAGTATTGGCCATGGATGAAACCCCGACAAAAGCAGGCAAGAAGAAAAAAGGGAAAATGCAACAAGCCTGGTTTTGGCCGTTATTGGGTGAGCAAAATGAAATCGCCTTTCATTACGCTGCCTCACGGGCAAGAAAAGTGGTTGATGGACTACTGCATGATTTTCAGGGCACCTTAGTCACCGACGGATATCCTGTATACACTGCCTATGCGCGGGATAATGAAAACATCATCCATGCCCAATGCTGGATGCATGCCCGACGTTATTTTATCAATGCAGAAAATGAAGAGCCTGAAACGGTGAACTCGGCACTCACCTCTATCCGAGCACTTTACAAACATGATGAAATTCTAAAAACCAACGTCTTATCAGACGATGCGCGACGGGTATATCGGAGCCAGCACTGCAAACCCATCGCCGACGCGTTTTTTGAATGGTGTCAACAACAAGCTAGTCGAACCGACCTCTTACCCGCCTCATTATTTGCTAAAGCGATAAATTATGCACGTAACCATGAAACCCAACTCAAGGTATTTTTAAGCGATCCCCATGTCCCTATGGATACCGGTGCCGTAGAACGGGGCTTGCGCGTGATACCCCTGGGTAAAAAGAACTGGCTGTTCAATTGGACTGAAGTAAGCGCAGAGCACACGGGTATTATCCAAAGCTTGATAGTAACCAGCAAAATGCATGGCATCAATCCAAACACCTATTTAACCGATGTTTTACAGCGCGTGAGCATGCATCCCGCATCCAAAGTTGATGAACTAATACCTCGAAACTGGAAAGAAAAATATTCCGGTAATTTTTTAAGATCAGATTTAGATAGGTTGGGTCAATAGCGTTCTGGAATGAACGCTTAC
>JAJRZT010000001.1 GCA_024275115.1 Gammaproteobacteria bacterium
AACGTTAATCGCACCGATAGCAATGGAAGACGGTTTACGTTTTGCTATCCGTGAAGGTGGCCGTACCGTGGGTGCGGGTGTGGTTGCTAAAGTAATCGAATAGCGGGTTATTGAGTAACGGGTAATCGAATAACGGTTTTTGGTTATTTAAACGACGTAAGTAAAAGTATTAGTAACGAACAATTAATTTAGAGAATTTGAAATGGCAGCAGCAAACCAAAATATTCGTATTCGCTTAAAAGCATTCGACCATCGTCTGATTGATCAATCAGCGCGTGAAATTGTCGAAACAGCAAAGCGTACAGGCGCACTGGTAAAGGGTCCTATTCCTTTGCCAACGCGTAAAGAGCGTTACACCATTTTAGTTTCTCCGCATGTAAATAAAGATGCGCGGGATCAATACGAAATTCGTACGCACAAGCGCATGATGGATATTTTGCAGCCGACTGATAAAACAGTAGACGCACTGATGAAACTGGATCTCGCTGCAGGCGTAGATGTTCAGATTCAATTAAATTAATAAGTTAAAATTTAAAGAGATACGATAATGACGATTGGTGTAGTAGGCCGCAAAGTTGGGATGACACGCATCTTTACAGATGAAGGTGCATCATTGCCTGTGACGGTTATTCAGGTAGAAACGAATCGTGTTACTCAGTTGAAAACAGTTGAAACAGACGGCTATGCCGCTGTTCAGGTAACAACGGGTAGCAAGAAAGCATCACGCTTAAACAAACCTAAAGCAGGTCACTTTGCGAAAGCAGGCGTGGAAGCCGGTCGTGGTTTGTGGGAATTTCGTTTGAATGCTGGTGAAGGCGAAGATTTGGCTGCTAACAGCGAAATCAAAGTTGATATTTTTGAAGCAGGCCAGAAAGTAGATGTTTGCGGAACAAGTATTGGTAAAGGCTTTCAGGGTGTTATCAAGCGTTATAACTTTGCAATGCAAGATGCGACACACGGTAACTCACTGTCTCATCGTGCACCGGGTTCGATTGGCCAATGTCAAACGCCAGGTCGTGTTTGGAAAGGCAAAAAAATGTCAGGCCAGATGGGTAACGTAAAAACCACTGTGCAAAATTTAGAAGTTGTGCGTGTTGATACCGAACGTAACCTGTTATTAGTTAAAGGCGCTGTGCCTGGTTCTAAAGGTGGCGATGTTGTTATTCGTCCGGCAGTGAAGTAAGGGGTTAATCATGGAATTAAATTTAACTACAGCAACAGGTAAAGCCTCTAAAAAAGCCATTGAAGTTTCTGATGCAAACTTTGGTCGTGAGTTTAATGAGTCTCTTGTTCATCAGGCGGTTACTGCGTATTTAGCAGGTGGTCGTCAGGGTTCTGTTGCACAAAAGAACCGTGCTGCGGTAAGTGGCGGCGGTAAAAAACCATTTAAACAAAAAGGTACAGGTCGTGCACGTGCCGGTACTACACGTGGTCCAATTTGGCGTTCAGGTGGTGTTACATTTGCTGCGCAACCTCGTGACTATAGCCAAAAGCTGAACAAAAAAATGTATTCAGCATCGATTCGTTCAATTTTGTCTGAACTTGTTCGTTTAGAGCGATTGATTGTTGTTGATGATGTTAAAATGGCTGCGCCTAAAACAAAAGAGTTGGTTGAAAAGCTAACGGCATTAGGTGTGATTGATAGTGTATTAATTGTGATGGATGAATTAACCGAAGCGGTTGCTTTGTCTGCACGAAATATTCCACACGTTGATGCGTGCCAGTCGGATGATATTAACCCGGTTAATTTGGTCGGTTATGATAAAATTGTAATGACCGCCTCAGCCGTGAAGAAAATTGAGGAGACTTTGTCATGAGAGAACAAGATTTAATGACAGTTTTACTGGCACCTCATGTTTCTGAAAAGAGTTCAATTGTTGCTGATAAAAATAATCAGTTTGTATTTAAAGTGGCGCCTGCAGCGAACAAAGCAGACATCAAGGATGCTGTTGAGCTGATGTTTGATGTCAAAGTTGCCGATGTGAACGTTTTAAATGTCAACGGCAAGAAAAAACGCAATCGTTATGGTGCTGGTCAGCGTAAAAACTGGCGTAAAGCGTACGTTACATTAGAGCAAGGCCAGGATATTAACTTCCTGGGTGCAGAGTAAAAGGTTTAGGAAAGTCTGATGGCAGTTATTAAAGTAAAACCGACTTCACCGGGGCGCCGTTTCACGGTCAAGATTTCGCATCCTGATTTACATAAAGGCGCGCCTTATGCACCTTTACTGGAAAAGAAATCGAAGTCAGGTGGTCGTAACAATTATGGTCGTATTACAACGCGACACATTGGTGGTGGGCATAAGCAGCATTACCGTGTAATCGATTTTAAACGAAATAAAGATGGTATTCCTGCAAAAGTTGAACGCTTGGAATATGATCCAAACCGTACATCGAATATTGCATTGTTATTGTTTGCCGATGGCGAACGTCGTTACATTATTGCCGCGCAAGGTATGAAGCAGGGTGATGAACTTTTATCGGGTGCGGATGCACCGATTAAAACAGGTAACTGTTTACCATTGCGTAATATTCCAGTGGGTAGTGTGGTTCATTGCATTGAAATGAAACCAGGCAAAGGCGCGCAAATGATTCGCAGTGCCGGTACGTCTGCCCAGTTAGTTGCTCGTGAAGGTGACTATGCAACGTTAAGATTACGTTCTGGTGAAATGCGAAAAGTATTATCAAATTGCCGCGCAACATTAGGTTCAGTAAGTAATTCAGAACATAACCTGCGTAAGTTAGGTAAAGCCGGTGCTTCACGCTGGCGCGGTGTTCGCCCAACCGTTCGCGGTGTGGCAATGAACCCGGTTGATCACCCGCATGGTGGTGGTGAAGGTCGTACATCCGGTGGTCGTCACCCAGTTAGTCCATGGGGTACGCCAACAAAAGGTTACAAAACGCGTAGTAACAAACGTACTGATAAATTAATCGTACGTCGTCGTAACAAGAAATAATTGAATAGAGGATAGCTAAGGTGCCACGTTCTATTAGAAAAGGTCCATTTTTAGATTTACATTTGGTTAAGAAAGTGCAAAATGCGCTTGATTCAAATAGTAAAAAACCAATTAAAACCTGGTCACGTCGTTCTATGGTTATTCCTGACATGATCGGCTTAACGATTGCCGTACATAATGGCCGTCAGCATGTACCGGTTTTAATCAGCGATAACATGATTGGCCATAAGTTAGGCGAATTTGCACCAACACGTACTTTTCGTGGTCACACTGCAGATAAGAAATCCAAGTAAAGGTTAGAAAGATGGAAACTGTTGCTAAATTAAAAAATGCTCAAATCTCTGCTCAAAAAGTGAGATTGGTTGCAGATCAAGTTCGCGGTGTGCCGGTTGAGCGTGCATTACAATTATTAACATTCAGCACTAAAAAAGCGGCTGTGTTAGTTAAGAAAGTATTGGAATCTGCGATTGCCAATGCGGAGCACAACGAAGGTGCAGACATTGATGAATTAAAAATCAATAAAATCTTTGTTGATGAAGGTCCAACAATGAAACGTTGGCAAGCGCGCGCAAAAGGTGCTGCGTACCATATTTTAAAACGATCCAGTCACATTACTGTGATGGTTTCAGACAAATAAGAGAGTAGACGATGGGGCAAAAAGTACATCCAACGGGTATCCGCTTAGGTATAGTCAAAGACTATAACTCTAAATGGTATGCTAACTCGAAAGACTATCCTGTGTATTTAAACCAGGATTTAAATACACGCGCTTACTTAAAAGACAAATTGAAAACAGCGTCTGTTAGCCGTATTCAGATTGAACGAACTCATGGTAGTGCGAACATTACGATTCATACTGCGCGACCTGGCTTGGTTATTGGTAAAAAAGGTGAAGACATCGAGCGTCTTCGCAATGAAGTTACTTCAATGATGGGTTTACCAAAAGTACATATTAATATTGAAGAAATACGTAAGCCTGAACTGGATGCAACTCTGGTTGCTGAAGGTATTGCTTCTCAGCTCGAACGTCGAATTATGTTTCGCCGTGCAATGAAACGTGCTGTTAGTAATACCATGCGTTTAGGTGCGCAAGGTGTAAAAATTAATGTTGGTGGCCGTTTAAATGGTGCCGAGATTGCACGAAGTGAATGGTACCGTGAAGGTCGTGTGCCGTTGCATACATTGCGTGCAGATATTGATTATGGTGTTGCTTCTGCTTTAACAACTTATGGGATCATCGGCGTAAAAGTCTGGATCTTTAAAGGTGAAGTTATTGGTATGCAAGAGCAGGCCAACAAAGATGCAGAGCCTGCGAAAGCAGCAGCAAAGTAAGATTAGGATATTGTAGGAGAACATCATGCTGCAGCCGAAACGTACAAAATTTCGTAAGCAACAAAAAGGGCGTAACCGAGGGTTAGCCCAACGTGGTAGTAAAGTGAGCTTTGGTGAGTTTGGTTTAAAATCAACTGAACGTGGCCGCATAACGGCTCGTCAAATTGAAGCGGCACGTCGTGCCATGACACGGTATATTAAACGTGGTGGTAAAATATGGATTCGTATTTTCCCAGACAAGCCTATTACTCAAAAGCCATTAGAAGTTCGGCAGGGTAAAGGTAAGGGTAATGTTGAGTATTGGGTCTGCCAGATTCAACCCGGTCGTATGTTATATGAAATGGAAGGTGTATCTGAAGAGATTGCACGCGAAGCATTTCGCTTAGCAGCAGCTAAATTACCACTTGGTACAACATTTGTTACTCGGACGGTATTGTAATGAAAGCAAGTGAATTAAGAGCAAAAGATCCTGCAGAGTTGAATAAAGAACTTACAGGCTTATTACGTGAACAGTTTAATCTGCGTATGCAGCGTGGTTCTGGTCAGTTGACTCGTTCGCACCTTTTAAAAGAAGTGCGTCGTGGTATTGCCCGAATTAAAACTATTCTGAATGAAAAGAAAACAGGTAATGCAGTATGAGTGAAGTAAAAGTAAAGCGTACCGTAACAGGTGTGGTTACAAGTAATAAAATGGATAAAACCATTACTGTTATGATTGAACGTGTTGTAAAGCACCCTGTTTATGGTAAATACATCAAGCGTTCAAGCAAAGTACATGCGCATGATGAAAAAAATGAATGCAATATGGGAGATACTGTAGAAGTAGTAGAGTGTCGTCCTTTGTCCAAGTCCAAGACCTGGAATTTAGAAAAAATCGTAACACGTGCTGAAGCAGTTTAGCGCAGTTAATTAATTTAAAGAATCGGAGTAAAGCATGATTCAGATGCAAACACAGCTTCAAGTCGCCGATAATAGTGGTGCTCGTCGTGTTCAGTGTATAAAAGTATTGGGCGGATCGAAGCGTCGTTACGCAGGTATTGGTGACATTATTAAAGTGAGCATCAAAGAAGCTATTCCTCGTGGCAAAGTGAAGAAAGGTGATGTTCATAATGCAGTTGTAGTACGTACCCGTAAAGGTGTGCGTCGTCCAGATGGTTCAGTGATTCGTTTTGACAGTAATGCAGCAGTATTATTGAATGCAAATTTACAGCCTATTGGTACACGTATTTTTGGACCTGTAACTCGTGAATTACGAAATGAAAAATTCATGAAAATTATTTCTTTAGCCCCTGAAGTATTGTAGAAGGCACGGAGTTCTCATTATGAATAAGATTCGTAAAGGTGATGACGTTATCGTTTTAGCCGGAAAAGATAAAGGCAAGCGCGGTACTGTTACACGAGTCATTGTCGAAGATAGAAAAGTTGTTGTTGAAAACATTAATGTTGCCAAAAAGCACCAGAAGCCAAATCCGGCTTCCGGTACGCCCGGTGGCATTGTTGAATTTGAAATGCCAATGCAGGCATCGAATGTTGCTGTGTATAATTCAGCAACCGGTAAAGCTGATCGCATTGGTTTTAAAACATTAGAAGATGGCCGCAAAGTTCGTTATTTTAAATCGAACGGCGAAGTAGTAGACGTATAAATACCACAGGTTAATACAATGGTTAGATTAGAAACAATTTATAAAGACACGATCGTACCCAAGCTTAAAGAGCAGTTTGGCTATAAAAGTGTTATGCAAGTACCTCGCATCACTAAAATCACACTTAATATGGGTGTGGGTGAAGCATTGAATGACAAAAAAGTCATGGAAAATGCAGTGAGTGATATGATTAAAATTGCAGGTCAGAAGCCGATTGTCAATAAAGCACGCAAATCTGTTGCAGGCTTTAAAGTACGTGAAGGCTGGCCTATTGGCTGTAAAGTAACGTTACGTCGTGAACGCATGTATGAATTCATGGATCGCCTGGTGAGTATTGCAATACCACGTATTCGTGATTTCCGTGGCTTAAATCCAAAATCATTTGATGGTCGTGGTAATTACAGCATGGGTATTCAGGAGCAAATTATTTTTCCTGAAATTGAGTATGACAAAATTGACACATTACGTGGAATGGATATTACTTTTACAACATCCGCTAAAACAGACGAAGAAGGCCGTGCACTGTTAGCCGCCTTTAACTTCCCCATTAAAGGGCTGGTAGGTTAGGAGAAAATTATGGCTAAAATGTGTATGAAAGAGCGTGAAAAGAAACGCATCAAAACAGTAGCAAAATATGCGGCTAAGCGTGCCGAGTTAAAAGCAACGATTAAAGATGGCAATGTTTCTTTTGATGAGCGTATGGAAGCTCAAAAAGCATTACAAAAGTTACCACGCAACGCAAACCCTGTTCGTGTGCAACGCCGTTGTCAAATTACCGGTCGCCCACATGCGGTATATCGCAAGTTTGGCTTGTGCCGTAACAAATTACGTGAAGCTGCAATGCGCGGTGATGTGCCTGGTTTACACAAGGCGAGCTGGTAGTCTTTATAGGCCGCCAAGATAGAATTTAGGAGAACAGAATTATGATGACTGACCCAATCGCTGACTTGTTAACTCGTGTTCGTAACGGTTTGCATTCGTCAAAGATCGATGTGTCTATGCGCACTTCAAAACAAAAGCAGGCAATTGCTCAGGTTTTGAAAGACGAAGGTTTTATTAATGATTTTTCAGTTGAAGATGATGATGGTAAATTAAATCTGAATATTGTTTTAAAATATTTTGAAGGTCAGCCGGTTATTGCAAAAATCAAACGCATTAGTCGTCCAGGTCTTCGTATATATAAAGGTAGCGATGAGTTACCTAAAGTAATGGGTGGTTTAGGGATTGCGATTATCTCTACATCAAAAGGTTTAATGTCTGATCGTGCTGCGCGTAAAGCAGGGCATGGCGGCGAAGTGCTTTGCACCGTACAGTAAGCAGTAATTAAGGTTTAATATAATGGCAAGATTAACTCCAGTTGAAATCCCTAAAGGTGTTGATGTTTCAATAAACAGTCAGCACATTAGCGTGAAAGGTTCAAAAGGAACTTTAGAGCATAATATTCATCCTGCTGTTGAAGTAACGGCAGCGGATAACGTAATTTCATTCGCTACTCGTGAAGGTGCAGCGGGTGGCCCAGCGCAGTCCGGTACGGCACGTGCATTGATTAATAACATGTTAACGGGTGTTAGCGAAGGTTTTCAAAAGAAACTTTTACTTGTGGGTGTAGGTTATCGTGCACAAGCTAAGGGTAAAACATTAAATTTGACATTAGGTTTTTCGCATCCGATTGCTTATGAATTGCCAGAAGGTGTTTCAGCAGAAACGCCCAGTCAAACAGAAATAGTTGTTAGCGGCATTGATAAACAACGTGTTGGTCAGGCTGCTGCTGAAATTCGTGCTTTTCGCCCACCAGAGCCTTATAAAGGCAAGGGTGTTAAATATGCTGATGAGCATATTATGCGTAAAGAAGCTAAGAAGAAATAAGGTAGGTTAGGTCAAATGAATAAGAAACACTCTCGATTACGCCGTGCACGTAAAACACGCGCTAAAATTCGTGAACTCGTTGTGCCTCGTTTAACGATTCATCGCACCCCCCGTCATATTTATGCACAGGTTATTGCGGCTGATGGTGTAAAAGTTTTAGCAAGCGCTTCAACTGTACAGGCTGAAGTAAAGGCAAGTTTAAAGAATACAGGTAACATTGATGCGGCAACGGCAGTGGGTAAAGTCATTGCTAAAAAAGCGAAAGCGGCAGGTATTGAACAAGTGGCTTTTGACCGTTCAGGCTTCCGTTTTCATGGTCGTGTAAAAGCACTTGCTGATGCAGCACGTGAAGCTGGATTAAATATTTAAAAGGTAAATATTATGGCAGGATTTGAAAACTCAACAGCAACAGATGGCTTACAGGAGCGTCTTGTAGATATTCGCCGTGTTGCAAAAGTTGTAAAAGGTGGTCGTATTTTTGGTTTTTCTGCGTTGACCGTGGTTGGCGATGGAAATGGTAAAGTAGGTTATGGTCGCGGTAAAGCACGTGAAGTGCCTGTTGCTATTCAAAAAGCGATGGAAGATGCACGTAAAAACATGAAAACTGTTGAGCTGAATGAAGGCACACTGCATTACCCTATTATGGCGCACAAAGGCGCAGCAAAAGTTTATATGCAACCGGCTTCTGATGGTACTGGTGTTATCGCCGGTGGTCCAATGCGTGCTGTTTTTGATGTTGTTGGTGTGCGTAACGTATTAGCGAAATGTGTTGGAACAAATAACGCAATTAACGTTGTTCGTGCAACGGTTGATGGTTTGGCGGGTATGTTGTCACCGAAGCAAGTTGCAGCAAAACGCGGCTTAAAAGTCGAAGATATTACGGAATAAGAACATGGCTGGTAAAAAGAAAATTAAAGTGACTCAGTTTAAAAGTACAATTGGTCGCCTGGCTGCACATAAAGCATGTGTTGCCGGATTAGGTTTACGTCGTATCAATCATACCGTTGAAGTTGAAGATACACCTTCAGTTCGTGGCATGATCAATACCGTATCGTATATGGTTAAAGTTGAGGAATAATCATGCGTTTAAATACACTCAAACCAGCTGAAGGTTCACACAAAGCAGCAAAACGTGTTGGCCGTGGTATTGGTTCTGGTTTAGGTAAAACCTGCGGGCGTGGCCATAAAGGTCAAAAGTCTCGTTCAGGTGGTTACCATAAAGTTGGTTTTGAAGGCGGACAAATGCCTTTGCAACGCCGTTTACCTAAACGCGGTTTTAGCTCACGCATTGGTTTTGTCACCGATGAAATAAGAACACACGAGCTTAATCTTTTTGAAAGTGTTGTCGATTTAGCGGCATTAAAAGCGGCCAACCTTATTCGTAATGATATTTTACATGTAAAAGTTATGTTATCGGGTGAAATTACCAAAGCAGTAACGGTTAAAGGCTTACGCGTAACAAAAGGTGCGCGTGCGGCAATTGAAGCGGCTGGCGGGAAGATAGAAGACTAGTGGCAACGCGTAAGAATATTCCATCTGCAAGTGGTGGGCAGTATAGCGAACTACGACAGAGAATTATGTTCGTTATTGGTGCTTTGCTGGTCTTTCGCATAGGTTCATTTATTACGGTTCCAGGAATCGACCCGGCGCAGTTAGCGCAGATGGTTGAGCAGCAAAAAGGTACTATTTTAGACATGTTTAACATGTTTTCGGGTGGTGCACTGTCAAGATTGTCGTTGTTTGCATTAGGTATTATGCCTTATATTTCATCGTCAATTATTATGCAGCTATTAACCAAGGTGCATCCAAAGCTTGAGGCATTGAGTAAAGAAGGAGCGGCTGGTCGACGCAAGATTACACAATATACGCGTTATGGTACGCTGTTTTTAGCGCTGTTTCAGTCTTTAGGCATTGCGTTTGCATTATTCAGGCAAGATGGTCTGGTTATTATTGATAATGCCTACCTGTTTTATTTTACGACGGTTGTTACCTTAGTGACCGGCACCATGTTTTTAATGTGGTTGGGCGAACAAATTACTGAGCGTGGTATTGGTAATGGTATTTCGTTGATTATTTTTGCCGGTATTGTAGCGGGTTTACCCGAGGCTATTGCTGGTACGCTGGAACGCGGTAGTACTGGTGAAATGAGTTCAGCTGTTATACTAATTTTATTTATTCTTGCAATTGCGGTTACTGGTTTTGTTGTTTTTATGGAGCGAGGCCAACGGCGTATTACGGTGAATTATGCACAACGGCAGCAAGGCCGGGGGCAATATCAGGGGCAGACGAGCCATTTGCCACTTAAAGTAAACATGGCGGGTGTGATTCCACCTATTTTTGCTTCAAGTATTATTTTATTCCCTGCCACCATTGCGGGTTGGTTTGGTAATGACTCAAGTTTAAGTTGGCTGGTTGATATACGTACTTTATTGTCACCTGGGCAGCCACTGTATGTATTATTTTATGCGATAGCGATTATTTTCTTCTGTTTTTTTTATACGGCATTAATGTATAACCCGAAAGAAACAGCAGACAATCTGAAGAAAGCAAACGCAATTATTCCAGGTGTAAGACCTGGCGAACAAACAGCAAAGCATATTGATACAATTTTAAGTCGGCTTACGTTAGTAGGCGCCATTTATATTACATCGGTTAGCTTGTTACCTGAATTCCTGATTTTAGAGTGGAATGTGCCATTTTATTTTGGCGGTACCTCATTACTGATTATTGTTATTGTGGTGATGGACTCGATGGCGCAAATTCAGGCGCATCTGATGTCACATCAATATGAAGGGCTGATGAAAAAGGCGAACAAAGGCCAGGGTAAGTTATAAATTTTGATATTTGTTCTTTTTTGAAGCAAATATCAGGCATTGTTTTTAGATAGTTAGGATTTTAGGAGTAACTGACATGAAAGTGAGAGCATCGGTAAAGAAAATGTGTTCAAACTGTAAAGTTATCCGTCGCCATGGTGTTGTGCGCGTCATTTGCAAAAATGGCCGTCATAAGCAACGTCAGGGCTAAGGATGTTGGCAGGCTGTTTTTCAGGGCTTTAATCGAGGTTAGGTCTTGCTCAGCTTGTTAGAAATGCGTACAATTAGCGGTTTCGCGCGGCACGAAAATTTCGGGCTGCGTGATGATTTATTGAAATTTTGAGGAAGTAATCCATGGCCCGTATAGCCGGAATTAATGTACCCGATCATAAGCATGCTGTTATTGCTTTGACTGCCATTTATGGTGTTGGTCGGACGCGCGCACAACAGATTTGTGCAACAGTGGGTGTTGAGCCCAGCACCAAGATCAGTGCAATCGACGAAAATGTGTTAGAGCAGATTCGTGGTGAAGTTGCAAAGTATACTGTTGAAGGTGATTTACGACGTGAAGTATCAATGAACATCAAGCGTTTGATGGATTTAGGGACTTTTCGTGGTATTCGTCATCGCCGAGGTCTTCCACTTCGCGGTCAACGTACAAAAACAAATGCTCGGACTCGTAAAGGTCCACGCAAACCGATTAAAAGATAAGTCTCCAGGTAATTAATTAATATGGCAACTAAAAAAGTTCATTCACGCAAGAAAAAGGTGAAACGCGACGTCGCTGACGGCATTGCGCATATCCATGCATCCTTTAATAACACGATTGTTATGATAACAGACCGACAAGGCAATGCCTTATGTTGGGCAACGGCCGGTGGTTCTGGTTTCCGTGGTTCGCGTAAAAGTACACCGTTTGCTGCACAGGTTGCTGCGGAACGTGTTGGTACCCTGGCGAAAGAGTTTGGCATGAAGAATTTAGAAGTGAACGTAAAGGGCCCAGGTCCTGGCCGTGAATCTGCCGTGCGTGCATTGCATGCTAATGGTTTTACAATTACAAATATTTCGGATGTGACGCCCATTCCTCATAATGGTTGCCGTCCACCGAAACGTCGTCGAGTTTAGGAGTAGTACATTGGCTAAATATATTGGACCCAAGTGTCGTCAATGCCGTCGTGAAGGCGATAAATTGTTTTTAAAAGGCGATAAATGTTTTTCAAGTAAATGTGCGATGGAAAATCGTCCATTTCCCCCTGGTCAACACGGTCAAAAACGGACTCGTCTGTCTGACTATGCCGGGCAGTTACGCGAGAAGCAAAAATTACGTCGCGTTTATGGTATTTTAGAAAAACAATTCCGTGGCTACTATAAAGAAGCCGATCGAATTAAAGGTTCAACCGGTGAAAACCTGTTACAGCTTTTAGAGTCGCGTCTGGATAATGTTGTTTTCCGCATGGGTTTTGGTGCATCACGTAGTGAAGCTCGCCAGTTAGTCCGCCATAATGCCATTACAGTGAACGGAAAAAAATTAAATATCCCCTCTGCGCAAATCGCAGCAGGTGATGTGATTGCCATTGCCGAAAAGTCAAAAGCACAATTACGTATTAAAGGTGCAATGGATGCTTCTCAGTCTCGCGGTGTTGTTGACTGGGTTGATGTGGATACAACTAAACTGCAAGGTACTTATAAAAATGTACCTGAACGCAGTGATTTACCATCAGATATTAAAGAAAATCTGGTTGTAGAATTGTATTCTAAATAATTAAGTATTAATAATAATTTTATTAATTTCTCAGAACTAGATAAAGAGGGTATTACATGCAAGGTATAGCTGAATTTTTGACCCCGCGAATTGTTGATGTAAATCAGGTCAGTGACACGCGGGCGAAAGTCACCTTGGAACCCCTGGAACGTGGTTTTGGCCATACTTTAGGTAATGCGTTACGCCGCATACTACTTTCATCAATGACCGGCTACTCTATTATTGAAGTAGAAATTGATGGTGTTTTACATGAGTACACCACGGTTGAAGGTGTTCAGGAAGATGTAATGAACATCTTACTGAATTTAAAAGGCGTTGCACTTAAAATGGACGACTCTGAAACATCCACTGCAAGACTAACGCTGAATAAAAAAGGCCCTTGTGTTGTGACTGCGGGTGACATTGCCGTTGACCATAATATTGAAATCGTTAACCCAGACCATGTTATTGCACATTTAACCGATGTTGGCGAATTGAACATGGTGATGAAGGTGGCTGCGGGTCGTGGTTATGAAGCATCTAACTTACGTGCGGTTAATGAAGAAGAAGATCGTCCCATTGGGCGTTTGCAATTAGATGCATCCTATAGCCCGGTTTCCCGTGTCTCATATAATGTTGAAAGCGCGCGAGTTGAACAACGTACTAACCTTGATAAGCTGATTATTGAGTTAGAAACCAACGGCACGATTGAGCCAGAACAAGCGATTCGTAATGCTGCTACTATTTTACAGGAACAACTCGCTGCTTTTGTTGATTTACGTAGTAAAGAAGCCGATGAACCATCGGAGCAAGAACCGGATATTGATCCAATCTTGTTACGTCCAGTGGATGATTTAGAATTGACTGTGCGTTCAGCAAACTGCCTCAAAGCAGAGCAAATTTATTATATTGGTGATTTAATTCAATGTACTGAAGTTGAATTACTTAAAACACCTAATCTTGGTAAAAAGTCGTTAACAGAAATAAAAGATGTGCTTGCTTCACGTGGCCTTTCTTTAGGTTTACGTTTGGAAAATTGGCCTCCAGCCAGTTTAGCAGGTAGCAAAGAAGATAAACCAGTTTCAACCTTGTTGGGCTAGTTTTAATTTTTAAGTAAATACAGAATTGAATATAGGGTAGTATCATGCGTCATCGTCAAAGTGGTCGACAACTTAATCGCAATAGTTCACATCGTAAAGCGATGTTTAAAAATATGTCATCATCATTATTTAAACATGAACTCATTCGTACAACACTTGCGAAAGCAAAGGAATTACGTCGTAAAGCTGAACCGCTAATTACGCTGGCGAAAAAAGATTCTGTTGCAAATCGCCGTTTAGCTTTTGCACGTTTGGGCGACCGCGATATTGTAACGAAATTATTTAATGAGCTTGGTCCGCGTTATGTAGAACGCCCGGGTGGCTATCTGCGTATTTTAAAGTGTGGTTTCCGTGCAGGTGACAAAGCTCCCATGGCTTATGTTGAACTTGTAGATCGACCGATTGTAGAAGATGAACAAGAAGTTGTTGAAGAGTAAATATTACGCTTCACTGAATAAAACCGGGCTTTTGCCCGGTTTTTTTATGCCTGGAATATACAGAGAATAAATATATAGAGTATGATTGCTTGATGCTTTTCGAGTTGAAAAATAGCAGACTAAAAAACACAAATCGCATATTTGTTATTCTTTTTAGTTTATTTATTATTTATTTAGTCTTTTTTTTAAAGCTGGATATAACCCGTTATCGGAGTGTTCAGCAAATATGGAATTTGGGGCATGTTTTTCTTTTTATCGGTTTTAGTTACTTAATAATTAAAACTGTTTTTAAGCGCAGTCAATTTTCTGTTTATACGCAGTTCGCTGTAATTAGTATCAGTTCAGTTTTACTGGGTATTTTGATTGAATATTTGCAGACGTTTACTGGCCGAGATAAGAGCAGCTACGATGTATTATTAGATTGGGTTGGCGCTTACATTGGTTTTGTTATTTTTTCATATGCGCTCGTAAAAGCTAGCCGCCTTGCGCGAATAAGTTTTAGAGCAGGTGTTGTTATCCTTACTTTTTTATCCTTAATCCCAATGTTGAATATTGTTATTGATGATATTCAACAGAGAAAACAATTTCCCATTTTAATTGCGAATGAAAGTGTAAGAGAATTTTCCAGGTTTCAGACAAATAATGCACGTTTAAATTTTGTCGTCAATAATAGTGATAAGCCTAAACTCTTGCGAATAGACTTTAGTCCCGGTCAGTACCCAACGGCTAATTTGGGCTACTTCAATCAAAATTGGAGTGACTACCGATATTTAAGCTTTGAAGTGTTCAGCCCCATTCCAATATCATCACTTAATGTCAGAATTCATGACCAACGTCACGAACTCAGTGGTTATCGCTACCAGGATAGATTTAATCATTCTATTCAACTATCATCAGGGTGGAATAAAATAAAAATCTCTCTGGCTAAGGTGAAAAAAGCACCGCTTAACCGTGATATGAATATGCATAAGATAAATAAACTGATGTTTTTTAAAGTGAAGTTGCGTAAACCTTTTTATCTACTATTTAGCCCGATAAAATTAGAAAAATGATCATTTTATACACTGACTTTTCTCTACAGGGACCGTATGTTGGTCAGTTAAAAGCAGCTATTTATAAGCAGTATTCAAATGCAAAAGTAGTTGACCTAATGCATGATGCGCCGAGTTTTAATATAAAGCATTCAGCCTGTTTATTAAGTAGCCTTGCTCAGTATTTTCCTGAAGACAGTGTATTTTGTTGTGTGGTTGACCCAGGTGTTGGCAGTGCGCGGCAGGCTATTGTACTCAAAGTGGGTAGTCAGTATTTTGTTGGGCCGGATAATGGTTTGTTCGAATATCTTCTTCGCTCAAAAGATAAATTGCAAGCCTATAAAATATCATGGCAGCCTGCGCAGTTGAGCACCACATTTCATGGTCGTGATATCTTTGCACCCATTGCAGCAAATATCGCACAAAGGGATTTTTCTGGAATAGAGGGTATCCCTCTAAATAACATTACACGCTTCGATTGGGCAAATGATTTATTCGAAATTATTTATATTGACACTTACGGCAATCTGATGACAGGGATAGCAGCATCGAGTATTTCAATAAAAACAATACTTGAATTAAATAGCACTAAAATTCAGTTCGCAAAAACATACACTGACATGCCTACGGGAGAATTATGCTGGTACATTAATTCAAATCAACTTATTGAAATAGCCTTACGTGGACAAAGTGCTGCTAAAGTGTATTCTTTCCAAATTGGGGATATTGTAATAAGGCAGTAATTATTTATAATATTAATCTTTAGCCTGGCTAAAATATATATCGCCATAATAGGCTGTTGCCGATTCCATCGTATTATCTGTGTCCGTCATAATTGCAACAGCCGTTATTTTCATCGGTACTTCACCAAAAACCCTTTTATAGTCATCGTAGATATTGGTTTGTTGCTTTACCCATTGCCCAACTTGTGCTTGTCCTGATTGGGCAACAAGCATTTGTACCCGATTGGTATATGCGTTGGGTGTTGTGTAACCAACCGGCTTTTTGTTGGCCCACACGTAATTGAGAACAGCAAGTGGCGGGTATTCCCCGTAAATGGCTTTGTAGAATCCCACTTTAAAACTTTCCCATCCACTTAAACGTTCTGTGTCATATTCAAATGTAACATATATACGAGCGGGGTAATCATCGCCTTCTTTTGTATTGATATTGGATTTTTTAATTAAGTTATCAATTTTCCACTTCCAGATGAGTATAGGGTACTTTTCAGGGTCAATTGATATTTTACGGATATAACCCGATGCGGCTGCATTACTGACGGCTTTGAAAATAGTTTGGTTGTTATCACGGGCTAAAAAATAAGCTGTCTCAGAGTCTATGTTGTCAAATTTCATTGCTTGCCAATTTATAGGTGTTATCGAATTTATATTTTGCGTAGAAAAGTTGCCGACAATGATCTGTCTATTTTCATCCTGACTATAGGATATATAAATTTGCGAGAAGTGTAATATAAATACAAGCAGTAATGTTTTCTTCATTTCAGCCCCCTGTTTGTATATTCTGATTATGTTGGGTAATAAATTTTTAAGTTCATATAAATCAAATTTAGTTTCGCCATCCGCTTGTGGTGGGCATAAAATCGTTGGGGTTCCAAAGGGGGCTTTCCAGTTAGATATAGAATTGACATGAGAGGCCAATATAACACTATTTTGATAATTACTGTTTGTAAATGAGGCACAGTTAACTATTTTTACAGTTCTTTTTGTTAATATTGCCGACCATCAGGATAATGACTCAATGCACAAGGATGCGTTTATGACACTTAACCACCTCACCGCTGACGATGCTTTTTCTCAGGCTACACAACTTTATACCAGAAAAGAATACGGTAGCGCGATACCGTATTTCCTGCATGCGATTCGAGGTGTTGGGAATAATTCATTTCATTCAAATGAGTATATGGCTTTTTATGGCCTGTGTTTAATGCAATTAGGCAATCGTGATGAAGGTTTTAATAAATGTGTTGTTGCCGCAGAGAAGGAATTAACTAACCCGGAAGTTTTTGTGTATTTAGCTAAGGCTGCGATTATTATGTTTCGTCGAAAGATGGCACTGAGAGCAATTTCGCAAGGTTTGGTGATTGAACCAACCCACATGGAGTTAAAACTGTTAAGAAAGGGGATGGGGATCCGAAGCAAACCACTCCTTGGTTTTTTGTCCCGAAACAATATACTTAATATTTTATCTGGTAAGTTACGCTACAAATTGACGCATAACTAGGGGCTGTTGATCTTTCATCTATTGTCTGATTTTGGCTAATTTTCGCCCTGCCTGCGTTATTTTTTACTATCAATGGAGTGCATTGATACGCAAAAAATGCCTTGTCAGGACAAAAATTATCTCAAAATCAGCCTAA
>JAJRZT010000037.1 GCA_024275115.1 Gammaproteobacteria bacterium
AATCTTTGTCAAGTACTAGACTCGCTGCTTCTTGTTTAAATTCTGTTGTGTAACTCGGTCTTGTTTTTGTCATTTTTGGCACCTTCTTTTCTTGGGTTAGTTTATCCCATTTCGGTGTCCAGATTCATTAGACCACATCAAGTGTAAGCTAATGGGAATTTTGCTGCTGTTTCTTTAGTAAACATGTGTTTAACTATAATCTGTATTTTTGAATTTGCCAAGTTTTTTAGATACTAAATTGGGTCTATTATGTTTATCTCTTAGAGTCTTCCTGACTAGCACCTTCTTCAGCCGCCTGAGCTGAAAGCTTGCGTGCTTTTTTGCGCTGTGCACGACGTTTTCTTAATTCCAGTAAAGTCAGAATAGGGCCCGATAAGGCATAACCAAAGAAAACCGTGAATAAAACAATTGGTGGATCATACGTTACCAGAACAATCACTAATACAAATACCAGTATAGTAATAAAAGGCACCTTACCGCGCAGGTCAATCCCTTTAAAACTGTGGTAGCGGAAATTACTCACCATTAACAAGCCAATCCCTGCGGTAAGAATGAGAGAAGCAATATTCATTGCTCGACCGGGTTCAATATAGTCATTGCCAACCCAAACTAAGCCAGCAATAATTGCCGCGGCTGCCGGGCTGGCCAGCCCCTGAAAATAGCGTTTGTCGGCGGTACCCACC
Organism: Gammaproteobacteria bacterium; assembly: GCA_024275115.1. GTDB lineage: Bacteria > Pseudomonadota > Gammaproteobacteria > UBA6429 > Thiohalophilaceae > SZUA-37. The sequence goes on from JAJRZT010000037.1 coordinate 684, forward strand.
TGCGTATTAAAACGTGCCAGGCGCAGTGCCGCACCCGCCGTATAAACAAAAGCGGCTAACCAACCTAGCTTACCAAGGTCGCTGAGCGCCCATTGATACATTACTAAAGAGGGGGCTATGCCAAACGAAGCCAAATCTGCAAGGCTGTCATATTGTGCGCCAAAATCACTTTGGGTATTTGTCATGCGCGCAACCCGACCGTCTAAACCATCCAGAATCATTGCTATAAAAATCGCAATGGCTGCTGCTTCGAAACGATCCTGCATGGCTGCCACAATGGCATAGTAACCCGCGAACAAAGCGGCGGTGGTAAAAAGATTAGGCAGTAAATAAATTCCGCGACGTCTTTTTGCTTTTATTGTTTGACCATCCGTCGTTTTATCTTTATTTGTCATGCTTTTAGTTTACCTTAAGATCGCGGCCAATGCGCAATAATATCCTTACCGGCAACCACTCGGTCTCCCTGTTTTACATCAATGAGACTGTTTTCAGGAAGGTATATAACAACTTTTGAACCAAACGGCAGGAAGCCGCATTTTTTACCCTGCCCTACGCGCTCGCCAGCCGCGTAATAACACATGATTTGCCCGCTACGACTCGCATAAATTTCCATTACCACGTCATCGCCTTCATCGGTTTTAATCCAGACGGCTCTCGCCTTGCCTTTATTCTCACCCTTTGGCTGCATCCAGAAATTAATGATTTTACCTTCTGTCACACTGCGTAAAATGTATGGATCGGTAAGTGCCATTTCTAACTCTATGCAAATGGCTTCACGTTCAAGATAAGGATCAGTCACTTTCTTTACCGATTTCACCACCGAGTCAACTGGGCTTAATACGCCAAGCGGATCGGATGATAGTGTATTGTGCGAATCACGAAATAAATATGCCAATATAATGGCGAACACCCAAAATAAAAGTGCGTATAAAGGAAAGTTGTATTGCAGCAACGCTGCAACAGCCACAGCAGGAAAAATATACCGAAATGATTCGCGAGCAATCATAAAAACCAACAATAATTAAATTAAATATCAGAAAAGATCATAAGTGGCTGTAAAAATAAAACAGCCACTAAATAAGTGTCAGTAAAAAAATGAAGGCACTGTCACTAAAAAAGCCGGACGATAAGTCCGGCTCTATTACGATGTTGCATAAAATACAATGAGAAGTAGTCTCAACTAATTCTTGTCTTTATCAACTAATGCATTAGCCGTAATCCACGGCATCATACTGCGCAACTTACCACCCACAATTTCGATAGGGTGTGCCGCATTATTACGACGACGTGCAGTCATTTCAGGATAATTAGATGCGCCTTCTAAAATAAAGCGTTTAGCATATTCGCCATTTTGAATATTGACTAAGGCTTCTTTCATCGCTCGTCGACTTTCAGCATTAATGACTTTATCACCGGTTACATACTCACCGTACTCTGCATTATTCGATATAGAGTAGTTCATGTTGGCAATGCCGCCTTCATACATTAAATCAACGATTAATTTTAATTCATGCAGGCATTCAAAATAAGCCATTTCTGGTGCATAACCGGCTTCGGTTAGTGTTTCAAAACCGGCTTTAACCAGTTCAACCGCACCACCACATAAAACAGCTTGTTCACCGAATAAATCGGTTTCGGTTTCATCTTTAAAGGTTGTTTCGATAATACCGGTACGACCACCACCAATAGCTGAGGCATATGACAATGCGGTGTCTTTTGCTTTACCGGAAGCATCCTGGAATATAGCGATTAAGTCCGGGATACCGCCACCTTTAGTAAACTCATTGCGCACGGTATGCCCTGGTGCTTTAGGTGCAATCATAATCACGTCTAAATCTTCACGTGGCACAACCTGGTTATAATGAATAGCAAAACCATGAGCGAAAGCTAAGGTTGCCCCTTTTTTAAGGTTAGGCGCGATTTCATCTTTGTACAATATAGACTGAAATTCGTCTGGCGTTAATACCATAACAACATCTGCATCTTTAACGGCATCGGCTGTACTTTTTACTGTTAAACCGGCTTCTTTCGCCTTTGCAGCAGAAGCAGAGCCTTTGCGCAATGCAACAGTCACGTTTACGCCAGAATCTTTTAAATTATTAGCATGTGCATGGCCTTGCGAACCATAACCAATAATTGTTACGTTTAAACCTTTGATGATTGATAAGTCACAATCTTTGTCGTAATAAATATTCATTGTTTTACCCTTAATATTTTGTCCTTTCGGATGCCTTAAACTAATTTTAAATTTTTAAATCTGTAATGCTTTCTTGCCACGCGCAATGCCTGTTGCACCTGAACGAACCGTTTCAATAATTAAGACATCATTGAGCGCTTTTAAAAACGAATCCAGTTTTTCACCTTCACCGGTTAATTCAACGGTAAAGATATTATCGGATACATCAATGATCCGCCCTTTGAATATATCGGCTAAACGTTGCAACTCATCACGACTGGCAGCTTCTTTAGCGTCCACTTTAACCATCATCAATTCACGCTCAATATGCGCGCCTTCGGTAATATCGGCTACTTTAACCACATCAACCAGCTTATTTAATTGTTTGTTGATTTGTTCAATGATGTTTTCAGAACCGGAAGTCACAATCGTCATGCGTGATAGCGATGCGTCTTCTGTTACCGCAACAGTGAGTGATTCAATATTGTAACCACGCGCTGAAAATAAACCAGCTACACGCGACAGAGCACCGGCTTCATTTTCAATTAAAATCGAAATTATATGTCGCACTTCAACAACCCCTACGCCAATTCTCTATCAGAAGACTGAACCGGAATGCACTCGGCCTGTAAATGCATTTCATGATGTCCTTTGCCCGCCGCAATCATCGGATAAACATTTTCAGTCTGATCGGTAACAAAATCCATAAACACCAGCTTGTCTTTCATTGCAAATGCTTCTGTTAAAGCCCCATTTACATCCGCTGGCTTGTCAATTTGCATACCCACATGGCCATAACTTTCGGCCAGTTTTACAAAGTCAGGCAGTGCTTTTAAATAAGACTGTGAGTAACGACTTTCATAGAAAAATTCCTGCCATTGACGCACCATGCCCATATAACGATTATTCAGCATAATAATTTTAACCGGCAAATTATATTGCAGCGCAGTGGATAATTCCTGAATGCACATTTGAATACTGGCTTCACCGGTAACACAGGCAACCACCGCATCTTTATGCGCAAGTTGCACACCCAATGCCGCAGGTAAACCAAAACCCATCGTGCCCAGGCCACCAGAATTTATCCAACGGCGCGGTTTTTCAAACGGGTAAAATTGTGCTGTAAACATCTGGTGCTGACCTACATCAGAAGTAATAAATGCATCCCCATTGGTCACTTTATGTAATTCTTCAACCACAAATTGCGGTTTAATCAGCGCACTGTTTCTGTCGTAACGTAAACAATTACCGCTCGCCCAGGTGTTAATTTGTTTCCACCATTTTTCTAATGCTTTTGCATCGGGTTTGGTTTTGCTGAGTTTAAGTTCTTTACTCATATCAACCAGAACATGTTTCACATCACCCACAATCGGCACATCGACCTGAACATTCTTTGCAATGGATGATGGGTCAATATCGATATGTATAATTTTTGCATGTGGGCAGAATTGTTCTAACTCGCCCGTTACCCGGTCATCAAAACGTGCGCCAATGGCAATCAGTGTGTCACAGTCATGCATGGCCATATTGGCTTCATAGGTACCATGCATACCCAACATACCCAACGACTCTTTACCTGAAGCAGGATAAGCACCCAGCCCCATTAGCGTTTGTGTAATAGGAAAGCCCAGTTGTTGGGTAAAGGCGGTGAGTTCTTCGCTGGCATTACTTAAAACAACACCACCGCCACTGTAAATCATTGGCCGTTTTGCCGCTAAAATAAGTTCAACTGCTTTTTTAATTTGCCGTTGATTACCCTGCACTGTTGGGTTGTAAGAGCGAATACTGACCTCTTTAGGGTATTCGTAGTCAATCTTAATACTCGGATCAGTAATGTCTTTTGGTATATCGACAACAACCGGGCCGGGTCTACCTGTTGTCGCGATATGAAACGCTTTTTTCATGGTTTCAGCAATGTCTTCTGCTCGCTTAACCAGAAAGTTATGTTTGACGCAAGGGCGACTAATACCAACCGAGTCGACTTCCTGAAAAGCATCACTGCCAATAAAAGCAGAGGTCACCTGACCGGTAATAACAACTAAAGGGATCGAGTCCAGATGCGCGGTGGCAATACCGGTAATGGCATTCGTTGCACCCGGGCCCGAGGTGACCAGCACAACACCCGGCTTTCCGGTTGAACGCGCATAACCGTCTGCGGCATGCGTTGCGCCCTGTTCATGGCGCACAAGAATGTGTTCAACATCAGACTGATTGTATATCGCATCATAAATATGCAGCACGGCACCACCGGGGTACCCAAATACATATTCAACGCCCTCATCTTTGAGCGACTGAATAACAATCTCACCACCACTGAGTTTCACTATTACATCACCTTCGTTATCTAAATAAACTATTAAACTTACGCTAAACCAGTAAGCCCCTAATCAACAACGATAAAAAAACGCCCTGCAGGGCGAACAAAACATCGACGTCAGATTGATTGGACCATTGTTTGTATAAAATACAGCCTGGATAAAAACAGATTTATGCCAAATTAAGGTAAACCCGAGAGAACTCGGTTTACACAAGCACTCTATTATAATCAGAATACACGAACTGGCCAAGTAAATGCTTATAAATACGGGAAAAAATTAGAAAATGATCACTAATATCTGATAAGTTTCAGGGTTTTTTAATACAAAAGGCCACTTCCGTGCTAAATTTAATAATAATTAAAGCAAACTTGCCAAGTAAACAATTTACTTTCAGCATTTAGCTTGCCATACTCCACGAAATAAAACTGGAATGAATCGGATGAAATTCAAAACCTTAGCAGCACTTGTACTCCTTCTGTCACCTATTTCGGCTTTTTCTGGCATGTATAAATATCAGGACGAAAGTGGAACCTGGGTTTACTCACAGCAACCTCCGGCTACAGGCGAATATAAAACAATCCGTGGGCCAAAAGAAACACGTAGCTCAAAATTGCCTAAAGAAGCACGTGAGGAAAAAATAAAAAAAGCCAGAAAAGCCATCCTTGGTGACCCTGCAGAAAAAGCGAAAAAAGATAAGGTTGCCAAAGAAACGGCTAAAAATGCCGATAAACGCACAGAAGCATGCGCACAGTCTAAAAAGGCACTGGAATCCTTACAGGTTTATCGCCGCTTTCTCGATAAAGACGGCAATGCAACTATCATGGATAATGATGTCCGCGCAAAACGTATTAAAAATGCCAAAGTAAATATTCAACAGTTCTGCGACTAAATTAGTTTAAGATGCCTTACTTGAAAATACTGACAAATCAGGATATTGCTCCACCTGGCGAGCAGGCTCTACTTCGGGAAGCGTCAGCACTTGTTGCCACCGAACTCGGAAAACCCGAAAACTATGTCATGGTTAATATGGAGCCCAGCCGCCCCATGCTTTTCGCTGGAACCGATGCGGCCACCGCCTATCTGGAACTTAAAAGCATTGGCTTAGCCGAATCACAAACCAAAAGCCTTTCGGCTGCACTTTGCAACTTAATCCATGACAAACTCAATATTCCAACTGAACGTATTTATATTGAGTTTGCCGATGCTCCCCGCAGTATGTGGGGTTGGAATAAAAGCACTTTTTAAAGGCTTATAAAGAAATTACCTTATCGCTGGATGCCAGTGATAACACACCCCGCTGATGGGATGCATTACGAAGCACTGCAATATAATATCAAGCCTGCCGAGCCGGTTACCAGGAAGAAGTAATTCCAGTAATAAAGCTATACCCCAGGCCTTAAAAATCGTTAAAATACCGCTTATATTTTTAACCGAAAAGTAGTTGTTATTATGCGCGTATCTCAAATTTTATTAGCCACCGTGAAAGAAGTGCCTTCTGATGCCGAAGTTATCAGCCACAAACTGATGATTCGGGCAGGCATGGTTCGAAAGCTTTCTGCCGGGTTATATAGCTGGTTACCTCTGGGTTTGCGGGTACTGCGTAAAATTGAAAACATTGTCCGTGAAGAAATGAATCGCGTCGGTGCACAGGAATTGCTAATGCCAACCGTGCAACCGGCCGAATTATGGAAGGAATCAACCCGCTGGGAGCAATATGGCCCTGAACTGTTACGAATGACTGACCGGCATCAACGCGAATTTTGTTTTGGCCCGACACACGAAGAAGTTATTACCGATATTTTCAGAAAAGAAGTACGTAGCTATAAACAACTGCCTATCAACTTCTACCAGATACAAACAAAATTTCGGGATGAAATTCGCCCACGCTTTGGGGTCATGCGGTCACGTGAATTTATAATGAAAGATGCCTACTCCTTTCATATCGACCATCCGTCTTTAGATAAAACCTACCACCGTATGCATCAAGCCTACTGCAATATTTTTGATCGTATCGGTTTAAACTACCGCCCAGTCAGTGCTGACGCGGGTTCCATTGGTGGAAACCTGTCCCATGAATTTCATGTGCTGGCCGAATCAGGCGAAGATGCCATTGCATTCAGTGACCAGAGTGATTTTGCCGCTAATGTTGAACTGGCTGCAGCAATCGCCCCGGAATGCAAACACGCCGAAGCCACTCAGACATTAACAAAAGTGGATACACCGGAGCAGCACAGCATCGAAGAAGTCAGTGCATTCTTAAACATTGCAGCATCACAATGTATAAAAACCTTACTCATCGAAGGGACCGATGACAGTATTATTGCTTTAGTGGTACGTGGTGACCATGAAATTAATGAAATCAAAGCAGAGAAAATAGACGCTGCCGCTTCACCTTTCACACTGGCCAGTGCCGAAAAAATCAGAACGGTCGTTAACTGTGATGCCGGTTCAATCGGACCAGTTGGGTTGACTATTCCGGTTTATGTTGACCATGCAGCCGCCGCCATTGCCGACTTTGTCTGCGGTGCCAACGAAAATGGAAAACACTACATAGGCACAAACTGGCAGCGTGATCTGCCACTTGAAAACACCGTGGACATACGCAATGTGGTCGATGGCGACCCCAGCCCGGACGGAAAGGGAACACTCAACATTAAGCGTGGTATTGAAGTCGGGCATATTTTCCAACTCGGCAATAAATACAGTGACGCAATGAAAGCCACCGTATTAGATGACAAAGGCAAAGCCGTTACCGTCACAATGGGCTGCTATGGCATCGGCATTACCCGTATTGTTGCTGCTGCGATAGAACAAAACCATGATAACAATGGCATTATCTGGCCAGACAATATCGCACCGTTTCAGATAGCCCTTATTCCGATGAATTTACATAAATCAGAACGTGTACAACAAGAAGCCGAAGCTCTTTATAGTAAATTAACCGAACTCGGCTATGATGTTTTACTAGACGACAGGAAAGAACGCGCCGGTGTGATGTTTGCCGATATGGAACTGATTGGCATTCCCCATCGCGTCGTCATAAGTGAGCGAGGGCTAAAGAATGATACCTTTGAATATAAAGGACGAAAAGATCAGGAATCTCAGGATATCCAGACAGCAACACTCATTGATTTCCTGAAAGAAAAGCTTACACGCTAAAAATAGCCTAAACATAAGAATGAAACTCGCAAGTAAAAAATCAGCCATCCTTTATTTTAATATTACTTTTTTTACCGGCTTACTGTTTCTATTTTTATCAACTCATGCGACGGCGTCAACGCAGGAAAAACCCGACCCTGCATTGCGGCAACTTCTTAAAGAGTCGATTGCCGAAAGTGACAGTTTCAAAGATCGCTTTGATGCCGAAGTCTGGTTACTCGATATGTCCACCCGGCTAGCATTAAAAATTAAAGACACAAAAAAGCGTTTACACTTACTGCGCCATATTCATTACGAAGCAACCCGGGTAGAACTATCACCACAAATAGTACTGGCTATCATTCAGGTAGAAAGTAATTTTGATGAATATGCTATTTCCACAGCCGGCGCAAGAGGCCTTATGCAAATCATGCCTTTCTGGCTAAAAGAAATTGGTAAGGAGGATGACAACTTATTCCATATAAGAACAAACCTTCGCTTCGGCTGCACTATACTTCGCTATTATTTAGATAAAGAAAAGGGCAATATTACCCGGGCACTCGCACGTTATAATGGCAGTTTAGGAAGTTATCGCTATACAACAAAAGTTTTCAGGGCGTTGGATAACCGTTGGAGTCTGAGATAACAATAAGAAAGTGTAGTACTAAAAAGTGCATTAATGTACTTCAAACACTGCATAATCGCTAACAGGTAACGACTGTATTTCAATATTTTCCACCTTCGCCATCACCGGCCCCAGCCAGAGCCATTGCAGCATGGATTCAATATCTTCAACAGACCCACAACACTCTGCTTGCACTCGCCCATCTGGCAAGTTCTTAACATATCCCGTTAAATTAAACCGGGTAGCTTGCTGCTGAGTGCTTATTCGGTAGCAAACACCTTGCACCCGGCCTGAAATTATAAATTGTTTACAAATGGACATTTAAAAAATAATTTTAACAGCCGTGCCCGCATGCAGATTTTTTTCATTACTTGAAAATTCAACGACCAGAAGCAGTTGTTCTGCTGCATTCACATCAGCATATTCAATCGCAACAATTTTTGCTGAATAACTTTGCTTGTTGTTTACAACCCGTACAGTGTCACCAATATTAACCAATGCGCTTTGCGACTGGCTTAGGGCTGCACTTGCTAAATATTTTTCGCTGGATGCAAGAGTAATCAAGGTATCATACGATTGCAGCTTAATAATGGCCTTACCCACTTCAACTGAACGGCGTAGAATAATGCTATCAAAGGGTGCCCGCAGGGATGCGTATTCCAGCTCAACCTGTGCTTTTACATATTTGGATTTCGCCAGTTCCAATTTTGATTTTGCAATAACTTCATTGTTCTTCGCCACCTGTAAATCATGATCAGACAAAACAGTACGGTCATACAGTTCCTGCGCACGTGCCAGTTCACGCTTTGCTTCTTCATAACTTGCCTGAAGACCCGCCACATTTGCTTTTGCCTGACGCAAGTTTGCCCGAACAATGCGCTTATCCAGTTCAACAAGCACCTGGCCTTTTTTTACTTTTTGTCCGGTATTCACCCATACTTTACTTACAATACCTTCAACAGGAATAGTTAAATCAACATGCTGCGCCCAGTCCACAACAGCCGTAAGTTCTTCTTTAGCATACGCCGGGTTCAGGATGAATAAAAATGCCAGACCAGTCAGGCCAAGACTATTTAAGAAATATCTCACTATTTATTAACCTCGCTATTTTTCCCTGCTGCTTCTTTATCCTTTATAATTTCAGCCACTGATTGACCCACTTCCATTTCCAGTTTTGTCAGCACTATAACCATATCGTATTGTGTTTTCAGGAAATCACGCTCTGCTTCAGATACCCTGACCATCGCATCACCCAGATCTGTTTTCACTTCCAGCTCATATAAGGCACGACTTCGGTCAAGATAAAGTTCACGATAATTTGTTAAGGCTCGCATTTGTTGCAGTTTGCCTTTTAATGCATCAAATTCAAGCCACAAATCCAGAATAGATGTTTCAATTTTATTCTTCAAAAGTGCTACATCTGTTTTAATCTGGTGTACTGAATGAAGTGCTTTTGCGGTTTCCACATCGGTTTTATTGCCAGCAAAGATCGGAACACGTAAAACAATACCCAACTGGTACTCGTCACGGCTTCTTATATTGCGGGTATAGGCAAAGTTTGCAGCCTCCAGGCTAACAACTGGACTACCCGTTGTACCTGCCAACTGAACTTTGGCCTCTGCTGCATCCAGGTTTGACATTAAAATATTTAGCTTAAGATTTTTCTGAAATGCAATTTTATTCAGCACCTCAACATCGGGTAATTTTATTTTAAGATCAGGCAATTTAGGTTTAGAAATTGTAGTCACAAGCTCACCAGAGCGCCCCATGGCCGTTGCCAGTTTTGCTCGCGTTAAACGCTGGTTATTTTGGCTTTTAATTCGCAGATAACGGGCTTGCTGATACGCCACATCTTTTTCCATTACCTGAATATCCGACACTTGACCGACTTCAAGCTGGTCACGAAGCTTGTCCAGACTCACAAATTCTGTTGCCATTTCCTCGTTATAACGATAAAAACGCATATCGGCCAGAATAACATTAAAGAATTTATCCATAATATCAAGCCTACGATCAAGAATCACACGGTGCCTGTTTAACTCCTCGGCTCTTATTCTAAAATCTGCTGAACGTAATGCATGCTCATCTCGACCAAAGTCATATAAAGTTTTACTTAAGACAAAACCAGCACGGTGATCACCCTTCCCCTGGTTTTCAGCCAACGATGAAGGCTGAACATAGCCTAGCCGACCTTCCAGATAAATATCCAGATCAGTTTCTATTTCAACTTCGCGCCTGAGTGTTTTTTCTTTTTGAACCCTCAGGTCAGCATTTACTAATAATGCATGCGGCTCATATGAAAAACCTAAAGCGTCATTAAGTGTCAACGGATCGGGAATGAGCTTAAGCTGTTTCACCTCACCGGCATGAGCTATCGAAAAGCTAACCAGACCCCACAGTAAAAATTTAAACAGTAAACTCATCAATTATTACAACATTATCTGGGCTTATTACGTTGACTGCGTTTATAACGGGTAAATGACATTTTATTGTAAATCTTATTCTTGACAAATTCCCCCATTAATAAAAATTCGTCAACACCGGATGGCTTCCCTGTATAGCGAAAAACCCGCCTCCCGTCTAAATCAAAAAAGGCAAGAACCGGTGTAGCCCTTACACGGTGTTCTTTAAAAGCAAAGTCTTTCTGACGCATGCTATTACCTTGCATATTTTTAATTTCCAGATCACCTTCAATATCCATCGGAAAGTTTAAAAAGTTTGTTCTGAAATATTCCTGCACAATTTTTTGATTCAGTATGTTCTTTTTCACATAATGGCAGAATGGACATTCATCCTGTTCAAAAAAAATAAAAATACCGTGCTTCCCCTGTTCTTTAGCTGTCGTAAGTTCTTCCTGCAAGTCACCCCAGCTTTCATTAAAAAAGAATTTATAAGGATCACGCGGTACCGATTCATTGCTATCACTTGTCGCATAGGCCAAACTCGCTAACCCGGTAAGCCAGACGCAAAAGATGCCTGTAAGTAATTGGCGCTTTTTCATGACATGCCTCTAACAGTTATTTTAGATATAAATTAAAAACTAATAAGGCTATTATACCAGAGATTAAAAGAATCTATACGAGGTTTGCGTCGATGGCAAATATTCCCTTTCAATTATTTATCTGGAAATAATATCTTCTCAATATTGCTGGCTCACAGCCACTCTTATCTTTTCTAATGACTTTTTATAGACCATCAAGCTCTCTGTTTGTTCAGTTAGTTACTTCAACATTTTTATTGATACTAAAGTTATACGTTAAAACGGCACCGCTTAACACGATAAGCCATGAAATATAAATCCAGATACAGAACAAAGGTAATACAGCAAAGGCACCATAAATTAAGTCATAGGTTGGGAAATGATGAATATACGTCAAAAATAGAAACTTTGCCCATTCAAATAAAATAGCCGATATAAGCCCGCCTGCAAGGGCATATTTTAATTTAACACTCGTATTCGGCACCCACTTGTAAATAATAGTAAAAGCAACCCAGGTAACAAACAAAGGGCTTAAATTAATAATGATTAAGTCCCATACACCCTGCGGAAGAACATTACCCAGTGATACTAATGATAAAAAATAAGCACTCACGGATAAGCTCACCCCCACCAGAACAGGTAAAGTCATTAAAGCCATAAAATAAAAAAGTAATTTAAGAAATGTACGTTTACCGCGTTTAATATTCCATATTCGGTTAATGGTTTCATCCACGGTATTTAATGCAAAAAATGTCGTTATTAATAATGCAACCAATCCTAGAGTACGTAATTCTGAGGCCTGCTGTGCCAGTATTAATAATTTAGTCTGCAAGTCTTCCCCTGCGCTCGGTGAGAAAAAAGCAAGTAACTTATTCTGAATAATAATTTGATTTCCGGGATCACTAACCAGCTGGCTCACCGAAAAAAATAGCAGCGCAATAATAGGGACAATGCTCAGGATCGTAGTGAATGAGAGAGCCGCAGCAGACTTAAAACAGTCATGCGATACAAAATGCTTGACCGTTTGTGTTGTAAACTGGCTGGATAAACAATATATTCTTTTAAGATCTATCATCGCCTGCTTCGCAACTATCCACAAATCGTATTTATAAAAAAAGGCTCCAGAGGAGCCTTTTTAATACTTGATAATAAATAACCTTATCTTGAAAGGTAATCTGTATCTGAACTTTCAACAACACCTATTGACCAGCTACCACGTGTTTTAGCATGGTTCACAGCCGCATCAATCTCACTTGCGGATGCGCCCTGATCAATGCTCAGATTTTGCCCTGGGTAGATTAAATCTGCATCTTTAATCTGATCTTTGTTTGCTTTATAGATAAGAGGCCACTGATATGGGTTGGAATAAACTTCGGCCTTAGCTGAAATGTCCCATAAGTTATCACCACTTACAACCTGATAGTCACCGGCACTGTTTCTGGCTTCACTGGCAGCAGCACTGCTTCTGGCTTCATCGGCCGCAATTATGCCGTTTGCGCGTAAACGATCCAGTTCTGAATATTTTTGCGCAACGGCATCTTCTGCTTGCCTTTTCGCTTTGTTTGCCAGTTTAATCGCTTTAGCATCGTCACCCGCTTTTAAGGCCTTTTTTGCTTTCTTGATAATTTTACCGGTATCACGCCAGGCATACATTTCATCCAGCGCAATTTTATAGGCTTTTTCAGCAGCAGCAATCGCTGAGGCCGCATTACCTTGTGGTTTATCTTCTTCTGTTGTACCGGCGCAACCGATAACCAGACCCGATATTACGACCATTAAAGCTAAAAGTTTTAGCCGTTGAGCTATTTTCATGATGTCTCACTCCGATTTGGAATACTTAAAATTATGATGATTAAGAACCTACCATCGACTCAACATCAGGTCAAGAAGACAGATCAAATAACCTAAATACAAGCATGCGCTAATATACTGTGAAGCGTTAATCGCACTTAGTACAAAACACGTTATTTGGTGATCGAGACTTGCCTGGCTTTGATTGCGATTGTGTGCGCTTTAATGGCTAAATTTCTGGCTTGCGTGTATTCACCTGCATCAATCTTTTCAGAAGCCTGTTCCAGCAACCGTTTTGCCTCTAAAAACCGTTTAGAATCATAGACTTCAGCACCTGCGGTTTTTGCCGCTTCCAGGCTCTGACGAGCATTACTCATTTCCTGAACAGGTGGCAATAGCGCGCAGCCACTTACAACCAGCACAAACAGTAAACTGCTGGACAATAAAAACCGCTTAAAGAAAAATTTTTGCTCTGCACCGATCATATATTACACATACACCTTTGTTGAGGACGCTATCTACATCTATACAATTGAAGTAGAATATTATAAAAAAATAACACTCGATCCTGAGCCTGTCAAGGTACGGCTAAAATCAGTAAAATTACCCGAATCCACATACGAATTCACATAAAAAACATTTGCACAGGAAAACACCATGACCGCCAAAATCTACTACAATCCGCAGTGCTCAAAATGCCGCGAAACGCTTAAAATTTTAGAAGAACAAGGTGTCGATACAGAAATAACCGAGTACCTGAAAACACCACCGGATGCCGAAACCTTAAAAACAATTCTAGCCACATTGAATATGCAACCACGCCAGTTAATGCGCAAACATGAAAGCGAGTATAAAGATAATAATCTGGATAATCCCGAACTCAGTGATGAACAACTTATTCAGGCAATGATTGATTTCCCTAAAATAATGGAACGTCCTATTGTGATTACCAATGGCAAAATCGCCATCGGTCGTCCACCCGTTAATGTGCTGGATATTATTTAAAAATGACGACCAACAACCCCCCTGAAATCTTAATTCTGTTTGACTCTAAGCATGGCGCAACCGCCGAACTTGCCAGTTTGATTAGTCGTGGTGTTGAAAGCATTAACGGAATGCAGGCGCGCATTCGAACAGTTGCACCAGTATCAACCGTCATTGAAGTAAGTCAGGATGAGATTCCAGAACAGGGTCCGCTATACGCTACACTGGAAGATTTAAAAGAGTGCGCCGGTGTGATTATTGGCAGCCCGTCTTACTTTGGCAACATGAGCGCGTCGCTCAAATATTTTATTGACAGCACCACACCCGTCTGGCTCTCTGGCGCACTTATTAATAAACCTGCGGCGGTATTTACATCCAGCTCCAGTTACCATGGTGGCCAGGAATCGGTGTTACTCAGTATGATGCAACCGTTACTCCATCACGGTATGTTACTAGTGGGTATTCCTTATTCCGAAACTGAGCTTAACACCACCACCACTGGCGGCACACCTTATGGAGCCAGCCATATTACCGGCTTGAATCACGATCTGCCTTTTAGTGACGATGAAAAAATACTGGCCAAAGCACTGGGTAAACGTGTTGCGAAAGTGGCACTCGCACAACTTAACGCCAAACTTATTTAAATTTAAAATACACTATGACAAATATGAAAACAAAAGCTGACTTTTACTACTTTATGACGTTAACCGGCTACTTCGGTTTATTAATACTGCTTGCAAGCTGGATTATTTATTTTCACCCACCTACAAATTCACCTGTCTCTTTCACTTTGTTATTTGCCTTAACACCTTTATTAATTGCGCTGCGAGGTTTACTTCACGGTAAACGCTATACCTATGCCTGGAGCAGCATGCTAATACTTTTTTATTTTATGCACGGTGTGGTTGAAGCATGGGCCAATGAAAATCAAACCGTAAAAATACTCGCCATGTTCGAAGTTGCTTTTAGCGTCGTATTTTTTATTGGCTCGATACTGTATGTAAAATATAAGTCGAGAGAATTGGGGCAAAAACTGGAACCGGAAGACTAAATTTCTAGCAGATTAAATACCCGCAAGGTTAAATTCCTGGTGGATATTCAGCAAACACCGGCAGTTCTTTATCGTCACACGACCATGCTACCCGTGAATCCCAGAATATTCTTGCCTGTGGCTTCATTTCAGGCACCATATCCAGTGAACCTGCTGCGATAAGTACCGCTTTTAATTCAGGTACAACACGCGGCATGGGGCTACCACAGTCTTTGCAAAAACAATTATAAAAACGTTCAGCTTGCGGTACTTTGTAACGACCTAACAGTTCTTCACCACTAAGCCATTCAATTTCCGCTTCAGCTTTAATCATAATATTGGTTGCATGACCGGTACCGGTTGATTTACGGCAACGTTCGCAATGGCAATGATAAAAGCGCATTGCATCACCCACTAGCTTGTAGGTTACCTTTTTACATAAACAACTTCCGGTAAATGTTTCTGGCATTATAATCTCCTTAGTTAGTGCGCGTCTTTTTTAGTGGCCGTTATTACTATCTTACGGCCACTTATGATGTCTTTTTTAGTGGCCGTTATTACTATCTTACGGCCACTTATGATGTCTTCTGTACGCGCACTTATGCCTGAGTTTGCGCTAGCAAACGCGGCTACACAAATCTGAATTTGCGCTAGCCTATTACGCAAACAACCTAAACTAATTATACAGCGTATAAACTACAACAATTCCCGTACAAAAGGCACTGTTAACTTTCGCTTTGCAACCAATGATGCATTGTCGAGTTTATCGAGCAACTCAAACAAACTTTGCATATCACGCGAGGCATGGTTTAATAAATAATCCACCACGTTGTCGTCCAGTTCAAGCCCCCTGTTTTTTGCCCGCTGTTGTAAGGCTATTTTCTTTTCATCATCCTTCAATGCTTTTAAATGATAGACCGGCCCCCAGCACATACGCGATGCCAGATCCGCAAGTTTAAAGTCTAAGCCAGTGGGTGACTTTTCTGCCGCAACCACTAAACGCGTGTCGGCATCACGCAGCCGGTTGTATAAATTAAATAAGGCTTCTTCCCACATTGAGTTACCGACAGCAAATTCAATATTGTCCAAACAAACTAAATCCATTGATTCAAGATTCTCAAATACATCGGGCGATAACGCCATATTGTCCATTGGCAAATAAACAATCTTCATATTCGTTTTTGAATATGCATAACAGAGCGACTGCAATAAATGTGTTTTACCACAACCACTGCCACCCCATAAAAACACATACTGCTCCATTGTGTTCTTTATCGAATACACGGCCGTTGCATTTTGGCCGACAACATAATTATCAAAGCGGGCATTATCCATTAGCTGAATGCTTAATGGCATTTGTTGTGGTGCATTCATTTATTTACAACCGTTTAAAAAAGAAAGACAAGAATATCAGGCATTATACAATGTACTTTCTTTATATTCCCGATGCATATACCGAATAATTACCGCCAGAACAGCCGCTACCGGTAAAGCGCATAAAACCCCAAAGAAGCCGAATAGCTGCCCACCAGCCAATACGGCAAAAATAACCGCGACAGGATGCAAACCAATTTTATCGCCGACCAGAACAGGAGTAAGCACCATCCCTTCCAACGCCTGGCCTATGCCAAAAACAATAAAGACGTAGAATATGTAGGTTACATCACCAAATTGCATTAACGCAGCAATGGTTGCGGCAACAATGCCGATGATAAAACCCAGGTAAGGCACAAAACTGACTACCCCGGCCAGCAAGCCAATTAAAATAGCTAAATCCAGCCCAACAATACTCAGACCAACCGAATACACAACCGTTAAAGCCAGCACCACCAATAACTGGCCACGAAAAAATGCACCTAACACTTCATCTGACTGTTTCGCCAAAGACGAGATAAGTTTTTCTTTTTTACGCGGCAGTAACTGCCGGATATGTTCAATTAATTTATCCCAGTCTCTCAGTAAATAAAATGACACAATAAATACCAGTACTAAATTCGCCACACCGGCAAATAAAGCAAAACCTGAACGGGTGACAGAGGCCACCACCTGCGCCATAATCCCACCGGCCGACTGCCAGTTAGACTTTAATGAGTCCTGCAGTGTTGTTAAATCAAACTCAATTTTTGCTGCACCCAGCTTTTCATTGATAACAGGCAATAGTGTTTTTTGTATCCATTCAGCGTATTCCGGTACCTTGTTAATTAAAATAATAATTTGTTTTTCAACTAACGGAATAAACAGCAATAAAGCCACCAATGCAATAAGAGTAAGACTAATAAATACGGTGGTAACAGCCAGGGTACGGGGGAATTTTTTTAGTTCCAGCCAGTCAACTAATGGGTCACCAATATAGGATAATACTGCAGCAATAACAAAAGGCGTGAGTACGGGTGTCAGCAAATAAACCAAACCCGCCAATAAAATAACACCGATGAGGAGAAACCACTTTGAACTTTCTGTTATTGATTCTTTTGGCATTGCTTTATCTCTGTATTTTATTCGTCTTTCGTTTATTATATTTTTTTTGCAGCATAAATAGCGCGGTTGCCCCAGGCAAAAATATACACAATGCCACTGGCAAGCGTTGTAAACAAAACAACCCAGATAAGCAGCGTTATAACCCACTCATCAATCGGCAACCATGCCAGTGAAACCAGCATGACGGCTATTAATACTATCTGCATTAACGTATTGAGCTTGCTGATGTATGTTGGATTAATCACAACTGTACCGAAGAAAAACCGATATAACAGGCCTCCTGCTACAATAATTATGTCACGCAGGATAACGCTTAACACTAACCACATGGGTAGCAACTCCAGCCAGGCAAAGCTGATGTAACTGGAAACAAGTAGTAACTTGTCTGCCAATGGGTCAAGTATTTTACCTAAAGCAGATTCCCAGCCAAAATGTTTAGCCAGCCACCCGTCCAGACTATCGGTTACACCCGCTATCACAAATAATACCAATGCCGGCATATAATTGTGTTGCAACAGGTAATACACAACAGGGGGCACCAGTGCAATACGTAATAAACTTAATAGATTTGGAAGATTACGCAAACTAAACATGGCTATTGCAACAACCGATAAATTAAATCAGGTACACGTTCTTTAGGCTGCGCCTTTACAAGACCGTGTTCACCCGCCACCATCGCAACCACAGGCGTATTTTCAGCCTGTTTTGGAATCGTATTGGGCTCAGCCACCAACTGGCTACCTAATGCAATGGCCTGCATCACACCGACCCGGCTTCCCTGCGTTGTTAAATCAAAAAGTACACTGCTTTTGTCTACCTGAATAGTTTGTACTTTTTTAACCGCACTGATCGACGATAAATACTTCACGGTCTGAGAATAGTCAGCCAGACCATTCACCTCTTTTATTTTAACCAGAACGTGCTGAACACCCTTGTCGGTTTTTACATCGGCAAAAGCTAAAGAGAGGTTCTGCGCAGTATGACTTAAACCCTGTTTAACCACTTTTTGTAAATATACCGCTTGTTCCTGCCAGTCTACTCGACGCCCATTCACATAAAGGTACCACCGTGTATTCCAGGCACGGTTAGCCTGATAAAGCTTACCAACTAAAATTGCTTCTGCCTGATAGCGTCGGGATGCTTCCATCACACGGTCTTCAAAATTACCCCAGACATCGCTGGTTGAAATGTTGGCACGATCCGCTAAATCCATTAATGGAAATCGAACCGGTAAACCATAAAGCCGCGCATGTTTTTCAATGCTTTCGCGTGTGGTACTTTTTATACTGTTTGAAAGCAGGTAGCGTTTGCCTCGGCTTTCAACCACCATCCAGACTAAAATAGATGGCCTTGTGCTTCCCCAAACCGGTAAGTTTGCGTCATGTAATAATTTATTAATTTTCTTTTTATTAAAACGTATCCATAAAACCTGTTGTGATTTTTTCGGATTTTTTGTTTTTTCCACAGCAACGGGTTTAATACCCCAGTCAATATGCGGCCGGCCGGTGGTTTTTTGGTAACGAAACTGCTTTACGTAAGAAGTGGCACGGTTAAGTGCATTGGCAATTTCCACCGTTTTCCCAACCAGTACAAGTTCCGGCTGCTGCTGATTCGGGGTTTTTTTCAGTGGCAAGGCATCAGTTTCAATCAGTGGTGGCAAAGCTAACACAACATCCTGCTGCCCAGATACGCGCACTAATACTTCGGCAAAAGCCTGCTGTATTGCCACATGCCGGTCCGCACGGTTCTGACTAAGTACGGGGATTTCAGCTTCATATAAGTCAGTAATTTTTGCTGCTAACGCACCCTGACTTATAAAAAGGCCGCCAAAACCTATCGCCCCAACCAATACCCCAATCCATACTCGAGCCAAACAGTTCATACGTCGCAATCTCATCCTGTTATTCATATTAAATAGTGTATCCAGTCTTATGCCAAATTGGTACAATTCGTTATTATGCACTGAATTAAACCATAAAAATGGTCTTTCATCGCATCTTGTTATTGTCATTAAGCTGGTCTGGCCAGCCACCACACTAATCCGGAGTTTACATTGTCTCACGATGCCCCAAAGAAAACAGCCACCTCACTCAGCTACAAAGATGCCGGCGTGGATATCGATGCCGGTAACAAACTGATTGACCGTATCAAACCCCATGCAGCACGTACCAAACGCAGTGGTGTTGTTGATGGTTTAGGCGGCTTTGGCGCATTATTTGAAATTCCAGCACGTTACCAGTCACCAATACTGGTCTCTGGCACGGATGGCGTTGGCACCAAACTCAAACTTGCGCTGGAAATGAAAAAGCATGACACCATTGGTATTGACCTGGTTGCGATGTGTGTCAACGACTTAATCGTACAAGGTGCTGAGCCGTTATTTTTCCTCGACTACTATGCTACTGGCAAGCTGGACATTGAAACGGCCGAAAGCGTGATTAAAGGTATAGCCGATGGTTGTTTACTATCAGGTGCCGCCCTTATCGGTGGCGAAACTGCTGAAATGCCCGGCATGTACAGCGCAGAAGATTACGACCTGGCCGGTTTTTGTGTCGGCGTGGTTGAAAAAAGCCGTATTATTGATGGCAGTAAAGTCAAAGCCGGTGACATCCTTATCGGGCTAGCATCGAGTGGCCCACATTCCAATGGTTACTCTCTGGTAAGAAAAGTAATTGAAGTTAGCGGTGCAGATTTGAGCGAAGCTTTTGATGGTTCCACTCTGGGTGAAAAGCTGCTTGCACCTACCCAAATTTATATAAAACCCCTGCTCGCCCTGCACGAAAAAATTGATATGCATGCACTGGCGCACATTACCGGTGGTGGCCTGCTAGAGAACTTACCGCGCGTGATGCCGGATAATACCCAGGCTAAAATCGATGCCAATAGCTGGCAAACACCTGCCATCTTCAACTGGTTACAAACTAAGGGCAACATATCCGATGAAGAAATGTACCGCACCTTTAACTGCGGCATTGGCATGGTGATAGTGGTTGATAAAGCCGATATTGACACATCAATCAATCTGCTTAAAGAACACGGCATTAAAACCAGTATCATCGGCACGATTGAAGAAAGCCAGCAACAAACCCCGCACGTTAGTATTTAATCGGAACCGGAAAAATAACGGGCATGTTACGTATTGTTGTTCTTATTTCCGGTAATGGCAGTAATTTACAAGCCATTATTGATGACATCCATGACGATGAGATTGATGCGCAAGTCGTTGCTGTTATCAGTAACACAAAAGAAGCTTATGGCTTAACACGTGCCGAACAGGCCGATATTGATGCCATTGTGGTTGATAGTAAAAGCACAACAACGCGCGACGAATACGACCAGCAACTCCAACAACAAATAGATAAATACAAGCCGGACTTAATTGTTCTTGCCGGTTTTATGCGAATATTAAGTGACGGCTTTGTAAACCACTACCACGGCAAACTTATTAATATTCACCCATCACTGCTACCAAAATATCAGGGGTTGAACACCCACCAACGGGTACTCGCTGCCAAAGATACCCATCACGGTGCCAGCGTGCATTTTGTTATTCCTGAACTGGATGCCGGGCCTTTAATCTTGCAAACTGAAGTGCCTATCCATGCTGACGATACGACTGAAACCTTAGCCAGGCGTGTACACCAGCAGGAACATATTATTTATCCGCTGGTTATAAAATGGTTTTCCGAAGGTCGCATTAAAATGCTCGAAAATAAAACCTTTAAAGACGGGAACGAGCTAACACCCGAAACGGCAATGCTACATTTGATTTAAAAATTCAGGATACCAGTCATTGTTGAACATATATGAATAATTGCGGTCACAATTCAGGAATCATAAAAAAAGAAACGCCATGATAAAAATCATCAGCCTGTTATTCTTGCTATTTTTTAGTGTCAGTACCAGCCATGCTGATCTTTTAAAATCCGGCTTTAAAGTCGAATACGATGTTGAATACAATGGTTTCGACCTTGGTGTCAGCAAGCGCAGCTTGTCATTTGCGCCACCCCAAACGGCTATTTATAAATCAACCACTACCCCTGAAGGCTTTGCCGCCTTGCTTATCAACGAAACCGTCACCGAAACCAGCAATATCCTTATCAGCCGCAACAAAATAAAACCATCACTATATCGGCTGGTTAAAAACAAGAAAGGTAACATTGAACAACTGCAAATTGATTTTAACTGGAAAGCGAAACAACTGAACAACAGTTACTTAAAAACCACTGAAGCACTCAAAAACAATACCTACGACTTACTCAGCTTTCAGCTAAAAATAATGCAGGACTTGCAAAAAAACAAAACCCATATGCAATACCGCATAGCAACTAAAAAGCATACCCGTGATTACAATTTAAAAGTTTTAAACAAAGAAACCATAAATACGGGGCTGGGTGATTTTGAAGTACTAAAACTCCAGACCGACTTAACCGAAGGCAAAAGCCAGTTTACCTTCTGGGCTGCACCGGCGCTGGAATACCTGCCGATTAAAATCGAAAAGGTGAATGACAAGGGTGATGTGTTTAGCTTTGTAATACGAGCTTTTACAGTACAGAACTAAATATATTCTTAACTACGCTTTCGGAAGCGTAACCCCCTGCTGCCCCTGATACTTTCCGCCCCGGTCTTTATAAGACGTTTCACAAATCTCATCCGATTCAAAAAACAACATCTGCGCCACACCTTCATTAGCATAAATTTTTGCAGGCAGCGGCGTGGTGTTTGAAAACTCCAATGTCACATGCCCTTCCCATTCCGGTTCAAGCGGCGTGACATTCACAATAATACCGCAACGCGCATAGGTCGATTTACCTAAACAAATGGTGAGTACACTGCGGGGAATTCTGAAATTCTCAACCGTGCGTGCCAGTGCAAAAGAATTAGGCGGGATAATACAAACATCGGCTTTAACATCCACAAAACTCTGGTGGTCGAAATCTTTCGGGTCAACAATGGCAGAATTAATGTTAGTAAAAATTTTAAATTCATCCGAGCAACGCACATCGTAACCATAGCTGGATGTGCCATAGGAAATAATTCGCCCACCGTCATTCTCACGCACCTGCCCCGATTCAAACGGCTCAATCATGCCATCCGACTCCGCCATACGACGAATCCATTTATCACACTTAATACTCATTTTGCTACACCAACCTTCTTTTAACGAGCGGCTATTCTAGTATAATTACAGATAAAGGGGTAAGGAGTTTTACTTTTCCTCGTTCCCACGCTCCCGAGTGGGAATGCATACCTTACTCACCACTGCCTACACACCTCCAATAAACCATCATTACCAGCATAATTCGTTGCACTAGAATAACGCCAGTGAACCGCATCATCCACATAGCCACGCTTTACAGGATTATTGTGAATATAATCAATTTTCTGGCGCATCATTTCCTCATTTTGAACCCATTCGGGATGCACACCTTCTTGCCAAAACTGATAAGCCCGATCATCTTTATGTGCCTTCTTGTAAAACGCAAGTTGCTCAAGAACCTGCCTGACGTGATTATCATGTAACCAGGCAATTAATTGTTTTGCAGTGTAGGATTTTATACGAGAAACATCCCGATCCAGTGAACAACTTTGTAAAACAAAATGACAATGGTTTTCGAGAATGACATAAGCATAAACCTTCAAGCCATCATTCATCAGGTAACGCAATGAATCCAATAAAATATTGACCGTTTCAGGTCGAGTAAAAACAGGTATCCAGTGCAATACTGTCATCGTAATAAAATGTGGTTGTTCAGGGTTAAGGATTTTGTAGCGACTTCTGCCCATTGTTTATGCCTCCGTGCATTTCAGGTTTTCTAACTTCTGGTTCCCATGCTCCTGCGTGGGAATCCATAGGGTACACGATAACGGTTAAGTATGCATTCCCACGCGGGAGCGTGGGAACGAGTAATGCTCCTGCGTGAGAACGAGTAATTTCAGGTTTTCTGACTTCTGGTTCCCACGCGGGAGCGTGGGAACGAGTAAGGCGCGCAACTTATGAGCAAGCGGAATTGACAATAGTCAATGAGCATTGCAAATAAGTTGCAGCAACGCCGCAATCGAGCCTCTCGTTGTTCGTAACTAGTTGTTCTGGATAACGATGTTAGGAAACGAAGCACTAAAATCTTTCGCTTTCATTGCCAGTTTCGCTGTTACACGCCGTGCAATATCACAATAAATTTCAGTGATGCGGCCGTCTGGATCGGCAACAACCGTTGGCTTACCTTCGTCTGTACCGACACGGATAGACATATCCAGTGGCAGAGCACCCAGCAAATCAACATTGTGTTGTTCCGACATTTTCTCGCCGCCACCTGAACCGAAGATATGTTCTTCGTGGCCACATTCGCTGCAAATATGCAGGCTCATGTTTTCGATAATGCCTAATACGGGCACTTCTACTTTTTCAAACATCTTCAGGCCTTTGCGTGCATCGAGCAAGGCAATGTCCTGTGGTGTGGTAACAATAATCGCACCGGTCACCGGTACTTTTTGTGCCAGAGTTAGCTGAATATCACCGGTTCCGGGTGGTAAGTCGATAATTAAATAATCAACGTCTTTCCATTTGGTGTCGTTGAGTAACTGTTCCAGGGCTTGTGTTACCATTGGGCCACGCCAGATCATTGGGGTTTCTTCATCAATTAAGTAGCCGATTGACATGGACTGAATATGGTAGCTGTTAAGCGGCTCAAGGCTTTTACCATCGGCAGATTCAGGCTGGCCACTCACACCCAGCATACGCGGTTGGCTTGGACCATAAATATCCGCGTCTAAAATACCCACCGTTGCGCCTTCTTTTACAAGAGCTAAGGCCAGATTGACCGAGGTGGTTGATTTGCCCACGCCACCTTTGCCGGAGGCAATGGCAATGATGTTTTTCACGCCATTAATCATATTGACGCCTTTTTGAACCGTGTGCGCCACAATTTTTGAGCTGATATTAATCGTTACTTCAGACACACCGTCAATCGCTTCAACCATTGGTTTTAACTTGCTGGCCATTTCCGCCTTAAAGCCTTCTGCGGGGTAACCGAGCTGAACCTCTACCGTTACTTTACCGCCTTCGATTTTGATGTCACGAATGGCTTTCGTCGCCACTAAATCTTTTTCAGTGTACGGGTCGATATAGGCTTTTAGTGCTTCTTCAACTTGTGATGCGTTTACGTCAGCCATGGGCTTCTCCTAAATAAATCATAAAAATACAAAACTATTCGCCAAATTCAATTGCTCGTTAGCAGCGACAAATGTGTTAAAATACTTGAGTAAAATACACAGGTACTTGCTGTAGGTCGCAATCTTACACAAAATTGCATTAGAGTTCTATTATAAACTTTTTTACCTTAGAATAGGATCTCTATTATTTGGTATAGGTACTCTATATAAGGCTGCATTCACCGCTTTCAATGGCTAACCCCCATTCAAGCTGCTGGACTCGCTAAATACAGCGCCACCTGCTAATATGTTACCTTTAAAATCAAATACTTACCTTTTATTTTGTAAGCACAAAATAAGACGAACAGAGTAAAATAATGACAGCAAACGCTTCAAAACGGCATATACCCAAAAGACATATATTGGTCACCAGTGCCCTTCCTTATGCCAATGGCTCTATCCACATTGGCCATATGGTGGAATACATCCAAACAGATATCTGGGTAAGATTCCAGAAAATGCAGGGAAATCAATGTACTTACGTTTGCGCCGACGATGCACATGGCACGCCCATTATGCTCCGAGCACAAGCAGAAGGCATTACGCCCGAAGAACTAATAGCAGCAACGGACAAAGAGCATCGAGCTGATTTTGCTGACTTTTCTATCGATTTCGACAATTTTCACAGCACCCACTCAGACGAAAACAAAGTGCTGGCGCAAGGTATTTACACCCGACTGAAGGAAGCCGGTCATATCCACACTAAAACCATCGAACAAGCCTATGATCCAGAAAAAGAAATGTTTCTACCCGATCGGTTTATTAAAGGTGATTGCCCAAAGTGCGGTGCCGACGACCAATATGGCGACAACTGTGAGGCCTGTGGAAGTACTTACTCACCCACCGACCTAAAGAATCCGGTATCGGCGATATCGGGTGCCACGCCAATTAA
The DNA here is from genome assembly GCA_024275115.1 of Gammaproteobacteria bacterium. Taxonomy (GTDB): domain Bacteria; phylum Pseudomonadota; class Gammaproteobacteria; order UBA6429; family Thiohalophilaceae; genus SZUA-37. Next base: position 26,308 of record JAJRZT010000037.1, read on the forward strand.
AAAAGAATCCGAACATTACTTTTTTGCGTTGGGTGATTTTGAAGCCATGCTCAAAGACTGGGTCAACGCAGCAGGCCATGTACAAACCGAAATTACCAATAAGCTCAACGAATGGTTTGAGTCCGGTTTGCAGGACTGGGATATTTCACGCGATAAACCCTATTTCGGCTTTGAAATACCCGGCGCTAAAAATAAATACTTTTATGTCTGGCTGGATGCACCAGTCGGATATATGGCCAGTTTTAAAAACCTATGTGACAAAAGTAGTGACTTAAACTTTGATGACTATTGGGCAGCCGACAGCCAGTACGAGCTATACCATTTTATCGGCAAAGACATTGCCTATTTCCACACCCTGTTCTGGCCTGCCATGCTCAACGGCAGCGGCTACCGTACCCCCACCGGTGTGTTCTGCCACGGCTTTTTGACCGTGGACGGTAAAAAAATGTCGAAGTCACGCGGTACATTTATTAAAGCACGTACTTATTTAGATAACTTAAACCCGGAATACTTACGCTATTACTTTGCTGCCAAGCTCGGCAGTGGTATTGATGATCTGGACTTAAACCTGGACGACTTTCAGGCACGCGTGAATTCCGATTTAGTCGGCAAGGTGGTTAATATCGCCAGCCGTTGTGCCGGTTTTATTCAAAAGAAATTCGATAACCAGTTATCCAGCAACATAAGCGAACCTGAACTTTATAAAAAGTTTACCAATGCCAGCGACCATATTGCAACACTCTACGATAAACGTGAGTTCAACCACGCCATTCGAGAAATCATGGCTTTGGCTGATTTGGCTAACCAGTATATTGATACCGCTAAACCGTGGGTATTGGCAAAAGAAGAAGGCAAAGAACAACAGCTACATGATATTTGTAGCATGGGTATTAATTTATTCCGTGCATTAATCATTTTCCTGAAACCTGTTTTACCTACGCTTACTGGGCAAAGCGAAACATTTTTAAATGTAGAGCCCCTGTGCTGGGAAGATGTGCATACACCACTCACCAACCATCAGGTGAATAAATTTAAACCATTAATGACCCGGGTGGATAAAGATAAAGTCAACGCAATGGTAGAAGCGTCTAAAGAAAATCTGGATGTTACGCCAACAAAAAAACAGGCTAAAGAAAAAAAGACTATGGATAACAACAACGAGCTGATCGACTTTGAAGACTTCGCGAAAATTGATTTACGCATCGCACTGATAAAAAAAGCCGAACATATTGAAGGCGCTGATAAACTACTGCGCTTAACGCTGGATATTGGTGATGAAACCCGCAATGTGTTTGCAGGCATTAAATCTGCCTATTCACCGAAACAACTTGAAGGCAAGCTCACCGTAATGGTTGCGAATTTAAAACCGCGCAAAATGAAATTTGGTATTTCCGAAGGCATGGTATTAGCCGCAGGCCCCGGTGGTAAAGACTTATGGATAATGGAACCGCATGAAGGAGCGCAGCCGGGGATGAAAGTAAAGTAACGTTTGGAATAACGACTTAAAAAACAACGGTAATAAAATAAACCATGAAAGAATACGCACTCATATTAGTCAGCACCGTTCTAGTCAACAACTTTGTATTAGTAAAGTTTTTAGGACTGTGTCCGTTTATGGGTGTGTCACGCAAGCTCGAAACCGCCACCGGTATGGCGCTGGCCACTACCTTTGTGTTAACACTGTCATCCATTTGCAGCTACCTTGCCGACACTTACTTACTTGCACCATTAGGCATTGAATACCTGCGCACCATTACCTTTATTTTAATCATTGCCGGGGTGGTGCAATTTACTGAAATGTTTATCCGTAAAACCAGCCCGTTACTTTATCAGGTACTGGGGATATTCTTACCCTTAATCACAACCAACTGTGCGGTATTGGGTGTTGCATTATTAAATGTACAAAAAACAGAATACGGATTTGTCGAGTCCGCCCTTTTTGGTTTTGGCGCATCAGTTGGTTTTTCTTTAGTGCTAATCTTATTTGCTGCCATGCGCGAACGGATCAACGCAGCCGATGTACCCACCCCCTTTAAAGGTACTTCCATTGCACTAATTACAGCCGGCTTAATGTCGATGGCCTTTATGGGCTTTGCCGGTTTAATAAAAGGTTAACGGGTTTTATATTTAATATGTTAACTGCCATTATTGCCCTAACCGTATTAGCCATTGCCTTTGGTTTACTACTTGGCTTTGCTGCGGTACGTTACAAAGTAAAATCAAACCCCGTCGTTGATCAAATTGACGCGCTGCTACCTCAAACTCAATGTGGGCAATGTACCTATCCCGGTTGCCGTCCTTATGCCGAAGCCATTGCAAAAGATGAAGCAGATATAAACCAGTGCCCACCCGGTGGTGAAGCCACCATTATCGCACTAGCCGATCTATTAGGCCGTGATCCTAAACCACTTAATGAGGAACACGGAGAACACGCTGAAAAAACAGTGGTGTATATTGATGAGAATGTTTGCATCGGCTGCACCTTATGTATTCAGGCTTGCCCGGTCGATGCTATTTTAGGTGCAGCCAAACAAATGCATACCGTTATCACATCCGAATGTACCGGCTGTGATTTATGCATACCACCGTGCCCGGTTGATTGTATTCATATCATTCTGGCAGCTGAAGAAGCAGAAAAAATAAGCGTAGAATTGCCACAAACCCCTTTACTGTTAAATGAGATGAAATAATGTCGAACAAACTCAACTCAGCAGCAGTAAAAAAAGCACAGTGGAAGTTTCATGGCGGCTTAAAACTGGCCGGGCATAAAACACAGTCGATGCAATCCAGCATTGCAAACACCATTGTACCTGAAATATTAACCGTTCCTTTACAACAGCATATTGGCCGCCCTGCAAAGCCGGTTGTTAACGTAGGCGATAAGGTATTAAAAGGCCAATGTATTGCAACGTTAAAAGATCCCGCAAGTGTAACGGCAACCATTCATGCCCCAAGCTCAGGCGAAGTGATTGCAATAGAAGCTCATGCAATCCCCAGCATGGACAAACAGACCGCTAACTGCATTATCATAAAAACCGATGGAGAAGATCGCTGGCTACAATCACTTAAATCTGTAGATGACCCCACTTCTCTGTCCAGTGACACATTAAAACAAATTATTGTTGAAGCGGGTATTGTGGGTTTAGGCGGTGCAGGCTTTCCTACTCATTTAAAACTAACAGTGGAGAACAAACCGCTCGATACATTAATTATCAATGCGGCTGAATGTGAACCTTATATCACCTGCGACGCAATGCTTATAAAAGAACAGGCCGATAAAATTATTAAGGGAGTGCAAATTATTTTGCATGCCCTCAACATTAAACAGTGCCTGATTGGCATTGAAGATGATAAACCACAAGCCAGTAAAGCCTTACAGCAAGCACTAAGCACCGCCGGTATAAAAACGATTCAAATTGTGCAAGTACCCACACGCTATCCTGCCGGTGGCGAAAAGCAATTAATACAGGTTTTAACCGGTAAAGAAGTCCCTCTCAATAAACTACCTCGTGATATGGGTATGGTTTGTCACAATATAGCTACCGTTTATGCTATCGCAGAAGCCATTATGGAAGGCAAACCTTTAATTGAACGGGTTGTGACAATAACAGGTAGCAGTTTACAGCAAGCTGGAAATATGCGCGTGTTGATTGGTACGTCAATGCATGATGTACTTGATAAGTACGGTTATAAAGAAAATAACGATCAAACTATTATAATGGGTGGGCCAATGATGGGGTTCCATCTTGACTCCGCGGACTACCCGATTATAAAAACAACCAACTGCATTTTAATTCAGAAAAAGACTAAACCAAAAACAGCACTGCCCTGTATTCGTTGTGGGGAATGTGCGCGGGTTTGCCCCGCAAACTTGTTACCACAGCAACTTTACTGGTACACAAGAGCAAAAGATCTTGACCGGGTACAGGACTACCAGATATTTTCATGTATCGAATGCGGCTGTTGCGATTATGTGTGCCCAAGTCATATTCCGCTGGTGCAGTTTTACCGTTACGCGAAAACAGAAATATGGACACAGGAAGCGGATAAGAAAAAGTCCGACCATGCAAGAGAACGGCATGAATACCGTCAATTCCGGCTAGAGCGTAAAAAAGCCGAAGATGCCGAACGCAAAGCAAAGAAAAAAGCTTTACTCAACAAAAAACAAGGCATTAAAACAACCGAGCAGGATACAAAAAAAGCCGCCATTGAAGCGGCGCTCAATCGTGTTAAAGCCCGACAATCGGTACAGGCAGCAATAGCTAAAAATACCGATGAATTAACAGAAGAACAACAAAAGAAAATAGACGAAATTGAGCAACGCCGAAAAAATAAACTCAACACAGATAAAGATAATTAATTATGGATAACACGGCTCCCAATTCAGTTACCCGCATCATGCTGAATGTATTGTATGCACTTGTCCCAGGCATTATTGCCTATGTGATATTTTTCGGCTGGGGTGTGGTGATTAATATTATCATTGCTGTTATTACAGCAATCGTCACAGAAGTATTAATGCTGCAACTTCGCAAGCGCCCAATTAAACCTTTTATTATGGATGGCAGTGCCGTGGTTACCGCTGTTCTGCTGGCACTTGCATTGCCAAACCTTGCACCGTGGTGGTTAATTTTTATAGGTGTTTCGTTTGCAATTATTATCGGCAAGCATTTATATGGCGGGCTCGGCTACAATCCCTTTAACCCTGCAATGATAGGTTATGCCTTACTACTTATTTCATTTCCATTGCAGATGACCGTATGGTTACAACCCGACAATACTTTATCGTTTATGCAAAGTTTAAATTACGCGCTTTTTTCAACATTGAATAATATCGACATTGACGCGATGACAATGGCAACTACACTCGACACCGTTAAAACACAATCAGGTTTAGGCGAGTCTTTTGCTGCAATTCAAACCAGTGCCCCAGCCATCTTCGGGCAATTTGCCGGTAAAGGTTGGGAGTGGATCAACCTTGCCTTTTTATTTGGTGGCTTATGGTTACTCTACCGCCGCGTAATTAGCTGGCAAATCCCCGTGGCCTTTCTTGGCAGTATCTTTATTATGGCATTACTGTTTTATCCATCCACCGGCACTACACCGCTTTACCATCTTTTCGGCGGCGCAACCATGCTGTGCGCCTTTTTTATCGCAACCGATCCGGTGACGGCTTCTCCCACACCGAATGGCCGACTGATCTACGCTGCCGGTATTGGTATTTTTGCTTATGTTATTCGTATGTGGGGCGGCTACCCTGACGGTATTGCCTTTGGCGTGTTGTTAATGAATATGGCTGCACCAACGATTGACTACTACACCCGCCCTAAAGCCTTTGGTGAAAACGTATGAGCAGCAAGCGCCACCCACTAATGCAAAAGATGATTATCAGCGCCATTGTGCTGGGCGTATTCTCTGTTGTTGGTACTACTATGGTTGCTTTTACCTATGAGCAGACCAAAGAAAAAATAAAAGAGAACCACAAGTTGGCAACGCTGCGCAGTCTACACCAGTTAGTCCCACCAGCCGAGCATGACAATGATATTTTCACCGATATTATTCAGGTAACCAATCTGAAATTACTCGGTAGCAAAAAACCTGTCACCGTTTTTCGTGCCCGAAAAAATAATAAACCGATTGCCGCCATCTTAACCGTAGTAGCACCGGATGGTTACACCGGCAAAATATTTTTACTTGTCGCCATTAAACATAACGGCAGCCTTGCCGGTGTGCGCGTGGTTAACCATAAAGAAACACCGGGGCTAGGCGATGCCATTGAAATTGAAAAATCCAGCTGGATAACTCAATTTAATAATGTATCCTTAATAAACCCCACAACAAAAGACTGGAAAGTAAAACGGGATGGTGGCTACTTTGACCAGCTAACCGGTGCAACCATTACACCACGTGCCATTGTAAAGGCCGTACATAAAGCACTATTATTTTATAAGCAAGAAGGTGATAAGCTGTTTGATGCCAAAACACCCGAACCACAAACAACCAGTAAAGCACAAAAATAGAGTTTATATTATGAGTGAAACATCATTTAAACATATTGCAGGCCAGGGTTTATGGGGCAACAATGCCGTTCTGGTACAGATACTCGGGCTATGCCCATTACTCGGCGTGTCCAATACCGTAATCAACGGCTTAGGTTTAGGCCTCGCCACCACACTCACGCTTATTGCTTCAAATGCCACCATTTCCATTATCCGCCACTGGGTACGCACTGAAATACGTATCCCCGTTTTTGTGATGATTATAGCTTCGGTTGTAACCGTTATTGAACTTAGTATGGAAGCCTGGTTCCATGACCTGTATAAAATACTTGGTATATTTATTCCCCTTATTGTAACTAACTGCGCCATCATTGCTCGCGCCGAGTCTTTCGCCTCTAAAAATGCCGTGATGCCCTCTATATTGGACGGCTTGTTTATGGGTTTAGGTTTTACAGCCGTACTGATTACCCTCGGTGCAATGCGCGAGCTCATCGGCTTTGGTACCTTGTTCCAGCAAGCCCACTTAATGTTTGGTGCTGCTGCAGAAGGGCTTAAAATTACCGTCATCGATAATTACCAGGGCTTTTTACTAGCCATTCTGCCACCCGGTGCTTTTATTGGTTTAGGTTTTATTCTGGCGCTTAAAAATATTATCGATAAAAAAAGAGAATCCAAAAAAAGTATTTTGCTTGAAAATACTCAGCCCGTAAAAAATTAACCACGCAGGACAAGAAGTTTTTTCTTCGTGGTTAAAAAACACTAGATATTATGAATCATCTATTATGAACCCCAGCATACGCCAGGAAATATTCACTCGTTTAAAAGATCATATCCCTGATCCCACTACCGAGCTGCACTACAATTCAACCTTTGAGTTACTGATAGCCGTTATCCTGTCAGCACAAGCTACCGATAAAGGCGTAAACAAAGCCACCGATAAACTTTACAAAGTAGCGAACACGCCAGAAAAGATTCTAGCGCTAAAACTCACCGGCCTGAAGAAACACATAAAAACAATAGGGTTATACAATACCAAGGCAAAAAACATTATTACCACCTGTAAAATGCTGGTTGAACTGCATAACAGTGAAGTCCCCGACGATAGAGCAGCCCTGGAAGCCCTGCCGGGCGTTGGTCGTAAAACCGCCAATGTTGTACTCAACACCGCTTTTGGCCACCCCACTATTGCAGTCGATACGCATATATATAGAGTGTCTAACCGCACCAAAATTGCACCGGGAAAAAATGTTTTAGAGGTTGAAAAGAAATTACTGAAATTTGTACCCGATGAATTTAAAGTGGATGCCCATCATTGGCTGATACTGCATGGCCGTTATACCTGTATTGCACGTAAACCACGCTGCGGTTCCTGTGTAATTGAAGACTTGTGTGAATTTAAAGAAAAAAATACTGAGTAAAGCAAATGTTTGGAAACAATCGAAATGAAATGCGGCAGATGTTCTATACCGCCTGGAAAAACTTCAATAGTAAAGCCCTGTTACAGCCGTTGGAGCAAGTCATCGTAACGGTTATTCAGCAACACCCGGAATACCATGCGTTATTAGCTGACGAAGCCAGCATCGATAAAGACTTTACCCATGAAATGGGGCAAACCAACCCCTTTTTGCATATGTCGATGCATATCGCAATACACGAACAGCTCTCCACCCAACGCCCGGCAGTTATCCAGAACGTATACCAATCGCTCAAAGAAAAACATGGGGATGCGCATAAGGCCGAACATGAAATAATGGAATGCTTAGGGCAAATGATATGGCAGGCACAACGCGAGCAGGCTGCCCCCAATGAACAGCACTATATTGATTGCATTCAGGGCTTATTACTTTAAAATACTGCTATTTGTAACAAATTTATAACAATTCGATCGTTTTCACATAAATTCAGGCTATATTAATGTATTGTGGAACACTAGGTTGAACCTTTTTAATAACCCACTGGTCATAACTTCCTAAAGTGAAGGATGAAATGGATTTTATGCCGGTTTCAACCTATACGATATTAAAAACAACACATTTTGTAATAACTAAAATATTAAATACAACGGAGAGAAATCCAAATGTCAAATAAAACTATCAAACCAATCTCACTCGTACTTGGCGCTGTGTTCGCTACAGCACTTGCTGCCAGCAATATTGCTAATGCTTCAGAAGCAGGCGCTAACCCATTTGCAATGACTAACCTTGAAGGTGGTTATCAGGTTGCTAAAGATGGCAAATGCGGTGGCAATATGTCGGATTCTAAAGATATGAAAGGCAAATGCGGCGACAGTATGAAGAAAAAAGACGGTAAGTACGGCGAAGGCAAAGCCATGAAGAAAAGTGAAGGCAAATGTGGCGAAGGCAAATGCGGTGGCAAAAAGTCCATGAAAAAAAGTGAAGGTAAATGCGGTGAAGGCATGAAAAAAGACAAAGCCAAAATGGGCGGTAAATGCGGCGCAGACCACAAGAAAATGAATGAAGGAAAATGCGGCGGTCACTAAACCCAGCATTTACGCTATAACATGAGCAACAAGATATTCCATGTTAATAGTGTGGGCATTGGTCTGCGGCGAAGCATTATGGATTCGCTGTTAGACCAGCCTCCTTCTCAAGTCAGCTTTATGGAAGTCGCCCCCGAGAACTGGATTGGTGTCGGCGGTACTGCAGGTAAACAATTCAGATCGTTTACCGAACGCTATGACATGATCTGCCATGGCTTATCCCTTTCTATTGGCTCACCCAGCCCGCTAGACGAAGCCTTTCTACATCGTCTAAAACGCTTTTTAGATGAACACCAGATTAAAATCTACAGCGAGCATTTAAGCTACTGTAGTGATGATGGTCATTTATACGATCTGCTCCCCATTCCCTTTACAGAAGAAGCAGTACACTACGTTGCAAACCGAATTAAACGCGTTCAGGATATTTTAGAACGCACAATCGCAATGGAAAATGTGTCGTACTACGCCGCACCCGGCCAGGAGATGCCTGAAATTGAATTCTTAAATGCAGTTTTGGAAGAAGCCGACTGCAAACTATTACTTGATGTGAATAACATTTACGTCAACAGTATTAATCACCAATACGATGCAACTGAATTTTTAAATGCAATTCCGGCCGATAGAGTCGAGTACATTCATATTGCAGGCCACTACGAAGAAGCAAAAGATTTAATTATTGATACCCACGGTGCTGACATTATTGAACCGGTGTGGGATTTACTAGAACAAACCTATCAACGCTACGGCGTTATCCCAACCCTGTTAGAGCGCGATTTTAATATTCCACCACTGGCCAAATTACTTGTAGAAGTGGATCGTATCATCGCAATCCAGAACAAATGGCAAACAATAGAAAATGAACCCTCTCAGCAGGTATCGTAATGCCCACCGACAAAAATCAAACCCAATACGATTTTCAAAAAATACAATACGCATTCACAGCACATATACGCCAACCCGATAGCAATGCAGCACCTGCAAACATCGAAGATCGACGTATGCAAATTTACAACAGACTTTTTTATAATAATGTTGAAGATTTTATGTCAACAACCTACCCTGTACTGTGTGAAATATTAGGTGACCAGCGTTGGCATGCGCTGGTGCGTGACTACTTTGCAAACCATAAAGCACATACACCGCTATTCCCGGAAATGCCACGCGAATTTTTAGTTTACCTGGAAGACGAACGCCAGCCACAAGCCGATGACCTTCCCTTTATGCTAGAGCTGGCACATTACGAATGGATTGAACTCGCACTCAGTATTTCGGAATTAAGCAATGATCTATCCCAACTTTCTGAACAAGCCGACTTTTTAAATGAAGTGCCGGTTCTTTCCAATCTGGCATGGCTATTAAGCTATTCATTTCCTGTTCACCAAATTAGTGAAGACTATCAACCGGAACAACCCGGCCAGCAACCCACCCATATTGTCGCTTCACGTTTAGAAGACGATGCACAAATCAGTTTTACTGAAGTGAATCCAGTCATTGCTCGCTTATTACAACTTATAAAAGAAAACGCACAATCATTAACGGGTAAACAATTACTGACTCAAATTGCAAATGAACTAGGCAACCCGGATATCAACAGTATTATCGACTTTGGCCAGCAAACACTCACAGAACTACACAGTAAAAACATTATCATTGGGACTCTAAAGCAATAGTTTGCTCTAATTTTAACTTTTAAAATAATACAACAAGGAGTTCTTTATGGAAAAGTTATTGCAACTGCAAGGCTTACTCAATCGTACCCGCGCGGTTGACTTTTTAGCACCACTTGCACTTCGCTTATACCTTGCCCCGATATTCTGGATGGCAGGCATCAGCAAATACAATAGTTTTGAAGACACGTCCGCCTGGTTCGGCAATCCCGACTGGGGGCTTGGCCTGCCCTTTCCCGACATAATGACCTTTCTTGCAACGTCAACCGAACTGGCCGGTGCAGTTATGTTGTTATTAGGCTTTGGTGTCCGCTGGGTTTCCATTCCTCTTATGTTCACCATGATCGTCGCCGTGGTTAGCGTGCACTGGACACACGGCTGGCAGGCAATCGCAGACGCAAAATTCTGTTTATTTAATTGCAGCGATGCCATTACCGCATCTGAAAAACTCGAAGCAGCGAAAAGTTTATTACAGGAACATGGTAATTACGACTGGTTAACCGAACAGGGTTCAATTGTTATTTTAAACAACGGTATTGAGTTCGCCACAACTTATTTTATTATGTTACTGGCTTTATTCTTTATTGGTGCGGGTAAATATGTGAGTGTGGATTACTGGGTTGCCCGTAAATTTCAAGATTAGGTGCTTAATATTTAACAACTGCAGGTTGGAGTTCGATACCAAATAACATTATTTTTTTATACGGTATAATTCTCCAATAAAACCCTTGATGCGCAACAAATCACCATCCAGTGCCGGGTGGCCATGCCACCATTGATAATCCGGTGACTGGTGCGCCACACCAAGGTAGACATTGGTTAAATGCTGCTGCATTTTTACTAATTGTGCTCTGGCTGGCGCCAGTTCATCATCACTAAATGTCACGCTTGACTGTTCGATAAGGCTACGGGCTTCACGCACTTTTTTGCGACCTATTTCCAGCATGCGTTCACCATTTTCAAACAGACGCGTGATATAACGGGGCGCATGACAGTCCAGGCAAGCAATGCGAGTTTGCTCCCGTACTTTTTTTTCTGCGGCCTTGTCCATCAAATCATCACGTATACCTGCACTCACATTATGACCTGCTTTGTGCATATGGCAATAACTGCAACCGGGAGCACGGTAATTCGCGTCCGCCAGTGGCTGGTTCCAGTCATACGATCTTTTTTCAAGTTGCATCAAAACACCGTGTTTCGAAGTAGTGTAACTGTGTACAACGGGATCTTTTTTACCGCCGTGACAACGGATACACGTTGAGTCGCGACGAGAGGAGCTGGCCGCAGCCTGATGTAATTTTCCGTGGCAGGCAACACAGTCTGTTATCGGTTGTGTATTGGCATGGGCACTACTGCGCCAGTCCTTAATTAACAGGGGATTATTTTTTTTATGACATTCCATACAGGCTTTGCTTTTAAAACTACCAGTGGGGGCTGTATTATTTTCAGCATGCACAGGAATACCGATAAGGTAAAAAACAGAAACATAAAATAAAAAAAGTTTTCGGGGTAAGCGAATAAACATCAATTATTCTCCCGGTTAAATTCAGTGTACTCACCTTTAAGCCAGATGTTTCGCAGTGTGGTTTCATCCACTTCAACTTTGCCGTGTGCACGCAGACGTTTTGCATGCTGCTTTAATTTTTGCAGACTTTTATCCATTGCCTTGTGGCTTTTATTAACAAATGAAATATCACCATGGGCAGAGCCCCGGTAAGCGGCCAGGTTTTCAAAGTACCACATTTCAAAATAATCACGCTCGATTGGTGATACATTATAAAAAGCAGAAGCCTGCCCTTCAAAAAAACCAATACGTTCGCGCTGAATTAAACTGTGCTTCGTATCACCGGGGTAAGCCGGGCGTTGTTTTGCGGAGGGATAAAGAAAACCATCGGCACGTAGCCCCTTAAGAATGGCTTCTGCCTGATACAGTTTGCTCCATGCCCGTTTACGTTCTGCATCCATAGCTTTAAGTTGTTGTGCCGACCAGTCAGCAGCATGGCAATCACTGCACATTTTTACCCACTGTTTACGTTTAATTTTATTACCTGAACTTAATGGGTTAACCTGTTTAATACCAAATTTCCAGATGGGCTTATCTGCCACCTGATGTTTACCTTCGTTCATATGGCAGTAAGCACAGGTGGGCACTTTGTAATTCCCCTTACGCAACGGTTTCGACCAGTCCCAGTTTTCGCCTTCAGCAAGATAAATCTGACCATGGGCAGAATTAAAATAAGTTTCATCATCGGGGTGGGGTGGGCCACTGTGGCAGGTAATACACGCTTCCGGGCGACGTGCTTCTGCGGCACTGAATTTATGCCGGGTATGACAGGAATCACACTTGGTGGCAACTGAGTGACATTGCAAACAGGCGGTAACCTCGGCTTTTGGTTTATCAACAAAATGTTTGGAATCCAGTGCTCGTTCCATAGCCAGCGCATGGCTTGGAAAACCATAACGTTTTTCATCAACAAACTGTTGGTGCTGAGTTTCATGACAGCTGCTGCACACTTTTGGCGTGGGCATATGTAAATCTTCATGATTGCTGCCATGGCAGTCATTACAGTATACTTTTTGTTCGACCTTAGAATGGCGCGATGCCTGCCAGTCTTTAACAATGCCAGGTGTCACCGCCTGATGGCAGCTAATACATTGCTCACCGTTAAATTCACCCTTAATAGTTGATACTGATTGGTAAAAATCATCGGGGTTCCAGTAGGCAAACATGGCATCGGGGATCCAGTCACGTGAATATAAACCCGCACCGTCACCACTCTTACTCCAGTCAACATAAAAAAATCCTATCGGTACTGCAATAAGGGCAATTATGATCGGAATCCATATATAACGCACTTTCTTTGTTTTCATGGTGGGCTCTTTCATGAACGCCCCTGCCACCAACGAACAAACCCCAGTAACAGAAACAGCAGAACGCCCACCCACAGTAACCAGCCTGTGCTACCTTCAAAACCCTGGTGAGTGCCAGCAATAACGGACTCAGGGTTTACCATTAACATGGTGTGGCCCTTTGTATGGTGCGCCAGAGTTGGAACACTCAGCACCAGCAATAACAGGGAGAAGACTGTTCTCATAGCAGATCCCTGGCCGCCACCGGCAACAGTTTTTTTTGTTTGCCCGGTAGTGGCATCGATTGCAGAAGCCGCTGCTCAGGCCGAAAGCTTTTAAGCATACCTTCGGCCGCACGTCGTCCCGCTGCAACGGCGGTGACTACCAGATCCGGGCCATGGGTATTGTCACCCCCGGCATATAATTTTTTGTTAGTGGTTCTACCCTGCTGATTAATAATAATGGCACCCTGCTCATTGGTTTCTATACCCATGCGCGTCATCCATGTTTCGGTTTTATTGACCTGACCAATAGCAACGATAACAACATCACAATGAATTTCTTTATTACTGTCATAGTGCTTAAAACTAATACCGGTGACAACGTCCGTTCCCTGTATTTCCAGTGGTTGGTAATCAAACAGAAATTTCACACCTTCATCCAGCGCGGCCTGCTTTTCTTTAGGCGAGGCGCGCATTTTATCGTCTGCACCACGACAAACAACCATAACCTTCGAAGCACCCTGACGAATGGCTGAACGGGCACAATCCATCGCGCTATCACCGCCGCCTAAAACAATCACCCTTTTACCCATCAGGGTGTTGTCATCCTGTTGTTGATTAACCTGCGCAAGGTATGAAAGAGCATCGCTTACACCTTGTAATTGTTGCCCCGGTAATTGCAGTTTGCGTGCACTTTGTGCACCGGTGCCAAGAAAAACAGCATCATTGCTTTGCAGTAATTGCTGTAACTGCTTTTCATTTACTTCTACACCCAGTTGAAAAATAACACCCTGCTGTTGTAATAAGTGATAGCGCTTTTGCAACATGCCTTTGTCCAGTTTAAAAGGTGGGACACCCGTTGCCAGTAAGCCACCAATTTTTTTATTACGTTCATAAACGGAAACTTTACAACCGGCTTTACTTAATTCATCTGCACAGGCCAGTCCTGCCGGGCCAGCGCCTATAATGGCAATATGCTTATTTTTGTAGCTTGTATTTATTGGTGGCTGCCAGTTGTTGGCCAATGCATGGTTCGCCAGATAGCGTTCAATGGCACCAATCGTTACCGCACCATCGGGTTCATTATTTTTAGTGCAGGCACCTTCGCAAAGTCGTTGTTGCGGACAAAGTGTTCCACAGATCTCGGGTAGATTGTTAGTACTATGCGCAATAACGGCAGCCTGCTGTATATTGCCAGCAGCCACCTGCTCCAGCCATTCCGGGATACGATTGTGTAACGGACAGGCATTACTGCAATTAGGTACGCCACAATCAAGACAACGAGCAGCCTGCGCCTGTATATTTTCTAGCGAGGGTGTCAGCAGAATTTCTGACCAGTCTTTTTTCCGTTCAATAGCGGGTCGAACTGCATTGTCTTTGCGTTCTATTACTGCAGGCTTGTTTCGCTGTAGCAAGTAGCTGGCATTTTGTTGCAGAGATTTCTTAAAAAAATTACGCACATCGGTAATTTCCAGCGCATCCGTTGGGCAAGAAACCACGCAACGAGCACAACCCATGCAATCTTCCAGTGCCGTTACACGCCCAGACTCCACACCTTGCTTCCATACGGGAATACCCATATCACAAACCTGTTCGCAGCGTCGGCAATCATTACATTTATCCTTATCCATATTGATACCATAAAAACCGGCATGATTAAGCAAACCAAAGGTTGCGCCATAAGGACAAAGATAACGACAATAAAAACGATTGCCTACAATAGGGGCAATAAAAAAACTACCGAAGTAGGTCATTGCCACAACAAGATAAAAGCCACCGACAAAACTTACTGTCCAGGAGTTAGGTGGAAACTGGGTTACCACCATCACACCGACATAGTAAACAAAGAAAATCCACTTTGAATGTCGTAGCTTCCAGGTCCAGTCGGAACGTAAAGTTCGATCACGAAAAACAAACCCCACCGTTTCACGTACACCAACACAGGGGCAGTTAAAACCACAAATAATACGGCGGCCAAATAAAAACACGGCAGCCAGAACTAAAAAGAAGGTAATGGTTCCCGGCACATGCAGGGAAGGAAATACAGGCTGGCCCCAGAGGAATCCCACATAAGGTTCATAAACAGGATACAGCCACGGGATTAACCACCAGAATACGGTTACCATAGCAACCAGAATGATCAGACGCTTGCGGGTATAGGTATTTTTTTCTGCTGCAATACGCCAGAGTCCAAAACCTAAAATAATGGCATATTCAGTATACCGATTGAGCCAGATGGGATTTTCAAACCACATTAGCCAGGTTTCATTTAACCAGCCCCCAAAGGCGAGTGTAAAAGCAGCCATACTCAATACCTGAATACCAATGCCATAACGGGATGGCATTAAATCCTGTTGTGCACCACTGGTGGTTCGAGGATTATGAGTTAAGTTATTTTCAGCTTGTGTTGCCATTATTATCAAATATTTTCTGAATACAAAGGGGTGAGTAAAAACATTACCAGTAATATTATTCAAGTATTTAGTTGATTATTAGAATAGCTTAAGGAGCTTAAATGTCAAGAGGAAATTTTAAGCATCATCTTTGTTCGGTAATTTTCCTGTGTTGGCAAAATACTGGGGAATGGTAACTTATTAGAATTACTGAGTTTTATTTAAAAGGGGAGATTACAGTGACAAATCTAAATAATTCGCATTTGTCACCGCCCCCTTTTACTTTGTTCCCGCCTTCGCGGGAATGATGGTAAAACTTAACTCAAACTTTACTACCAAACAGAGAAGATGTTTTAGCCGCCATAATAAAATCATTTTTATGTAAACCGTTTATTGTGTGCGTCCACCAAACAACCGTCACCGTTCCATATTCGACTATCAATAATGGGTGATGGTTTTCGCCTTCAGCCAGCGCTGCAACGGCATTAGTGAACGCTACCGACTGAGTATAATTTTTAGTCACAAAAATACACCTTAATTTCTGAACATTCGCCTCAGTTATTAATTCCCAATCATCAAGCTCCAACACAAGAGCTTCTGCTTCCTTTCTTGAAAGTTTATTCATAATTTATCTCAGGTTGTATAAGCTTTCTTTTTAAAACTTCACGATCAAGCCGGTAAATAACCCCGTTCCAGACAAATCATATAAGCGCCCTGTTGATGGGCTTATATAGCGAAAGGATGACTCAACCTCTAAGTCCATATACTTATACTGCACATAAAGACCCATGCGTTCCCACTCGTAAGTAATGCCAGCAAAAACCTGATAGGCAAAACCATCAACACGATCATCGGTAGCGCGGCCAAAAGCATACCCGGCACCTAAACCAACATAAGGCATCCAGTGTGAATTTGCACTATTGTTAAAATAATACTTCGCATCAAAGAATGCTATATTTACTTTAAGCTCTCGAGTAAGCCCGGCATCCACATATGTGTTTTCAATATGCATGTGCTCTGCCCCTATCGATAAACCATTGGCAAAACGATACTCATATTCAAAGCCATAAACATTTTTCGATTTTGTATCAAACAATGAATTGCCGGTATTCGCGGTATCCATTTCATAAAAACCAACTTTTGGAATAATACGATGTTTACGTAAATCGGCATGCGCCGTTGCCATAAAAAAGACCATACTAAAAAATAAACAACCCACTGCTAACTGTTGCATCATAAACCTCCTGTTTTTTTATTCCTTGAAAAATAGCAATGTTAATAATTTGTATTTGCCATACCGCTCCTTGATTGCATTTGTTAATAATTATTTAAACTCCAATTCAAAGTCATTTTTTGCAGCTATTGATAGTGAATTCTTTGCTCCTTCAATATCTTGTAATTTTTCATCATATTCTAGCTGCTTATCTTCATCCGTTGACATTGAAGAAAATTTTTCTAATCTAGATTCATAACTAATAAGCGCATCCCACAATATATGATATTCACTTACAGTAGGATGTATACCTTTATCCAACATTACGCATCTCCTGTTGTGTGACTAAAGCTACTCTTGAACGATCCAGACCTAGTTCCTCCAATAACCCGAGATACTTCTTTAATGGCATGTTTTTTGATGGTGCGATCATATAGTGGCCATCATGCCCCGCTCGAGTATCTTTTACGAGTCTGAGACCAATCGGCAAAAACGTACCTTTTTTAATCTTCCATATTTTTTTACCGGTTGAGCCATTATTTTTGTCAAGTGATCGAATGCAGAAAATCCATTCCCGTTAGATATTACCATTTCAATGCCATTATGATTTCTAATAACCACATCAACTCTAGCTCTACCTTCACTAAAATTTGGCCATCTCGCATTACCCATACGATACAAATCTTTAGTGAACTTTCCAATATCCATAATGTATAAATTTTCTTTTGCAACCACGATCATTCTCCTTTTACGTGTTTAGTTAATTTTATTGCTATAGTGTATTTTAAGACGTTAACATTAGGGGCTGTTGATCTTTCACATTGCTATCCACATCATTATAAAAGCGAGAACAAGCATAGCGGAATAGTTTCGTTCCAGTTTATCGTATCTTGTTGCTATTGCTCGAAAATGTTTAATTCTGGCAAAGGCATTTTCAACT
>JAJRZT010000038.1 GCA_024275115.1 Gammaproteobacteria bacterium
ACTGTGTAATCTTGTTCTGTAAAAAAACAGACTTGCCGATTATTACCTCGCTGAACAACATGTTGAGGAATACCTGGAAGATTTAAACGTGCTAATCGAGCCATAATATAGCCTTGTAAAGGTTCTTGAATTAGCTTAGCCTACCTTACCAGGGTAATTAAATCAATTACTCTGACCCCTTCGATTCGACCCCTTCGATTCAAGTATAGGCTATAAAGGATAAAAGCACTATAAATAAGAACTTATCAATATTTGCAAAGTGATAATAGAAATTCGCATTGATGTGGGTCAAAAAACCGGTTCAAGTTAAGAAAAAAATGTAGGGTGGGCAGTCTTTTTTGCCCACCGTTGCGCAATGCGAAGTTGAAGTTAATGGTGGGCAAAAAAGACTGCCCACCCTACAACAGCCTGTCAAGCTGCTTTTTTTGTAGAAAACAGGGTTTAAAATACCGAAATACATTGCAGATAGCAGGCCTGTTCGATGCGATCAGACCAATGTATTAATTTAACAAATACAGCCTTTGCCAGACACCTGCGGGATAAATAATTTGATAATCATCGCGTCCGTCGCCATTAACATCTTTCCTGTCAAACAGATAGGCTTCATCCCGTATAAGCTGCTGTATATCAACCGGATTGACCCGGGCATCTACCCGTCCAAAAAAATCAGTGCCATTCAGACGAACAAAAATCAAACCATCATTCGCGATTGACACGGCTTCTACCCCTGGCAAACTGCTCAGCAAGCTTTTCAGTTTACTCCAGTTAGCGGGCATGGCGTGCATATCCTGCCGATATAACTGACCGTCTTTGATAAACTGATGATAATACCTATTCACTCCTGGTAAATCAGCGCTTTGATACACTTTAATACCCACTGTTTCAGCGCTATCATTCACCGCCTCACTAAGTAAAGCGGGGCGTACGTTAAACCAGCTATCGGTTTCCGAAGCATTTTTCAGCACTATTTTTAAATTGTTTTCAGCATCCCTTTGTACCTGTAAATCGAAAGGCGTTAACAAGACTTCAAACGCATCAAAACCCTGAGCCTCTACCTGAAAAATGATTTTCCGGCCATTGTCCGTGATCATTTGCAGATGCCCGTCTTCAGTGACAGACAGTCCGGCTGGTTCGCCGCTTTCTGCCTCACCAACGGATATTGGGCGTAACGTGGTATCCCTGCCATTCCATTGTCCTTGCAGCAAACCGGTTGCAGAATCCAGGGTAAAATTAACCGGAATATTATTGATAACGGTTAAAACAGCGGTGTCGAGAATATGCTCGATTAGTGAAGAACCAGCAACAATATCCGTACTTAAATCAATCACTGCCTGTTGTTCGCCCGAGTCACTTCCTGCGATCACTTTCAGCGGCTCTTTATCAACAACGGGTGACGGGTTAGAAGGTGTTACGGGCGCTGCAACCACTAAGTCAAAAGCAGCTGAACTGCCCGGATTATTATCCGCATCCCCCTGATATGTGGCAATCAGCGATTTACTGCCGGCACTGGCAAACGTGATATTACAACTACCTGCAGCCACTGTTCCGCTGCAACTGTTGCCACCCGCATTGACCATCACGGTACCCGTCGGTGTAGCGCCAGTCACAGTGAAATTAATGCTTACACTATTACCCACAGTAGCCGGATTAGGACTGGTACTGTCAATGCTAACTGTGGACAGGTTGACAGCTTTATCAAAAGTGTCAAATAACTGTCCGCCGCGCACCAACCGCACCCGGTTGGTAAAGTTCTAGTTGAAGAGGTTATCGTTCCCAATGAAAAAGCCCACGACCCACGCGTTGCTCGGAATGTCGGCATAAACCGAAGCCGACCAATAAAACGAAGCCGCTGTATCTGGAAAAACCTGTTCGTTAATCGCTGGAGAAAAACATTGCCTTTCGACAATTGAATTCAATTCTTTAATATTGGGCAAACGCCAGTCATTAAACCCCGCCAGAGTGCTGCTATCAGCTTCAGTTAGTGCTGCCTGCCAAGTATGCACAGTAAAAGCATTATCACAGCGGGATGTGCCATTATTCCAGGTTTGCCCCAGCGAGCAACGCGACCACATCAGTCCGCTGGAATTATGAATTACTGTGCCATCAATAGCACTGAGATCAAAATCAGCCGTCGGGGTAGACTCCGGTATACTGGCGATACAGGTAGCTGCGGCTGCGGGTGCGGCTAAAGCAGTTGCCTGATAACAGCAGCAGAGTATAAGCAGTGCCACTCGGGGTATGTTTTTCATTTTTTTTCCTCAATTAACAGTAAGAGCCAAGTTAAATTAATTTTAGTTTGATGTCTGGTGTAGAGTGGGACAGCTTTAAACCCACCCCCCCTTTGAAAAAGGGGGGGTCGCAATCGGCTCCTGCCTTAAGCGACACTAGCACATCCATGTGCAACGTTGAGGGGGATTTTAAAAGCCTTGTTGATAAAATCTCCCCTAACCCCTCTTTTCCAAAGAGCGTTTTGCTTCTTTATCAAATACCGTTTCAAGATGTTGTTTTTCCATCTTGCGCTGTTTAACTAATTGATCTCTGCGATGGACTAATGAATCAAGTGATTGTTGTGATGCACTTTTTTGTTCCATCACCTGTGGATTAATCGCTTCGGCAAAAAGACGTATAACATGAGAATCAATTTCATCCGTTTTTGCTAACTTACCAAGTGCCTTGGCGAAATCTCTGACACGCTTAGCATTTACAACGCTAACCGCTATACTTCGATCTTGAAAAAAGTAAGCTAACGGTCTTTCATAACCGCCTGTTGCTTCCATCACAATACGCGTATTTTCCTTGTTTTTAATCAATTTCAGAAGCTGTTTAAACCCTTGTTCGTTATTTTCAAAGATGGCTATTTCTTTATCATTGAAAGAAACATCCAGTTTTTGTTTGGATACATCAATACCAATATTGAACTTATAATCTATTTTTGTCATAATCAAATTCCCTAGTTTCTCTGCCTTGTAGATACGGAATCTTAATGTTCCTGGCAACTGTTCGAGTTAAATTGGGGTGATGGGGTGACCATCGCTCTTTGACGGTTTCTTTAGAACCTGAGGGGGATCGGTCTACCTCATCATTTTTTACTAGAAATCCTATTCTAATAAAAACCTCGTGTTCACTGCTACTTTAATCATACAAGGGGGACTGAACTTGTTTTATCAATCGGTCGCCAGTACAGGCGCAGCACCCGTCGTTTTAAACCTTTTTTGTGATAGCCCTGTTCGGCAATAAAACAATGTGCTAGTTTTAAGCTCCTTAAACGCCGTCTTAAACTTTTTAATCCGGCTAGTGGCAAGGACAAGGTTTGAGTAAATTTCAGACGCGTTGTTGTGGGTCTTAAAAATCCATGCCCGACCAGAATATCGACATCTTCATCATAAATTTCTGCTTTGTTACCGGTTTGCACAATGATGATGAATCCCGGATAAAGCTTGTTAAAATAACGCCATTGGCCCCGTAAAGAATTAACATTAACGGCTTCCCAAACAGGCTTAAGCCGGGCAAAACCCTGCAGCTGGATAATATTTCCCAGCCACGGGTAGCGTTGCCAGAAGGCGCGCTGTAAATTCCAGGTATTGGCATGTTTGAAATGAGCGAAATAGCTGTTCAGAATATTCAATAGCTTGCTACTTGCCGAAACAGGCAAGTAGAGTGATTCTCCCTGATTTTGCCGGCTTATCAACTGTGCCTGGTAATAGTGTAAGCGATCATGCAAATTAGCCACCACTCGCCGCCGACTTAAACGGTAATGCGGACGAATTATATACCCTAAAAAGTCTGCACCTTCGCTAACTCGTCGCAAATACCACTGAGTACGCAATTGTAATCCCAGTGTTTGCTGTAAAAATTGTTCAATTTCCTGATACCATTGCAGCAATTGTTCCCGATCAGAGTGTACTAAAATAAAATCATCAACATAACGCAAATAAAAACGGCAATGCAAGGTATGTTTAATGAATTGATCCAGTTGGTCCAGATAAACATTGGCAAAAAACTGGCTGCTTAAATCACCAATTGGCAGACCCTTACCCGGTGGTGCATTAAGCAGGTGTTTGTGTGCTGGCAAGCGAGAAAAGCGCTGTGGATTACCCTGCCGTATGGCATGCGCCGCCGTTTCGGTGCTGAGAATTATTTTGCACAGATCGCGTAACCTTAGCCCCTGCTCCCGGCTGATTTTAGTATCCGCCACAGATTTAGCCAGCCGGGCTTGCAACAACCGGTAGAGCTTTCCCCGGTCGATACGATTAAAAAAATTGGCAATATCCAATTGTAAATACCAGGCTTGGCGTTGCTGGTTAAGACTTGCCTGACGCATAAATTGTTGTAAGCGCTGTACTGCCCTATGGCTGCCCTTATTTTTACGATTGGCGTAACTGTCGTGAATAAACACAGGTTCATATAAAACTTCCAGCTTCGGCATCAATAAATGATGGACTACCCGGTCAGCAAAGTTCGCCGCATGAATTTCGCGTGGCTTGGCACCGGCACTGATAAAGCAAACAGAGCGAGCAGGCTGCCAGTTACCACATTGCAATAACGCTTGAGTTTGCAACAGATTATCTAATAACCGGCTTTCATAAATCAGGGCATTACGAGTGTTGCGCTTTCCACGCCTACATGCCAGCCAGGCATGGTACAGATCAGAAAAATCAAAACTCGCCGAGTCACTATCCGCCGCGCACCAACCGCACCCGGTTGGTATTGTTCTTGTTGTTGAGGTTATCGTTCCCATTGTTAAAGTTCACGTCCCACGCGTTGTTCGGATTGTTGGCATAAACCGAAGCCGACCAATAAAACGAACGGCTAGCCTGTGTACTTGTTCCGACTTAAATAATCAGTCCCTCACCAGGACAAAAATAACGTCCCCCTTTGAAAAAGGGGGATTGAGGAGGATTTAAAAAATCATCTCCCCCTCCTCTTTGCAATATTTAAGCCGCACCGCTTATCCATCCAAAAGGTAGCATAAGCTGCATAAATATACTGGAGTCATCTCCAGCGACACAGGCGCACAGTGATTCAGTACGCGCCCAGAGGCTTATCCCCTCTGAGCTTCTGACTGCGCCCTTTTTAACCACCCACCGCTCTGTTTTCCGATGGCAACGGCAAGTTCTGCCGCCGCCTGAAACTGTTTAAAACTGGCAAAAGCCTTAATCTCTTTTGCCAGTTGAATCAATACTTTCATATCTTCTATTGCCAATACTAATTGACCGATGTATTTTGCCCGTTGTTCCAAGGCAGCATTTGCCCGAATAATCAAGCGGCATATTGCCATCGCCTGATTTCTTAAATCACTGCCCAGGGTGTATTTATGATAGCGCGGGAAGCTCCTTACCGCCTGTTCCACAACCAGCAACAAACGGTTGGCATCTCGCCAGATGGGTAAATGTTGATAACGTGCCATTCGCTTAAATACAAAATAATAAAATCACTGTCCGCCGCGCACCAACCGCACCCGGTTGGTAACGTTCTTGAAGTTGAGGAAATCGACCCCATTGCTAAAGCCCACGCCCCACGCGTTGAACGGATCGTTGGCATAAACCGAAGCCGACCAATAAAACGAAGCAACAGTATTGGGAAAAAAACCGGACTCTATGGCTGGATTTGTTCTGCCATAATCAACGATAGAACGCAGTTCTTCCACAGTGGGTAGTCGCCAGTCATTGTGTCCGCA
>JAJRZT010000002.1 GCA_024275115.1 Gammaproteobacteria bacterium
AAGAAATCACCGGCATTCGACAATGAATAAACTCATGACGGCCGTTAATACGTTTATGGTCAGTGTGTCACCTTTTCCAGGAACGTCAGTCCAGCTTGTGAAAGGATAAGATGGTCAGGGATTAGGATCAGTTATTTAGATTAAATATTTTTCTATTAAAACTATTTGTTATTATGCAGCCTATCATTGATTACAAAAGGATTCCCAATGACTACCCTCCCTCTTATTCTTGAAGCAGAACAACTGCAAGCGCAACTTGACGCTCAACCCGATACAGGCAATATTGTGGTGCTTGATTTGTCTCAACCCACGAGCTATTTGCAGCAACACATTCCCGGTGCGTACTTTTTAGATTACAGCTGGATAACCAAAGCACAAAATCCGGTGATGGGGTTGTTGCCCGATGTTGAAGAACTTAACCGGGTACTTTCCGCTTTTGGCATAACAACCGACACACACATTGTGGCTTACGATGATGAAGGCGGTGGCCGTGCCTGCCGCTTGCTCTGGACACTTGATACTCTCGGGCACCAGCACTACTCACTCTTAAATGGCGGCTTACAAAATTGGGCCAGTAAAAACTTAGCCTTAAGTAATGACATTATCTGGCCTACACCGGCGAGCTATTCAGGCAAGCTGAACACTTCCCCCATTGCCGACAAACAGTTTATTCTTGATTCATTAAATGATGACAGCACGATGATTTTAGACTGCCGTAGCCCCATGGAATACAGCGGCACAAAAGTATTTGCTGCACGCGGCGGGCATATCCCCGGCGCAGTCAATATGAACTGGATGGATTTAATTGATACCGAAAATCAGCTATGTCTGAAGCCGATTAATGAAATAGAACAAATATTACAAACTAAGGGTGTTACAAAAGATAAAACGATTATTACCCATTGCCAAACGCACCACCGCTCATCGCACAGTTATATCGTGTTAAAGAGTTTGGGGTATGACAAGATTAAAGGCTACCCGGGTTCGTGGTCGGACTGGGGGAATGATCCTAATACCCCGATCGAAATGCCTTAATAGAATACTTTTTAACCACGAAGAACACGAAGGACACAAAGAAAAATTACGTGTTAAATAATTTGTTAGTATACATGGAATAAAATGTAGTTCGCATCAAAGCAGATTGTCGAACCCCTCAATAGTGTCACTTCGATCTTTAGTTTTTCTTTGTGCCCTTCGTGTTCTCCGTGGCCAATATTTTTAAACCTCTAAATTATGCACCACCGTACCTAGTCAGTCGAACGAATAACACCCGTTACAATACCCAGAATTTGTACATGCTCATTACGTAAATAAATAGGAGCAACGTCCGGGTTAGCGGGTTGCAAGCGTATACCATCCGCTTCAATATACAATTTTTTCAAGGTCACTTGTTGGTAGTTAATCATGGCAACCACGGTTTCACCATTTTGTGCCGATTCACGCTTTTCGATAACAACCAGATCACCGTCCTGAATATTGTCATCAATCATCGAATTGCCACGTACCCGCAGCGCGTAGCAATTGCGCCGAACCATATTCGCCGGAACGGAAACCACTTCATCATTTTCACAGGCATCGATTGGCTCGCCAGCAGCAACCCAACCCATAAGCGGTACTTCAACCAGTGATAGTGGAACAAAATCCAGCGTTTCAAACGATTGCTGCCAAATATGGTGACCCACTTTTGCCAATGGTGACTCGTCTGAATCGATATCCAGACAAGAATAAACATCTAGATTATTCTTTAAAATCAGCATGTTAACATTAGACATTGAGGTAATCCTTTAGGTTTTTATAACAATAGCCCGATAAGACCAGAATTGCAACTGCTTCCATTGTTTTGCGAATCTTCAAGTACCCTACACCCCACATACCCTATAGAATAGACCTTCCGAATTATTAGCTGAGTAACAGAATAGACATGACACAACCAAAGAAAACCAATAATCTTATTCTTATCGCCGTTGCGATTGTAAGTATTGCAGTGGGTGTTCTCGTTAGCCAGAAGCTCATCAAAACACCGGTACCGATACCTGAAAACTTATCGGCCACTTTGCTGGATAAAGCCAAACCTTTACACAACTTTGAATTAATAGACCATAACAACAAACCCTTTAACCTGAACAGCCTGAAAGGCAACTGGAGCTTTCTGTTTTTTGGTTATACCCACTGCCCCGATGTTTGCCCTCTGGCGATGCAGGTGATGCGTAAAGTATGGCAGGCCGCCGAATTGAAAACCGCCATCGCATCCGATATGCAAATGATATTTATCTCGGTTGACCCCAACCGCGACACACCCACACTACTAAAATCCTATGCTCAATATTACAACCCGGCTTTTATCGGGGTAACTGGCAAGGCAAACGAAATTGATAACATAACCAAACAAATCGGCATCCTTTACAGTCTCGATAAAGCCGACAAAAATGGCGATTACGCTGTGGGGCATAGTGGACAAATTATACTGATTGACCCACAAGGCAATATGCGTGCGGTTTTTTCACCACCGCTTAACCCAAAATCTATCACCCGGGACTTTATCGCCATTAAAAAATGGCTTGAGGACAACAGATGAATAAAACATTTCTTATTAAAAGCCTGTTCGGCACCCTGTTGTTTCTTGCTGGCAGCTTTAACCAGGCCACTGCACATGGCCAGGCCGCCGTTACTTTTTCAGATATTATCGTACCAGAAGCACCACCCACTGCGGTGGTAATGGTGGCCTATATGCAGATTAAAAATAATACCGACCAGGACAAAACAATAAGCCAGATAAGCAGCACGCAATTTAAACGCGTTGAAATTCATAAAATGAACATGGCTAACGGCATGATGAAAATGAAAAAACTGGATACATTAACTATAAAAGCACAGCAAACCATTGTGCTAGAATCTGGCGGCATACATGTTATGCTCATTAAACCGCTTAAACCTTTAAAACATAATGACCCGGTAACATTAACATTTAAGTTTGCCTCCGGTGAAAGTACAATGCTTAATACACGCGTACAAAGAACCCATTAAACCCAATTATAAAAACGATACCAAATGACAATAAACACACCACCAGCCAACATTAAAGATCGCATCTTTGCCTTAATACAACTTTTCCTGCCACACCATTTTCTTTCCGGTATTATGTATAAAATCACCCGAATTGAAATACTCTGGTTTAAGAATTTTATTATTAAAAAAATTATCGACATTTACGATGTGGATATGAGCCAGGCACAAAACGAAAAAGCAGAGGACTTTAAAAGCTTTAATCATTTTTTTACCCGCCCGTTAAAAGCAACCGCGCGCCCCATTGCCGAAGGTGCTCACAGCATTATCTCACCGGTTGATGGCTCCGTGAGTGAAGTGGGCAAAATCAATAACGACCAGATTTTTCAGGCCAAGGGAATAAGCTATTCACTCGAAGCACTGGTCGGCGGCTCGCCTGAACGTGCCGAATTTTACCGTAACGGTTATTTCGCCACACTTTACCTGTCACCCCGCGACTACCACCGTATCCATATGCCGCTCAGTGGGCGCTTACGAGAAATGGTGCATGTGCCCGGTCGCCTGTTCAGCGTCAGCCCGTCCACAACGCGCAGTGTTGCCGGTTTATTTGCCCGCAATGAACGTGTTGTCGCCGGGTTTTCAACCGATGCAGGGGCAATGGCCATGATATTGGTCGGTGCTATTTTTGTATCTAGCATGGAAACCGTCTGGGCTGGCACCATCACCCCACCCCGTGGTAAGCACCTGCGGCAATGGAGCTACGACACCCAGGATCCCATTTGCTTAGAACGAGCCGAGGAAATGGGGCGCTTTAATATGGGCTCAACCGTAATACTTTTATTCCCAGAAAACAGCATTGAATGGGAACAGGATTTGGTTGCCGGTAAAAAAGTACAGTTTGGCGAAAAGATTGGGGAAGTGGTTACTCAGAAACAAGCGGGTAACAACTAAATCAACGATTAGGCAGTGTGCCCGTTAAGGTAAACTTGGGTATCCCCAAATGAATGCTAAAGCAGCATAAGTGCCAGTACGTAGCTCGGATGCAGCGAAGCGAAATCCGAGAAGATTGAGGGCTGCTTCCCGGATTGCATTTTATTCCATCCGGGCTACTTGCTTCTTGAGTCGCATCAGTTGTTCTCATTTTATTATCACTTGTTCAACTTACTCTCTTCTTGAAAGACGACTCAAGATCTCCCGAGTTGCCGATAATTCATAATGGTCAACATGCCATGCTTTACAACCCCGAAGCAGCTTTACGATACTTGTCTGGCGTATCATACAATGGTGGCTTCCAGGAGGGGTAACCTGTCGCCCTGCTTGTATGGAAACTTACGAGGCTAAATCACTTCAGCTAATGCTTACGGCCTGTTGCCTTGCGCCCACCGTGCTTAACATTTGGAGTCACCTCCGCCTGCCCGATGTTTGCTACCCGGTGGCTGACCTACCTTGCCGGGACGGGTTTCTCACCCGCTGGAATTATCGACCTTGCTCGGCCGCACACCCCTTATTGCCCCCTGACACAAGTTTAGCGCGTAGGATGGGTGAAGCGTTAGCATAACCCATCAATCCCCTTTTCAAAAATGATGGGTTGCACCCATCCTACGAGTTGCATAAGTGCGAGTAATATCTTAAAAAAATAGATGAACGCACTAAGCAGCAGAGCTGCATAAGTGCGAGTAATATCTCCGATATAACTCGCACTAAAAAAAAAGGGGCAACTAAATAGCTGCCCCTTTAACTACACACTTGAAATTTATAATTGTTATTATTTCTTAACCATTTTTTCTATGTGCTTGTTTCTTATAGCTTAGAACTTCCAACCATAAGCCATACCGAATGAAGTTTGACTCATACTAATATTGGATTCACCACCACCAAAGGTTGCAGGAATTGAACCACTGCCATCCACCTTTTTCTCTGGAGCGTACATAAACATAAAGGTCAATTCAGCTTTACTAGCAAGTTCATATGTCAAACCCAAAGTATATGTTTCTTCAGTTACACCTGGTGCTAACATGTTAAAGAAAGTCTGATCGGCAGGAATAGGCTGTTTACCATAGTTGTAACCACCTAAAAGGGTCATTTTGCTGTTAATAGCATATGCTGCACCCAGTTTATATACAGTCATATCTTGCCAACCAAAACCTGCACCATTAGCTGTACCAAGCGTATTATCAATAACACCTGCAGAACTTGATGGCCCAAGTGGATTGCTAATGGCCGCTACTTCACTGTAGTTAATCTTAGTAATATCAAAACCAATATTCAGTGCTTTGGAAGCTGCAACATTAATACCAATGCCATAGGTTGATGGGATATCAAAATCACCCTGCTCTGCAAACAAGCCTTTGTACTTATCAAAATTCGACATATCAGCTTTAGATTGATAAAAGGCACCCAATGAGATTGTATCTGAGGCTTCCATAGTCCAACCTAAACGAACATTAAAGCCAGTAGAAGTATCAGTACCATTATTGGTAACGGAACCAACGGCGGAAGTATTCGCTGCACTATCAAAATTTTCTAAGCCAGTAGCACTAAATGTTTGATAAATTAAGTTTAAAGAAACACCAAAAGTATTTTTATCATCCACTTTCATTGAAAACGTCGGTGCAATAAACAGTTGCTCTAAGTTAACACCCGCATTTGTAGTACCAAATAAAGTAACATTTCTGTTATAGCTAGTATTCATACCACCGTTACCATAAACCGAAACACCAAAAGCCATTTTATCATTTAGCATTTGGTTGTAACCAAACTCAGGAATATAAAAGTCACTATCCATATTAGGATCATATTGAATATTATTTGCTGGATTTGCATTACCAGTAACGCTAGTTGAACGATCCGGTGAAAAGCGATCTAAACCAAAGTCAACACGATTGCCCTGCGCAAACATATTAGCAGGGTTAGTACCCGCCGCTAATGCGTCACCAGATTTTGCAATACCGACACCGCCCATTGCTTTAGATTTAATGCCTGTACCATGCGAAAAATAACCATTAGTAGCCGAAGCCGTTAAGGGCAACAACATGCCTGCAGCACATGCCCCGATTAAAATACTTTTAGTTGAATGTTTCATTTGATTCTTGAACTCCCGTTTTGGTTAGTTGTTTCTGTCAACTTAAAATAACTGCTATGATTTTTTATTTTGCTACCGACCAAAAATATCTTTGGTGTTGTTTTTATGAGACAATTTTGTTTTGCAATTAGCACCATAATTAAATACATCGCTTATTAGTGTCAATCGGTATTTCCAGTAGCAACCCTCAAATCAACGCCTTTATTCGTTAATCTTGGCGCATTATTGACGTTTAACCGGCAAGCTGTCTGTAACCAAACACACATTGCTTCGTAGTTGTATCAAAATTACAACAACTGGTTAATGGTGGTAAATCGTGGTAGAAGTGTGACTGATAAGCAACACAAAGGGAGCAATACGAATTCCCCCAAATAAGAAAAAAATGGAGTGAGGCCTTAACATAATGCGTACATTAAAAAACACCCAAATTTTCATTTATTTATTTATACTGCTGGCTTACCAATATACCGCCCATGCGGGTGGTTTTCGGTTGCCGGAATACACGGCAGCGGGGGTGGCAACCGCTAACGCACTGGTTGCAGATACCAGCCGAATAAGCGCGATTGCCTATAACCCCGCAATTATGAGTGTTTACTCCCCCGCCAATAAACAACAAACAAGTTTGTTCAGTGCTAACCTTATTCAGGTTCAGTACGACACCGAAGTGTCCACAAACAGTAAAACAACGCAGGGAACAGGTGAGTCAACGTTTAATATACCTGGGCTTTTTATAAGTGAACGGCTCTCCGACAAACTTTCTATCGGGCTATTGATTCACAGCCCCTTTGGGCTGGAAACCAAATGGCCAACCAATACTTTTGCCCCTTTCGGTGGCTCTGCTGCGCTGGAGCCTGAGCTTAGCCGGATTAAAATGTACAATGCTAATGTAAATCTGGGCTACAGGCTAAACGCGAACACCGGTATGGCAATAGGCGTTAACCGCTATCAATTACTCGACTTGCGGTTTAATTCGCAGGCAACGGCTGTTGAAGGTGAGGGCGTGGGTTACGGCTGGAATGCGGCATTCATTACAAAGCTGGATAAGCTGACCCTTGGCCTTTCGTACCGTTCAAAAGTACTGGCGAACGCCACCGGCACGGCAGGCGGTGTTACGCCGATTAAGGTGGATGTAACCTTTCCGGAAATGCTCACCATTGGCGCTAATTATGCCGTTAGCGACGCACTGACTGTTGAACTGGATATAGAACATACCGGCTGGAAAGTTTACGACAACCTGAATATTCGCAGAGCCGCTGATAATTCAACATTAACCTTAAGCACCAACAACTGGAAAAATACCTTAACCTATCGAGCAAGTGCGCAATACAAAATACGCAAACACCAACTCCTGTTTGGCTATGCCTACGACGAAACGCCACAAGGTGACGATTACTTTTCTGCGCGTGTACCTGATTCAGACAGGCAACTGTTTTCAGTGGGGTATCAATATGATTTTGGTACTTACAAAATAGAAACTGGGCTGATGCTGGTTAAGTTTAAAGACCGTGTGGTTAATTCCAGTCAAACGTATGTTCCGGCCAACCCCCCCAATGAACCCAATGGCTCCACCGCTTATAATGGAACCTACCGTTCAAACGCGGTGGTGTTGAGTGTTGGGGTAAGTGCTGCTTTTTAAACCACCCTTATTCTAATGATGACAAAAGCAAACAATACACCCACTCCCAAGCTACACGTAGATACAAGCCTGGATGCAGCATAGCGAAATCTGGGGGTAGCGACGCATTATTCCCCAGATTACATTTCATTTCATCCGGGCTACCGGCTGGTACCAAACGCCTTATTAATTCATTGTTAAAAAATAAAAAACGCCCTCAATAATGAGGGCGTTTTTTGTTAGCTAATCAAATATTATATGTAGAGTGTAATATCTGCTTCACCTGCAAATTCAAAGAAGGTTGCCGCGCCACCGAAGGTAACATCGTTGATAAAATCTGCCGGGTTCATGTCAAACAAATCTACGGTCATTTGACAGGCCACCATTTTCACTTCTGCCTCAAGGCAAAGATCACGCAGTTCTTCCAGGCTGGCAACGCCTTTGGATTTCATTTTTTGCTTCATCATCATGGTCATGATGCTTTGCATACCCGGTATTGCAGTACCAATAACCGGAAACCATTTGTCCATTCCCATTGGCATGGGCATGCCCGGATTACCTAAAGGGCTAACCGATACCTTCATTTTACGTTTTAATAGCTGTAAGCCATAAAATGTAAAAAATATTTCAACGTCATAGCCTAATGCGGCAGCCGTTGAAGCAAGGATAAACGGAGGGTAACCCCAGTCCAGTGTTCCTTTAGTTGCAATAATCGCGAGTTTTTTATTCGACATAGATTTAGCCTCTAGTCCGCAATGTTAGTGTTACGCGATCCCTGCTGTGCACATTAAAAAACTAAAGTGCTTAGTTCTTTTTAATTAAGAAGACGAATTTACCGCCTTCTTCTTTTGATTCCATTAATTCATTGCCGGTTTGTTTTGCAAATGCTTCAAAATCTTTTACTGAACCTGGATCGGTTGCGATGATATGCAATACTTGTCCTGCGTCCATACCTGCTAAACTTTTCTTCGCACGAAGAATAGGTAGTGGGCAGTTTAAGCCTGATGCGTCGAGTTCTTGATCAAAATTAGCCATGGTAGCTCCTGTTTAGTTTAAATTTGTATATCAGATCATTTTAAGTAGGGCATTTATAAATTATTTAAGCAATAATAACAACCCAATAATGTTCTAATATAGGTTTTTATTAATATTCAAACCGTTCTAAAACAGCTTGAATATTAATAACGGCAGCTATTTTAGATAAAATAGCCAAAAATTCAGCCTGATAAATTCCTCAAAACCAGATTTTAGCGGTTACGCTGGCTCTGATTCAGATGCCAGCATATCGTGACATAAACCGCTTGCCTGCCAGGCATTAAACCCACCTCGCAGCGTGTAAACATTGTCAAAACCTGCTTTTTGCAAGTACTGGCAGGCCTGCACTGAACGTATTCCCTGGCGACAAAAAAGGATAATAGGCCGCTCGTCTGATAGTTCCGCCACTTTACCGGGTATAATGTGCAACGGCATGTGTTGAGCCCGTGGAATGGACCCTTTAGTCACTTCGTGAGAACTTCTTACATCAAAAATATCAACTTGCTGATGTTCATCGTTCAGTAATTCGTTTAGCTCTGAAACTTCTATTTCTCGTACTAGCGGCATTTTGCGCTCCAATAACCCTTAAATCCATATAAGAATATTATTATATAACATTTGAGAGATAATTCAGCACGAATTTGGAAACCACTCCACAAATTGTTGTCATAAACCATAACAACGCTCAAATTACAAAATAACGGCAAGAATGATAAGATTTACCTATGAAACTGACTGCAACCCACTATTTTTTACGCCAGGATTTAATTCTTCCTTGTATATCATTGATTATACTGGCCTTTATTGCCGCTAGCAATCTGCAAGCAGAGGAGCTCAAACTCCCTGATATTGGTGATAGCGCGGCCACGGCACTCACGCTGACCGAAGAAAAGATGATGGGCGCTGCCGTTATTCGTAATATTCGCCATGCAGGGATGCTCGTCGACGACCCCTTATTGGTTGAATATATTAATAATTTAGGCAACAAGCTGGTATCCGTTAGTAATAATAAAGATTACCGCTTTAATTTTTTTATTATAGATGATAACTCCATTAATGCCTTTGCCTTGCCTGGTGGTTATATTGGTATACATTATGGCCTTATCACGGCAAGCCGAAACGAAAGTGAACTGGCGTCGGTATTGGCACATGAGATAGCCCATGTGACCCAACGCCACCATGCACGCGCCTATGATTTGGGCAAAACCTATCAAGTGCCTGTGCTTGCGGCACTCATTGCAGCCATTGTATTGGGCTCAAACGGAAATGAGCTGGGCCAGGCCGCACTCGCAAGTATCGCTGGTGGTGCAGCACAAATGAGAATTGATTTTACCCGCGCCAACGAAAAAGAAGCCGACCGGCTTGGCATTAAAATAGTCAATAAAGCCGGTTTTGATGCCCACAGCATGGCCAGCTTTTTTGAGCAAATGTATAAAGAGTCCCGACTTTATGGCTCTCAGGGCCCGGAGTTTTTACGTACCCACCCGGTGTCACAAAACCGCATGGCCGAAGCAAAACTGCGCGCCAACCAGATGCCGCTAAAACAACCGCCATCGTCAGAAGCTTATCACTTAATGAAACAACGGATTGAAATACTTAATCAGCCCGATAATAAAGTGCTCGTCGAACATTATGCTTTTCAACTTAAAAATAAAACCTACACCAACCGCAACGCCGCTTTATATGGCTACGCTATCGCGCTTTTAAAAGACAAACAACTCAATCAGGCGCGAAACATTATTCAACAATTACGCCAGCAGGCACCTTCTCGCATCGCTTACCTGATTACAGAAGCACAAATAGCGGAGCAATCTCGACAATACACAAAAGCACTCGATTTATATAAGAGTGCTCTGGGCGATTACCCGGGCAATAACCCGCTTACTCTCAATTATATTGAAGCACTGTTAAAACAGCAAAAATACAGCCAGGCAAAATCAATTCTTGAAATTCACTTAAGGCAACCCTCACCGGCACCTAAGCTCTATAAACTTTTATCACTGATTGAATCAAAACTAGGTAACCAGGTTGCTACCTATGAAGCACTCGCGCACTACTACTACCACATTGGCCAAACCTACCAGGCACTCAAACAAGTTAACCTTGCATTAAAAACACCGTCACTCGACTTTTACACTGAAAGCCGGCTCAGTGCGCGCAAAAAAGAACTGCAAACTGAAATAGCCAGCCTTGCAAAAAAGCATTCCTGATTTAATTGACTAAAATTGAACTGGTTTTACAAAACAGCAATCAGTTATTTTAATATCTTCTAATGTACTTAAGTAAACAATCAACACTTGCCATAAGTTTGCGTTCATGTATGCTTGGTTTCAGGTGTTGTTGCCAAGTGTTAACAGCACCCGCCAGTAGCTTGGCAACAAAAAAAATATTAATTCGTCTCATCTAAAGATATTTAATTTTTAAGATATTTACCATTTAAAATATATTTATCTAGATTTTAAAATCTTTAATAAAGATTGAATTAGACATTACCCATACTTGAACGAGGAGGAAAACCATGCGGAAAAAACCCGTCATGATCGTCGCTGCCGCAAGTGCCGTTGCAGTAGTGCTAGGCTCTATGAGCTTTGCACCTGTCGCACTCGCTAACTCAGACTTAGTTGCGACCGGTAAGAAAGTTGCCGAAAACCGCAAAAAAGGCAACTGCTTTACATGCCATGCTTATAAAGGCGCCAAAATGGCTGGCAACGTTGGGCCACCATTGGTCGCAATGAAAGCCCGCTTCCCGGATAAAGCTAAATTAAGAGCTCAAATCGCGGACGCAACACAATTTAACCCAAACTCAATGATGCCTCCATTCGGCAGACACGACGTTCTTTCTAATAAAGAAATTGACGCTCTAGTTGAGTGGGTTCTTACTTTATAAGTACCGGCAAAATTATAATAATTTTAGGAGAATAGAATATGCAACGCAGAACCTTTTTAAAAGGCAGCCTGGCAAGCACAACCGTCGCAGTGGCGATAGGTGCAGGTTTATTAAGCCCGAGCGCTGTTTTAGCCGCATGGCCTAAAAGTGCCTTTGCCGCTAAATCCGTACAGGATGC
>JAJRZT010000003.1 GCA_024275115.1 Gammaproteobacteria bacterium
CGGCATTCGACAATGAATAAACTCATGACGGCCGTTAATACGTTTATGGTCAGTGTGTCACCTTTTCCAGGAACGTCAGTCCAGCTTGTGAAAGGATAAGATGGTCAGGGATTAGGATCAGTTATTTAGACTCGCTGCTTCTTGTTTAAATTCTGTTGTGTAACTCGGTCTTGTTTTTGTCATTTTTGGCACCTTCTTTTCTTGGGTTAGTTTATCCCATTTCGGTGTCCAGATTCATTAGACCACATCAGAGACTTAAATTATGACAATAGACGTTTCAATCATCGGCGCAATGAATGAAGTAACAGCCGATGAGTGGAATGCCTTAGTCGATGACGACAATCCCTTCGCACGTTACGAATTTTTAAATGCATTAGAACAACACGATTGTGTCGGCCAAACCTATGGCTGGCTGCCACAACATATTATTGTGCGTGAAAATGGCAAGCTGATAGGCGCAAGCCCGATGTATTTAAAAAACAATTCCTACGGCGAATTTGTTTTTGACTGGGCATGGGCCGATGCTTATCATCGTTCCGGCATTGAATATTATCCCAAGCTCGTGACCTCTATCCCCTATACACCTGCAACCGGGCCGCGTTTTTTAATAAAAGGCAAAGAACGTCACAGTGAAATAAGTCAGTTAATTATTCATGCTGGATTACAACATGCCAAAGCAATCGGTGTGTCGTCGGTTCATTGGTTATTTACTAATGATAAGGATACCCAGGCATTAGAAACTCAAAACTTAATGCTCCGACTCGGCTGCCAGTTTCACTGGCAGAATAAAGGCTATACCGACTTCGAACACTATCTATCTTTTTTTAATTCAAAGAATCGCAAAAAAATAAAACGCGAACGCAAACAGGTACAGCAACAGGCTATCGAGATTGAAATAAAAACCGGTCATGAAATGAATGATTCGTTATGGCAAATCTTTCATGATTTTTACACGTCGACGTTCGATAAAAAATCGGGAATGGCAACCTTAAACCTGAATTTTTTTAAAACCATTGGTACAAGCATGCCGGATAATGTTCTTGTTCTATTTGCAAAGCATAATGCAAACTATGTTGCCAGCGCATTCTGTATTCGTGGCGAGAATACATTGTTTGGCCGCCACTGGGGTTGCAATGCCGAGTTTAACAGCTTACATTTTGAGTTATGCTATTATCAGGGGCTGGAATATTGCATTAATAATAGTTTAAAACGTTTTGAACCCGGCGCACAAGGTGAGCATAAAATTTACAGGGGATTTTTACCTACCGAAACCTGGTCAGCACATTGGATTGCACACCCGGAATTTAATACAATGATACGTAAGCATGTTCAGCACGAACAACAAGGCATGCAATATTATATTCAAGACATGCACAGCCATTCTCCCTTTAAGCAGCAATAGAATTTATAATGACCGCACCTTATTTACTCTCCGACGATCAGCTTGACTTGTTCCCTGATGTGGAACTTGCGTTGGATGAACCCAATGGCCTGCTGGCAGTGGGTGGTGATTTATCTACGAAGCGATTACTCGCCGCTTATAAAAATGGCATTTTTCCCTGGTTTAGTGATGATCAGCCTATTATGTGGTGGTCGCCCAATCCACGTTCTGTTTTAAAACTGGATGATTTTAAAATATCACGAAGCTTAAAGAAAACGCTGAATAAAAATGTTTTTCACGTCAGCGTTGATACTGCCTTTGATGACGTTATTCAAGCGTGTGCCGGTACGCGTAAAGATGGCTTCGGTACATGGATAACCAACGAGATGCTCGATGCATATCGTGAATTACACAAACAAGGTTATGCGCATTCGGTTGAATGCTGGTTTGAACAGAAACTGGTGGGCGGTTTATATGGCTTGTCACTTGGCCACGCATTTTTTGGCGAGTCGATGTTTACCCATAAAACCGATGCGTCAAAAGTTGCGCTGGCATATTTAGTGGCGCAACTAAAACAATGGCAGTTTGACTTTATAGATACGCAAGTCAGCTCGGAACATATGACAAGCCTGGGCGCAACCGAAGTACCCCGTAGTCAATTTATTCAGGAATTGCAACACACTTTGAAGTATTTCTCGCGTATTGGTCAATGGCATTTCGATTAGCACAAATAGCGAGAAGCCAGAACACGGCGTTAAAACCCAACTCAAAATGCTCATTTACTACATGTAAATTCCGTGTTCTCGTTGGTTTTCGCCTTGTTTTCTAACTTCTCGCTATCCGTGATAAATAAAGTTGCGCTCAATATCACATTTTACATTAGACAATTTCTACAATTGCGTCTAACTTAAAAGTAACGAAACAACTTAAATTAATAGCCATGTCATTAAACTCAAGCTCACAAATTAAGCAACCCGATATATTAGATGTGCTTGAGTTTTGTGTAACAGAAAAGCATGACTGCGGCTATTTACCCGAACAACATGCAACCACATTATTCGTTAATCCTGCTATTGATTTACAGCAGCAGCATTACAATTACCTTGCCACTGTCGGCTTTCGTCGTAGTGGTAACCATCTTTATCGTCCACATTGTGAACAATGCCAACTATGTGTTCCGGTTAGATTAAATGTAAGCCAATTTAAAGCCAGTAAACAACAGCGACGCTGCTGGAATAAAAACACAGAAATTATCACCCTGCCTCACCCCACCCGGTTTAACGCAGAACATTTTAATTTATATTCCCGTTACCTGAATGCACGCCATTCAGAAGGCGGCATGGATCCAACCTCAAAAGCCGCTTATAACGATATTATAAACAGCCATTGGTGTGAGTCTGAACTACTGGAGTTTCGACGTGGGCAACAACTGGTGGCCGTTGCGGTTATGGATAAATTAAGTGATGGCTTGTCGGCGGTCTATACTTTTTTCGAGCCCGAGCTTACAAACTTAAGCTTAGGAATTTTAGCCATTCAGCACCAGATTGCATTGGTTCGTCAACGGAATTTAAGCTGGCTTTACCTGGGATACTGGAACCCTGAGTCACAAAAAATGTCTTATAAAACACGCTTTCAGCCATTGCAGTATTTTGTGGAGGGTGCATGGCAAACCAATAAGCCATATTAATATTTAGCATTAATTTTATTATTTTTTAAGCAATTGAATTAAAACATATTTAAAATTAAACATTGATGAACCGAGGCCGATAATTAAACAAAGCAACATCGTTATAAAACAGTAAGGGTGAACCATTTGCCCCAACATTGGAGGAATTGATATGTTAAGTTTCTTAATTCAAATCGCCAACGAGTTTGAAAATGAACACGGTTATCGTCCCAATGTCCTTTATATTAATCCTCAACACTTTAAGTCATTGCAAGGCGCTTTATCAGAAATACGGGGCCTTGACGCACTTACCCGTTTTTTAGGAATGGAAATTGTGTTGTCGAATGAATCAAGTCAACCCCATTTAGCCTGGTCGCCTGTCGAATGGAAGCATGCCGTTGTTGTGTGAAGTAGCAAAGCAATCACACAAAAAACGCCCCGGTTCCAGACTGGTGATAATGGGAATAAATCCATTGTCACAGTTGTGACTCCCACCTGCTCTCATCTGGAACCGGGTCGTTTGCTACCTCCTTCCCTTTAACAGGAATTGGCTATGAGCTATGCGTGGCCGTGACCATGGCCGCTATGACCCACCGTTGGCGTTGTTTTGCCCAAAGTAACCATCAAAGCGATGCCTCCAACCAGAAGACCAACAATTATCTGGTTCACCGTTGGGCCGAGTAAATTTGCAAAGCCAAGGGTAAACGGTGCAACGACCAACCAGAACCCCAGAACTAAATTGGTAAATTCCTTCCACATTTGTGGACGGCTGATTGCTGCGAATGCAAAAAATGCGACCGCGGTACCCACCACATAGGAATTGACTGCTGCTATATCACCCGCAACACCGATACCAGTGAGTGGCGAAAGTACAAGCCACACACCGAGTAGAACAATACTCCAGTCTTGCCATCGTGCTTCTTTCATCTCACACCTCCTTTGTTCCTCAATTTAAGTTAGCTAAATACGCTATGGAACATACTTTATATATAGCACTTGTGTGTAAGACACAGTCAAGGCCGTGTTGTTTGATCGGCTAATCAATCAGGGTGATGAACAATATAGGCCATCGGCTGCGGTGAATGATAGCGGTGCCCCCCTTGTGGATCGAAT
Organism: Gammaproteobacteria bacterium; assembly: GCA_024275115.1. Taxonomy (GTDB): domain Bacteria; phylum Pseudomonadota; class Gammaproteobacteria; order UBA6429; family Thiohalophilaceae; genus SZUA-37. The sequence goes on from JAJRZT010000003.1 coordinate 4,161, forward strand.
AGCGCCACATCATAAAACGGTGTTTTGTCAGACTGCTTATATTGCCACTCAACTATTTACAAATTACAACGAGTGAGTGTAAAGCACGCATATTCACAAAAAATACACGCTTTCAACAAGTTTATTCGGAAAAAACTACTTTCATCTTTGATAAGTTGGTGGTTTTAGTGCATTATTGCGCGCTAGTTAAATAGTATGAATTAAGACAAGGGCAGTATGGCAAAAGAAGAACACATTGAAATGGAAGGGACGGTGATTGATACCCTGCCCAATACCATGTTTCGGGTTGAGCTCGAAAACGGGCATATTGTAACGGCTCATATTTCGGGCAAAATGCGCAAAAATTATATCCGTATTCTTACCGGTGATGTTGTGACGGTGCAGCTAACACCTTATGACTTAAACAAAGGCCGTATTACTTTCCGCGGGCGATAAGTTATCATCTTGTATCAAAAAAAGGCCTCTACATTTCATGTTGTGGCCTTTTTTTAGTGCCCGTAATTTTTTCAAAATAATGGGGTTATGATGCCCTTCTTGCGGATCAGAAAAACAAGTTTTTACCGAGTGGATAGACGCATCGCTGCGCGCTGCATAAGTGCCCGTAATTTTTTCAAAATAATGGGGTTATGATGCCCTTCTTGCGGATCAGAAAAACAAGTTTTTACCGGGTGGATAGACGCATCGCTGCGCGCTGCATAAGTGCCC
>JAJRZT010000039.1 GCA_024275115.1 Gammaproteobacteria bacterium
AGCACACTTCCCACTATCATGCCAATCAATAAATACGGCGATTTTGACATTACCTTTTTCGCAGCAAGAGCGGTAATCAATGTGACCAAAGCAATAAATAAAACAAACAAATTAATATCACCAATATCTCGAAAAACATCCATCCATATATGTATAAATGATTCACCCTTCGGTATTGCAAGCGCGGTAATGTGCTTTATTTGACTAGTCGCAATTAAAATTGCAGCACCTGCAGTAAAGCCGATAACAACGGTATGAGAAACAAAATTAACCAACGCGCCTAAACGGGCAATACCAAACGCAAGCTGATACACCCCCGCAAGAAACGTCAACGTTAGCGCCATCGAAACGAACTCCGGTGAACCAACTTCTGCATGGCGACTAATGGCAGAAAACACCACAATAGAAATAGCCGTTGTCGGCCCTGAAACCAGATGACGAGACGAACCAAATAAAGCGGCAATAATGGGCGTAACCATGGCCGTGTACAAACCATACTCAGGCGGTAACCCCGCAATGGTTGCAAATGCAATACCCTGTGGTAGAACGATAACAGCGCCAGTTATACCAGCCAGAAAATCGGCTTTTAAGGAATCTTTTGTAACTAATTTAAACCAAACAAGAAAAGGAAAAACTGACTCAAGTTTCATCTAGATGCTCATTATATAATGTGAAGAAAACGCTGCTATCGAAGTGGTTAGCAAAAAAAACAGCTCAATTTATAGATACGGTGTTTAACCACACAATTATACTGTTATAAGCACGCCCTTTAAATACTTATTCAGTGATAGTATGATCAATAAGGTTTTAGCACTACGTAATAGAAATAACTTAAAACTGGCCAACAGCAAGCATCACCTATTCGTATAACCAACAAGTCCGCCAAAGGTATTTATTATGCTTGTACGTACACAATTCATTATCCTTTCAATCGTCGCGCCTCTTGCGACGTTTTTTCTGGCACAATTCTGGCACAATGCCTACTGGCTATTCATTATTATTTTGCCTTTAATTTGCCTGGGGCTTTATGACCTGATACAACGTAAGCACACGATATTACGCATTTATCCTGTTATTGGACGCTTTCGTTACTTATTCGAATCCATTCGCCCTGAAATTCAGCAATATTTTGTCGAATCGGATACCAACGGCCTGCCGATTAGCCGTGAATTCCGCTCACTTGTCTACCAACGCGCAAAAGGCCAACGTGATACCCGCCCCTTTGGGACCCTGTTTGATGTTTATCGTGACGGTGCTGAATGGGTAAATCATTCACTTGCGCCCAAGCATGTTACTGAAACCAATCCGCGAATCCGGTTTGGTGGTAGCGACTGCCAACAGCCTTATGATGCTTCGCCACTCAATATATCTGCCATGAGCTACGGCGCCCTGAGCAAAAATGCCATTATGGCGTTAAACAAAGGAGCCAACATCGGTGGCTTCTCACACAATACGGGCGAAGGCGGCATGAGCCCTTACCATCTAAAAAATGGCGGGGATTTAGTCTGGCAAATAGGCACAGGCTATTTTGGTTGTCGCAATGCTAAAGGTGAGTTCGATGAAGCTTTATTTACCAAAAAAGCGTCCCGAAGTGAAGTAAAAATGATTGAGATTAAATTATCGCAGGGAGCCAAACCAGGCCATGGCGGCATTCTACCTGCCGTTAAACTTACCCAGGAAATAGCGGATATTCGTCACGTCCCCATGGGGCATGATGTTGTCTCACCACCGGCACACACCGCTTTTTCAACACCGATTGAATTACTACAGTTCGTTGCTTTGTTGCGTAAGCTATCAGGTGGAAAACCTGTTGGTTTTAAACTTTGCATTGGTAAAAAATCAGAATTTTTAGCTATTTGCAAAGCCATGATCGAAACCAATATAACCCCTGATTTTATTACTATCGATGGTTCTGAAGGTGGCACAGGCGCGGCACCCATTGAGCTTACTAACTCGGTCGGCACACCATTGCGTGACGCACTTATTTTTGTTAATAATGCATTAATTGGTTGCGATCTTCGTAAACGAATACGCCTTATTGCTTCAGGTAAAGCCCTGTCTGCCTTTCATATATTACGCTTGATGGCATTAGGTGCAGATACGGTTAATTCAGCACGCGCAATGATGTTTGCTCTAGGTTGCATCCAGGCACGACAGTGCAATCAAGACACCTGCCCAACAGGCATCGCCACACAAAACCCTACACGCTATAAAGCTTTAGATGTGAATGACAAAGGACAAAGGGTTGCTAACTACCATGCATCAATGATCGAGAATTTACTGGAACTCATTGCCGCTGCAGGATTAAGCAACCTTAACGAACTTAAACCATGGCACATCAATCAACGCGTCCATGGTACCGAGGTGCATAATTATTCTGAGCTCTATCCCTGCGTAGAAAGTTGCTGTTTAGTTTCAGACACTGCACCAAAAGACTGGCAAAGTGACTGGCAACAGGCTGCAGCAAACAGTTGGTAACAACGACAAAAGCGGTACTAATAAAATCACCCCTATTCTCTGTCTTATTTTTACTCTGGGATACCAACTGATTTATTGTATTTTTTACCAATGAAAAGACTCTATCTTTTCATTAAACTTTATTATTTTTTCTTTCAAAAAAAATATCAACACTTTTAGCCACAATCAATATAACAAGCCACGCCAATAACATCGTCACAATCGTGTGACTTAAAAAATGGTCACCAATTAACATTTTGTACCCCCCCATCATCCAACCAAGGCTTAATGCAAACACAACTGAAAGTATTTTATTTCTTTTCTCTTTAAATAAAAAAAACAACGATAAGAGAGCAAAACCACCACTGGCATGCCCAGCAGGATAGCATGCAATACTTTTTTCCTGATAAAAGTTTTCAGGGTAATATCTAAATAAAGTCACGTATGGATAATCACCACCATAATGCTCCAGATTTCTAGGGCAGGGAATATTTGTTACGTCCTTGAT
>JAJRZT010000040.1 GCA_024275115.1 Gammaproteobacteria bacterium
CACTTAAATCCAATGACGCTGTAAATGCGAGTCAAACAACAAAATTTATATTCGTGTTTAGGGTAAATAATTTTAAGTGCTTATATCGTCTCACATTTTAGTAGCAAGTCAACTTAGGGTTTTTCTACAGCCTCAACGTTGTGTTAATGGGCGCGTACCACGATAGCGGTTAAGCGTCCAAAGTGAGTGAATTGAACACTTTGTTATATTTTTTAATTTTCACTCGGGCAAATACCTTTTGTTGAAAATTCTTTTGTAGAATCTGCGTAATATATTTCAACAAAATCTACTACCCATTTATTATTTTCATATAGATATTTGATACTTAGCACAATAGGTTTATTATTTTTCCCGTAACCATTAAGAGTTAGGCAACCTTTATTGGCTTCTAGTTTTTGATAATGGCTTTCAATTTTAGATAATACACTTGGGAATTCACTTAATACAGGAAATTCATTTTCACTTGATAGGTTTATTTGGTTTACCCTATTTTTTGAAAGCATAGGGAGGAGAAAACTGGATTTATTCTTGTTTATTTTACTTACATATGTGCTGTAGGCTTCAAATAGAGTCGTATTTTCTTTTGTGCTTGCACATGAAGTTAGAATAATAGAAAGCATTAAAATATATATATGTTTCATTTTTATTTCCCCATTATTTCTTTCAAACGTTTTTCATTTCTTTTATTGTTTCCTTTAAGTAGCCTGGCAGCTTGACACAATAAGCCTGAACATGAAGTGATAAGATCCTCAATATTTAAAGTTCCTGTGACTATAACTGAAGCCTGATCGCCTGCGAATGAAAAGTTTGCTCTATAATTAGTGTTATTTCCTGCTGCTTGATAAAAATAAATAGTTGCAAATTTTATTTTTGCACCTATAGCTTCTAATGCACTACTACCATTGAATGCAAAAACACCCGCACTTCCATATAACTTAACTTTACCATTTTGATCTATTGTTATTTTAAAGTTTCCCTTTTTTTGAATTATTTTGCTGGTAAGCCCTTCATTTTTTGTATAGGCTATTTGAAGAAGTTTGCCTATTGTAATTTTTATTCCTATTGTTGATGCCATATGAATCTCCCTTTTATATTGAATAACCTAACAGTAATTTAGACAGCATTCTGCCTCAAATCTGATCTTATCTGAAATAGAGCAGAATTTATGGCATATTTTATATGCAATATCAACGATTATTTTGTTAAGGCGCGCATAGGATTAGTGTAACAAAATTTTTCAGAAGTAAAAAAAAGCCCATCATTTCGATGGGCTTTAGTTTTTATGCGGTATTAAAATTCTTAGGCCATGGCATGGCGCAGTTTTTTAATCGCATTATTTTCCAGTTGGCGAATGCGTTCGGCTGAAATGCTGTATTGGCTAGCAAGATCCTGCAAGGTCGATTTGGTTTCATCTAGCCAACGGCGCTTAACAATGTCCTGACTACGTTCGTCGAGTGTTGCCAATGCATTTTTTAAGCGCGTATTTTCGTATTCGCTATGGTTTTCTTTTTCGACAGCGGCCGATGGTTCGTGGCTCATGTCTTCAAGATAAGTGGCAGGCGATGGGTAAACAAAATCACTATCATCATCGTCATTACTGTTATCAAAACCAATGTCGCTACCGGTTAAGCGCGACTCCATTTCGTAAACATCTTTAGTGCTAACACCTAAGTCTTTGGCAACCGATTCAACTTCTTCTTTATTAAACCATGCGAGGCGTTTTTTAGAGCGACGTAAATTAAAGAAAAGTTTACGCTGTGCTTTGGTGGTGGCAATTTTTACAATACGCCAGTTGCGTAATACAAATTCATGAATTTCGGCGCGTATCCAGTAAACCGCAAATGAAACCAGTCGAACGCCTTTATAAGGGTCAAAGCGTTTTACGGCTTTCATTAAACCAATGCTGCCTTCCTGAATAAGGTCGGCTTCTGACAGGCCGTAGCCGGAATAGCTGCGAGCGATGTGCGCAACAAAACGCAGGTGAGATACCACCAGTTTTTGAGCTGCTTTTAAGTCATTATCTTCAAATAAGCGCAGCGCAAGTGCATGCTCCTGCTCAGCGGTTAAAATAGGGATTTGTCGTGTTGCCGCGTTGTATGCGGCCAAATCACCTAAAGGAACTGCAAGTTGTAGTTCGTTATTCATCGGGTTTTTATACCTCAAATTGTCAGTTAATCGTATTTTAGCACTCGTAGAGTTGGAGTGCCAATAGTTGATTAAGTTCACTCTAATTTAAGTGGAAATGGAGTGTTTTATTGATTCAAATCAAGTGTTTAAAAATATTTAGATTGGTTAAATAACGACCTAACTGGCCGATTGCAGCGCCGCCGCATTGATTTGAAGTGGGCCTTCAACGGTATTGACGGATACCTGATTTCGGCCATTTTCCTTGGAAAAATACAGTGCTTTATCAGCCAGGCTAAGGAAACGGCTAAGGGGTTGATTCGGGTGATCGTCGCTGCAACACATACCAATGCTGACGGTAATGTCAACGCCACCGGGTTTCAGGCTTTCAATCGCGGCACGTAAATCCTCGGCACGGCGTACCGCATTTTCGTAGTCGTCTTCACGGAATAAAATAGAAAATTCCTCGCCGCCAAAACGCACCACCATGTCGTCAGCAAAAAGACTGTCGAGCATAACCCCTAAATCGGCCAGTACATGGTCGCCGGTAATATGCCCGAGGCTGTCGTTAATGTGCTTGAAGTGGTCGATATCGATAAGAATACCCCAAACCGGCAGTTGTGATTCACGTAGATAATTTTCGCCATTATCGAGTAAATAACGTTTGCTGCGCACACCGGTTAAGCTGTCGGTTGCGGCTATCCAGCGCATGGTTTCGGCTTGTAGTTTGAGTGCATTGTACTGGTGCTTAATCAGCAATAAGGCACGAACCCGAGCAATCATCACCTGTTCAATCAGTGGCTTGGTTACAAAGTCATTGGCGCCAGCATGGAAGACTTCAACCTGAGTTTGTTCGTCGTCGCTGCTGGTTAAAACCAGTACCGGCAATTCCTGCTGGGAATGGTGTAGTTTTACGCGGATGGCATGGAGCAGGTCGCCACCGGTCATTTTGCCCATCAGGTAGAAGTCGGTAATGACCAGATCAAAGTCATTAATGCCATTATCCTCATTGGAAACTAAAATAGTGAGCCCTTCTTCTGCGGTAGTAACATGGGTGACTTTCAAGCCCTGTTTTTCCAGCATTTTGATGGTGACCGAGGCAGCTGTTTTACTGTCTTCTACATAGAGAATATTACCCACCAGGCCGGAATTGCGCTGCATAAAGGAACGGATAAAGATGCCAAAGGCTTTGTAGCCATCAGACTTGTCAAAGTAGTCGGTCACGCCTGCTTCAAAGCCTTCGCGCAGCAGCCGGGAGTCGGCATCGCCCGACACAACGATAACGGGCGTGTAAGTGTGCTTATTTGAATCCCGAATCGTGCGGCTTAAGCTCAAACCGTCCATATCGGGTAGCAGTAATGCCGTTGTTATCAGGTCAAAGCTGTGTTCATCCATTGCGGCCAATGCTGCTTCTGCCGAGTCTACCCCTAGTACTTCCGTGCTGGTGAGTTCTTCTTTTAACATGCGGGTAAGCAGGGTGCGGGAAACGGATGAGCCGTCCACTATCATTATTCTTTTTATTTTTTCTGGCATATTCTTTACTGGTATAGATTTTTTGGTAATACGTTTACAACGTGGTAGTAATTGCAATTACCATTGAGTGTAGCGTAAATAACACATTATGTCGGTTCAATTTCACGCAAATGGCGTTCTACCGCCACCCATGAGCCGGATAGACCGAGTAATATGCTGCCGCCAATCAGCCAGAGCGTGCTGTTGACGTCGATAATTTGCATTGAAAACTGGCTTTCGTAAGACTGGGTGAGTGCTTCAATTGGCCCGCTAAGCATTAGTAAGGAGGTAATCACTAAAAATAAAGCAATCAAACCACCAAACAGGCCATACCAAAAACCGGTATAAAGAAACGGGCGACGAATAAACGTGTCGGTGCCGCCAATGAGTTTAATAATAACAATTTCATCGCGGCGGTTTTGTATTGCGAGTCGAATGGTGTTACCAATGACCAGTAATACCGCCAGCGCAAGCAGCGCAGATAAAATAATCACACCGCGACGGATAATATCCATAATGGTGTACAGGCGTTTTACCCACTGCATATCGAATTGCGCAATATCAACATAAGGCTTGTTTTGTAATTGTTCGACCAGTTGTTGGGTTGCTTTTGTATTCGATAGCGCATTGGATTGTGACAGCGAAGGTTGCACTACAATAACAGCGGGCAGTGGATTTTTTTCCAGCGCTTTTAATGCATTACCAAACCCCGATAAACGCTTAAATTCCTGCAAGGCTTGTTCGCGTGAGATATATTTTATTTTATTAATTTGCGGCATGGCTTTTAACTGGCTAATGAGTTGTTGTGCCTGCGTATCACTGGTGGACTTTTTTAAGAATAAAGAAATTTGTGCGGCACTGTCTAAATCACCGCTGATGTTTTGCATGTTTTTTAAAATAATATGTAACCCTGTTGGTAACGCAAGTGCAATGCCGATAACGGCTGATGTCATGAGTAATGACAAGGGGCTGCGCGTTAGCTGGCCAAGGCTATAAAAAAATACCTGTAAGTGCCTTAGTAGATAAGTATGTAGCCAGTTGCCCATTTCAATACTGGCCTGCTGTTGCTGGTGCAGAATCATTACTGAGTCTGGCATTTTTTAATGTTAAAACTCGATAGGGCAAGTGAGTGATCAGTTCGATATCATGGCTTGCAATCAGCACGGTAACACCGACTTGTGAAAACTGCTCGAAGATACCCATAATTTCACGCGACAGTTCCGGGTCGAGGTTACCGGTGGGCTCATCCGCTAACAGTAATGGCGGTTTATTGACAACGGCGCGCGCAATGCCCACGCGTTGTTGTTCGCCACCTGACAACGTAATCGGGTAAGCCCGCTCTTTGCTGAGCAGACCCACTTTATCGAGTGAGGCGCGTACTTTTTTACCAATTTCCTGATGTGATAAGCCGTTAATCACCAGTGGCAGAGCCACATTGTCAAACACGGTGCGGTCAAACAGCAGTTGGTGATCCTGAAAAATCATGCCGACATTACGCCGGTGATAAGGAATTTTACGCCGGGAAATTTTTGCCAGGTTCTGGCCGTTGACGATGACTTGTCCACGGCTGGCTCGCTCAATTAAGGCAATCAATTTGAGTAAGGTACTTTTACCCGCACCGGAGTGGCCGGTTAAAAAAGCCATTTCGCCAGGGGCTAAATGAAAATTAATGTCCTGTAGCGCATCATAGCCTCCGGGATAACGTTTGGATGCATGACTGAACCGAATCATTGTTCGGCCTTAATCTTCACTAGGCTGTTCTTCACTAAAGAGGGCATCAATAAATTCATTGGCCTCAAATACGCGCAGGTCGTCAATGCCTTCACCTACGCCAATAAAACGAATGGGTAATTTTAATTTTTGTGCGATAGAAAAGATAACCCCGCCTTTGGCTGTGCCATCGAGTTTGGTCAGGCAAATGCCACTTAAGTTAACGGCTGCGTTAAATTGTTCGGCCTGATTGAGTGCGTTTTGCCCTGTGCCCGCATCTAACACTAACAAGGTTTCATGCGGTGCATCTGGGTCAATCTTTTTTAATACCCGAATGACTTTTTTAAGCTCATCCATTAAGTGTGACTGGGTGTGCAAGCGTCCAGCGGTGTCGGCAATCAACACATCAATATTGCGTGCTTTGGCCGATTCAAAGGCATCGAAAATAACCGAGGCGCTGTCGGCACCCTGTGCTTGCGCGATGACTGGAACATCATTGCGTTCGCCCCATGTTTGTAATTGTTCAACCGCTGCGGCACGAAATGTATCGCCGGCGGCCAGCATCACCGATTGGCCACCTTGTTGCAAACGTTTTGCAAGTTTACCGATGGTAGTGGTTTTGCCTACACCATTAACGCCCGCGACAAGAATAACAAAAGGCTGGCTGGTATCTGGAATAATTAAGGCGTTATCACAGGGTTGTAAAATTGCGGCCATGTTTTCACGCAGCGCGGCGTTGAGTGTTGCGGCATCTTTCAATTCTTTGCGAGACAGGCGTTGTTCTAAATCATCAATGATCTGGCGGGTGGCATGTACACCAATATCAGCCATAATCAGGGTATCTTCAATTTCTTCGAGTAAGTTGGCATCAATGGTTTTGCCGCTGAAAACACTGTTCAGGTTACCGGTTAAACTATTGCGGGTGCGGGACAGGCCTTGCTTTAAGCGCCCGAAAAAGCCATTTTTACTGCCGATTTTATCTTCTTTTGTTTTTAATTTTGATTTTTTGAAACTAAACATTGTTTATTAAGTCGTAGGATTGTTACTATTAATTGTTAAAGTATCCATCCTATCAAACTAACTGGCTTGCCGTTAGTATAATATAGAATAATTTAAAGGTTTTATATGAATAAACGATTGTCTGTTACTCGCCCATTTACCCGCTCAGTTGCATGTTGGGGGGTGACGCTGTTTTTATTAACGACAGGTTTTACTGCCATGGCCGATACCGCAGCAGCGAAGCCGCAAATTTTTGAGTCAACGTTGGACAATGGTTTGAAGATTTTAGTTAAACCTGACCATCGCGCACCGGTTGTGGTTGCACAAATCTGGTACAAGGTGGGCAGTAGCTATGAGGTGGGAGGCTCTACCGGTTTGTCGCATGTGCTGGAACATATGATGTTTAAAGGTACGGCAAAACTGGCGCCGGGCAAGTTTTCTAAAGTGATAGCAGAAAATGGCGGGCGGGAAAATGCCTTTACCGGTAAAGACTACACCGCCTATTTCCAGCAGCTTGAAAAAAGTCGTTTGTCCGTGAGCTTTGAGTTAGAAGCCGATCGAATGCGTAACCTGACTTTGCCGGAAGAAGAATTTAGTAAAGAGTTGCCGGTGGTAATGGAAGAACGGCGCCTGCGTACCGAAGACAAGCCTCGCTCACTTACCTACGAGCAATTCAGTGCAGCGGCGCACATTAGCAGCCCTTATCATCACCCCATCATTGGCTGGATGAATGATCTTGAAAATATGAAAGTGGCCGACTTAAGAGCATGGTATCAAAAATGGTATGCACCGAATAACGCAACGCTGATTGTTGTGGGTGACGTTAAACCGGATGAAGTATTTGCATTGGCCAAAAAACATTATGGTCCGTTAAAACGCAGTGAAAATATTCCAGCATTAAAGCCACGCATTGAGCGCCGCAATACGGTGAACGCCGCCTGACGGTGAAGGTGCCTGCAAAATTACCGTATTTAATTATTGGTTACAAAGTACCGTCTTTAAATACCATAAAAGAAGACTGGGAACCCTATGCGCTGGAAGTACTGGCCGGCATACTCAGCGGGGGTGACAGTGCACGGTTGCCAAAAGAACTGGTGCGTGGAACCCAAATGGCCGCCACTGCCAGCGTGAGTTACGACATGATTTCACGGCAGGCGGGCTTGTTTATATTTGATGCCATTCCTTCGGCCAAGTTTACTGTTGCCGATGTTGAAAAAGCCTTGTACCAGCAAATGGAAAAAGTAAAAACAGAACTGGTCACGGCAAAAGAATTACAACGGGTTAAGGCGCAAGTGGTCGCTGGCAATGTTTATGAAAAAGATTCTATTTTTTATCAGGCGATGATTCTTGGGCAACTGGAAACAGTAGGTTTGCCGTGGACAATTGCTGCTGAATATGTGGATAAGATCCGTGCGGTCACTGCCGAACAGGTGCAGGCGGTTGCTAAAAAATATTTTAACTACACACAGAAGACGGTTGCGATATTAGAACCGCAAAAGAATAAATAATATGTTTAGGAATAATATAATGGCGTTACGGAATCTAGTTTTATTTATACTGGTTAGTTTTGCTTTAGCATCATGTTCTAAAGA
>JAJRZT010000041.1 GCA_024275115.1 Gammaproteobacteria bacterium
TTACGGCGCTTAACGCTTAACCTGCTTAAGGCCAATACCTCAAGCAAAGCCAGTATGAAACGAAAACGGAAAATTGCGATTATGGATGATACGTTGCGTTCTGAGCTAGTGTGTCCAGAAATTTAATATGCTCTTGCCCTACATAAATATGCCGTTATCTTGCTTTTAGAGTGTTTATAGTCGATAATTAATGTACGGCATATTGCCGTATTTTAGTGGAGATAGGTAAAAATCATGGCACAATCAGTACCACGCGAACGTATTGAAATGCGAGTTGATGCAGATGTAAAACACCTTGCTGAAAGGGCTTCTGCTGCTCAGGGTTTTTCCTCGTTAACCGATTTTATCACAAGCTTGATTCGTGATAATGCGCCGCTCATTTTACAAAATGAAACCTCAATCCAGTTGACCAATGCGCAATTCGATAAATTTATCGCGGCATGTGAAGACACTGAGCGTCAACCTGGCGAACGTCTTGTTGCTGCAGCCAAACGGTTGGATGCAGAGGGGTTTTAATTGGCCTTTTTACAAGAATTTGTATTAGTCGATAAAGCTCAACATGATTTAAAAAAATTTAGCTGCGGTAAGCCAGATATGGATACCTTTCTGGCTCGCTTTGCTGTGAAAAATATGCAACTAGGGCTTAGTCGCACCTGGGTGTTACCCGTTGCTGAAGAAGCAGCAAAAGCACAAATTGCTGCCTATTACTCACTTGCATCATCAACTGTAAACCGTGAATCAATACCAACCGACAAACATTTGCCAGGTTATCCAGCTTCGGTTGTATTGCTTGCAAGGCTAGCGGTTGATCAACAATTTACAAAGCAGCGGCTTGGTGAAAAGACGTTGATTACCGCACTTAGAAAAGCAGTAGAGTTAACCACAACAGGCCTACCAGCGATTGGTATCATACTTGATGTTTTAGATGACGAAGCACTTGGTTTCTATCAACATTTTGAGATGTTTAAACCCTTTACCGATGATCCAATGCGACTCTTTGTGCCCATGAATGCTTTAAAACAACTATAAAGTTATTCGCAAAACGCAAACAACGGGGTCGAACCAAACTAACCCTTTGAAAAATATTAATAAAAGATCAAAAACACACCCATATTATTGCTTAGAAGCCCTTTTTTGATAGTAAAATGGTTACTTTAAGGAAGGTAGGAGCCCACCTAATCAACTGACACTGAATAAGCGGTTATTCGCAAAACAGGCTCAGAACAGAACTGGAAACTTGCCGTGCTTAGTGATACCTTAGCCCGCCCTGACAATGAAGGCCTGTTCTATTTAATATCATGAACAAAAAAGTTTTTATTAAAACATTCGGTTGTGCGATGAATGAGTATGATTCCGGTAAAATGGCGGATATTTTGAAGGATTCGCACGATCTGGAATTGACTCAGGATGAAGCGCTGGCCGATGTATTACTGTTAAACACCTGTTCGGTACGCGAAAAAGCACAGGAAAAGGTGTTTTCTCAGCTTGGGCGTTGGCGCAAATTAAAAGCCAAACAACCGGATATTCTGATTGGCGTAGGTGGTTGTGTGGCCAGCCAGGAAGGGCAGGCCATTCTTAAGCGTGCCAGTTATGTCGATTTGATTTTTGGCCCGCAAACTCTGCACCGCTTGCCGCAGTTGTTTGATCAGGCTATTAAACAGAAAAAAGCGCAAATCGACATTAGTTTTCCTGAAATTGAAAAATTTGACCATATGCCGGAAGCGCGCGTCGAGGGTGCTACTGCGTACGTGTCGATAATGGAAGGTTGCAGCAAATATTGTACTTTCTGCGTGGTACCGTATACGCGTGGCGAAGAATTTAGTCGGCCATTTGATGATGTTATCGCTGAAATTGCCGGCCTGGCCGCTCGTGGGGTGAAAGAAGTCACTTTGCTGGGGCAAAACGTTAATGCCTATCGGGGCAACATGCATGATGGTGGCAGCGCCGATCTAGCCTTATTGATGCATTATGTGGCAGCTATTGAGGGTATCGGGCGCATTCGTTATAGCACCTCGCACCCGTTGGAAATGAGCGACAGCCTGATCCAGAGTTATGCTGAAATCCCTGAATTAGTGAGCCACCTGCATTTGCCGATTCAAACCGGTTCCAATGCCCTGCTGCAGTCGATGAAACGACGCCATACAACGGACGAATACCGGGATATTATGCGCCGAATTCGTGCAATTCGCCCGGACATCAGCATGTCGTCTGATTTTATTGTCGGTTACCCCGGTGAAACCGAGCAGGACTTTAAAGACACGATGGACTTTATTGCCGAAATAAACTTCGACCATTCTTATAGCTTTGTTTATAGCCAACGCCCCGGTACGCCTGCGGCAGACTTTGATGATGATGTGCCACTAGGTCTTAAAAAACAAAGACTTGCACTGTTGCAGCAGCGTTTAAGCCAGCAGTCGGCCAATATTAGCCGTAAAATGGTGTGTTCCACACAGCGGATTTTAGTCACGGGGTTATCCCCAAAACAGAAAAAACAGCTCGATTTAAGTGCCTACGATGCGGACAAGGCCGTTGCCGTGGACTTTGATGCCGGTGTAATCGGTGCTGGCGCAAAAAATTCTCAGCTAACTGGCCGCACAGAGAACAATCGTGTGGTAAACTTTACAGGTAACCACGACTTAATCGGTACTTTTGTAAACGTGAATATCACCGCAGCTTTTTCAAACTCTCTCCAGGGAGAGCTTCCTTCTGGCAGCCGCCACTCCATTGCATAGATCTAAATTTTAAATCATCTTGAATACCACTATCCAATCAAGCTCTATTATTTTAGAACCGGCCGACAATCGCCGTCTGGCAAATTTGTGTGGCCAGTTCGATGAGCATTTACGCCAAATAGAACAACGTTTGGGTGTTGAAATTAATAATCGTGGCAATACCTTTAAAGTGATAGGCGAAAGTGATTCAGTTCAGGCGGCCGAAGCCTTGTTGCGCGAACTTTATAACGAAACGGACAAAGTGGAACTTGAGCCCAGCTCAATCAACCTGCTGTTACAGCAATCCGGCGTGGAGTCTTATATAAAAGCCCCTGCTGAAATTGTTGAAGATGTTGTCATTAAAACCCAGCATGGGATTGTGCGTGGCCGAGGGCCGAATCAAAAACATTACCTGTCGCGCATTCAATCGCACGATATTAATTTTGGTGTTGGCCCGGCCGGTACGGGTAAAACCTATTTAGCGGTGGCCGCTGCGGTGGCCGCTTTGCAAAAAGAACAAGTTGATAGAATTATTTTAACGCGGCCAGCAGTAGAAAGTGGTGAGCGGCTGGGTTTTTTACCGGGTGATTTGTCACAGAAGATAGACCCTTACTTGCGCCCACTTTACGATGCACTTTATGAAATGCTGGGTTTTGATTATGTTGCAAAATTAATTGAACGCAATGTTATTGAAGTGGCACCGTTAGCCTATATGCGTGGCCGGTCACTCAACGACTCTTTTATTATTCTCGATGAGGCGCAAAACACCACTGTTGAACAAATGAAAATGTTTTTAACTCGCATTGGTTTTGGTTCCAAAGTGATTGTAACCGGTGATGTAACTCAGGTTGACCTGCCTCGTGGGCAGCGTTCTGGTTTACGGCATGTGATTGATGTATTGGTCGATGTTAAAGGAATCAGCTTTACTTTTTTTAAAGCAAAAGATGTGGTGCGGCATCCACTGGTTCAGCAAATAGTAACGGCCTACCAGAATCGTGAAGACGAAGAAAAATCGCTTAAGTCACCACTACAAAATCCCCCTAAAGAAAATGAACAAAAGTAATGAATAATACCTCAGCAGAACCTCCGCCGAAATATTCATGTGCTGTTGATGTGCAGTGTATGTATGCGGATATTTCTGTGCCTGCAGATAAATTATTCAGTGAGTGGGTCTCGGCGGTTATTACTTTTCTAGTTGAACACAAACAATTAGAACAAACAGATTATGAAGTGGCGATTCGTATTGTTGATAAAGTTGACAGCCAGCAATTAAATAATCAGTACCGGCAAAAAAATGTGCCCACTAACGTACTTTCTTTCCCTTTCGATACGCCGGAAATTTTTAAACAATGTCAGCAACTTGATATTCTGGGCGATATTGTTGTTTGTGCGCTTATTGTAGAAGCTGAGGCACAACAACAAAATAAAAGCATTGAACAGCACTGGGCACATATGATTGTGCACGGTGTGCTGCACTTATTAAATTATGATCATACCAACGACGACGATGCCAGTGTGATGGAAGCCCTGGAAACCAGAATTCTTTCACAGCTGGGTTATCCAAACCCTTACACGGAACACCCTTATGAGTGAGTCGCAGAACAATTCAACTGAAGAACCGCAAGCAGAAAACAATCAGCCAGGCTGGTTTGAACGTGTCACACAGTTTTTTCAAAATGAAGTTACCAACCAGGAGCAATTGCTGGATGTAATGCAGGAAGCGAAAAAGAACAGTCTGCTGGATCAGTATTCACTAACAATGATTGAAGGTGTCATACAGGTTGCAGAAATGCAGGTGCGTGACATTATGATTCCACGCTCACAAATTGTGGTGGTAGAACGTGATTCAGATTTAAAAACAATATTACCTACCGTGATTGAGTCTGCGCATTCGCGTTTCCCTGTTATTGGTGAAAACAAGGATGAGGTGGTTGGTATATTATTAGCGAAAGATTTATTAACACAAATAAATAATGATAAAAACAACGGTTTTAATATACGTGAAATATTGCGCCCGGCGGTGTTTATTCCTGAAAGTAAACGACTGAATGTATTACTGGATGAGTTTCGTGCGAATCGTAATCATATGGCGATAGTGGTGGATGAATACGGTGGTATTGCCGGCCTGGTGACCATTGAAGATGTGCTGGAACAAATTGTCGGTGAAATTGAAGATGAGCATGACATTGAAGAAGATAAATTTATCCATGCGCATTCAAACGGAACCAGTATTGTTAAATCAATTACACCTATCGATGAGTTTAATGAACACTTCAAATGTGAAATTGTAAGTGATGAAGTGGACACAATAGGTGGTATTGTGATTAATGCGCTAGGCCATATGCCCAAGCGGGGTGAGTCGGTGAACCTGTATGGTTTTAATTTTAAAGTGCTGCGTGCCAGTCGGCGTCGGATTCATCTGCTGGAAGTGACACGCATCAGCGAGCCTGAGCAGCAAGAGTCAATTGAAGAAGAGATAACTGAGCAGGATATTCCTTCTTCTACAGCCATTAATAGTAAGTAAATTTAGATACTGGCCAATCAATAATGGGCATATCGGCTTTTATAAAAAATATCCAGCAGTTAAGTATGCTTAAGCAGTCTGTTATTGCACTGTTTGCTGGTTTATGCCTGCCGCTGGCTTTTTCCCCTGTATATTTTTTCCCCTTGGCTTTTTTATCACCGCTGGTTTTATTTTTTCTATGGTTGGACAAAACACCGCGGCAGGCTTTTAAATTAGGCTTTGCATTTGGTTTTGGATTTTTTGCGTTTGGTCTTTCGTGGGTCTACGTTGCTATTCATGTGTTTGGTGCCACACCCGCATGGGTGGCAGTTATTATGGTTGCATTATTTGCCGCCTACCTTGCTTTATTTATTGCCCTGCAAGGCTGGTTGGGGGCTAAGTTAATAGCAAAATTTCAAATTTCTTTTTCACTGCAAGTGCTTATTGTTTTCCCTGTTTTGTGGTTGCTATTTGAATGGTTAAGGGGCTGGTTCTTAACCGGAATGCCGTGGTTGCACCTTGGTTATGCTTTCCCTGTGTTGCCTTTGTCAGGCTATGCACCCGTATTCGGTGTTTATGGTGTATCCTTTTTAGTTGTCTTTATGACGGCACTGGTTTTTTATGCATTGAATGCAGCCAATAATATAAAGCGTATTATCGCTGTAACAGGTGCTATTAGTATCTTGTTTATTGGTTTTGGTTTATCGAAAATTGAATGGACAGAGCCAAAAGATAAGTTGATTAAAGTCAGCCTTGTGCAGGGTAATGCCGAGCAGCTAACAAAGTGGGATGCAGATAAAATAAAATTACGCATGGACACTTACGCAGAATTGTCACGCCAGCACTGGGACAGTGATGTTGTTATCTGGCCGGAAAATGCCATGACGATTTTTTACCATCAACTGGATAAAAAATATTTACTGCCTTTGGCGAAAGAAGCAAAGCAAACTAACACAGACTTAATTGTTGGTTTACCTTTTATGGATGAGGACTTTGAGAATTACTATTCGAGTATGATGAGTTTTTCGGCCAGTGATAAAAAACTGAACAGCTATTCCGGGGTTTTTCATAAAGTGCACCTGGTGCCCTTTGGTGAATATGTGCCACTTGAAGGTTTAATTCGTGGTCTGGTCAAATTTTTTGATTTGCCCATGTCGAACTTTAGCAAAGGCAAGCAGGATCAACCGCTGTTAAAAATGCGTGGTGAACCACTGGCAACAACCATTTGCTATGAAGACTCGTTTGGAGAAGAACTTATTCGGCAATTACCAGAGGCCACACTTTTACTCAATGGCAGTAATAATGGCTGGTATGGTGATTCGCTTGCGCCTCACCAGCATTTGCAAATATCACAAATGCGCGCACTTGAAACTGGCCGGATGTTATTACGTGCCACTACCAATGGTATTTCTGCGGTGATCGATCACAAAGGCAAGATATTGGCACGCTCCCCGCAATTCAAGACCTATGTGCTCACTTATTCAGTACGGCCCCGAACGGGGGCAACACCGTATGTTCGTTGGGGGAACTGGCCGGTTATCAGTCTGGCTTTTTTATTGCTATTCGGGGCGATTATTTACACGAATAAAACCAAAAATACCTGACGCGCAAACCGATAATGCGTAAAATATCCTGCAAAGTCTCATCTTGTAAAATAACACGGTAGTAGGTTAGTTAAATCCATGTCGTCAAAAAAAATGAACGAAGAATACCAGTACCAGACTGAATATAATCACCAGTCTATTGAAAAGTCTGCTCAGGATTACTGGGAAAAAAATCAAACATTCAAAGTGGTTGAAGATAAAAACAAAGAAAAGTTTTATTGCCTGTCTATGTTTCCCTACCCGAGTGGTCGTTTACATATGGGGCATGTACGCAATTACACCATTGGTGATGTGATAAGTCGTTATCAGCGTATGCAGGGCAAAAATGTCATGCAGCCGATGGGTTGGGATGCCTTTGGTTTGCCTGCCGAAAATGCCGCACACAAAAACAACGTACCACCGGCAAGCTGGACACGTGACAACATTGACTATATGCGAGACCAGCTTAAACAACTGGGTTTAGCTTATGACTGGGATCGCGAACTGGCCACCTGTAATGCCGATTATTATCGCTGGGAACAGTGGTTATTTACCCGTCTGTATGAAAAGGGCATGGTTTATAAAAAAACAGCTGCGGTTAATTGGTGCCCGAACGATGTAACCGTATTAGCGAATGAGCAGGTGATTGACGGCAAATGCTGGCGTTGTGATACCGATGTGGTGCGTAAGGAAATTCCACAATGGTTTTTTAAAATAACCGATTACGCAGAAGAATTATTAACTGAACTGGATTCACTCGATGGCTGGCCAGAGCAAGTACGCACCATGCAGAAAAACTGGATTGGGCGTTCCGAAGGGGTCGAGATCAGTTTTGAAATTGCAGAGCATGATAAAACCGTAAAAGTCTTTACCACTCGCCCCGACACATTAATGGGCGTGACGTATTTAGCCGTTGCAGCCGAACATGAATTAGCGCAACAAGCCGCATCACAATATGACAATGTTGCTGCTTTTGTTAAACAATGCATTGCCGTGGGTACCGCCGAAGCGGCTGTCGAAACACAGGATAAAATGGGTATTGATACCGGTTTTAAGGCTGTGCATCCGGTTACTGGCGAGCAGGTTCCTGTTTTTATAGCAAACTTTGTATTAATGGGCTATGGCGAAGGTGCGGTGATGTCGGTGCCAGCGCATGACCAACGTGACTGGGAATTTGCAACGAAATACGGTTTACCCATTCAGCAGGTGATTACCGATGATAACGCTGATATAAACCTGACCGAGCAAGCCTTTACAGAAAAAGGCCGGTTAATCAACTCAGCGGACTTTGATGGGTTAAGTTCCGAGGAAGCCTTTACAAAAATTGCCGACTACTTAAAAGAAAATAACCAGGGCCAGGTTCGCACAACCTATCGGTTGCGTGACTGGGGTGTGTCACGGCAGCGTTACTGGGGCGCACCCATTCCTATTATTAATTGTGATAGCTGCGGTGCCGTGCCGGTGCCCGATAAAGACTTGCCGGTGGTGCTACCCGAAGAGGTGGTATTTGAAGGTGTGGGCTCACCCATTAAAAAAATGCCTGAGTTTTATGAAACCACTTGCCCGAAGTGTGGCAAGGCGGCAATACGTGAAACTGATACTTTTGATACCTTTATGGAATCGTCCTGGTATTACGCGCGTTATTGTTCAGCGGATTCAGATACTGCAATGGTCGATGAACGTGCTAATTACTGGTTGCCGGTGGACCAGTATGTGGGTGGTATTGAACACGCGATTTTACATTTACTGTATGCGCGCTTCTTTAATAAATTAATGCGCGATGCAGGGCTTATTCAAAACGATGAGCCGTTTAAAAACCTCTTAACCCAGGGCATGGTTTTAAAAGACGGCAGTAAAATGTCCAAGTCCAAAGGCAATACCGTTGATCCGCAAGCGCTAATCGAAAAATACGGTGCCGATACCGCACGCCTGTTTATGATGTTTGCTGCGCCGCCGGAACAGTCATTGGAATGGTCGGATGCAGGCGTAGAAGGCGCTTACCGTTTTATTAAACGTGTCTGGAATGTGGTTGTAAAACATAACCAAACATTAAAATCAACCACACCGGCCAGTCTGAATATTGATGGGCTTAACAGTGAGCAGCGTGAACTGCGAATGAAAGTGCATAAGGCTGTGGCGAAAGTAACAGACGATATTGGCCGGCGTTATACCTTTAATACCGCCATTGCAGCGGTGATGGAGTTAATGAACAGCGTTAGCAAATTTAATGATAACAGTGAGCAAGGCCTTGCCGTTATGCAGGAAAGTCTGGAGTTAATGGTATTGGTATTATCACCAATTATCCCGCATGTTACGCATGAACTCTGGCAGGCGCTGGGGCATGATGAAAATATTGTTAACCATGTCTGGCCTCAATACGATGCTGATGCACTGGTGCAGGATGAAATTCAAATGATTATTCAGGTGAATGGTAAGTTGCGCGCTAAAATAATGGTGGCAACTGACGCAACAAAAGACGATATTGAACAGCAAGCATTTAAAGACGAAAACGTGCAGCGATTTATTGAAGGAATGAATGTGTTAAAGGTGATTGTTGTGCCGAAACGGCTAGTTAATATTGTGGTTAAACCTTAATGAAAAAAAGACTGAGTCAAATAATACTGTTAATACTGACATTGAGTTTACTATCAGCTTGCGGGTTTCGCTTGCGTGGTGCCAGCAATTTACCGGCAACAATCAAATATGCTGTTATTGATGGTGTGGCACAATACAGTGAAGTGGGGCTGGCGATTAAGCAACAACTGGAAGTATCTGGTACCAAAGTTGTCAGTACTGCCGATGTTGACACGGTGCATTTTGTTGTATTGAAAAATAAATTTACCCGCCGGGTCTTATCTGTTGGTGCTTCGGGTACGGCCAATGAATATGAACTGGCCTACAGCTTTTCTATGCGGGTGCAAGACCCAAAAGGGAAACTGCTGGTTGCTGAGCGTGCCATTAATCTGAATCGTAATTATATTTATGATGCATCTCAGGCGCTGGCCAAGAGTGATGAAGAATTAACGATCAAGTCACAAATGATTTCGTTGGCTGTTCGTCAGTCAATGCGACGCATTGGTATTAAATTAAGGCAAGACTCGGATTTAAAGCCAGCAGCTGAAAAGGCATCTCCAACGGCAAAGCCGGTTAAAGATAGTAGTGTTAAATAACAGTAATGAATATCGCCTTACAACAACTTTCAAATCATCTTCGCCAGCAGGTAATGAATGTTTACTATGTGGCTGGTGATGAGCCTTTGCAAAAAGAAGAAGCGGTAAAGGCAATAAGGCAGGCTGCAAGTAACGATGGTTTTACTGAGCGGGTTGTACTGGATGTTGATAAACAATTTGACTGGGGTTTACTGCTGGCGGAAAGCCAGAGTATGTCGTTGTTTGGTGATAAGCGCTTAATTGAACTACGTATGCCACAAACAAAGCCGGGAGACAAAGGCAGTAAGGCGATTGTTGCTTTTATGGCCGGCTGCCCTGATGATGTGATGTTGCTGATCGTCAGCGGCAAACTGGATAAACCACAACTCAAGTCTAAGTGGTTTAAGGCGATTGATGCTAAAGGTGTTTGCATACAAGTTTGGCCGATTGATAAAACACAGTTGCCTGGCTGGGTAACGCAACGGATGGCGACACTCAAAATGCAGCCAACGCCCGATGCCCTGGCTCTTTTGTGCGACCGAGTTGAAGGCAATTTACTGGCTGCCGAACAGGCACTGGAAAAATTATTTTTACTGAACGGTGAAGGGGAGGTGGACAGTGATGCGGTACGTGATCTGGTTGCCGACAGCTCGCGTTACAATGTTTTCCAGTTGGTCGACACCTGTTTAAATGGTGAGGCAAGCCAGTCAGTGAAAATTCTGGACGGCTTGCAGGGCGAAGGTGTTGATTCGGTGATTATTGTCTGGGCTTTAATGCGCGAAATTCGCACCCTGGTTTCGATGTCGTTGGCAATGAACGAGCAGAGTCTGGAGCAGGTTATCCGCTCTTTTCATGTTTGGCAAAAACGCCAGAATTGCGTCAAATCGGCCTTGTCCCGGCATAAAGCGCGCCAGTGGCAGCTCTTTTTATGGCAATTAAGTGAGCTGGATAAGATGAATAAAGGTCTTAAAGCAGGAAATATCTGGCATGAGTTGATACAATTAGTACTTAAGGTAGCGGGAAGCCCCTTAATGCCTGCGCAACGACCAAAACAAGCCGCGTATTCGTACCCGATTTAGTCGGCGCTTTTATTAACCGGTATTTAAGTCATTCTCCTTTTTCATTTTAGACAGGTTTAGCTAATGGATGCGAAAGTGAACATTCAAACATACATGCAACAACTCGGCGAACAGGCGCGCGCCGCTTCACGTAAGTTAGCGGGCACGACCAGTGGTGCCAAAAATAAAGCCTTACTGGCAATGGCCGCAGCCGTTGAGTCACAGCAAGCCGCTTTACTTATTGCCAATAAAAAAGATTTAGAAGCAGGTAAAAAGAGCGGTCTGGACGAAGCACTGCTTGATCGTTTGGCATTGAACCCTGAGCGTATCAGTGGCATGGCCGAAGGTATCCGCCAAATTGTGGCTTTGGCTGATCCGGTGGGTGAAATTACTGATTTAAGTTACCGCGAGTCGGGTATTCAAGTGGGTAAAATGCGCGTGCCACTCGGTGTTATTGGCATTATTTACGAGTCACGCCCAAATGTAACCGCAGATGCGGCAGTGCTGTGTTTAAAATCAGGTAATGCCGCTATTTTGCGGGGTGGTTCTGAAGCGGCGCACTCCAATCAGGCCATTGCCCAATGTATTCAAACGGGCTTAAAAGAAGCAGGCTTATCGGTTGACTGTATTCAGGTAATAGAAACAACGGATCGCGAAGCGGTCGGTAAACTCATTACCATGCCAAAATATGTTGATGTTATTGTACCTCGTGGTGGCAAAGGGTTAATCGAACGTGTCAGTGCAGAAGCGACGGTGCCAGTTATTAAACACTTACACGGCGTTTGCCATGTTTACATTGATGGTAAAGCCGATATGGATAAAGCCCTTGCAGTGGCCTTTAATTCCAAAACGCAGCGTTACGGCACCTGCAATACCATGGAAACTTTACTGGTTGATGTCGCTATTGCCGAATCTATATTACCAACGCTTTGTAAAATGTATACCGAAGAAGGTGTTGAGTTGCGCGGTTGTGAAAAAACACAAAAGATTGTTTCAAATGCGATTGCTGCAACCGATGCGGACTGGGATGAAGAATACCTGGCGCCAATTTTGTCGATACGCATTGTTGATGGACTGGATCAGGCTATCGAGCATTGTCATCAGCACAGTTCAGGGCATACCGAATCGATAATCACCGAAGATTACAGCAAGGCACGGCGCTTTTTAGCTGAAGTGGATTCCAGCTCGGTGATGGTGAATACATCGACCCGTTTTGCCGATGGCTTTGAATATGGTCTGGGCGCAGAAATTGGTATCAGTACCGACAAAATACATGTACGCGGCCCGGTGGGGCTTGAAGGTTTAACATCACAAAAATACATTGTGTTAGGCGATGGCCATATTCGAAAATGATAGGTATTTTTGGCGGCACGTTTGACCCGGTTCATTATGGGCACATCAAACCGGCGCTGGATGTGAAGCAGAGCCTGGGTTTAGAAGAGCTTCGTTTTATACCGTGCTCCATTCCTGCACACCGTGCTGCGCCCATTGCAACAGCCGAGCAGCGGCTTGATATGCTACATGCCGCTATTGATGAACACGAAAATTGTGTACTGGATGAACGTGAATTAAACCGTCAGGGTGTTTCCTATATGGTGGACACCTTGCAAAGTCTCCATGATGAGTTAGACGGAAAAAACTTTTGTTTAATTATTGGTATGGATGCTTTTTTGGGTTTAAATCAGTGGCATCAGTGGCGGCGAATTTTTGAACTGGCAAATTGTGCGGTGACTTACCGGCCAGGGTTTGAATTAAATTTGGCACAGTTGCCAGTTGATTTACTCAATGAAGTTAAGCTGCGTCAGGTAGAGTCAGTTGAAGCTTTTGTTATAAAACAGCAGGGCGCGATTTTTTTTATGCCCGTTACGCAACTCGATATTTCTGCAACGGATATACGTCAAAGTGTAAAATACGAAAAATCCATTGAAGAGTTTGTTCCACCCGCTGTGAATAATGTTATTCAACAGCAGAAAATATATGCAGGTTAGCTTTAAATATGAACAGTAAACAGCTTTGTGATTTAACCGTTGATGCGCTGGAAGACATTAAAGCCATTGATGTTAGAGTGCTTGATGTCACCGGACGTTCCAGCGTAACCGATATTATGGTTATCGCAACGGGTAATACTACTCGACAGGTAAAATCATTATCAAATAATGTTTTAAAAGAGACAAAAGAAAAGGGTATCCGACCAATTGGTGTTGAAGGTGAGCAAGTCGCTGACTGGATTTTAATCGATCTGGGTGATGTGGTGGTGCATATCATGACACCCGATATCCGTGATTTTTATAATCTGGAAAAACTTTGGGATGAAGACAGCCCCGAGGCAGAAGCCGCTTCTGAATAATCTTGTATTTTAAATGATTTTAACCACAACGGGCACGAAGAATACGACGTGTTTAAATTTGTGTTTAACAAATTTAAATGCATTTTTGACTTTCCGTTGTGTACTTCGTGTCCGTTGTGGTTAGAAAATGATCATTCACATTCTCGCCATTGGAACCAAAATGCCCTCCTGGGTGACGCAAGGCATTGATGAATATGTGCGCCGCATGCCAAAAGAGTGCCAGGTTAAATTTGTTGAATTGCCTTTAGGCCAGCGCGCGAAGTCTAAAAATATCAAGCAGGCCATGCAGCAGGAAGAAAAAAGTATTCTTGCGGCCATACCTGACAATGTGCAGATTATTGCGCTGGAAGTCACCGGGCGAAACTGGTCGACCGAGGTTTTGTCAAACAAAATGCAGGACTGGATGCAATCGGGTAAAGACGTTGCTTTGCTTGTCGGTGGTCCTGATGGCATGACGCAGGCCTGCCTGAATAAAGCGCAGGAAAAATGGTCTTTATCCAACCTAACCTTGCCACACCCTCTGGTTCGAATTGTTCTTGCAGAGCAGCTTTATCGCGCTTTGATGGTTATCAAAAATCATCCCTACCATAAATAAAGACATTTGCATGAAGCAGCTTCCGGTTTATCTGGCCTCCCAATCTCCGCGCCGCCGTGAATTATTAGCACAAATCGGTGTCCGATTTGATGTGCTCGATGTTTTAGTGCCAGAGGAACGCCAACCTGGTGAAGCCCCGTCCGATTATGTGCAGCGTGTTGCCACTGATAAGGCTCAGGCCGGTATCGCGCTGCTTGAAAAAAATTATTTAGAAGCGAACAAAACAGGCTTAAGTAATTGGCAATCAACGGAAAAACGCGCCACAATAGAGCTAGTGATAGGGGCGGATACAGCGGTAGTTTGCGATGGCCAAATACTGGGTAAGCCTGAATCTGCAGAGCATGCCGAGTTGATACTCAGCCAGCTTTCGGCAAAAACCCATGAAGTATACACTGGGGTTGCTATTTATGGTTCGCGTATTTTAACAGTAACTTCGCGTACGTTAGTCACATTTAAGCGCTTAAGTACACAGGAAATTAAAGGTTATATCGCCACAAATGAAGGTGTCGATAAAGCCGGAAGTTATGCGGTACAAGGCCTGGCAGCGATATTTATTGAAAATTTACAGGGCAGTTATTCAGGGGTAATGGGTTTACCTTTGTATGAAACAGCCTGTTTATTAGCGCAATCGGGTGTGGATGTCTTATCGGCACAATAAAAAATTTAAAGAAGCGGTTCAAATGAGTGAAGAATTATTAATTAACGTGACACCGCAGGAAACGCGGATAGCTTACGTCGAAAACGGCATGTTACAGGAAGTGCATATTGAGCGTGCTCGACGGCGTGGCTTAGTGGGCAATATTTACAGTGGTAAAGTTTCACGGGTATTACCCGGCATGCAGGCGGCTTTTATCGATATTGGTTTAGAGCGCACCGCTTTTTTACATGCCTCGGATATTGCAGACAACTATCAACGACTCATTAAAAATAAGGATGACGAAAAGCCAACTGAAGGTGTTGCCGACATTGCGGATTTACTGGCAGAAGGGCAACAAGTTATTGTTCAGGTCGTTAAAGATCCAATTGGTACAAAAGGTGCTCGGCTAACAACCAATATTTCAATACCATCACGCTATCTGGTGCTAATTTCAAACACCGACCATATTGGTATATCGCAAAAGATCGATTCAGATGAAGAACGCCAGCGCTTAAAAGACATTATCAATAAACATAATGCCGAGCACTCTGAATATAAAAATGGTTATATTGTTCGAACGGTTGCCGAAGGGATTAGCGAAGAAGATATTTGCAAGGACATTGTTTTTCTGGAGAAACTGTGGGCAGCGGTTAAAGCCAAATCAACACAAATATCCTCAAAGAAAGTGGTTAATTTATTACACGAAGATTTGCCTTTAGTGATGCGAACGATGCGTGACCTCGGTGGAACCGATATACAAAAAATACGCATCGACTCCCGTGAAACCTTTAAACGGGTTGAAAAGTTTTCGAAAAAATTCATTCCAGAAGTTGCTAACTGCATTGAATACTATCCCGGTGAACGCCCTATTTTTGATTTATACGGTGTGGACGATGAAATTCGCAAGTCACTCGAACCTAAAGTACAGCTAAAGTCTGGTGGCTATTTAATTATCGATCAAACCGAAGCGATGACAACCGTCGATGTGAATACCGGTGCCTTTGTTGGCCATCGCAATCTTGAAGAAACCATTTTTAAAACTAATCTGGAAGCAACTCAGGCTATTTGTCGTCAGGTTAGGCTTAGAAATCTAGGCGGTATTATTATTATCGACTTTATCGATATGGTGGACGAAGAACATAAACGGCAGGTGCTGCGTGGCCTGGAAAAAATGCTCAACAAAGATTCAGAAAAAACCAATATCAGTGAGGTTTCATCTTTAGGTCTGGTGCAAATGACGCGAAAGCGAACCCGCGAAAGTCTGGAGCATATTTTATGTGAAACCTGCCCGACCTGTCAGGGACGTGGTTCAATTATGACGGTTGAAACAGTTAGTTATGAAATATTTCGTGAAATTTTACGCGAGTCCCGTCAGTTTGACGCGAAAAACTATTTAGTTCTGGCTGCCGAGGCGGTGGTCGATAATTTACTGGATGATGAATCAAGTGGTGTTGCCGAGCTGGAAGAATTTATAGGTAAGTCGATTCGTTTTCAGATTGAAGCAGAATATGCACAAGAGCAGTTTGATGTTGTGCCGATGTGATTCCAGCATGGTTTGGTTTCTTAATGCATAGTGGTATCTCCATTAGAGTTTAATGTTAAATAAAATTCGAAATTTTATTCTGTATATAATTATTGCAACGATAATATTACTTGCAATAGGGCTTTCGGCTGCACGGGTATTTTTACCTGATGTACATAGTTATCGTTCTTATGTTGAGGAGCAACTGGCCAAAGTGATTGAACGGCCAGTAAAAATAGGTGATCTGGATGCCTTTATGTCAGGGGTTACACCGGTTATTGTTTTTCATGATGTAAAGCTGATGAGCAAAAAAAATGACCGGGAAATACTGGAAATATCAAAAATAAAAATTGGTTTTTCCTTATGGCGTTCAATAAGAGACGCTAAAATTACCCCCAGCATTTATACAATTGATGGTGTTGAGCTTGCGATAACAAGAAAGAAAGATGGAAAAATTTTGGTGCAGGATGTTGATGTGGCCGATATTGGTGGTGCTTTTTCTGATCAAGAACTATCGAGTAACAATGAATTATCTGAATGGCTGTTTAACAGGAGCAGTCTGGTTATTCAGAATAGCAGTATTATATGGCATGACAAAAAGCGTCTTACCGAACCTACTCATTTTAAAAATGTAACCCTTAAACTTAAAAATAATCGCAACCGGCATCAGTTTAACGGCGAGTTTATTTTATCGCAACAGGATAAAAGCAAGCCTAAAAAACTGGCGTTGGCGCTGGATGTTTATGGCGACATGTTGGATCCTGTTAAATGGGTTGGCAAGTTTTATGCTAAGGGTAAAAATATCAATGCCAGTGAATGGGGCTTTAAACCGGTTATCATGGATGTGATAGTGGAGCAGGGACAGCTGGACTTTGAGTTATGGGGGGAATGGGTTGCCGGCGAGCTTAACCAGATTTCGGCCGACGTGACTGCAAATGATGTTGTTTTAAAAAGATTAAAAACCAATGCCAGTGCAAATGTTAAATTACTGGGTGGACTGATAACATGGAATAAGGATCTTGATGATTGGGACTTATCTATTGAAAAACTAAGATTTATTTCTGATAAAGGGGAATGGCCTGAAACAGAAGTTAAAATTGCACGAAAATATGTAACAGAAACAAAAACTGAAACAATCGAAACGGATATTAAATATTTCCGGGTTGAAGACATTCGTGATTTATTATTGAAAAGTGGCTACATTGATGATGCGGTATTTAAATATCTGAACAATGCTTCACCTTCGGGTGAAGTTCAGAACATTCATTACCACTTAGTTACTCAGGAAAATGAAATAAAAGAATATTCCATTTCAGCCAAAGTCAATAACCTTTCTCTTAACAGCATTGAAAATATACCTGGCTTGCGGGGTGTGTCGGGTGAGTTCTTTAGCAATAAAGAATCGGGGCTGCTTAAAATTAATACAAAAAGCGCTGCGTTATCCTATACTGATATTTTACTAAAACCAGTTCACATTGATAATTTAACAGGAAACATAGAGTGGGTTAGAAACAAAACCGGCTGGATTTTTTCCAGCGAAAAAATTAAGGCGAGTAACACAGATGTTTCTGGGGAAATAAGTTTCAATCTGAATATTTCTGATCATGGCACTTCACCTTATATTGAATTGCAAGCGAAGATTGACAGAGCCAACGCTAATGTAGTTTTTAAATATTTGCCCAGAGCTATTATGACGGGTGATTTTAAGGACTGGATGGAGTCTGCTTTTCTTGCAGGTGAAATTGATAAGGGTGAAATTATTTTACACGGTCGCCTGGATGAATTCCCCTATGCTGATTATCAGGGTGTTTTTAAAGGTTATTTTACAGCGAAGGGTGTAGAAATAAATTATAAGCCCGGCTGGCCTAATTTACGCCAGGGTGAGGCAGATGTTGTTTTTACTGGTCAGGGAATCGAACTTGACGTTAAGCATATTGAATTACTAAGTAGTCATGCCAACAATTTCAAGGTAAGTATTGATGATTATTTGCAACCATTACTTAAAGCAAAAGCACAGATAAAAAGCAACCTGGATGATATTGCACAATACTCTTCAACTACATTTCTGAAGGAGGCGCGTAACTTTGTTAAGAGTTCCAAATTCTCTGGGAAAATTAATGTTGATATGCTGCTGGATATCCCTTTATCAGATGAAGTTGAAAAATTATACCCGCTTAATGTTAAAGCAAAGGCTTTCTTGTTGGGGGCCGATATTTCATTTTCTAATAATAAAATTTATGCAAAGAATATAAGCGGCGAGATTGATTTAACCCAGAACTCGGCGACAGCCTCTGGTATAAAAGCAAACATTATGGGAGGACAGTCTGTTGTTGATGTTTTTACCCGGCATGAGTTTGGTGGGAACCCCATTCGCCTGGTTATGCAGGGTAATATTGATATAAGCAAAACAATGCAGCGTTTTGAAATACCGGGGTATGACAAAGTAACAGGCCGAACAGATTGGCAAGGCGTTTTTACACTACAGCATAAACAGGACGGTGTGGTGAAAAATCCTTTTCTGCAAGTAACAACCAATATGAAAAATATTGCGATTAACTTACCAACACCAATGAATAAGTCTGCAAAAAAGGTTGTGCCTACTTATATGACGATTGAAAATATTTCAACTGACACAATGTTATTACATTTGGTGTATGGCGAAGCCATGTCGTATGCAATGGATATTGATTTAAATGATACCAGTGCAAGATTACGCCGAGGAGAGTTTCGGTTTAAGACAAAAAGCGCAACTATTCCTGATAATGAAATATTATTATTAACAGGAAGTTTATGGGATTTCTCTATGGGTGACTGGCTGGATGCACTGGAGCCTACTAGCAAAAACAATAAAAAAAGTTTTCTTGGCGTTCCTGTCAAAGTCGATATGGATATTTTGCATCTGGTGAAAGCAAAAAATCAGAAGCCGCGTGAACCTTCTGACCCACGTGAATTACCTGTATTTGAAGGTGAAGTCGGACAACTGGAATATGATACTTTTCAATATGGTAAAGCTTATTTTAAAACAAGTCGTAAGAAGGATGGTTTAAGCCTGGATAAATTTACCATTACTTCTCCGCATGTTGATGTTGAAGGTAAGGCTTACTGGCACTATCGCCCGAACAAACAATTTACTGATGTGACGATGACACTGACATCGGATAATTTCGGGGAGTTATTAACAAGTTTGGGGTTTAACTCGACCATTGAAAATGGTAAGGCAAATTTTTCTGGTGATTTTAACTGGAATGGGGGCTTGGGTGATTTTGACTGGGGAACCTTAAATGGCGTTGTTACTATGGATATTACTAACGGTGTGTTTACAAAAGTAGATCCTGGTGCGGGACGAATGTTAGGTTTACTGAGTATTGAATCTTTACCTGGAATGATTTTTAGTGGTGATGCATTTAAAAGTGGTTTTAACTTTGATCGAATAGTGGGCAATTATAACATTAGTGATGGTAATGCTATTACGGATGATATCAGCATTGCTGGCCCCGCTGCCTATGTGCTTGTAACCGGGCGTACCGGTATTGTTGTGCAAGATTTCGATCATTATGTCACGGTTGTACCTAATGTAAGTGGTACACTTCCTTTAACCAGTGGTGCTATTTTTGGCCCGCAGGTGGGTGCGGTTGTTTATTTCTTTAAAAAGTTATTTGGTGCGGGAATTGATGAGTCGTCAAAACGTATTTACCATTTAACGGGCAGTTGGACAAACCCGGAAATACAACGAATCGATAAAAATGAAGGTAAGCCTGCTGAAAATAAAGCAGCCACTGATGAGAGCGATGAAGATTTTTAGACAATTTAAACAGTATCAGATACTAGTGCTGCTATTTATGCTCATGCCTGTTGGACCCACACTGGCAGTGGTAAAAGACAAGCCTGTTCATTTTGTATTAACACAGCAACAATGGTCGGTACCAAGAACGGCAGAATCTGTTTTAGGTATGCCGGCTATTCATAATGTAATGAAAAAATTAGCAGATAAAAGTGACTATGTACTACATATACGTTATCCCGGTGGTGAAGTAGGCATGTTGTGGGCTTCAGAATTAAATGGTTGGTTAGTTTCTTTAGGCCTGGCCTCAAGCTCTATTGAGCTTCAGCCAGGTAGTTTGAATGTGCAGGAAATTGAACTGAGCATCAATAAAATTGTATACTAATCGAAACAGGAAAAAATAATGAAACGTATTGCTGCTATTCAAATGGCCTCTGGCCCTAATATTTCAGCTAACCTGAATGAAGCGGGGCGCTGGATAAGTTATGCAGCTGATGCTGGCGCTGATCTTGTTGTATTACCCGAAAATTTTGCTTTTATGGGAATGAATGAAACGGATGTATTAAAAATAAAAGAACAGCAGGGCGAGGGACCGGTTCAGGATTTTATAAAAAAAATGTGCCGTAAACATCAGGTGTGGATTGTTGCCGGAACGATTCCAGTAATCAGTGATGATACGAAGCGGATACGGGCAGCCTGTTTGCTGATTAATTCTGAAGGGGAAATAGTGACACGCTATGATAAAATTCATTTATTTGATGTGACACTGGGTGATGGCGAAAATTATTTTGAGTCTGAAGTGATTGATGCGGGCACGGACATTGTTGTACAGGATACACCGTTTGGACGTATGGGCTTTGCGGTTTGCTATGATTTACGCTTTCCTGAAATGTTTCGTCGGATGGTGGATAAAGGGGTTGACCTTATTGTACTGCCATCTGCTTTTACGGCGATTACCGGTAAAGCACACTGGGAGTCATTAGTTCGTGCACGTGCAATTGAAAATTTAAGCTATATTATTGCTTCAGCGCAAGGTGGCTATCATGCTAATGGCCGTGAAACACACGGTGACAGTATGATCGTGGACCCCTGGGGTGAAGTAAAAGACCGACTGGCACGCGGTTCTGGTTTTGTAATTGCTGATCTGGATCAGGATAAAATTAATTTAACGCGTAAGCAGTTCCCGGTCTTAAAGCACCGTAAACTGGAATGTTATAAAAAGTCATCTTGATCGTTTTGTTTCACATGGGTAAATACAAGTTCCTTAATATAAAGAAAGAGTTTACGCTTTGCGCGTATCGATATTTGAGGATTTGTATTCACTGAATCCCGCTGCATTTTTATTAATGACTGGCGCTGCGCCATTGGAAATTTTGCAAGCAAGGCATTGATGTTAGCTGAGTCTTCAATGATAGAATCCCGCCAGTTTTCTACATCATGGAATTGTTTTACATCTTCTTTATGTGGACTTTGAAGTATTTCGTATTGTGCTTCAATGGGTTTTGCATCCAGCCCGCGTAATAATTTGCCTATATAAAGTTTTTGTCTTTTTAAAGCGCCGTGTTTTTTTATATTTTTAGCTGCTTTCAAGGCATCAAGTAAATTGTCGGGCAGGTCAAAACTATTGAGTTTCTCAGCTGACAGCGTGAGTAGCTTTGAACCAAGATCAGTAAGTGCCTGGGCTTCACGCTTTAATTGCGACTTACTGATAATTCCATCATTATCCATTTCGACATCTGTTTCATGATTATTTTTTTTTCGTGCCATAAAATTCTCGTTATAAAATAACTAATGTTGCCAGCCCCAGAAAAGCCATGAAACCAATAACATCGGTTACCGTTGTCAGGATCACCGTACCGGCCAGTGCAGGGTCAATGCCCATCCTGTCCAGGATTAAAGGGATGCTTGCACCCGCTAGTGCGGCAACAAACAAGTTAATAATAATAGCGCTGCCAATAATGTAACTGATCTGCAGACTGTTGAACCAGACGCCAGCAACAACGGCAATAATAACGGCCCAGATTAGCCCATTAAACACGCCAACCAGGAGTTCTTTTTGCATAAGTCGCCGGGCGTTTGATTTACCGATGCGACCCAATGCCATACCACGTATTACCAGTGTCAATGTCTGGCTGCCAGCAATACCGCCCATGCTGGCAACAATTGGCATTAAAATAGCGAGTGCAACCAGTTTTTCAATGGTTGCTTCAAACTGGCTAATAACAATGGAGGCCAAAAGCGCGGTAAGTAAATTAACGCCGAGCCAGATTGTTCGGCGTTTAGTGCTGACCAGTGCCGGGGCAAACATATCATCTTCTTCATTAAGGCCGGCCATGCTCATCACCGAGTGCTCCGCTTCGTCCCGAATTTCATCAACAACGTCATCGATAGTAATTCGCCCCAGTAGTTTGTTATCGTTATCAATAACGGGGGCGGTAATTAAGTCACGGTGTTCGAAGATATTAACAACATCGCGCACGGAGCTATTGGCATTAATAGCTTCAACGCCTGCATCCATTGTGTCGGCAACGAGCAGGTTAGGGTCATTTGTTACCAAGGTTGTGAGTGGTAACAGTCCCAGATATTTATTTTCCCGGTCAACAACATAAAGTGTATCGGTTCCTTCGGGCAATTCACCTTTAAATCTTAAATATCGTTGCACAACTTCGAGTGATGTGTCGGCTCGGATAATAATGGTGTTTAAGTCCATTAAACCGCCAGCCGTGTCATCGGCATAGGACAGAACAGATTTTAGCCTGTCTCGATCCTGTTGCTCCATACTCAGCAGCAGTTCCTGACTTACTGCGGGTGGGATCTCTGACAAAATGTCAGCAAGGTCATCGGTTTCCAGAGATTCAGTAGCCGCGAGTAAGGCCGAGGGTTCCATTGTTTTAATGAAATGGCTACGCACTGTTTCATTAAGGTTAACAAGAATTTCACCTTCATATTCCGTTGGGACACGTTGCCATATTTTCTCGCGTTCTTTGCCAGACAGGGTTTCTATAACATGCGCAATTTCAGCAGGATGAAGATCTTTTAGAAGCTGGTCTATTTTTTTACAGTCATTATTCTCAATACACTCAGAAATGGTATTGAGTAAATCTTGTTCTTCTATTGCATTTGCCATGATGAGACCGCACTTTCTGGATTTAGGCTTAAGAGTAGCCTCAGTGTAACAGGCAGCGGCTATAAAATAAAAAAAATTTGCTGGGTCGGGCTAACAGAGTAATTTTTCGATTTGATTTATAAACTCAGTGTGATTATTACTTTTGAGCAAGCGCTTAACTTGTCGGCGTAATTTTCGGGTATTACACAGTGGAATAATTTTCTTGATAGGAGGATGAGAGTTAGGGTGCATGCTGAACTCCTGCAAGCCCAGACCAAGCAGTAATTTAGTGTAACGTGGATCGCCCGCCATTTCACCGCACATTGTTACCGGAATACCAGCCTGCTGGCCGGCTGCGATCGTTTGTGCAATGAGTTTTAAAACCGCCGGGTGCAAAGGGTCATACAGGTAGTTTACTTCATCATCGGTTCGATCAATAGCAAGGGTATACTGGATTAAATCATTGGTACCGATGGACAGAAAATCAAGTTCAGCAGCAAACATTTCAGCGCAGATAGCCGCTGCCGGTACTTCGATCATCCCACCGATATGCATATCGGGATCAAATTTGATGGACTCTTTTTGTAATGTCGATTGTGTGGTTTGAATAAGGCGCAGCACTTGTTGTAATTCATTAATGTTGGAAAGCATGGGAATCATCATTTTCACTGACCCCAGCGCCGAAACACGAAGGATTGCACGCAGCTGGGGAATAAACAGCGACAGATCATTTAGGCACAGCCGAATAGCACGTAAACCCATCGCTGGATTAGTAATGGTATGTGAGGGTTGTTTACCACTATCAACTTGTTTGTCTGAACCCAAATCTAGAGTGCGAATAGTTAATGGCTTATCCTTTAATTGCATCAGTACATTGGCATAGGCCAGAAATTGCTCCTCTTCTGATGGGGTAGTGGAACGGTTCATAAATAAATATTCGGTGCGGTATAAACCAATGCCGTTCGCCCCCATTTCATGCATGAGCGGAATTTCTTCGGCTAATTCAATATTGGCACTAATGTTTATTTCGATGCCATCATCGGTTATCGCTGGGAGATGGGGAAATTCTTTATAGCGCTTGAGTTGTATTTGTTGTTCGCGGCGTAAACGATGATAATGGTGCAAAGCTTCATCATCGATATTTGTTAAAACCAGGCCGAAACGGCCATCAACAATAATCGTTTCAGTTTCGTGCAACAGGGTATATATATTATGTATACCGGCAATGGCTGGAATGTTTAAGCTACGCGCAATGATAGCGGTGTGTGATGTGGGGCCACCTGTTTGAGTGACAAATGCTGCGATCCCCTGATGCTGCATTAAGACAAGTTCTGATGGTGAAATATCATCGGCAACAATAACATGGCCGCTGAAGCGCTGTTCCTGTGAATGGTGTACACCATGATGGACGGCTCCACTCAGCAGGTTTTGCATAATGGTTTTTACCACATGGTCAACATCATCACGGCGGGTACGTAGATAATCATCTTCCATTGCATCAAAAATACTAACAATACTGTCGCGCTGAATTTTTAAGGCCCACTCTGCATTGCACTGTTGCTTTAATATGATTTCAACAGGTGCATCTGATAACATTTCATCATCAAGCATTAATAGATGAGAGTGGATAAAAGCGGTAATTTCAGAAGGTGTTGATTGCGGAATATTATTGAGTACGGAGTCGAGATGGTTTTTTGCATTGTTGTGCGCTTTTTTATAACGACTTACTTCTTCCTGAAGAAAGTTTTTATGAATGCTGTATTCAGTAACTTCAAAATCGTGTTGTTTTATTATGTGCACCGGGCCAATCGCAACGCCAGAGGTAATTCTTGTTCCCTGTAAGCATAAGGTCATAGTGTGCTACTCAGTATTATCTGGTTTTCCTGCCCGTTGGTGGCGTGCAAAAAATCGCTGCTGATATATAATGGGTTCTTAGGTTGCTTCATCGAAGCGATTATCCACTAGTTTTATTATTGCATCACTGGCTTGTTGTTCGTCTGGCCCATCTGCAATCAATGTGAGCTCGGTACCAGTTGATGCGGCTAGCATCATAACGCCCATAATACTTTTACCGTTTACTTTTTTCTCATGGTGTTCAAGAAATATTTCACTTTGGTACTGGCTGGCAAGGGTTACAAATTTTGCTGCAGCACGGGCGTGCAGGCCGAGTTTATTTATTATTTTAATCTTTGAGTGTTGCATTTTTATTATATTTATCTGTGTTGTAGATGAGTACACCGTCTTTACCGCCGCCGGTGGCTTTATCGCTAAGCTCATAAAGTGGTAGGGTATGATAGTTCATAATGCGAATTAGCATTGGAAGGTTTAAGCCTGCCACGATAATGCTGTTTTCAATATCAACCGATGTTGCAATGTTACTGGGGGTAGCGCCATAAAGATCGGTTAATATCAATAAACCATCATTGCTATTGAATTTACTGGTAATGGAAGTTATTTCGGATAGTTTTTTTTTGTAATTGCAGTCCATTTCAATGCTGACAGTATGTATCGGCATTGGGCAGGAGCCAATAATTTTTATTGCGGTATCCAGAATCACCTGGCCAATATGATCATGGGTAATAATGAGGACGCTGACACTCATGCTTTTTCTCAATATTGTCGTTCTTTGTATATTACTCTAATTCTCTGTGTCGAACCAAGATATTGGGGTAATGTTTTTTAAGTGTGGCGGCAATTTTTTCAGTTAAATAGACGGAGCGATGTTGCCCGCCAGTGCAGCCAATGGCAATACTCATATAACTGCGATTTTCAGCAATAAATTTTGGTATCCACTTTTCAAGAAACTGCAAGATATCATGATACATTGATTTAACGTCATCATTTGATTCCAGAAAATTGATAACGGCCTTGTCTTTTCCAGTTTGTGGGCGTAACTCGGGCATCCAGTGCGGGTTGCTTAAACAGCGTACGTCAAAAACAAAGTCGGCATTTATGGGTGCTCCGTGTTTAAAACCGAAGGACTCTATTAATATAGAGGTGCTGGCATCATCATTTTTAACCAGCCGTTCTTTTATTCGCTCGCGTAGCTGATGCACATTGGTCAGGCTTGTATCAAATCTTAAATCTGCACAGTATGCTATGGGCTCCAGTAGTTTTCTTTCTAATGTAATCGCTTCGCTTAGCGACATATTAGACTGGCTTAACGGGTGCTTACGCCGTGTTTCGCTAAAGCGTTTAATAATAGTTTCATCATTCGCTTCAAGGTAGAAAACTTTGTAATTGATTTTATTTCCTTTAAGTTCATTCAGGCAGGATTCAAATTCATTTAAACTAGCCGGTATATTCCGCGCGTCAACGCCAATGGCAATATTTTTCCTGGGTTGAGAGGCGGCACTATGAAATTCTTTAATGAGTGCAGGTAGCATACTAATAGGGAGATTATCTACACAGTAATAATCCATATCTTCAAGCAGGCGTAGTGCAATACTTTTTCCTGAGCCTGATAATCCACTGACAATAATTAGATTCATATTAGTCTTTATTTTCGGTTAATTTATTATCGATGTATTGTTGCTGTCTTTTAATAAAGTCATCACTTGCATTATAGCCCTGTAGTAACAATATATGGTTACGTACAGCCGCTTCAACAATAACTGCTAGAGTTCGGCCAACCGCAACGGGCAGAGTAATTTCTGGTATTTCGACTTCGAGTATAGTGCGGTATTTATGCCCACCATCTAGCCTTTCGGTTGCGGGTGGTATTGCACTTTTTGAGACTTCCAGGTTTATAATTAAACTCAGTTTTTTTCTATTAATTAAGGCATTATCGCCAAACATGGCACGTATATTCAATATACCCAGCCCGCGAACCTCAATAAAGTCCTTTAATATTTCCGGGCACTTGCCAGAAATGGTATCAGGTGAAACTTTTCTGAATTCTACAATGTCATCTGCAATAAGACGGTTACCGCGCGTGACCAGCTCAAGGGCTAATTCGCTTTTACCAATACCACTGAGCCCGCCAAGTAGTACGCCGACACCAAGCACTTCGAGATAAACGCCGTGTAAGGTGATATATTCACTTAGATGGTCGGCGAGGTAATATTGAATAACTTCAATAATCTGGTTACTGTTTTTGCTCGATTGAACTAACGCTGTTTGTGTTTTGTTTGCAAGTTTAATGATTTCTGCGGGTGCTTCAAGATCATTACCTATAATTACCAGTGCAGGTCTGGATGAGAACAGATGTTCGATAGCATCATTGAAGGAGTTTTTCCCCAGGCCTTTAAGGTATTGTAGTTCAGTTTCACCGATGACCTGTATCTGGTTAGG
Organism: Gammaproteobacteria bacterium; assembly: GCA_024275115.1. Lineage (GTDB taxonomy): Bacteria > Pseudomonadota > Gammaproteobacteria > UBA6429 > Thiohalophilaceae > SZUA-37. The sequence continues at coordinate 27,286 of JAJRZT010000041.1, forward strand.
CCGAACTAAATTAAGAAAACCGATAAAAAGGGTGGGATGTTGTTCTGACTGGCAAAGCGTTTGTTGCTGATTTTTTTTGACACCAACCCATTTAAAGTTTAGTTTGTCACAGTGTGCGCTAAATATGTCGTTTACTGTGATGGCAGGCATGACATTGTGTTAGTGTGATTTCTGCCAGTCATCAAAGGTTGTTTGTACCTCATCTGCGGTATTGGCATGGCGCAGATTTTCCCGTATTTCCTCGTCATTAAGCATGTTGGCGAGCAGTGCGAGTGTTTGTAAATGCTCTTCTTCTGCGTTTTCAGGCACCAGCAGCGCAAACATCAGGTCAACCGGTTTTTTGTCGAGGGAATCAAAGTCAATTCCGGATTTTAGCTTTATAAAGGCACCGCGCGTGGTATTAATGTTTTTTAGTCGGCCATGTGGTATGGCAACGCCGTAGCCCAGGCCTGTTCCGCCAAGTCGCTCTCTGGCGATAAGGCTGTCAAACACATCATTAGCCGTAATACCTTCACAGTTCTTTGATATTAGCTGACTTAGCGCTTCAAATGCGCGTTTTTTGCTATTGGCTTCAACGTTGCAAAGAACGCGATCAGTTTGAATAAATTCACTCACTTGCATTTAAATCTTAACCCTTCTGTTTTTATTATCTGCTGGTATTATTCTGGCCGGTATTCGAGTGTTCGAATTACCGGCTTTTGATAATAAAGCGAGACGGATTTTATTCCTCTTCTGCCGCACCGTCCACCTGTTTTTGCTGTAGCCCAGACTGTTTGTGGTGGTTGGTGATTTTTTCTTTGTACTTTTTAATTTGGCGATCCAGTTTGTCGGTTAATGAATCAATGGCGGCATACATATCGGTATTTTCGGACTCGGCATGCACGCTGGTGCCGCTTAAATGGAGTGTTGCTTCTGCTTTTTGGCGTAATTTCTCAATGCTGAGAATGACGTTTACCTTAGACATATGGTCAAAGTGGCGTTCTAGCCTGCCAAATTTTGATGAGACGTACTGGTGTAGAGAATCTGTAACATCAACGTGATGACCGCTTACATTTAATTGCATATGTTTTCTCCTTTTTAGACTACTGTTGTTTACTTTGCCGGTTGTTTTTTAACCGGGGTTGTTAAGTGAATTGTTTCCTTTCGTTAGATGAAGGGATGGATAACGATTCACGGTATTTTGCGACGGTACGTCTTGCAACCTTGATACCCTGATCAGCCAGAATATCAGCTAACTTACTGTCGCTTAAGGGTTTACTGTGGTTTTCGGCTGCAATGAGTTTTTTCAGCAAGGCGCGAATGGCAGTGGCGGAACATTCACCACCACTAACGGTACTCACATGGCTGGAAAAAAAGTATTTAAGTTCAAATATACCGCGTGGGGTATGCATGTATTTTTTGGTGGTGACACGCGAAATGGTGGATTCATGCATGCTCACTTCCTCGGCAATATCATGTAAAACCAGCGCTTTCATTGCTTCTTCGCCATGTTCCAGAAACCCCAACTGGCGATTAACAATGCTGGTAGACACTTTTAGCAGGGTTTCATTGCGGCTTTGCAAGCTTTTAATAAACCAACGTGCTTCTTGCAGGTGGTTCTTCATATCGGTGTTGTCACTGCTGTTATTCACCTTCTTGATCATGCTCGCATAATGGTTGTTTATACGTATTTTGGGGGCGGAATCGGCATTAAGTTCCACAACCCATTTATTTTTTTTCTTGCTGACAAAAACATCAGGCACAATATATTCCGGGTTACTGTCGGTAATATGGCTGCCGGGGCGTGGGTTCAGTGATTGAACCAGTGTGATCATCTCACGGAATTCAGGTTCAGAGATTTTCATCTGCCGCATAATTTGGGTGTAGTCGCGATTGGCCAGTTGCTCAAAATGTTGCTGTACCAGCTGTTTGGTCATTTCCAGGTAATCGGCGGTATTGTCCAGTTGAGCCAACTGGAGTATTAAACTTTCTTTAAGATCCCGTGCTGCAATGCCGGGTGGGTCAAAATTTTGTATCTGGTGTAAAACCGCAGCGACTTCATCGAGTTCAATTTCATATTCATCCTCCAGCCCCTGATGAATATCTTCAATGGTACTTTTTAGAAAACCGTCATCATTGATTGAGTCGATAATGGCTTCTGCAATCATCGAGTCGGTATTACTAAAGGGGGTGAGTTCTCGTTGCCAGTTTAAGTGCTGTTGCAGGCTTTCACCGGTAATGGAAATTGGTTCAAAATCGCCTGTATCAGCGGGGGCATTGCTGGTGGCTGGCAGGTGAGCCATTGAGTCATAAATATCTTCCCACACGGTGTCAACAGCAAGCTCATCAGGAATGGTGTTTTCTTCGTTTAACTTGTTTTCAAGGCTTGTTGATTCAGTGCCTCGGTCATCACCATTTTTATTGGTACTCTCTGTATTCTGGTTTTGTTCTGAGGTTGCCGCAGTATCATCGGCAGCTTCCAGCATCATATTAGAGTCCAGTGCTTCCTGAATTTCATTGCTTAACTCTATGGTTGAGAGTTGTAACAGGCGTATGGCCTGTTGGAGTTGGGGGGTCATCGTCAGTGACTGACCAATACGCAGTTGTAAACCTTGTTTCATATAACGTTTATTTTAGCCCGAGTTTTTTAAAGGATGTGAGTGTAGCAAAGATCTTTTTGAGTAAGGCTGTGTGCATTAGGTCCGACATTTTTATGACTGATTATAGTGTAAGTCTAGCGCATATTTTAAAGGATTGCAGAGTGATTATAACTTGAAATTTTCACCTAAATAGACTTTACGCACTTGCTTGTCCTGAAGTAAATGATCTGGATCACCTTGAGCAATAACTTCACCATTATTCATAATATAGGCACGTTGGCATATTCCAAGGGTTTCCCGTACGTTGTGGTCGGTAATGAGTACGCCAATATCCCGCTCTTTTAAATGCGAGATAATATTCTGAATATCAAGGATAGAAATGGGGTCTACGCCAGCGAAAGGCTCATCTAAAAGGATAAAACGGGGCTCGGTTGCCAGAGCGCGGGCAATTTCAACACGGCGGCGTTCGCCTCCGGAAAGGCTCATACCAATATTGGAGCGAATATGGCCAATGTGCAGCTCGTCCAGTAATTCTTCCAGTTTTTGTTGCTGCTGAAAGGGAGCCAACTCTTTACGTGTTTGTAATATAGCTAAAATATTGTCGGCGACAGAGAGTTTGCGGAAGATGGAAGCTTCCTGGGGAAGATAACCGATGCCGCGTTGTGCCCGTAAATGCATTGGGAGTTGGGTAATGTCCTGTTCATTGAGTTCAACTCGGCCGCTGTCAGATTTTATAAGGCCGACGACCATATAGAATGAAGTGGTTTTACCCGCGCCGTTAGGGCCGAGCAAGCCAACCACTTCGCCACTGCTGATCTCGATGCTTACGTTTTTTACCGTGTCGCGTTTTTTGTAGCTTTTACAGAGATTAATTGCTTTTAGAGTGGCCATTTATTCTTTTGGTTCTTCTTTATCCGGTTCGATAATCGCATGCACCCGGTTTTTTTTACCGCTACCTTTTTGTGCTGTGATAGTACTGTTGCGTGTATTGTATTCGATTTGCTCCCCCTTGAGCAGGTTTTCACCCTGGGAAACGGAGGCATTCTGGCTTAAATAGACACGTTCATCATCGGTAATAAATTCCATTTTACCGGCTTTTGCCCGCACAAGCTGTTTTACATTATCCTGTTGTTGTTGAAAACTGGCCGGTTTGCCTGTCACTATGATTTTACTGACTTTTCCATCAGGTTGATGAATGACGATTTTGCTGCCTTTTAAAATAAGGCTGCCCTGGGTGAAAATAACATTGCCATTATAAATACTGACGCCGGTTTTCTCATTCAGCGTAACATTGTCGGCTTTAATTTTTATTGGTTGGTTGCGATCACTCGATAAGGCAAAGCTGAGCGACGGTAACAGCAGCACGGTTATGAGTAAAACCACAGATTTTCTAATTAGTAACATTATAAAACCCTTCAACATTGGACAATAATTCAAGTCGACCATCAGCTAAGTATACACGCATCCCAATGGCTTTTAATCGATGTTTTCCTGTTTGAATAAAAACGGCATCATCTGTTTCGGCATAATCAAGGTCGGTTTTTATGGTTAAGTTGCTGGTGTCAAGTTTGACTTCGGGTTCGGTTTTACTGCTTGGGCGACGCATCGAAACTTTACCATTAAGATATATAAGCGTGCCCTTATTTAAAACTCGAGCCTGTTTGGCTTTTACATACCACGGGCTGAGTTTTTCACGAAATAATTCTATATTGGGCAGTGTAATATCAATGCTGCGATCGTCAGGAAAGTGTTCGAGCCGGGTGCCGGTTAAAATGTAATGTGGCTTGCCTTCTTTATCCATAACGGTGGCATTAAAGTTGGTCAGGAAATAATCCATATCATGGCGGGGTGGTTTTATCAGGCTAAACGGTTCTACTTCTACCTTTTGCAATAACCAGCTACTGGTTGCGGCAACCGCAACCACAATAACCAAAATCAGAATGTAGCTGAATCGATTCATTTAGGACGGTTCATTTTGAGAATGAGTGGAGTTGTTCATCCAATGTATTTTGCGCTTGCATAATCAGTTCGCAAACATTGCGAGCGGCACCGCGGCCACCGTTTAAAGGGGTTTGCCAGTGAGCCTGTGTTATAACCAGAGGGTGCGCATCTTTAACGGTAATGGATAAACCCACTTTGTTCATCACCGGCAGGTCGACCACGTCGTCGCCAACAAAGGCAGTTTGTTCATAATTCAAATTGAGTTTATTTATCAGGTCATCGAAAGCATTGAGTTTGTCGAGTTGCCCCTGATAAAGATGGTCGATGCCTAAACTGTCCATGCGGTGTTTAACAAGGCTGGAATTACGTGCGGTAATAATGCCAATTTGCACACCGGTGCGCATAAGTAGCTTCATGCCAAGGCCATCTTTGGCGTAAAAGGCTTTGTATTCTTCGCCGTTGTCACCATAAAATAAACTGCCATCAGTTAAAACACCGTCGACATCAAAAACGACCAGTTTGATTTTTTTAGCACGTTGCAGAATTTCTTTCATCGTGGTTTCTTTGTAATTCATAGTGAAATGATTATACAGGATTTGCCTGGGTCAGTTGACTAAACTTTGCAGTGACATCGTCAATTGAGATCAATTTCATTGCCCAGTCATCACGTACCCGAGTGCCCCATTTAACCTGTTCCACGCTGCAACTGAACTTTTTCTGTATCGCTTCGGGGTAACGGTTTACTGTCCATTGTTTGCTTAAATAGGGGCGAGCCCGGTCGGGGTTAGTGCAGGCATACAGCCCGATAACCGGCGTGTTAACCGCCGTTGCCATATGCGCCGGGCCGGAGTCGGGGCTAATAACACAATAGGCATTTTTTAGCAGACTGAGTAATTGTTTTAAGTCTGTTTTGGCGGTTAAATTTAATAAGGGGTGTTTTGCCTGTTGGGTAATTTTGTCGGCCATTTTTTTTTCGATAAGTGAATGGCCGCCGCTTAAAACAACCTGCATGCCATGTTGTTTATAAAGCCAGTCTGCAATGGCAGCATAGCCTTCAGCGTTCCAGTTACGGTAAGGCATGCTGGAACAGGGGCTAATAACAACGTAAGGCTTTTTAGTTTTGAACAGATTAAAGTCCATTTGATTTGCTACTGGAATATCCCACTGGTATTCATGTTGAGAAATCCCTAGCATTTCGGTAAACCCAAAAAAGCTGTCAACCACATGTTGTTTTTCTTTATACGCAATGGTTGTGTTACTGAACAACCATTGTAAATCTTTGGCTCTTTGTTTATCAAAGCCCAGTTTAATTTTACTTTTTACCAGCAAACTAATTAGACTAGTGCGCATGGACATTTGCATATGCAGCAAGGCATCGAATTTGGTATTTTTTAACTGCTGATGAATATCTTTATAAGCTTTAAGGCTGTTTGATTTATCAAAAATTATAAAATTTATATTTTTAATTTCGTTGACGAGTGGATATTCGGTTTTGCCGATTATCCAGGTGAGCTTTGTGCTCGGCCAGTGTTTTTGTATTGTTCGAACAATGGGCAGGGTATGACAAATATCGCCAATGGCCGATAATCGTAATAAACAAATGCTTTCAGGTGGTTGTTTGAACGGTAAAGGCATTAGCCTGGGGAACCTGTTGTGGTTAATTTAATTATTTTTTAATTGGTAAAGCTGCACGATACCTTTTAGCTCGTTATTTTCGGCAACGATGACACTGGTAATTTTATTATCAAACATAATTTTTTCTGCATCCGATACCATCATGGTCGGTTCAATAACTTTGGGGTTAGGTGTGAACATGTCACTGGCTTTAAGTTGAAAAAAATTATCCTGTTCCGAAGTCTGTTCTGAATCGACCATTGCGCGGCGGATGTCCCCATCGGTAATCACCCCTTTAATTTTTTTGTCAGTGGTTTGTACAATCACCAGACCTAAGCGTGATTGTGAAACAGTATGTATAAGGTCGGTGATTTTTGTATCGGCGGTACAAGTTGGTAATTCGGTTGTACGCATCAGATCTTTTACCTGGGTTAACAATTTTTTACCTAATGCACCACCGGGGTGATACAGCGCAAAATTCTCTGCCTGAAAGTTTCGTATTTTAATCAGTGTGGTGACAAAAGCGTCGCCAATGACCAGTGCCACCGTTGTAGACGAAGTAGGTGCCAACCCGATAGGGCAGGCTTCTTTTGAGACTGCACCATCAATGTGTACGCTGGTATTTTTTGCCAACGTTGAGTCAGACCGGCCGGTAATGGAAATGGTTTTGTTACCGTGCTTGATTAAGAACGGCATAATTTTTAGAATTTCGTCGGTTTCACCAGAGTTGGATAACAGAATAACAACATCATCTGCTTCAATCATACCCAGGTCACCATGGAAGGCTTCACCTGGATGAATAAAAAAACTCGGTGTGCCGGTACTGGCCAGTGATGCGGCAATTTTTTGAGCAATAATCCCAGACTTACCCATGCCGATTAGAATGCATTTGCCTTTGGCCTCTGCAATTAGTTTTACGGCTCTCACAAAGCTGTTATCGATTCTATTTTTAAGCTGCGCAAGTTCGTTGCATTCGATCTCAATCGTTTGCTGTGCAAAATCAATAATATCTTTATCAGACAACGGCATATTTTATAATTCGTCTTCTAAAAGCGGGTTGGTTGCTTTGATGATTTTATCAATTTCAGCAAGCTGGCTTAATAATTGTTTTACTTTATTCAATGGCATCATATTGGGGCCATCGCTTAAGGCGTTATCCGGGTCGGGATGGACTTCCATAAACACGCCAGCAACACCGGCGGCAATGGCGGAACGTGCAAGTAAAGGTACCATAGTGCGATCGCCACCAGATGTACTGCCCAGCCCGCCGGGTTGTTGCACCGAATGGGTGGCATCAAAAATAACCGGGCAACCCGTTCGGCGCATGACCGCCAGTCCGCGCATATCGGATATTAGCGTGTTGTAGCCAAAACTGGTACCACGGTCGCAGACCATAATTTGCCTGTTGCCGGTACTTTCGGCTTTGTCGACTACGTTTTGCATATCCCATGGCGCCATAAACTGGCCTTTTTTAATATTGACGGGTTTACCTTGCTTGGCAACATTTAAAATAAAATTGGTTTGTCGGGCTAAAAAAGCCGGTGTTTGCATCACATCGACCACACTGGCCACTTCGTCTAAGGGGGTATCTTCATGTACATCGGTTAACACCGGCAGGCCGATATCCGTTTTCACTTTTTCTAAAATACGCAGGCCTTCCGCGATGCCGGGGCCGCGAAAGCTGTCCAGAGATGAGCGATTAGCCTTGTCGAAAGACGACTTAAATACCAGGCCGATGCCGAGTGATTCAGTTATTTCTTTCAGGGCTTGAGCGGTTTGCATAACGAGTTTTTCATTTTCGATAACGCAGGGGCCGGCGATAACAAAAAATGGCTGCTGGTTGCCGACGTTGAGTTCATTGATTTTCATTGTGTGTCTGACTCCAACGCCTGATGAATAGTTCTGATAGTTTTACCTAGAATACGTTTATTTATGCATAGGTTCAAATAGGCAGGGTGATTAAGCGGTGATATCAATATAAAGCCAGCTTAAATAGCCTATATAGGCGGAGACGAGTAAAAAACCTTCGAACCGATTAACACGTCCGGCGTTTTTTAAGCCGTAAGCCATGATAAACAGTGCAACACTGAGGCCGATCATGGTTAAAAAGTCTCGCTGTAGTACCGCAGCTTCAAGTTGAACCGGAACGATCAGTGCCGGGATCCCGACAACAGCAAGTAAATTAAAGATGTTTGAGCCAATAATATTGCCAATGGCGAGATCATGTTCGCCTTTCAGGGCGCTGGCAACGGTGGCCGCCAGTTCGGGCAGGCTGGTGCCAAGCGCCACAATGGTAAGGCCGATAATTAAGTCGCTGACGCCAAAAATGTGTGCCACTTCAACGGCCCCCCAAACCAGCACCTTCGAGCTGGCAAGCAATAAGATAAAGCCCAGTATCAGCCAGAAAAAGGCGGCGCGCAGTGACATTTTGGGGATTTCGGACTCAAATTCATCTTCCAGGGGGTCTTGTGGTTGATGCTTGCTTTGTTTGTTTTCATCCAGCCCTATTTTGATCATCCAGCCTAAAATAAGCAGCAGGCCAATCAGTAAAATGATGCCATCAGTAAAGGTAAGCTGTAAATCCCACATTAAAACCAGTGCAAGCAACATCACGCTAAACATAATGGGGTATTCACGTTTAAGGATTTCAGATTTAACCAGCAGCGGCGTGACCATGGCCGTAACACCAATGACTAAGGCAATATTGGTGATATTGGAGCCCAGTGCATTACCAATGGCCAGGTTAGGTACGCCATCCAGGGCGGCGATAATGGAAACGAGTATTTCAGGCGCGGAGGTGCCGAAGCCGATGATGGTCAGGCCAATAATCATCGGTGATACACCCAGGCAACGGGCACTGGCGGCGCCGCCCATCACAAAACGGTCGGCACCCCATAACAAAACAATAAAGCCACCAGTGATGGCTAAGAAGGGGTAAAGAAGCTGCATAAGCATAAATATTGGAATTCCTGTATTCGAATTTAATGGGGGCTTAAATAGGTATTCAAAGGATGTTTAGTGGGAAAAGCCTTGTGCTAAATTTTAGTGTTTTATTGTAATGCTTTTTCCAGATCTTCTTCCAGTAAAAGATCTTCTGCCGAATCGCTGGACGGCGTTGGTCGGTTGTTTTTATCCTGTGGTGGGTTGCCATCGTAGATAAGGTGCTTACGGCGTTGTAAATAAGCGTCACGCAAGAAAGCATAGCGGTCAAATGCGGCCTGATCTAAAACCTTAGACGCGCCCAGTAAATCGGCACGGGTATCAACGGCTTTTAAGCCTACGGTCGCATAACGGGCTTGCGTGTCTCTAATGTTATACACAGGGTCAGCTTGTGCATCCACCAACAAACCTGCGGTATCACGGATAGTGCTTGGGCCGAGCAAAGGTAAAACCAGATACGGGCCATCGCTGACACCCCAAACGGCCAGTGTTTGGCCGAAGTCTTCATGATTTTTGGGTAGTCCCATATAGGTTGCCACATCAATCAGCCCGAAAAGACCAAAGAAGGTGTTGTAAACAACGCGTATTGTGTCATCGCGTGCCTGGCTAAATTTGCCCTGGAGTAAATCATTTAGAACAACCAGAATATCACCCAGGTTGCTGAAAAAGTTAGAGACACCGGTGCGGATAGGGCTGGGAACATAATCTCTATAAGCGGCTGCGACTGGTTTAATAACAGTACGATCAACAGCATCATTAAAAGAAAACATAGCACGGTTATAGGATTCAAATGGGTCGTACTCAGGAGACGGGCCATTGACCGATGCACAGCTCGCTGTTGTTAAGGCTATGGTTAGGGTTAGCAACAATGATTTTATTGTTTTTAACGTCTGCATGGTTTTTCTCACTGCTTAGCTATTAGCTAAGGTTTTGATTTTATTGCGGTACTTCATATTATATCGGGATGTTATGTGATTTTGTCTGTATTGGCAATCTTTGCCGGTGTGCCTGTAAAAAATTAATTAAAAAATTCTGCATTTTGTTCAATGGCGATGCGAATGGGGGCATAGTCACTGTGGGCGGCGGGAAGAAAGCCGTCTTTTTTGAGTTGTTTTAAGACTTGTACATCTTTTATATTGAGTAAGATTTTTTTCAGGGCTGTTTTTATAGAAGTGTTTAATACCGCGCTGGCAACCCACGGTTTGGTGACATTATCAAATTCGGCTAATTTGCGAAGAGGAGCCCCTTTTTTGAGTAACTTATTATAGGTGCTGGATTTAAGCGCGCCTGCATCAAAAAGCCCTATAGCAACGACAGCCCCTACTTTGTCGTGCCTTCCAAGGTATTTATAGCTAGCGAGATCTTTAGCATATATGCCATGTTTGATTAAATAGCGTTGTGACAAGTAGCGGCCAATGGTGGAGTTTTCATTGCCGAAAGCAAAGCTTTTTCCTTTTAGATCAGCGATTGAATGAATGGCACTGTTTTGTTTTACGCTAATAATCCCTTTGAATGTCTTTTTCCCCTGTTTACTTTCTGCGGCAAGTATTTCAATATGCGGGTTGCTTTTTTTGGCTATAATATAGGACGCTGGCCCCATTCTCATAAAATCTACTTTAGATTCAGCCAGTTGATTAATGCCCTTTTTATAGGTCGGTGCGATAATAATTTTTATTGAGACGCTCTGCTTAAGTTGTTGACTTAATCGCTGTTCGATTAAAGTGATGACGGGTTGGAATTTCTTAATTAAATCAGAGGGTTTATCTGAAGTATAAAGGCCAAAACGAAGCTGAATATCGGCATAGCAATAACTTGTAGTGATGGCACCAAGAAAAAAAATAAAGCACAGTTGTTTTATATGGTTTTTGAGTGACATTTTACTGGATAGAACATCATATCCCTTTGATTAGAAATGGTACTATCGGTATTTAGCGGCTGTTTGGAGTAAAACTTTAAAAAAATTATCCGCTATTGTTTTTTGTGGCTCCACAGCGTGAGCAGCAATATTGCGAGACCAGCTTGCCTTTTTTAACATCAAACGGGGTATTTACCACTTCCCATTTGTGAAAACCGCTTTTACACAAGGTTTTGCCTTTGTGCTTATCTTTTGGTTTGGGCTTTTTGAAGGGAATAATATCAGCCATGAGCCTGGATTCTGCTTGCTGTTGTTAATTTAGACAAAGTATAGTCCGTTGTTGATAAAGAATGAAACAGGGAGATGAGGTGCATGTGTCACAACGCGATTACAGAATTTTAATTGGAACAGCCGGTTGGCAATATCCTGAATGGGGCAACGAGGTTTTTTATCCTGAAGACTTGCCGCAGGACTGGTATTTATCTTTTTACTCAAATGAATTTCCGGTGGTGTTGATAGCCGAGTCCCGCTGGGCTGGTGCCTCTGAAACGGAACAAATCGTGGATGAAATTAGTGAGCAAGCGACCGAGGGCTTTAAATGTATTTTTGAACTGGATTTACGGGTGCAAAATTCTATGCAGACGCGCTTGCAACCTTTAGCCAGGATTGAGAATTTTTTAGGTGGTTTACTGGTGCATGCAAAGAGTAATTTTGTTGAAGATAAAAAGTTGTGTCAGCAGTTAGTTTCTTTACATGCTGATTTTAATGTCTGTTTAGATATTGATGGTGATACAGATTTACCTGCGCTGGCTGTTTTTTGTGAGCAGCATGCTATTAGCGTCTGCTGGCGAGGCGAGGGCGAAGTGATTGTACCGGATGCGTCACCTTTATGGCTAACGCGTTGCGACAGTGGGCTGGATAAAAAAGTGCTTGTACAGCAGTTAAAAACAATCATTGCAAAACAATTAAAGTTAGAAAACCCATCACGCGAGCATGTGTTAATTATTGATGGCGCGCCGCCGAGTGTTGAAATTACACGTAACGCCAGTATTATGATGGATATTATGTAATTTCTTTTTATGCTTTTTAAGACGTTGCAAGGCAGGTCAATGCAAGGCACAATGCAAATATATTAAAAATCATCGAAGTTAAGTGTTTGTATGGACGAAAATAAAACTCTGGTTAAAGTTCGCGATTTAAAATTTTCCCGCGGTGGACGGATGATTTTTGATGGCGTGAATCTGGATATTCAGCGCGGTAAAATCACCGTGATAATGGGCCCGAGTGGAACCGGTAAAACAACCTTGTTACGGCTTATTGGTCGGCAGCTCAAACCAGTCGAAGGTTCAATTATTGTCGATGGTGAAGAGGTGACAACACTGGGGCATCGACGCTTATACGAATTACGCAAACGTATGGGCATGTTATTTCAGAACGGTGCCTTGCTCACCGACTTAAACGTGTTTGAAAACGTGGCTTATCCCATTCGTGAACATACCAATTTGTCAGAAGAATTAGTCCGCACCCTTGTTTTAATGAAGTTACAAGCGGTGGGCTTGCGGGGTGCGCGTGATTTAATGCCGGCTGAATTATCGGGTGGCATGGCGCGGCGGGTTGCCCTGGCACGTGCGATTGCACTTGACCCAATGATGATCATGTACGACGAACCCTTTACCGGCCAGGATCCTATTTCAATGGGGGTGCTGGTGCGTTTAATTCGTAATTTGAATAATGCACTGGGTTTAACCAGTGTGGTTGTGTCCCATGATATTGAAGAAGCATCGTCCATTGCCGATTATATTTATCTGTTATCGGGCGGCAAGGTGGTGGCGCATGGCACAACGGACGATTTAGCCAATTCCGACTCTGAATGGGCGCAACAGTTTATGAAAGGCAAGCCTGATGGCCCAGTGCCATTTCATTTTCAATCTCAACCTTATGCAGACGATCTCAATATATGATAAGCCAGATTCAGTCACTCGGACATAAAGCGTTAGGTTTTTTTCAGCGCTTAGGCCGTGGCCATATTCTTATTGCTGATATATTAAAAGGCCAGCCCGCACTCTTTTTACGCCCGAGTTTAATCATCCAGCAACTTTATTCTGTGGGCGTGCTGTCAATCCTTATTGTTGTGGTCTCCGGTTTTTTTGTTGGTATGGTCATGGGTTTGCAAGGCTATAACACGCTGGTTGATTTTGGTGCAGAAGAATCGTTAGGCGTGATGGTGGCTTTGACTTTAGTACGGGAGTTAGGGCCGGTTGTAACGGCATTGCTATTTGCAGGACGGGCTGGCTCGGCACTCACCGCTGAAATTGGTTTAATGAAAGCAACCGAGCAATTATCTGCAATGGAAATGATGGCGGTCGACCCCATTCGGCGAGTGCTCGCGCCACGTTTTTTAGCCGGTTTTATTTCAATGCCATTACTTGCGGCCATGTTTAGCGCAGTGGGTGTACTCGGTGGCTATTTTGTCGGGGTTGGTTTACTGGGTGTGGATGAAGGTGCTTATTGGTCGCAAATGCAGGCCAGCGTTGACCTTTATGAAGATATTCTTAATGGCGTAATAAAAAGTATTGTATTTGGTTTTGTGGTGACATGGATTGCGGTTTTTGAAGGTTATGATGCGATACCCACATCCGAAGGCGTTAGCCGCGCCACAACACGTACGGTGGTGCATTCATCGCTGGCGATTTTAGGTTTAGACTTTATTTTAACCGCACTCATGTTTAATTAATTTAGGTTCGTTTTAGGAGAAAACAAATGACAACACGTATTGCAGAAATCTGGGTGGGGCTGTTTGTTGCTGCAGGCATAGCCGCTTTGTTTATGCTGGCGATGCAAGTGAGCAATTTAAGCACCTATAATTCAGACAGTGGCTACGATGTTACCGCCTATTTTGAAGACATTAGCGGTTTAAAAGTGCGCTCGCCGGTGACCATGTCGGGCGTGCGTATTGGCCGGGTTAAATCGATAAGCTTTGATAAAGAACGTTTAAGTGCATTAGTGACAATGGAAATAGAAGGTGAGTATGACACCTTGCCAGATGATTCGTCAGCCAGTATTTATACGGCCGGTTTACTGGGTGAAAAATACATTGGTCTGGAACCCGGTGCGGGTTCGAATGACTGTGAAGATATCACTTTAGATGACAGCGGCGAAATTAAAATCGAAGAATCTACAGATAAAGATTGTAAGCCGAGTACATTGCAACAAGGTTCGGAAATTAAATTGACCCAGGATTCACTGGTGTTGGAAAAATTAATTGGTCAGTTCATTTCTAAATTCCTGGATGATGATAAAAAGGACACTGCTAAATGATTTTAAATAATATCTCAAAATATTCTGTTATTTTTATGGGGCTTGTTGCCTTAATGATTGCGCCTGCTTATGCTAATCCAGCAGATGAACCTCAAGCGCTGGTAAAAAACACAACAGAAAAAATGTTTGCGAAATTAAAAGCAGAAAAACAAAATCTGGATAAGAATCCACAACTTGTTTATGGCCTGGTGAGTGACATTGTGTTGCCGCATTTTGACTTTATTACCATGTCAAAATGGGTGTTGGGTAAAAATTGGCGAAGTGCTTCAAGGGCGCAAAAAATAGGTTTTATTAAAGCCTTTAGAGAACTCATGGTGCGAACCTATTCCGTTGCATTACTTGAATATACTGACAGCAAGATTAGCTATAAACCATTACGTGGTGATCTGTCTACAGGTGATGTTACGGTTAAAACACAGGTTGAGACGGATAAGGGTAGTCCAGTTGCGATTAATTACAGCCTGCATAAAAAGAAAAAGGGCTGGAAAGTTTATGATATATCAGTTGAAGGGGTAAGCCTGATTGCGAATTATCGAACTACGTTTGCTTCTGAAGTAAAACAGAAAGGGCTCGATTCACTTATTGCCCGGTTACAGAAACATAACAAGAAAAAAGAGGCTTAAGCGCAATGTCCACCGCTAGCATTGAAGGTGTCAGCATTAAAAAAGTATCGGATACACATTTTTCGGTGGAAGGTGTGTTAATGATGCACACCGTCATGTCCATTTTAAATGAAGTGGCTAGCAACTTTAATTCACAAAAAGAAATCAGCATTGATTTCGCCGCAGTGAAAAACAGTGACAGTGCCGCTGTTGCATTAATCGTTTCCTGGCTGGCTAAAGCTAAAACACGAAATATTAAACTTCATTTACTCAACTTACCTCAGCAAATACTGGATATTGCAACCGCCAGCGATTTACTGGAAATATTGCCAATCGAAAGCAGCTGATATTTCTCCCGATAAAAGCATTGCAGGGGGCTATTTCAGCCGTATTGTTCAATTTTTTGGCAAATTATTGTATTTAGCGCTAAATACGGCATAAATTCCTGTGCCTTGGTATCAATCACAGGCTAAAATAGCGCCCATAGTTTATCCCCCTATATTACAAGGTGTACCAATGGAACCAAGTCAAGTTGAAGAATTAATAAAAGCGGGTTTACCTGATTGTGAAGTGACGGTAACGGGCGATGGTAGCCACTTTAATGCCACGATAGTCGGTGCTGTGTTTGAAGGAATGATGCCCGTTAAAAAACAGCAACTGGTTTATAAAACGGTTAACGAATATATCACCAGTGGTGAATTGCATGCCTTTACAATGAAAACCTATACCCCGGCTGAATGGGAAAAAGCAAAAATCCTACAGGGCGGTTCGTTATAACCATGGATAAATTAATTATTTCCGGTGGCACGCGTTTAGAAGGTGAAATTCGAATTTCGGGTGCAAAAAATGCTGCACTGCCGATTATTATGGGTACCTTACTGGTTAATGAGCCGGTTAAAATTTGTAATATTCCGCATTTAAATGACATAACCACCACCATGGAATTATTAGGTCGGATGGGTGTATCCATTACGATGGATGAACATATGAGCGTTGAAGTCGATGCTTCAACTATTTCAGAATATGTTGCGCCCTATGAGCTCGTTAAAACAATGCGCGCCTCCATTTTAGTATTAGGGCCTTTGTTAGCGCGCCATGGTTATGCTGAAGTGTCACTGCCCGGTGGTTGCGCCATTGGTTCACGCCCGGTGAATTTACATATTCACGGTCTGGAATTAATGGGTGCTGATATTGTCGTTGAAAATGGCTATATCAAAGCAAAAGCAAAACGCCTAAAAGGTGCCAAAATTGTTTTTGATATTATCACCGTAACCGGTACCGAAAATTTAATGATGGCTGCTACTTTGGCAGAAGGCACAACAATTTTAGAAAATGCAGCTAAAGAACCTGAAGTGGTTGACCTTGCTAATTTTTTAAACGAAATGGGCGCGAAAATTTCAGGCATTGGATCCGATGTGATTACCATCGAAGGCGTTGATAACTTACATGGTACGACTTATAGAGTACTGCCTGACAGAATTGAAACCGGTACGTTTATGGTTGCCGCTGCTGTCACGGGTGGTTGCGTTAAACTGAAAGACACGGATCCAAAGTACCTCGATGCGGTCACGGTTAAACTGGAAGAAGCCGGTGCGACTATTACTGCGGGTGACGACTGGATTCAAGTGGACATGAAAGGCAAACGTGCGAAAGCAATTGATATTCGTACTGCACCTTATCCGGCTTTTCCAACGGATATGCAGGCACAGTTTTCTGTTTTAAATACATTGGCCGAAGGCACCGCAACGATTACAGAAACTATTTTTGAAAACCGTTTTATGCACATACAGGAATTACAGCGTATGGGTGCAAATATTGACTTAAACGGAAATACCGCGGTTTGTACCGGGGTTGAAAAATTAACCGGTGCGCCTGTAATGGCAACTGACCTGCGTGCATCGGCCTCATTAGTCATTGCCGGTTTGGTTGCTGAAGGTGAAACCATTGTTGAAAGAATCTATCATATTGATCGTGGGTATGAGCGTATTGAAGAAAAGCTGCAGCAACTGGGTGCTAAAATTCGACGCGTGCCCGATTAAAATCAATTATATATCGTCAACGGGGTATGCACCCCGCTGACGACCAAAGGGGAGAGCTCCGCTTCTCCCCTTTGGAAACCCCAACGGTTTTGTGCCCGCCGCAAGCGGACGGGGAATTTAGATTAAAGCTTAAACTAAAAATATAAGTGCAAAAATGATGACAACACGTATAACCATCGCCTTATCGAAAGGGCGTATTTTTAAAGAAACCTTACCGCTGCTGGCACATGCCGGAATAGTCCCCGTGGACGATCCGGAAACAAGCCGTAAGCTTATTTTGGATACCAATGACGACAATGTAAAACTGGTCATCATTCGTGCTTCCGATGTGCCAACTTATGTACAGTACGGCGCGGCCGATATTGGTGTTGCTGGCAAAGATGTTTTAATGGAACACGGCGGTGAAGGTTTATATGAACCGTTAGACTTAAAAATTGCCCAGTGCCGTTTAATGACCGCCGGGCCGGTTAATGCACCTGAACCACAAGGCCGGTTACGCATTGCAACCAAGTTTGTTAATTGCGCGCGTCGTTATTATGCCGAGCAAGGTCAGCAGGTTGAAATTATCAAACTGTATGGTTCTATGGAATTAGCCCCGATAGTCGGTTTGGCCGACCGAATAGTTGATTTGGTGGATACCGGCAACACACTAAAAGCCAATGGCCTGGAGCCGATGGAACATATTGCGGATATCAGTTCGCGGCTGGTTATTAATAAAGCCTCAATGAAAATGAACCATGATGTGATGCAAAAATTTATTGATAAAATTGCCGAAGCTGTTTCTAAATAAAAAATAACTTGTTTCAATATTTATGACTATTTCAATTAAACAACTGAATACAAAGGACGCTGATTTTTGGGCAGCTTTAGACAGCTTGCTGGCCTGGGAAAGTGTGTCCAATGATCAGGTCTTTGCAACGGTAAAAAATATTATTGCGGATGTGCGGAATAATGGCGACAAAGCCCTTATCGAGTTAAGCAATAAACTGGATCGTTTGTCTGTTAGCTCAATGGATGAGTTAACAATTTCCCCGGCACGTTTAGAGCAGGCACTCGAACAACTTGATCCCACTCAACGCAAAGCTCTTGAAACAGCCGCCAGCCGTATTCGCCTGTATCACGAAAAACAACTTATGCCCTCATGGCAATATACAGAAGACGATGGCACCATGCTGGGGCAGCAAATTACGGCTCTGGAAAGTGTGGGTTTGTATGTGCCCGGCGGTAAAGCCACTTACCCATCGTCAGTTTTAATGAATGCCATCCCCGCTCAAGTGGCCGGTGTGGAAGAAATTGTAATGGTGGTGCCGACACCGGATGGCGAAGTAAATGATATGGTATTGGCGGCCGCGCAGATTGCTGGCGTAACAAAAGTATTTACCATTGGTGGTGCACAAGCGGTTGCGGCACTGGCCTATGGAACAAAAACCATACCGAGCGTGGACAAAATTGTTGGCCCCGGTAATATCTATGTGGCAACTGCAAAGTCGATGGTGTTTGGTAAAGTCGGTATTGACATGATTGCCGGCCCGTCTGAAATTCTGGTGGTTTGTGATGGTAAAAGTGATCCCGACTGGATTGCAATGGACTTGTTCTCGCAAGCCGAACACGATGAAGATGCGCAATCTATTTTAGTTTCGCCCGATAAAGCATTTCTAGACACGGTACAAGCCAGCATTAATAAGCTGGTTGTGGAAATGGAACGCAAAGAAATTATAACCACCTCGTTAAATGATCGCGGTGCAATGATTTTAGTGAAAGACATGGATGAAGCCATACAAGTTGCCAATTACATTGCACCAGAACACCTAGAACTGGCTGTTGATGACCCACAAGCAATGGTGGGCAAAATACGCCATGCCGGAGCCATCTTTATGGGGCGTTATACCGCCGAAGCATTAGGTGATTATTGTGCAGGCCCCAACCATGTATTGCCAACATCACGCACGGCAAGGTTTAGCTCGCCTTTAGGTGTGTATGATTTTCAAAAGCGCAGCAGTTTAATTATGTGTTCCGAAGAGGGTGCATCTGAGCTAGGTAAAGTTGCATCGGTGCTGGCGCGTGGTGAAAGCTTAACGGCACATGCCCGTTCGGCTGAGTATCGGATTAAAAAATAAATTGCCGTTATTCCTGCCTCCTCGGGAGTAACGTATTAGGCATTTAGAGTAACGGGATAACTGTGAACAAAGATAAATCCAATAATATCACTTTCTCCATCAAACAATGGGTGCGCCCAGAAATACGTGCGTTACAGGCTTACCATGTTCCGCCTGCAACCGATTGTATTAAACTCGATGCCATGGAAAACCCCTATCAGTGGCCGGAAGCCATGGTGGATGAATGGCTGGGTTTAGTTAAAGACGTGGAACTCAATCGTTACCCGGATCCTTCCGCATCACAACTGAAAGATAGCTTAAGAAAAAGCATGGCCGTGCCAGCCGGTGCAGATATTTTACTGGGCAATGGCTCAGATGAACTTATTCAAATGTTGCTGATGGCGCTTGCCAACAAAGATAGCAGTGGCAAAGGGTCAACTGTATTATCGGTTGATCCCAGTTTTGTGATGTATAACATGGTCGCAACGTATACGGGCATGAATTATATCAGTGTGCCATTGAATGACAATTTTAGTTTAGACGTAGCTGCTTTTATTACTGCAATCGAACAACATACCCCGGCCATTATTTTTATTGCCTACCCAAACAATCCAACCGGTAATTTATTTGATCGTAGCGATTTGCAAAAAATTATTAACGCTGCACCGGGTGTCATTGTTATTGATGAAGCCTATCATGCCTTTGCCAACGACAGTTTTATGGATAAAGCAGGGCAAACAGATAACCTCTTAGTGATGCGTACAGTATCAAAAATGGGGCTTGCTGGTTTACGCCTGGGGCTGCTTGCGGGTAAAACAGAATGGTTAAACGAGTTTGATAAAGTACGTTTACCATATAACCTGAATGTATTAACACAGGCAACCGCACAATTTGCCTTACAGCATCAGTCGGTACTGGACGAGCAAACGCAAACTATTTGTAAAAATCGTGCATTACTTTTTGCCGCGTTGTCCGAAATAGAAGGCTTGCAGGTTTATCCTTCTCAGGCGAATTTTATTTTATTTCGTACCCGCCAGAGTGAGGCTACGGCTATCTTTAATAAATTAAAAGCCGCAGGTGTATTAATTAAAAACTTAAGTCCCGTTGGTGGTGCTTTAACGGATTGCTTACGAGTCACGGTGGGAACGCAGGAAGAAAACACCGCATTTATAAAAGCCTTGGCGCTGGCACTTGAATGACGGCCATTAAAACCGATAGCCTTAAAGACTTAATGGCCGTGGTTAATTCTGCTGATATTGGCCTGGTTATTTTTGATAAGCACTACCATATTCGTGTCTGGAACCTGTTTATGGTGAACCACAGTGGGCTTAAGGCCGAATCTTTGATGGGAAAGACGCTGTTCGAGCAATTTCCTGATATAAAAGCCCAGTGGTTTGAAGGAAAAGCACAGCAGTGCATAGCACAAAAGCAGAAACTATTGTCCACCTGGGAAGAACAATCGTATTTATTCAAATTTAAAAACAGCCGCAGCAAAGCAAAATCGGTTGTCTTTATGTACCAAAATATTACCTTTATTCCTCTGACATCCGCCAATGGCGAAGTCGACAATTTTGCTATTACTATCAATGATGTAACCGATATTGCCGCCAGTACTCAGCAACTGGATGCCGTCGTTAGTGAATACTCACATAACAATTCCAAAGATAGCTAAACGCCTTAAACTTTGCTGATTAAGCACCTTCCTGCTTGCGAAACCTATATTAGCAAACTATAATATACCGCTCTTTCAATCTGTATTATTTAAGGTGGTCTCAATGGCTCAGGAATGTAATTTATCTTTCCAGCAACGTAGCTTGTTCCAGCAGGGTTTTCAGCGCTATTCATCTGCTGAGCTAAAGCAACTGGAGTGGGGTTTGCGTTTTACACCCGCGGCCTGTTCCTTAATTGCGGCATATGGCTTGTTTACGCAACAACCGCTTATTTTGTTTTTTGTTGCCTTGCTGGGTATCTGGGCATTTATTTTCCCTGCTGGCCACCCAATGGACTTAATTTATAATCGCATGATTGCGCCAGCGTTTAATGCAGTTAAATTGCCAAAAAATCCATTTCAGCGTCGTCTGGCCTGTTTTTCAGCCGGGTTGATGAATATTATTGCCGGTACACTTTTTATATTTGAAATGCCGATGGCGGCAATAGTCGTTGGGGTGAGTTTGTTGTTTCTGCAGGTCGTTGTTATTTTCACGCATTTTTGTACTTTGTCATGGATGTATGAAGGTGCCATGCGCGCCTTGGGTAAATGGCACAAGCCGGTGGATATTTTTGAAGCCAAGCTGATGTTAAAAGACGGTGTAACCCTGGTGGATGTTCGCAGTCAAAATGAATTTGCAAAAG
Organism: Gammaproteobacteria bacterium; assembly: GCA_024275115.1. Taxonomy (GTDB): domain Bacteria; phylum Pseudomonadota; class Gammaproteobacteria; order UBA6429; family Thiohalophilaceae; genus SZUA-37. The sequence continues at coordinate 48,622 of JAJRZT010000041.1, forward strand.
ATTCGATTGAAGGTGCCCTAAATTTACCGCTGGAAGATCTTGAACAACATATTGAGACCTTTAAAAAGGATAAATGCCTGCTTTTTTGTAACAGCGGTACCCGTAGCCATATTGCAGCAGAAAAACTTAAAGAGTTTGGCGTTGATGAAATCTATAATTTAGGTGATTTCAGCCGAGCCAAGTCGATTGTGGGTGTTTAATTTTTAATATTACCACTGTAAAAAAGCGCTTCGGCGTCTTTTTTTATGTGGGATGCTTTATGTGGGCAGTTGATATAGATCAATAATAAGATAGAAACAGACGGGCAAATAAAGTTAAGTATAATTTAGTGTAGTAAGATAATTTTCTTATGAAAAACTTGAAGCCTTTAAAGTTATTTTTACGCAGTGTGCCGGACAGTGTACACAGTCAGTTATTCTGCCGTTTGTGTACGCAATTAATGCGTGGCCAGTCGATAGTGAAAAAACTGCAAAAGCTGGACGGTAAAGTTGTTCGCCTGACGATTACCGATACTAAAAATAGCTGGTGCTTTCAATTTACAGCGCAGGGATTAAAAGCTGTTGCAAATAATAATGCAACGGTTGATGTGCATATTAAAGGGAGTTTAAAAAGTTTTTTACTGCTTGCAACACATAACGAAGATCCTGACACCTTGTTTTTTAATCAGGAACTTTGTCTCGAAGGCAATACGGAAGACGGTTTGTATTTACGAAATATTCTGGATGCAATGGAATTTAATACAGCCGCGCATTTACAAAAAGTGTTTGGAACATCCGTGGCGGATATTGTATCCCCCTTAGTTGAGCGTTTTCAGTTAGGTTCGCGGTTGCAGGCATTGGGGAAGACTTTAATCTAGAAAATTTTGGCACTTCTTTCAAGCTTCTTTTTGCCAGTTCATACCCGGTTGTCCATACCAATACCCATTACACCATTCATTATTGCCAGTGCCTTTTTTAAGCCATACGTCTATTTCAGTTTGCGTGAGTTCTTTGTTAATGGCTTTACGAAACATTTGGACCACGGATGCCATACCATTAATTTGTGGAGACAGTCGCACCACGTCAACCTTTAATGAACGCATCTGTTCAATAGCACCGATTAAGTTACAGGGAATACCGGATTGCAACTGAATGCCATTGATATTAAATAACTTGTGGTTTTCCTGCGTGTATAAAGCAACACCTTGATCGTCCTGTTTACATAAGAAATCACACTGATCTTTGGGTAAATTATGTTTGCGTGCTGTAAAGCAACGCGCAGAGAATGATAATGGAATATGTCCGTAAGCAAAAACTTCGGTTTCAATGTTTTCGGGTTTGCTTTCCTGTAAACCCTGAAGGGTCTGTGCTGATAATTCCATTGGCATGACCCAGCGATAGGCGCCTAAATGGGATAGTAATTTTATTGTTTCAGAGTTGTACATATTAATATGCGGGCCGGCAACAAATTCTCGTACTTCTTTTAGCAGGTAGACGGCCGATAAGTCATTTGCTTCCACAGGATAACTTGGGTTATTGCATATTCGTTTTAAGCGTGACAGTTCAGAATCGGCCTCAAGTAAAACCATTGTGGAGAGGACGACGTGTTTACCTGCAGCAGTTAATTCAGTCGCAATTCGCAACCAGTCATCTAACTTTATTTCTCGCCGCTTGGCGCAAACATTTTCACCTAAATAGACAATATCTACTGGCCATGTTTTTACCTGTTCATAAAAATCATAGACTTTTTCAGCGGGCCAAAAATACTGAATAGGGCCAAGTGATATTCTCATTTTTTGTTGCCTCTGATCATTATTGCCATGGCCGATGTAAGGCACCGAGTGTCGTGCTGCAACCTTCGGAAACACGTTGTAATTGTTGTAACCAGTCTGGGTCTGGCTGGTAACTGTCGGGATTGGCTTTATAAGTATCCAGCGCGGTACGGAAAATACCGGTTACTTTTGCGATATAAGCCGGGCTACGCTGTCGGCCTTCTATTTTTATTGCAGCCACACCGATATTGACTAACTCGGGTAAAATTTCTAACACATTTAAGCTGGTGGGTTCCTCTATGGCATAAAATATATCGTCGCCAGTTTGGAAGCGGCCTTTACACAGCGTTGGATACCCGGCGGCTTCACCGGGCTGGTAACGATCAATCAGTACATTATTGAGCCTTGATTGTCGGCCATTAGGGGTTTCTTCCCAGCTAACGGCATGTGCAGGTGAGCAAACACCCGAGGTATTGGGTGACTCGCCGGTAACATAAGAAGACATAATGCAACGCCCTTCAACCATTACACAGAGACTGCCAAAACCAAATACTTCCACTTCAATGGGGGTGGCCTCCACGACGTTACTTACCTGTGTCATCGAAAGTACCCGAGGCAATATCACCCGTTTCACTTTAAATTGTTCATAGTAAAAGGCGATGGCATACTGGTTGGTTGCGGAGCCCTGCACAGAAAGGTGACGGCTTAAATCAGGGTGGTGTTGTGTGGCGTATTGTAATAAACCCAGGTCGGCAATAATAACTGCGTCCAGTTTTAAATCGGCTGCGCTTTGTAATGCCTGTGTCCACAACGGCCAGTTTTCTGACTGTGGGTAGGTGTTTAATGCCAGCATCACTTTGCAGTTTTTCTGGTGCGCATAATCAACGCCTTGTTGCGCTTCGTCCATATCAAAATTTAAACCCGGAAAATTACGTGCATTGGTGGTATTACTAAAACCAAAATAAACTGCATCGGCACCATTATCGACTGCCGCCTTTAATGCTGGCAGGCTTCCGGCAGGGCAAACCAGATCAGGTATTTGATCTACAATAACCATGATACCTGCGCTCCATAACTTGTTCCTTGATAACTTTTTCGTTGTTTAAGTTCACTTTCAATTGCATTTAAAACATTCCATTTTTGTGAACACCATGCCGGTGCTAATAAAATATTTTTAGATGCTGTTCCCGTTAATCGGTGGTAAATAATTTTTGCCGGGGTAAGCTCGACTAAATCGGCAACAGTGTTGATATAGTCAGCCATTTCTAAAGGTTGGTATTCTTTTTTACGCCACTGGTTGGCTAACTGTGTTCCTTTTACAACGTGTAAAGGGTGTAATTTTATGCCGTCAACGCCAAGTTCCATGGTGCGTAACAAACTAATACGCGCATGTAAATTTGTTTCACCGGGTAAACCAATAATTAAATGGGTGCAAACCTGTAAGCCTCGCTGACGGGCGGCTTTAACAGCAAGTCGGTATTCTTTATAACCATGACCACGGTTAACGCGTTGCAGCGTTTTGTCAAAACTGCTTTGCAAGCCTAACTCCAGCCAAATTTCATACCCTGCATCATGATAGCTGGCAAGTAAATCCAGTACTTTATCGGGCACGCAGTCGGGTCTTGTTCCAATGGCAAGGCCAATAACATCGGGTTCGGCCAGTGCTTTATCGTAACGTTTTTTCAGAACGCTAATATCATCATAGGTATTGGTATAGGCCTGAAAATAGGCGATGTATTTTTTTGCACCGGTTCGTTTTCGAATAACACAACGGCCGTTATTAATTTGTTGTGCGATGCTTTCTGGTTGCCGCCCGTTGGGGCTAAATGAAACGTTATTGCAAAATGTACAACCACCACGACCGATACTTCCATCACGATTAGGGCAGGTAAAATTTGCATCAATTGCAACTTTATGTACGCGTTGTTTGTAGCGTGAGATCATTGCCTGGCCAAAGGTATGCACATAACTTGATAATGGCATTAGCCGACCTCGTCTAAAATTCGGCGTCTGAATTTTGCACCTAGATCAGAGGCTATTTTTTCACAGGCAGGAATATCAACGTCCGCTAAGCCGTCTATTGCGGTAACAGTAATGTCGTCTATGTGTTGATGTGCTGCACGTATAAAATCCTGCACAGCAGTAAAGGCATTGTCAACAAGGGGGCGGCAATGTTTTTCATACAGTTTTGAGTTGTGTGAATTGAGTGAAACCGAGATGGCGTCAATGCAATTTTTTAATAAGGGTGTGATGTCTTTTTTATAAACGGCATTAGCGAGCCCATCAGTGTTCAGGCGGATTTTTGCACCCTTAAGTTTAAGCTGTGTGGCTATGCTTAATAATTCATTTAAGCGTAAGGTGGGTTCTCCTAAACCGCAAAACACAATTTCTTTATAGCGGCTGGGGTCACCAACAGCAGAGAGTATGGTCTGTGTTTCGGGTTCCGATTTAAGGCGTAACAAATACCCTTTAACATCCCATTGCTTGTTAAACTTGGGGCAGAATGAACAGCGTAAAGTGCAGCGGTTTGTTATATTAATGTAACAATTCCCATGCAGAGTATACGCAATATTTTGAGAGTTAGCGGTGGTTGCTGATAGTTGTGATCCATTCATTATACTGATGACCTGTATCAATCCCTGTCGATTAAAATTTGTGACACACAGTATTAAATAGATAGCACAAAATCGTTTTGATATAGATCAATTAATACCGGTTCATTTTTACTAAATTGGGGTGGTAAGATGTGAACAAAAAGACTGATATTTAAACCAAGGCCTTAATTTTTTTTGTGGTTATGTTTTGCTCGGGCATATTTTATATGCCAGGATAAACACGGTATGATGTTCCTTCGCTGACAGTTACTAAAGTAAATAAACATGATGGATATAAAAACTGAAATAAAACTGGAACCTTCATGGCTCGCTTTATTAAAAGATGAGTTTGAACAACCTTATATGCAGGCACTAAAAAAATTTCTGCTCACACAAAAGCAGCAGGACAAAGTTATCTACCCGGCCAGTGATTTAATTTTTAATGCACTTAATACAACGCCTTTTGATTCGGTAAAGGTCGTTATTTTGGGGCAGGATCCCTACCACGGCCCCAATCAGGCACATGGGCTTTGTTTTTCAGTTTTGCCGGACGTGCGGTTACCTCCGTCATTATTAAATATTTTCAAAGAGCTCCAGCAGGATTTAGGTTTTGCGATACCCGCTCATGGTTACCTTCAGTCATGGGCTGAGCAGGGTGTATTATTGTTGAATGCAACGCTGACCGTTGAGCAGAATCAGGCAGGTTCACACCAGAAGCGGGGTTGGGAGCAATTTACAGATCGTGCTATTCAATTATTAAATGAACAACGTGAAGGCCTGGTATTTTTATTGTGGGGCAGTTATGCGCAGAAAAAAGGGCTGTTTATCGATAGCCAAAAACATCTGGTATTAAAAGCCCCCCATCCGTCTCCATTATCAGCGCATCGTGGTTTTTTTGGTACTCGGCATTTTTCAAAGGCAAACGCTTACCTGGAACAGCGTGGGCTTAGCCCAATTGACTGGCATCTGCCTGTTACCGTACCCAGCGGGTGTTGATTATTCCCTAGCGTTTAGAAATGGATTGTACTGGTGGTGGGCGTTGAACAGCAATGGCGGTTGCGTCAAATACTTTGCCGCGCCTTACACCTTCTATTTTAAGTTTATCACCGGGTTTGGACAGGCTAATTGTATTTAAAGCATGCCGAACATCCTTTAGTTCAATGCCGTTTATTTTTGTAATGACATCACCGCGAGTGAGTTTTGCTTTATCGGCCGGGCCATTAATAATAATGTTTGTAATAATCACGCCATTGTTTGACTTCAGGCCTAATGATTTTGCAAGTTGAGGGTTAATGCTCTGAATGGCGACCCCGAGCCAGCCACGCACAACATGACCATACTCTATAATTTGTTGCATAACATTTTTCGCTAGGCTAACGGGAATGGCAAAACCAATACCCTGAGAACCACCGCTACGCGTAAAGATAGCGGTGTTAATACCAATCAGTTCACCATAAGGGTTAATCAGCGCACCGCCTGAGTTGCCGGGGTTAATGGCGGCATCGGTTTGAATAAAATTTTCAAAGGTATTAATGCCCAGCATATCGCGGCCGGTGGCACTGACAATACCGGATGTGACCGTTTGCCCAACGCCAAAAGGATTGCCTATCGCGAGAACAACATCACCGACACGTAATTCCTTATCTTTACCTAATGTGATGGCCGGTAAGTTGTCTCCCTGAATTTTTAGTACCGCAATATCCGTATCAGGATCGGTACCGACTATTTGTGCTTTTTTTACTTCCCCTGTTTTGAGTGCCACTAAAATTTCATCTGCACCAGCAATAACATGGTTATTGGTTAAAATATAGCCATGTTGATTAATGATAACGCCTGAACCCAGGCTAGATTCAATTTTTTGGCGGCTTTTCGATTGATTCCGGTCTAAAAAGAAGCGGCCAAAAAATGGGTCATTAAAAAGCGGGTTAGCCTGAGTGGTAATGATTTTAGACGTTTGGATATTAACCACCGCAGGGGAGGCGGTATCAACAGCATCGGCATAGGATATCACCGCCTGCGATCTATTCTTATCGTGAGTATGCAGAGATTCTTTTATTTCAACCGTGGTGGGTCTTGAATTGTTGCTTAGCAAATGGGGATACATATATATCAGTATAAAAGCCGCAGCTAAACCCACGGTTGCAAATTGAAAGATAAAAATAAGGTTCTTTGTTATTTTCATAATGATTCGCTATGCTTGACGGTAATAATTCAGGTGGTCGTTCGAATGCTAAGAATAATCTTACCTTAATAAACCTTAAACAGGAACGCTATTTACTATGGTGGCACGCGCCGACATTATCAACTATTGCGACAATTTGTTAGAAGTTGCGCAATTTAAAGACTATTGCCCAAATGGGCTGCAGGTTGAAGGGGCTGAGGATGTGACAAAGATTGTCACCGGTGTAACAGCCAGCCAGGCTTTAATTAATGCTGCGATTGCGGAAAACGCCGATATGCTTCTGGTTCATCATGGTTTTTTCTGGCAAGGCGAAAACCCGAATATTGTCGGGATTAAACAGCGCCGAATCAAGTCCTTACTCCAGGCTAATATCAATCTGGTCGCGTACCATCTGCCACTGGATGCGCACCCCTTGCTGGGCAACAACGCGCAACTGGCTAATGTACTGGGTTTAGAGGTTGAGGGGCGCTTTGGCGGGGATGGTGGCGGGAATGGCAACGGCAGCATGGCCATTGCCATGCACGGTTGTGTGGCAGGCAAAATAGCCGCATCGCAGTTTGCCAGCCATATTAGCGCGTCACTGAACCGTCAGGTTTTACATATCGCACCTGAGTCAGGGAGTAATCAAAGTATTCATACGGTGGCCTGGTGTACAGGGGCTGCACAGGGTTATATTGAAAAAGCGGTTGAATTAGGTGTGGATGCTTTTATTACGGGTGAAGCGTCTGAGCAAACGACCCATATCGCCCGTGAGTCTGATATCCACTTCTTTGCAGCCGGTCACCACGCGACTGAACGTTACGGTGTCAAGGCTCTAGGTGAACATTTAAGCCAACATCTTGATATAGATCAGTGTTTTATCGACATTGATAACCCTATCTAACTTTTTGATTCCTAAAACAAAATTCACCTTTTACTTGACGTTTGTGAGGCTTTAGGTCAAACTTACGCCGCAAATTTTAGCTATTTAAGTATATTTAAAACTTATAATATTGAATTACTTAAGTGAGTTGTAAAAAAATGAATCAATAAACTCGTCAATTTGTCGATATATAGTGATTCAATCTAGTTTGGGAGACTTTTTTAATGAGTGAACAAGACGTTGATAAAAGCAGACGTCGCTTTTTAACTGCGGCAACGACCGTGGTTGGAGCTATTGGTGCTGGTGTAGTAGCTGTTCCATTTGTTGGTTCGATGGTACCAAGCGCTCGAGCCTTATCGGCGGGTGCATCCGTTGAAGTGGATATTTCAAAACTTGAGCCAGGCCGTCGTCTGGTTGTTGAATGGCGTAAACAACCTGTTTGGGTCTTGCACCGTACCCAACAAAACCTGGATGATTTAGCTAAGCTGGAAGACAAGTTAGCAGACACTGAATCTAATTCATCAAAACAGCCTGCTTATGCAAAAAACAAACACCGTGCTATTAAACCTGAGTACTTAGTAGTTATTGGTATCTGTACTCATCTGGGTTGCTCACCGCAGTACCGCCCTGAGGTTGGAAATGTTGATTTTGACTCCGGTTGGTTAGGTGGCTTTTTCTGTGCATGCCATGGTTCAAAATTTGATCTGGCCGGTCGGGTTTATGCAGGTGTGCCTGCGCCGACTAATTTAGTGATACCACCTTATATGTATATAAATAATGATAAGGTTGTACTGATTGGCGAAGATGGAGGAGTTGTATAATGACAACGAAAACTCAGGCCCTTATGAATTGGGTAGATGCACGTTTCCCAATGACAAAAATGTGGGATGACCACATGGCGAAATACTATGCGCCGAAGAATTTTAATTTCTGGTATTTCTTTGGTTCATTAGCATTGTTAGTGCTTGTTCTACAGATTGTGACGGGTATTTTTCTGACAATGAATTACAAACCCGATGCAACTTTAGCGTTTGCTTCCGTTGAGTACATCATGCGTGATGTCAACTATGGCTGGCTTATTCGTTATATGCATTCAACCGGTGCTGCGGCCTTTTTTGTGATTATTTACTTACACATGTATCGCGGATTAATGTATGGCTCATTCAAGCAGCCACGTGAATTAATCTGGTTATTTGGTATGTTGATTTACCTTGCGTTAATGGCTGAAGCCTTTTTGGGCTACCTGTTACCGTGGGGGCAAATGTCTTACTGGGGTGCCCAGGTTATTGTTAACTTGTTTGCCGCTGTACCCTGGGTAGGTGAAGAGCTTTCAGTCTGGATACGTGGCGACTATGTCGTGTCCGATGCTACCTTAAACCGTTTCTTCGCTTTCCATGTTATTGCCGTGCCCTTTATTTTGGTTGGCCTTGTTGTTGCGCACATTATCGCGTTACACGAAGTGGGTTCAAACAACCCGGATGGTGTTGAAATCAAGAAGACTAAAGGTGCTGACGGTATCCCATTAGATGGTATTCCTTTCCACCCTTACTACTCTGTTAAAGATATTGTAGGTGTGGTTGTGTTTTTAATGTTCTTCTCAGCGGTACTTTTCTTTGCTCCTGAGCTAGGTGGCTGGTTCCTGGAAAAAGAGAACTTTATTCCAGCAGACCCACTTAAAACACCCGAACATATTGTGCCTTTATGGTATTTCACCCCGTATTATGCGATCCTTCGTGCTATTCCACCAATTTGGGAATCACAATTCCCAGGTGTTATTGCAATGGGTATGGCGATAGTATTTCTGTTCTTCCTGCCATGGTTAGACCGCCACCCCGTTAGATCCATGCGTTATCGTGAGCCTATCTTTAAAGTTAACATGTTTATTTTTATTGTCAGCTTTATTGTATTAGGTTGGTTGGGTACACAACCTTCTACCGGCATATTATCTTAACTTGCATACCGCTTTACACAGCTTTATTTTGCATTCTTTATCTTCTTGTGGGTGTTCAGTTCTGAACGTTCGGTAAAATATTACCTTACGACCCTGGTTGTTATGCTGGGTATTGTCGTGCTACTTGATGTGCTACGTGGTGGCGATGCGGATAAAATTGCAATGATGATGAAAACTTTCCTTATTCCGGGTATTTGTTTTTCAATTTTATTGATTGTTCCTGCCAAATTTAAATCGTGGTCGCAGGCTAAACCAGTTCCAGAGAGGGTTACATCATAATGAAAAAATTAATCGCAACACTCCTGATTTCTCTTATGCCAACATTTGCCTTTGCAGCAGGAAAAGTTCAGTTGGAAGAAGTTGAAATTAATCTGGATAATAAAGCCTCACTTCAACGTGGAGCCAAATTATTTGTAAACTATTGTCTAAACTGCCATGCCGCCAGTTATATGCGCTATAGTCGTATGGCTAAAGATCTTGAATTGACGGATGAACAGGTTGAGGAAAATATGATTTTCCCAGCTGACTTTTCTAAAGAGAAAGACGGCAAGCCTAAAAAAATCGGTCAGTTGATGACTGTTGCAATGTCGGCTGAAGATGGTAAGGCTTATTTCGGTACAGCGGTTCCTGATTTATCAGTGATTGCACGTGCTCGAGGTGCGGACTGGATTTATACTTATTTAAAATCTTTCTACATCGATGAGTCGCGTCCTTTTGGTGTTAATAACACCGTTTTTCCAAGTGTCGGTATGCCGCATGCTTTATGGGAACTAGAAGGTCTGAAAAGGCCTGTTCACGCAAAAGGGGCTGATAAAGAAGGGCATGAAAAGCTTGCCCTTGACTTTGAAACAGTAGTTCCTGGTTCAATGAGCGCGGCTGAATATGACAGTGCGGTAACCGATCTGGTTAACTTCCTTGAATATATGGGCGAGCCGGCCAAATTAGTACGCTATACAATGGGTGTATACGTTCTTGGTTTCTTGTTCTTATTATTTATTGTGTCGTACGCAATGAAGAAAGAATTCTGGAAGGACGTTCACTAGGAGCAATATTTAATGTATTTTCTGGTTTCTGAATTTCTATGAAATGTACATAAAACAAAATAAACAAGAAAAGAGGGGCAACCCTCTTTTCTTGTTTGTAGTTTCAGTTTTATTTTATTTAAAAGTTTATAGGTGTTAAAAATGGTACAAGTAGCAAATAAACGTTTAGCAATGATGCTTTTTAGCAGTGACAAAAATCTCTATTGTCACATGGTTAGAATTGTACTTGCCGAAAAAGGGATCAGTTACGATTCAACTTTTATTGATTTAGATAACACGCCTGAAAATTTACAGGAATTGAATCCTTATAATGAGGTACCTACTTTAGTTGATCGTGACCTTACGTTATACGATCAGCGGGTTATTGTTGAATATCTGGATGAGCGTTTTCCGCATCCACCGTTAATGCCGGTTGACCCTGTGTCACGTTCTCGGGTTCGTTTATTATTGCAACGAATCGAAAGAGACTGGATGTCGCTATCGAATAAAATTACTAATGGCGAAGATGTTGAAAATGCACGTAAAGCATTGCAAGACAGTTTAGTGGGCGCTTCACCTATATTCGAACAAAAACCTTTCTTTATGAGTGACGAATACACGTTGATTGATTGTGCCCTGGCCGCTTTGTTATGGCGCTTGCCTTCTTACGGTATTACCTTGCCCATACAGGCGAAAGCACTCATTAATTATGCTGATAAACTCTTTGAAAGAGAAGCCTTTAAAGAAAGCATGACTGAAACTGAAAAAGAATTACGCGCCTGAGTTAATTGAACATGGTTTCAAGTCGACCTTACCTTATTCGAGCCATGCATGAATGGATCCTTGATAGCGATTTAACGCCTTATATTCTGGTTGATGCCAATTACAAAGACGTTGTCATCCCGCTTGAATATGTTGAAGATGGTAAGATCCTGTTAAATGTCAGCCCCGGTGCAACTCAAAACCTTAATTTAGGAAATGAGTTTGTTATTTTCAGTGCGCGCTTTAGTGGCAAGGCAATGGAAGTTTCTTTTCCGGTTGACGCTGCCCTGGCAGTGTATGCAAAAGAAAATGGGCGGGGTATGATGTTTAATACCGATGGCTCTGATGATGAACCACCTTCATCTGATCCGGCTCCCAGTGATCCTTCTGCGCCTGGTTCTACAACTTCAGGAACAACCCAGGGCTCTACCCCAGCCCCAAATAAAAAACCCAGTTTAAAAATTGTAAAGTAAAATCTGTTTATATTTTTAGTTTTAATGTTCTTTTTTTGAAACAAGGTTATGTATAATCTGCTAAACTATTTATCATAAATACAGTTGTTCAGGTTACGATAATGAGAATTATTTCATTTGAAGTATACGGCATGATTTATCCCCATCAGGCCGAGCAGTTGGAAGCAGAGTTAAATGAAATAAACGGAATTAGTGTACGGGTATCATCAGATAGTCATTTAGTAATGATTACCTCACATCAGTTGTTTGATTTACAGCAAGTTATCGATGTTATTGAAAATCATGGTTTTGAAACTGAAACGCTGGATGTTGATTTTATTAACGGGAATGACTTAGCCCTTAGCGGTTCATCCGCCTTAGGAATAACGAGAGACTCAATTACGGCGTTTACCCTCTATATAAATAATAAAGATGGGGCACTCCGAAAAGCTTTCTCAAAAATGCTCACTTACTAATTGTTAGTCGCTCTCGCCCGTCCATGGGCTTTGCGAACTAAGCACATCCATGTGCAAACCTCCGCTTTTTGAGAAATCTTTTGCCTTGTACTTGAACCTCTCGTTATCCCTCAGAGTTTCCTGGAAATTCTCACTATTTATTTAACAATTGGAAACATCTTATCTGGATTAAGAATATTATTCGGATCAAACTGTGTTTTTATCTGCCGCATCAGTTCTAACGTATTATTATCAATTTCTCTGCCAACGTAATCCCGTTTTTCAATACCCACACCGTGTTCGCCGGACAGGGTGCCGTTTAATTTTAACACCAGTTCAAACACATCATTTAAGCAGGGCTGTGCGTTATTAGCCTGGGTGGGGTTGGTTTCATCTAACAATAAGTTTGTATGAATATTGCCATTACCGGCGTGGCCAAAGTTAACAATGGGAATACTGTATTTGTCTGAAATAATTTGCAGTTGTTTAATCAATTCCGGAATTTTTGATACGGGAACCACGACATCTTCATTAATTTTTTTCGGTGCAATGGTGCGTAATGCCGGTGAAAGAACTTTGCGTGTTTTCCATATTTTTTCTATATCGCTCTTTGATTCTGCAATATTACACTCAATCAGCCCGTTATTTTCTGTGCTTGCTGAAATACTGTTAACAGCAGCTTTAATGATGTCACGGCTACCATCCACTTCAATCATTAATAGTGCCTTTGCATTAGCGGGTATAGCTTCATCTGAATGCTCACGAATAATATCCAGGCAGGCTGAATCAATAAATTCCAGTGCGCAGGGGCTAACGGGTTGAGCCATTACTTTTGTTATTGCTTCGGTTGCTGATTCAATGTTTTTATAAAAAAGTTGTAAAGTGGCTTTAGTTTCAGGTAAGGGGAGTAATTTCAGGTAGGCCTGGGTGATGATTGCAAGTGTGCCTTCGGAACCAATGATGAGTCGGGTTAAGTCATAACCCACCACTCCCTTTGTTGTTTGTACACCGGTTTTAATTTTTTGGCCATTACCGGTGATGGCGTGAAGGCCTAAAACATTGTCCCGGGTGCTGCCGTATTTAACGGCACGTGGGCCGGCCGAATTAATCGCCAGGTTGCCACCGATACTGCAAAATGCCGCACTGGTTGGATCCGGCGCCCAGAATAGCTGGTGTTCGGCGAGCGCATCCTGCAAAGTCTGGTTTAAAACACCGGGTTGCACGGTAGCCATTCTATTTTGCGGGTCAATGTTTATAATTTTAGCCATGTTTTCTGTGGACAAAACAACACCCTGATGCAGTGGAACGCTGCCACCCGCTGTGCCTGTGCCACGCCCGCGTGTTGTTAATGCAACCTTATATTTATTACAGAGACTGACAATTTTTTGTATTTGATCTTCATTGGTGGGTAAAACAACGGCATGGGGTAATTGGTGGTTACGACTGTTGTCGTAACCATAGGCATAACAGTCGGATGGATCGGTGAAGCAGGCATTCGCAGGAATGCAGCTTTGAAGTTGTTCTAAAAATTCAGGATGTAATATTCTGTCAGACATCGTTTAAATTAACTAAATAGTTGTACATCTATCTGATCACATAAACAATGTAAGCTCAGAATATGAACTTCCTGTATGCGGGCTGTTGAACTGGATGGAACTCGAATTTCCACATCATTCTCATTGAGTTGCCCTGCAATGTTGCCGCCATCACGGCCGGTGAGAGCGATAACAGTCATTTTTTTTTCATGTGCGACATTGATTGCCTGACTAACATTTTCAGACTGACCACTGGTTGATATGGCAATCAGCACATCGCCTTGCTGGCCAAGCCCTGATATCTGTCGGGAAAAAACATTTTTGAATGAGTAATCGTTTGATATTGCGGTGAGTAGTGAGCTGTCGGTTGTTAATGCGATGGCGGGTAGCGAAGGCCGTTCGCGTTCAAAGCGGCAAACCAGCTCAGCGGCAAAGTGCTGTGCATCAGCAGCAGAACCACCATTGCCACAAACTAGAACTTTGTGGTTATTTTTTAGCGCATCGACAAGCAGGTTGACAGCATGGGTAATGGGTTCAATTAAACAATCTTTTGCTGCCTGTTTGGTAGCAATGCTTTGGGCAAACATTTTTTCAACATCAGAAGAAACCTGCTTGTTGTTCATAGTGTCTCTCTTTAATAGGGTTTAGTTCATTCAGAGTTGATTTTACGCCTGAAAAGCATCTTTTATCCAGTCAATTTCACTTTGTTTATTATTATTGCTGGGGGCGATAGCAATAACATCAAAGCGGGCAGCAAATTTCGCTGTATTTGAAGTTTGCTGTAAGTAGTGGCTGGCTGTTTTAATTAATTTTCGTTGCTTGTTAATGGTGACACTTTCTGCGCCACCACCAAACTGGCTGTGTTTTCGGTAACGTACTTCAACAAAAACAAGCGACTCTCCGTCTTGCATAATTAAATCGATTTCTCCATAGCGGCAACGGTAATTTTTATAAACAAGTTTTAATTTTTGTTTGATTAGATACTCACAAGCATCCTGTTCGGCGGCTTCGCCTGTTAATAAATGTTTTGCTTTGCCGAGCAGGCTCATTAATTATTGCTAATCAGGCTGGGTCGGCCACTGCGGAAGGTAACCCAGGTTAACTGGCGCTTAACCCGCCGATATTCATCCAGGCTCAAGCTGCCGGTTTCGCCATCGAAACGTTCGTAGGAATAATGGCTTAAGGTATGGATTGCCGGAATAATATTAAATGCGTCGATGCCCAAAGCATAAAGACGTTGCAGGCGGTTACCCGCATCTGAAATAAGTGATTCAATATCGGCACGTAAACCATGGTGGGAGGTGCTTTCTGTGAGTACCCAGGGCATATCACCGAAGATCATGCCGTCCATATCGCGGTCTCTTTCCTGATTTAAATTACCTGTGAAAACATGTGAGGTGGAATAAACAGGAATATCGGCGGCATGATAGAATTTTATTTGCGGCCGAATTTGTCGCGCCTGCCTTGGGTAGGCAGCCAGAAAAATAAAGTCCACATCCTGACGACGGCGTGCAGTAAATTTAATTTTACGCTGCAATACGGTGGTGAGTTTTCGGAAGCGTTGCTGGCTAGCATTAATTTCCAGCAGGTTGCGGATAGGGCGAGAAAAATCACGCTTAGTTGGGTTATAGGTTTGTTGACCAACGACCAGCCCACCAATGGCTTCCCATTGTGTTTTAAAGGCATTAAAGACGCGCTCACCCCAGGGCCCCGATGGGTAGATAGCCGCTGCATGAATATAACCATCAAGCCAGGTGCGTTGTGCCACCTGACGTGCCTCTTCTTCGGGAGACAAGCCAAACATATATAAATTACTCGGCGGTGGGGCATCAAGGCCAATATAATTTAATGCCATGGTGGGAACGGGTAAAATATCGTACTCAAGTAATTGCTGTATGGATTGTTTACGTAACGGGCCAATAATAAATTGTGCCCCGTCATTGACGGCTTGCTGGTAAATATCGGCAAAGCTTTTTGTTGTGTCGGCTGTGTCATACACCTTAATACTTTGTTTACGTTCAGTGGTTTGGGAATAATAGGCAGCAATAAAGCCATCACGGATTGCGTCTGATGCTTTTGAAAAATTACCGGATAAGGGCAGCAGCAATGCAATATGGTCAGGAACGGCAACGTCTTCCTGTTTGCGCAGCATTAAATTTTCCAGCATGGCTTGTTGTATTGGGTGATCTGGATAATTGAGTTGCCACTTGCTTATCTGGATTTTCAAGTCGACTGGATTTAGCTGATAGGCTTTTGCTATTTTAACCAGTTCCATCCAGCCACTTAAAACATCCGGTGCCGGGGCGGTCATCAATTGTTGTAAGGAACGAATGGATAAATTGGCAAGCAGTTCCCAAATCTTTTTCTGGTTGGCGTGAATTAAACCGGCATCCTGAATGTAATTCTCAAAATAAACACGTTCCTGAGCGGAGTCTAAAGGGTTGCCGAGCATTGACAGCGCAAGTGCCCGAAGTAAATGGTATTCTGCCAGTAAACTTGCATCGGTGTTAACTGCAAATTTTGTATGCAATATTCGTAATACTTCATCGGCTTTTCTTTCGGCAATGGCAATATTGGCTTTGGCTAAAAGCAGCAGTTGTTGTTGAGCTGCCGTGAGTGATGCTGCATCAATAGCCGCTAGAATTTGTCGTGATTGGTGTAATTGGTCAATGTGTGCGAAACTCGCAGCCAGTCGTAATTGAATATATTGTGTTTGTTCTTCGGATGTGGACTGGGCGAGTGCTTGCTGGTAAAAGTCAACGGCGGTCTGGTATTGCTGTTTAATTAGCAGTGTATTACTTTGAATGGACTCGGCGTTGATTTCGGGTATGGTTGTGTCGACAGCGATGCTGTCAGAATATTCGGGTGCGGTGCCGCAGGCTGTGAGTGAGATAAGAGCGAATAAAAGTAGTGTGTTTCTGAAAATGTTACGGCCTGGTATTTGAGTCATTACAATATCTTTATTTAGATTAAATTAATGGTACGGATTATAAGTGAACGCGGCCAGTAATACATCATCGGGCAATACACCATCGGGCAGCATACCCGGTATTTTATATATTGTCGCAACACCTATTGGTAATCTGGGCGATATGTCACAACGCGCGATTGATACTCTGAAAAATGTTGACTTAATTGCAGCAGAAGACACTCGCCACAGTCGGCCTTTATTACAACAGTTTGCTATTACCGGTAGCTTAACATCTCTGCACGAGCATAACGAACGTGGTGTTTGTGAAAATTTAATTGCAAAATTACAGGCCGGCCAGTCGATAGCGGTAATTTCCGATGCCGGCACTCCACTTATTAGTGACCCCGGTTACTATTTGGTTCAGCAGGCGCACCAGGCGGGTATTCGAGTTATTCCCATTCCCGGAGCCAGTACCTTAACATCAGCACTGTGTGCCGCCGGGTTGCCAACTAATCGGGTTCATTTTGAAGGGTTTTTAGCGGCAAAAAGCACGCAGCGCATTGCGCGTATCAAGGAAATGGCATTATTAACGGATACGCTGGTTTTTTTTGAAGCACCACACCGGATCATTGACACCTTGTCGGATCTTAGCGCGTATTTTGGAGCCACTCGGCAGGCCGTTTTTATGCGCGAACTGACCAAAATGTATGAAACGATTCGAGCGGACACGCTTGAGGGGTTGCATACCTGGGTCAGTGCGGATAGTAATCAGCGAAAAGGTGAAATTGTACTGGTGGTGCAAGGTGAAACGGCTCAACCTGACAGTGGCGAGGTGGACGCGGAGGCCGAACGCATCCTTAAATTACTATTAAACGAAGTTTCTACCAAAAAAGCAGCGGCAATGACCGCTGAAATCACCGGTTTACGCAAAAATAAGCTGTACCAGCATGCGCTTAGTCTGGATTCTTAGTGCGCACTAAAAAATACTATAAAAACAATGACTTAGAGTTGATTAGTGACTAAGCGCCTATTTCTTCAGTGAGACTGTTTTTGCAGGCTTAATCTCAACTAATGTGAGTGCGAAATCATCGCTTAAAACATAGTGCACCTGAAAAGACTGGTTTGCCTGATAGACTGAGCCTAGATTTTCACAAAGCATCAATTCCACCTTTTGCTGTTTCTTATCGATATTGGTCAATAATGCAGCAGAAAAATCAAAATAGCACCCGACTTGTGGGTACAGCGCCTTAAAAAGGCTCTCTTTTGCTGAAAAAATAAGCGTTAAAGCCTGGTTGAAAACCAGCCCCGAGCCTTTTAGAAGCTGTTCTTCTTGTGGGTTGATAACCGTGCTTTTGATAAGATTTTCACTTTGTTTTTTTATCCAAAACTCAAGATCAATCCCTAATGCATTAATACGTGTTTGCTCTGCAATAGCACAAATCGCGATATTTTTTGTATGGCTAATGGAACCCACAAGGCCATTTGGCCAAAGAGGGCAGCGCCGGGGATCACTGCGCAGGTCGAATGCCTTTATTCCATGTTGAGCGAATGCCTGTTTAGCCAGATAACGCCCTGCAAAATATTCTGCTTTACGTTTTGTGACGGCACGCTGAATATTGTCAGGAAAAAGGATGTTTTCATCTGTAAAAAATATGTCATGGTATTCGGTTATATTAAATTCTGCGGTGTGCAGGGTCGCTGGCACTTGAGGAAAGAACTCCGTATTTGTTTGTAGCTGAATAAAATTGTCGATAGCCAAAATTCAAATCCTGTAAAGTCTAAAATGTATACTATTTTACCCAAAGCACGCAATCTAAAAGTAGAGTTTGGCGTGCAGGACGCTGGCGCTGAATAAAGCCACCAATTCTCCCACTAACTTTCAGGAAGGGCATACATCCATTTATATTAATGGCGCTGCGCCGGCAGGGAAGAAGTCGAATTGGGTAAAGATAAAACTATTTGACTCAAGTACTTTTATACCCAAACGACTTCAATGTGCGGATCCCAACTTTTGAAAATTGTCATTAATCGTACTATTTAACGAATCCGCAATATCAGGGAGCGTTGTTGTGAAAAATCGATCGATCCGTTCTCGAAATTCTTTCGCTGTTGCAAAATATTGACTATTCCTGGCATGTTTATTCATCACTTTCCAAAGCCGCTCAATGGGATTGAGATTCGGACTATAAGGAGGAAGATAATGTAGTTTGATGTTGAGTTTTTCTGCTTCTTCAACCACGTTTAACGAGCGGTGATAACCTGCGCCATCAAGTACAAGATGAATCGTGCTGCTTGAACGATAAAAACTCCGGGTTTTATTTAAAAACTCAATAATCGCATCACCATTTACCGTCTTGTATTGATCAATAACGGCTTCCGATAAATGTCCTAACCGGATCGCACCAACAATATTAAGTCGGGTACGACTACCTGTTGTTTCAATCGGCTTATCGACTCCTTTTCTGATCCATCCCGCCGTTATTTTAGTTGCCTGAGTGGGATGCACTGCATCCATGAATAGCAGGGGTTCATCGTCATTGAGTGATGCTTTTAGCTGTTCATAATGTTCGATGAATGCCGCTTGTTTCGCAGTATCAAATTTATGAGGTACACCTTTAGGTTTCTTATAACTAAAATGGTGTTGGTGTAACCATTTATTTAAACCTGAAACGGTGTATTCAACAGCAAATGTTTTTTTGATGTGAGCGACTATTTGGTGTGTATGTAAATAAGTGACATCACATAAATGTTGAATTAAACGTTGTGTTTGTTCTTCGTTTAAATAGCCCTCAGAACCACCACTTTCAGGCATTAACTTTTGATCCCGGATAAAATCATTAAGATGACAAACAATACTCGCCTCATGTTTGCGTAAGGCTTGATAAATCATTGTTGAAGTCCAGCCTTCATCAGATAACAATACGGCTTTAATACGATCACACTCTCGCTTATCTCGAGACTTTTTGTGTCGAGATTCTAATTTTATTTTTTCTTCTTTTGTGCGGTGATCATGTGAGTGTAATGATCTTTTTAAATAAAAAATCAAGCACTTTCAAAGATCACGGGTATATGAGCAGTACTGTAAAGTAAAAAGACAGGGTGGAATATGGTCAAAAAAAGACCAGGCATGGCTTATTAATGAGAGAGCGGCAAGAAAAGCAGGCCTAAGCTCAAGAATAGAGTTGACTGAATTGAATAAAGTACCTATAAATAGAAGCTAATTTCTATATATAGAAACAAAAGCCGTAAATAGAGGCATTTAGAATGTTTCTATTCTGTATATATAACTGTTAGAAAAATCAAGGAGGAATAATCATGGAAGCAGCAACAATACCAATTATCAATAATGAACTAGAAAGGAAAAAAAGCATTATTGAAAATACCCCGGCAATATTCGAAATTAAAGCTAATCCTAATGCAATATCGAGTAAGCCACTAATCGAGCTTCATAGTCAAAGTGAGGTTGTTCGGTGGCGTGGGTTAATAATTAGTTCCGCACAAAAGCATAAAGTTGAGTCAAAACTTGCTATGGCTATCATGTACATGGAAACAACGCATGGATGGTACGATAATATGTATCCTGATTTTTTAGAAAAGCGCTTTCCTATGCGAAAAAGCATACTTCCAATGAATATATATTATAGCTATTGGAAAAAACTAGGAATAACTAAAGAGTTATTAAATTGCCCGCATTATAATATTGATTTTGGTATTATTATATTAGCGAGAATACAGGCTAGAATTAAAAAACCAACAATAGCTAAAATTGCAAGTATATATATAACTTTTTAGGTGCGGAGAAAGTAAATAACTATGGGGCACGCGTTAATAAGATATACCAGCAGCAGCCTTGGGTGCTGAAAAAAAGGCGAAAAAAATGAAAGTGCTAATATTTTTAATTTTTATTGTGTCGGCCTCTGTTGCAAGTGTTGCGCTATATGCGGGTATCGACCATAACCCAATGGATGTTTTTTGTATTAATAGCAATACTTGCAGTTTTGACTATGGTTATGCGGCATTTATCTGGTTTAGCTGGTTTATACCTGTTTTTATCATTCCATTAATTATTATTTATATTTATAGGTCTTTAAAAACATTTCTAACAAGAAATTCAAACTGACCCGTAACACATTGCGCCTTTTGTGGTATCGCTGCGCTCTTTTACCACAAAAACCACAATGTGTTACGGGCAGCTTAATTAAACGTTATGCAAAAAAGGGAACAACATGCTTTATGAAGTAGATTTTCTTCCCGTAGGGGAAGGCGAAAGTTCAGGTGATTCTATTTGTCTCCGATATTCAAGTGATAACGGTGAATCCTGGATAGTTGGGGTAATCGATGGTGGCACTAAGGTTACTGGTGAAAAAGTATGCTCCCATGTTAGGGATAATTATGGAACAGAAACAATAGACTTCATTGTTTGCACTCACCCTGACCAAGATCACGCTTCAGGGCTGTCTGTAGTTTTAGAAGAAATGACAGTAAATAAAGTCTTAATGCACTGCCCGTGGGATTATGTAGATCATTTTTATGATTCAGTAACTGATGGGCGCGTAACCAAAGAGAGCCTTATACAGAGGTTGAAAGAAGGGCATCCATATGCACATAGGGTATATGAACTGGCCAATGAAAAAAATATACCAGTACATCACGCATTTTCCGATGGAGAAGCACCAAACATACCGTCACTTCACATTGTAGGGCCCTCTGGTAATTATTATTTAGAACAAGTAGTAAATTTTAGATCCATTAACGAGATAACTGAAGATTCAATTGAAAATACTGGATTGTTAAAAGGACTAATGGAGGCAGCACGTAAAGCTGTAAATTGGATATCGGAATCTTGGGATGATGAGAAACTTGTTGACCCAGCAGAGGATGCGACTTCAAATGAAAACAATTCAAGTATTATTCTGTTTTTTGATTTTGATGGTAAAAAACATCTTTTTACAGCAGATGCAGGCGTGCAAGCTCTCGAAGAAGCCGCAAATAAGATTGAAGAACTGGGCTTCCCATTGCAAGAATTTTCCTTTGTTCAAACGCCACACCATGGAAGTAAGAGGAATATTGGTCCAACTATTTTAAATCGATTAGTAGGTAGTCCCGTTTCAAAGGATTCAGCGGCTTCATTTACAACAATAATTTCTGCGGCAAAAGATGGTGAACCCAAGCACCCGAACAAACGCGTAGCAAATGCATTTGCTCGCCGTGGAGCTAAGGTTATTGCCACTCAAGGATCAACCATATGTCATCACGCAAACGGTACTCCAGATAGAGGATGGGGAAAAGCAGACCCATTACCGTTTTACTCAGATGTAGAAGATGATGATTGATTTATCTAAATTTACTGACTCGTATGAGAGAAAAGCGAGATTATATCCCGCACTAATATGCCTTTTCCCAATAATGACAGGTGTCTCAATATCATACCCAAAGGTATTCTCTACACTTTCTGGTTTTGTGGCTATAGCTGCGGCAGTTGGTTTACTACAACTGTTATCTCACCTTGCAAGAGACCGAGGTAAATCGATTGAATCGGAACTATTCAAAAAATGGGGAGGGATGCCGTCGGTAACAATATTTCGCCACCGTGATAATAGATTACCAAGCCCCGCGAAACTTAAATATCACGAAGTTCTATCAAAAATATCTAAAATTAAATCACCATCAAAAGAAGATGAATTACAGAAGCCAACCAAAGCGGATGAAATATACCTTTCATGGTCTGATTATCTGCGCGGAAAAACAAGAGATCAAAAAAAGTACAACCTTGTTTTCAAGGAGAATATCAATTATGGGTTCAGGCGCAATTTGTTAGGTATCAAATGGTTTTGTATATTGTCATCAATAATTGCTACAGCACTACTCTTCATTCCAGTTTATAACGGGGGCGAAGTTACAAATATTATTATTACTGCAACAATATTTTACATGGTTTATTCTTTTGTCTTTCTATTTGTAGTAAATCCTTCATGGGTGAAGGTTGTGGCAGAGGCTTATGGAAAGCAGTTGATCGAAGCGATAAATGCATAACAATTAGCTACAGCGGACAATTTAAAGCGTCACTTTTTTTGCATTCGCAAAAACGTGCCACTTTAAATTGCCGCTGAGCAAGGCGTTATATTGCAAAAAAATGAAAGGCATATCTTGTTTTTTGTTGCAGCAATAGTTCTTTGCATCATCACGATGATTACCAATCTTAAAATGGCTATGCAACCAAATAGTACCGTGTACGCCTGAAACCTTTCAGGTAGGCACACGCTAAAACACAAAGACGCAATATCAAAAATTCTGTTATTGCTTCCAGGGCGCGCCCCGAATGGTTGCAACCATAAAAAGGCAGTCATCAATGGTGCCAAATATTAACAACGGCTAATGCTGATTGTTTTAAAAGCAACTTACATTTACACCGTAGGTATTGTAAATTAAGGCAATCGCAGTTAACCGCAACAATATAACAAGGCGCTAAAGCGGATCGCGGAAAAGCGCCGCGCCCGCTTAGCTATAACGTTGAAGCTGTAGAAAAACTCAAAAATAAGTTATGATCTTCATATCGTAATCATATATTAAGGAAGGGTACACCATGCCCCACTTCAAGGACTATGACTATAACCAGATGAAGATGATCCCCGTCGCATTTGATAAA
>JAJRZT010000042.1 GCA_024275115.1 Gammaproteobacteria bacterium
ATGATTCCCGGTGTTAACGATCAACATTTAAAAGAAGTCAGCAAAGTTGTAAAACAGAAAGGCGCTTTTCTGCATAACGTCATGCCATTAATTGCTGAAGCCGAACACGGGACTTTTTATGGTGTGATGGGTCAGCGTGGGCCGGAAAATGCTGAATTAATGGCGCTACAGGATTCATGTGCGGGTGACATGAATATGATGCGCCATTGTCGTCAGTGCCGCGCCGATGCGGTCGGTATGCTGGGTGAAGACCGGGGCGATGAATTCAGCATGGAAAAAGTAGAGCGTATGGATATCGATTATGAAGCGGCTATGGTGAAACGGAAAAAAGTGCATAAAGCGATTGAGGCCGAGCTACTGGCGAAACAAAATAAAGAAAACAGTGTTCTGGTATCACTGACAGGGCTTCAGAAAAAACAGCCGCGTCCGGTGTTAATGGCGGTTGCTACCACGGGCAGTGGTGTTATCAATCAGCACTTTGGTCATGCCCGTGAATTTCTTATCTATGAAGCTTCGATGAATGATGTACGTTTTGTCAGTCACCGAAAAGTTGATTTGTATTGCAGCGGCGGTGATAGTTGTGGTGAAGCAGAGACTACGCTGGATAAAATTATTAAAACACTGCACGGTTGTGAAGCTGTTCTGTGTTCAAAGGTCGGTATTGAGCCCTGGGAAAAACTGGAACAGGCGGGGATACAGCCCAACGGTGAGTATGCCATGCAGCCTGTTGAAGAAGCGGTGGCAGCGGTTTATCAGGAGATGCTTGATAACGGCCAACTGGAAGTGGCGCACGCTGACCATCAGGTGAATAATCAACAGAAAGTTTCAGCCTAGGAGTGTTGTTATGGCATTAAGTATTATCGAAAGTTGTGTAAGTTGTTTTGCCTGTGAGTCATTATGCCCGAGTGATGCAATCTATCAAGCCAGCCTGCATTTTCTTATCGACACAAAAAAATGTACAGAGTGTGAAGGTGATTTTGCTGACACACAGTGTGCAAGTATCTGCCCTGTTGAAGGTGCCATTCTTGATGGTTTTGATGAGGCAGTGAACAGGCCGGGATCGTTGACAGGTATCCCACCGCAAAAAATGGCGCAGGCGATGGCCGAAATTCAGGCGCGTTAATGCGCTATTAGATCATAAGACTGATCTGCTGATACATATATAACCGTTTTTTTAACATTGGAGAAATAACATGGCAAAAGCAAAAGTAACATTTGAAGATATCGATCTTACCGTGAACGTGCCGGTAGGCACGCGTGCAATTGAAGTCTCAGAAAAAGTCGGCTCCGGCATTATCTATGGTTGCCGTGAGTGTGATTGCGGCACCTGTATAATGGAAGTGACAGAAGGCTGGGACAATCTGAGTGAACCGTCGGTACTGGAAGACAAAGTGCTACGTGAAAACATGGGTGGCAGACACCAGCGACTGGCATGTCAGGCACAGATACTTGGTGATGTTAGTCTGAAGCCTGCATAGAAAAGTTGTCTGATTAAGATATGTTAGCCACAGTTGAAACTAATTTATTAGAAGAAGAATGTCTGCGCATTATGGCGTTTGCCAGTGGCCTGTCCAATGACGAAACCTATGCCTGTATGTTAGCTAGCTGGCAGGCTGGTGATGGTGTATTGCCGCTTGATTTTGGTCTTGCTAAAGAGGATTTTAATCAACTGTTAATGACACACTTTCCAGGCCTGGCGCAGACTTTATTTGATATGCCTGTGCGATATTCTGATCAACAACGTGATGATGAGCGTGAAGATGTTTTGCAATTATTGCTAAGTTACAGAGTTGTTCGACCGGCGGCTGAATTTGAATCGGCAAGCTGGATGGCAAACATTGTTGCTATGGCATGTCAGGGGCAGGATCATCTGTGGCAGGATCTTGGTCTGTGGTCACGTGATCAATTAAGCCAGTTAATGCTACATAACTTTCCGGCACTGGCAGCAAAAAATGTTAACAACATGAAATGGAAAAAGTTTATCTACAAGCAGTTATGTATTACCGAAGGAATCTATACCTGTCGTGCACCGTCGTGTGAAGTGTGTGCGGATTATGATAACTGCTTTGCCTAAAGAGGTAAGATCGGGCAGTGCGCCATAATTAATCTCTTAGGGTTTAATTCCCCGCCCGCTTGCGGCGGGGTGGTTTTTAGAGGTGGCCTAAAGTGTAAAGGCA
Organism: Gammaproteobacteria bacterium; assembly: GCA_024275115.1. Taxonomy (GTDB): domain Bacteria; phylum Pseudomonadota; class Gammaproteobacteria; order UBA6429; family Thiohalophilaceae; genus SZUA-37. The sequence continues at coordinate 2,178 of JAJRZT010000042.1, forward strand.
CAAACAGCGGTTATCACCCCTTCTTCAATGATTGGAATTGTGACGCTGACTTTAAGTCCATCGCTGCCAGGTTCATTATTGGCGGATGATTTTGTTTTAGACCGTTTAGCCGGATGGCGACTTATACAGGGACAGCCGGTCAACCAGGTTTGTCCGATCAAGCCCTGGCCTTTTTTTACTTCCTGATAGGAAAAAACATCATAAGGTATCTCACTGTGTCCACTGTAGAGTGAAAGAAATTTATGCTCTCTATCCGGCAGCCAGATTTCAAAGCGGCGCGCAATAGGCGTGCCTCTGGCGGATAACATGGTGACTATAAATTCCTTATTGCCATGGTAGATAAACGGCATGCCGAAAGCGGTGGTAATACCATCCACTCGGGCATTGCTGGCACGCAGAAAAGAGCTTGATGTAGAAATGTCAGAAATGATTTGAGGAAGGTGATAATCCCAGATAGTGCCGGGTAAGCCGGAGCCTTTTGGGAAGGCAATGCGGCGGCTGATCCATTCAAATTTATCCAGAGAACCATAATAACCTTCGATCAGACATAGTTCTTTTTTTCTGACAGGATGTTTGCCCCATATTTCAATAGCACCGGCAACTTCATCCTCATCACCGCATAATAAAATAATAACGGCTAACAGAAACTGGCCGGAAAAAATGGGGATGGCAATAGCACAATTAATGGCTGAAGCTTTTGCGGCTTGCTTTCTAACAAAACAGGAATGTTCAAGATCAGTAATGATCAGCGGTTTGGCTTGTGCCCATGCGGTTCCCGGCAAGCCTTCATTGTAAGCGAAACTAACTGACTGACTTTGTTTGTTAAAGTCGTGACAGTCTCCAAAATAACTGTCAGCCAGAGTAAGCTGACAGTTATTTTTTGAATCGGGCGTCCAGATTTCTACTACTCTAATAAAGGCCTTCATATTTATCTTTACGGTATAGATTTTCTCTTTTGTTAAAATCATCTGATTTAGTATCAGACAATTTTATGTGAGTTACCGGTTGTCGTTTCCGGTCACAGTATAGATTGTTGCGCGACAGCTTCTGTCATTTTAAGATTAGTATTTATAGGCGTAGGCAGATCTTCTGTCATTAACAGATCAACAATATCGGCTTCGATAATCTCGATGCGCATCTTTTTGCAAAAGCGACGCACCTTGTCTGTCGGTTGTTTGATTAACGCCCAGCCGACAGGCTTACTGGAAGCATAGATAATATCTGACATTACCATACGCTCGGTATCACGATTCATCGGCAGACCAATAAACA
>JAJRZT010000043.1 GCA_024275115.1 Gammaproteobacteria bacterium
ACATCTGGAATCATGAAATACATACGACGAATCATAGTTATCACCTCCATTATTATAATCTGAATAAACCACTGTACTACTATATAGTATAGTGCAAGCTGAGAAAATATCTAAACCCTCCCTTTAAAAGAGCTATAAATAGAGTCTATAATTATTTTTTTATGAGTAAATAACTTAGCAAAAACACCATAACATGCTAACGTTCATATAGTATTTTAATAAGACTCATTAAAAATGTTTAAAGCTCTTCGAATATTTATTTTATTAACCATTTTAATTATCGTGGCGGCATCAACCTACCTTAGCCAACTGCGAGCAACCGACTGGGATGCCCCGTTATGGGTTTCAATATATCCAATTAATGGCGATGACAGCCCAGAGGCTGAGCGTTATATCAAGCACCTGAAAAAAGATAACTTTCGTGACATTGAAATCTTTATGGCCGAAGAAGCAGAGTATTACAAAGTCCCCATTAAAAACCCCATCATCATTAATATTGAAAATAAGTTAACTGAACAACCGCCATCCCCCCCCGCATCACGTTCGATTATTAACATCATGCTATGGAGTTTAAAATTACGTTACTGGGTTTTTACTCATGGGAGTGGTAGCGGCCCCGCCCCGGACGTGCAGATTTACGTCGTTTATTATGCCCCCACTAATAATAAAATACTCGCGCACTCTTTAGGCCTGGAAAAAGGACACATCGGTGTTGTGCATGCTTATGCAGGCCAGCGCTACACCCGTAAGAATAATATTGTGATTGCCCACGAGTTTCTGCACACGCTGGGCGCAGTGGATAAATATGATATTGCAACCAACTACCCGCTCTTTCCACTGGGCTTTGCCAACCCCGGCAGTCAACCACGCTACCCGCAAAAGCAGGCTGAAATTATGGCCGGAAGAATTCCAGTGAGTAAGAATGAAGCGATATTTCCCGGCAATTTATACCGTGTTGTTATTGGCAAACAAACCGCAAAAGAAATAAACTGGTTGCCTGAATAAATAATACAATATTTGATTAACGCCGTTGTGAACGTTGTAGTTTATTGTCCCACCAGTGCTTCCACTTAGCATACCCCGTGCCTAACGAAATACCGGCAATTTGTTCAAGCGACTCAGCAGCAGCCTGCCGCACACTTTTATTTTTTCTTTTTAATAATTCGAGCAAAACTTCAATAACCCGATAATCACGAATATTCCCCAAAGCAGAAATAACTTCCAAACGATAACCCATATCCATAACACGTAGCTGGTTTAACAGCGGGCGAATAACACGTTCATCTCTAAACTTGCTTAGTGCATATAACACCTGTGAACGAATTGCAGGATCATTATCTTTTAATAACTTGATTAAAGGTGGAACGGTTACCGGGCTTTTAAGTTTACCTAAAGCATAGACTGCGGTTGAACGTACTGCCGGATCTTTATGCTTTAAACTAACCAATAAATATTCTGCAACCCAGGGATTTCTAAAACGACTCAGGCTATTTGCCGCTTCCAATCGAACACGTTTATTTTTATGGCTTATAAACGTCATCAGCGGTTTAATGGACTCACTGTTGTTAATCAACCCCAGAGTTTTAATTGCTCTTAATACAACATCCTCATTACTGTCTTTAAGGGCATTTAATAATGGCTTGACGGCAGCATCACCCACCCTTGCGATGGCTTTTACCGCTTCATCAGCCGGTGTTGTGGCTGTTCCTGACGCATAATTTTTACCGATATAGCGCGTCATAATAGCCGTGTCGGTGTCACCTAACATAGCAATCAGATAAGGAACCATATTCACTGCATGTTTATGTAGTTTACCAATATTATAAACCGCCCAGGTTCGCTCTACCACATCTTGCGAGTAAAGTTGTTCTGCATATTTCTGTATTTTGGGGTGAAGTTTGTTAATGGGTGTTTTTGTTTGAGCATCAGACAAACCCGAACTGCTCGTCGCGCATGCGGTTAATGACAGAGCAATGCTGACCATTAATATAAAACGGATAACTGTTCTCATACTGCGCATTATAATGGATTAATTATATAATATCGTCAACAATATGATCTTCAAATTGCTCTTCATGAATACTTTGCTCTGAAACAACCCTGTCGTGCACAGAGATCATCGCCTGTTGCATTTTACTGGTATTTCCTGTCAGCAGCGGATGCCATTCTGGTAGCGACTTATTATTATAACGCAGGCGATATGCACAGGTTTCCGGTAACTGTGAATAAATTTCTTTCCCAAACTGTCGAATAACGATACAGCCAGGGACTAACTGCTGTCGTTCTGGATAAGAGCCACACTGCCCCTTTTCAATATCGTATTGTTTACAAATAATATTGGTATAAAAAACTTCGGTGGTTTGATCATCTTCAAGTTTAATCAAACAACAACGTCCACAATGGTCACATAACTGTTCCCACTCAGAGTCAGACAATATTTCCAGAGGTGCAGTGACTATATCAACCCGTTCTTTACTCATTCCTACATACCACTAATTTGACAAGTTTAATAAATTAATAATTAAATCACCGTAGGCATGTTCCGGTGTATCATCTACATTGCTTACAAGTTTTCTGACCCGACCACGTATTTGATAATGACGGTTTTCACTACGTTGTTGTAAACGCTTGCGTCCTGTTGCAGTAAAGCTTTGTAACATTTGTTCAATTAATGCCTGTTCAGCAATATCACCCTTGCCAATTATTTTATCGAGTTCATCGTTAAACCATATATGGTGTTCAGGCCTGGCGGCCAACCGTTCAAAATATAAAAAACGTCCATGGCGTTTGTTTTGTGAAAATTCCCCCAAATAATATTCATTATTCACTGTAATCAGAATACCTAACCCATCTAACGCATTAAACCTGAAAACCCCCAGATAACGTTCCTTATTAATTGTTTTTAAATCTCCCAAGCCGCTGTATTGACCAAATAAAAATTGTCCCTGGTATTCTTCTTTACCTTTACGTTGCATAAAACCTTTACCATGCGGCATATCGTTTAACCATTCACCATGATAGCGGTCACCATTTGGCCACTCATTTGAGCCCATACCTTCACGAATAACTTCATATTTCAGATCGCCTGAATACGAGCTGCCATCAGGTAATATACTGACTTCAGATGTTACTGCGTCGTTATCTTCCGCCAGTGCTAACCCACTGATGCTGCTGCTAAGCAAGCCGCTTAAACAGAAAATAATGCTATACAGGTTAATTTTTATTTTGGACATTCCCGTAGCAATCTCATATTTAAAGCTATAAAAAAAGGGATGTAAACATCCCTTTTTTATTCTATGCCGGGTTTGCTATTAACCCCCTTCACCAATGTAAGCCCCCATAACCGGATTTTGAAGCCAAAGCCCAACATCACTACCCAGTGCTTTAACCGTTCGCCCCAGTATTGAACAGGTACCTTTAAAACCGGCAAAAGCACCCCCGCCTGAACTGCGCTGTCCTCTGAAAGTACCGATGACCTTGCCATTGTCCAGCAGCTTGCCTTCAATCACAACGCTCTTGGCACCAGACCAGGCACCGCCACCAGAACCTTGCACATGAATAATTTCAACTTTTAAAACGCGCGCTGACTTCTTTGCTTTGCCACCCTTAACCATATTCAAATGATATTCGCGACTGTAATCATTAATAAATGTTGCCAACTTGCCCCCAAGATCACACTCTTTTCGTACAGCATTACGAACAATCAGACCTTTTTTGAAATCTATATGGTTATTCATATAAACCGGTGTTTGATCGACTTTTGCCGCTGGCCGAATATTTTGGCTTTTACAACCTGCCGCAGCAACCACCATAACTAAAAACCCATACAAAATAATTTTTTTCATCCTGAATCCCTCAATATTATTAATTTTTTAAGTTAAGTCACTTTAGCTCCACATAAAAACCAGACTGATTTACTATGCTTTTATGCAAACCCAATATTAAGTATAATCTTAAATCATCAAAATCATAGCCCCAAACCCAGATAATAAACACCGCCATCAAGATTAATATATTTTACAACACCATTAATATTAACCTGTCTTAGCTCTGTCGCATCCAGAGTAAAACTGACATTGAGTTGTTCACCAATATGGGGAATAAGCTGATAAATTGAACCGGTAATACCAACACCACTCATTGAATAGTTTAACGCGGTCATCAACAACGGTGGACTGTTTGCCATCATAACCTGCACAGATTTATTGCATGCTATTCTCATTTCCTGCCTTTTTTCCTGAGTGCTCAAATTTAAGTCCTTTTTACTCATTGCCTGGAAAATCAGTTCTTATCTCGACAAAGCTGCCGGGTTATAATTTAGTCATACTCAATAGCCGATGTTATATCACCACTGAATAAAAATACCCGGTTAGCACATTCAAAAGCATCCTCGGGAATACAGGCATTCAAAGACCAGCTACCGGATACTTTATAAGCCTCAATGGTTTTGGCCAGGGTTTCAAGTGTAATATTACCAAACTGCCCGGCTAACTGTTGCGCCAATATAACCGTGCTTGTTTCTTCAACATAATGCAATGCGGCTTTATATGCCGTTATAAAAGCACTGGCCATGGGGCTGGCTAGCCAGTCTGTTGTTGCGCATAAACTGCTATAAGCGATATTACCCAGAGGCTCACCAACCGCGGCAACAATAACAGCCTTGCCATCGGCAACCAGTTGTTGTGGATAAGGCCCCTGCAAGTGAATATACTCCGCCTCGCCGGCTAAAAAAGACTGCATGCTTTGTTCTGCATTACCTGCATCAATAAACTCGATACGGCTGACCTTAACGGCTTGTTGATGCAATACATATTTTAATGTGGCCATCGGTTGAAACAAATGATCAGCAATAATGCGTTTATGCTCCAGGTGCTTCCAGTTAAAGTCTTTTACCGCTAAAGCCGTTTGTGGTGATGCCGCAACAAAAAAACCATCACGCTGGTTAATCTGCGCAAAATGTAATAACGCTGGCAAGCTGTGTTGTTCTTTACCTACCATGGCAATCTGGCGCATACTCACGCCCACCGCCGACTGAGCAACATGTGCCTCACCCGAAATAAGGGCGGACTCCAGCTCATTCACATTGGCAACACTGCGATAAATCGCATTAAGACCTTGCTGTTTTAAAAAATCAGCAACAAAGGTTATAAGGTAGGGGGTATAAAAAGCAGAGTGGCGAAGGGAGAGTAGCTGAATCGTTTGCATTACTATTTAAGCCTGCTCCCGCATAGAAAATATTCAAATTTGTATATTATAATTTGGATAGGCAACCATCCATTGACGCCTTAGCTCATCCAGGCCAAATCGTTCACCATCAACTTCATAATCTACTATAGCCAGGCCAATGCCATTATTGCTCATACGTACAACCCGGGTATTAAAAAAAATAAAAGGGTTACTGGAGTCCATTAGCTGCAAGCTAATATGGGCTCCTTTAGGTAAATTTGGCAAATTTTGAGCAACAACATACAAGCCAACATCAGAAATATCTCTTGAGCGGCCATCAACGTCACCAAATAACTGGTGGCTGATGCGAACGGAGGAAATGACACGTTTGCGGGGGGAATTTCGTCGTTCCTTAACACCAAATATCATAATCTTATCTGTTAAGTTGTAATCAAGTATTTAAAATTTAACACAAAAATCATAAGGATGCGCGAACGAACGCACAAAAAGTATTTTATTTCTGCTTTTCCCAGATTTCCCGTAAGTTATTAATAGAACAGATTTCGCCGTCTTTTTCATAGTTCAGAAACTTCAACCCAAGGCCAGAACCGGTATGTCGCACAATGTCCATATTAAAAACAACATCGACGTCACCCGAATCTAAAAAGATAAGCTGAACTTCATCGTTCACCAGTAAATCAGGCAAGGGATCGCAGGCCAAAAGGAGCAGCCCCCCATCGGATATATCACGTGTTGTTGTATCCAGAGAGCCAAAGCTGGAGTGAAAAATTCTAACTCGGGCATTTACGACTTTTCGGCGGTGCTTTCTACGCTCATCCATGTTAATAACTTTTTCTTATGAATTTAAACAAGTATGTGCGATTTTTAAGGAATAATCTATATTATTCCGGTTAATTTTAGCTGGAAATAAAAACCAGAGGCTATGAAATAAACTGCAAACTGATCACCTGCGAGTTCACTCTTAAGCATTCCATCTCAAATATCACGTCCATATTAACCGGTTTAACACTTAATATTTCACGGCTTAATTTATTATTCAGACTGACGGTATTATCAACTTCGACGGACATTCCACCACTGGAAACGTCTGTTATTTTCCCGTTTATTTGCCCAAACTCCTCGTGATATAAGCGCACATTTAAATGAACTAAATGCCGGAAACTCGAACGCCGCTCATTCATAATTACCCCCTTATAGACAAGGCTCAGTGTATAATTTCACCAAAGCCTTAAGCAGGTATAGCACAAGAATTTAACCAGTTGAATATGAAACTGCGTTTTAAGCTAAAGATTTATTAATGCCGCCCATTAAAAATATTAGGGGCTAGAGCTTAACATCACGTAACTGCTGCGCCGCTTCTTCTGGACTAATGGTATTAACAAATAATCCCGAGCCCAGTTCAAAACCTGTGGGGATACTGGTTCTGGGCGTAATTTCCAGGTGCCAGTGATAGCTACTATTGTTCTTTTTGTACTCCTCACCATGCGGCACGGTATGCATAAAGTAATTATACTGCACCCCTTCCAGAACATTATCCAGCCGCTTCATGGTACGCTGTAACAGGCCGGCAAAATCCTGCAAGTGTTCATCGCTGCAGTCAATAAAATCAGCCTGATGCTTTAATGGGAAAATATGCACTTCCCATTCATAACGGCTGGCAAACGGTTTAATCGCAATAAAGTGTTCGGTGCGCTCAATAATGTACTGGCCAATATCCACTTTGCGCCGCACCTGACCGGAGTCACGGTCATAAATGGTGGCTTCAAATGTTAAAGCCTCATCAATCAAACTACAGAAAATACATTGATGATGTTTGTCATAATATTCCTGTGAATGGTGCATCTCTGAATGCACGTTTTCAGGAATAACCGGCATTGCAATTAGCTGACTATGAGTGTGCGGAATACTCGCACCGGCAGCCGGGCCGAAATTTTTAAATACCAGCACATAACGTATACGCTCATCGGCTTTATATAAATCCAGCATCCGGTTACGGTACGCCTTAAACATTTCAGCAATGTGTGTCGGCTGCATATCAAAAACGGCAATACCATGTTCCGAATGGTCAATAATCACTTCATGCCGGCCATAACCATCAATGGTTTGCTGCAAGCCCATCACCAGATTAGAACGTTTTTCATCATCACCAAGAATGGCAAACAAGTTTTCGACGATACGAATATCCCAGTTTTTTTCATCCGGTGTTGTCATTAAGGCCGGTGGCGTCATTTCTTCATTACCACGACAGAAAGGGCAGGTCTCGACGTGTTTGCGCGTATCACGTTCAATGCGCTCTTCTTTCTTTTTAGGGCGCATGCCACGCGCTGTTGCGACTAACACCGATTCCGTTGGCACAATCGGGCTAATCCTTATTTCACGAATGGCTGGCGCTTCGGCTGGAGGATTGCCTGATTTATTCTGCTTATCTTTATCTTGGGTCATCGCATTATTGTCCTGGGAAATGAAGCTCTATTCAAACATGCTTTTTATTTATTTTATATTAAGTATTTCTTATGCAGTTATTACCGCAAACCAACAGCCTGTTTATCACTAAAATCAGTTGGTTAGGGAAATATCAAACTGGCACTTTTTATAAACGGAAATAGCACAAACCCAGCAAAAGCTAAAAACGATGGAAAATACCAACACCAAAATGAAAGCGTACATCGGAATCATCGTAGTAGTATTTTGACTCTTCCGGCCATATTTTAAGTTGCTGCACGCCCAGAACAGGGTAAGTGTACGGGCTGTCACCCACTTTACCGGTGCGTTTTCCGTTTAACTCGCCGACAACACTCACCGCTCGCCCTTTGGCGTATTCACCCAGCTCAAGGTAACCCTGCTTAACTAAAATAAAGCGGCCAAATGATTTTGAGTCTTTTATCGGTTGCAGATAATCGTCTAAAGGATAAGCCAGTATTTCAAGTTCAGTGGTTTTTTCCAGGTTTTTCCCCGAAAGTATAATGCCACCCCATAAAGCATACTGACCCTGCATATTATCAAACGCATCCAGCGCGATGGCCAGTGTGAGACTTTTGTTGACGCGACTGGTTTCAAGTACCGGCGTTGCGCAGGCTGCAATAATAAAAGTAGCCATAATTAGTACAAAGAATTTTTTCATTAAAACGCCCTCATTCGTTGAGTTAGGACACCCGTTCTCAAACAGAATTCATTTACATTAACATACATCTTCTACAATTATTTAACCGGCCCGCTGTATTGGTAACAAACCTCTCCACATAAGCAACGGCCTGTTACATTGGTTTTTTCCATGCATTGCTCCTGTACTAGTTAACAATAAATTCAGTATAAAATTAAACGACTTCCTCAAGCGAGGCCAGAATAGATTCCACCACATCATCATCCACTTCGACATTCTTTGCATCACAATTATAGGTTATAAACAACAATACCTTTTCAGACCTTAAATACCACTCACACCAGTATTCGCCGTCCTGTTCAAAACTTACCGCAATACCACTAAAATCACCCAGCACCACATCTTCGATGTCGGCATCGGAATCAACATGTTCCCCAGCCATCGCTTCGAGTTGCTCGTCAGAAATACCCTCATCCTGATACAACGTGCTAACAACCAGTTCACCCACACCGGCATTGTCATAAATCACATCCGTATCACCATCTGCTTCGGCATCCCATAAGGCAGGAACATTCAGCAACCAGTATTGTGTTTTATAAGTTTGCATTAACACTAATTCATTTTTTCTGAAAAAACAGAACCTTGTTTACGTAAATACGCATCCAGTTCGTCAGCATAATTTTCGGGCACGCTTTTGGTAACCGTATTGTAAGACAGCAATGTATCACGCCATAAACTTAACTGTGGTCTGTCTTTAAAAAAACCGAGGTCATGGTATTTGAGCAATGCTGCATGAAACCTGAAAACAGGGGCATACACGGCATCAATCATTGAAAACTTATCACCATTGAAAAAGGGTGTACCGGTTAAACATTCATCTTCCAGTGTATCGAATTTTTCATCCAGAGAGGCCGTCATATGTTTAAAGCGCTTTTCATCACTGGTTGTAAAAAGGTCATAAGTGTCGTCTAAAATAGTATTACCGTATTCAATCCATGCGCGGTTAACAGCCTTGTCAAAAGGATCGGCCGGGTGCAACGAACCTTCTGTAATTTCGTCCAGATATTCACAGATCACCATTGACTCAAACAATGGCTTGCCGTCAACCAGTAAAACCGGTACTTTTTCCATTGGTGACACATCAAAAAACCATGCAGGCGGGCTGTCAAGATCGATAAATTTAATATCGTGCTTAATGTTTTTTTCAATTAAAATTGCTCGCGCACGTTGCACATAAGGGCACAACGAAAAACTAACCAACTCAAATTTCTTTTCTTCCAAAATAATTACCTTTAATCAACCTTCACATTAATGTTGAAGGAACTGTTGTATTTTTTTGTCGTGCTTTAAAATACTGAATTCTGTTTGCATTTCTTCCAGACAATTAACGCATAAGCAGTCATCGTAACGGGCACCGACATAATCCCGTTCAGAAACAGATAAAAACACATTGGAACACTGACACTCCAGTATAGAACCTACTTTGCATTCAAAATCGGCCTGGCAACGTGGGCAACTCTTTGCTTCATGATGTGGCATAACCTTCCCCTTGACTAAAAGGTATAAACTAATGTGGCGGCTAACTCTGTATCTGTTTTCTTCGTTCCGACTGGAACCTCAGATGCACTTCTGACAGTATAAGTAATTTTAGACGATAACGAACTATTAATTTTTGTTGTTAGCGCCGTAATTGACTTGCTGATTGTTCGGTCATCACCAATATCAATGGTTAAGTCTTCGCTTAGCGTTGCAGACGGGCTAATTTTCCATTCAAAATCACTGGCAATAATCACAATAGCTTCTGACTGAGTCGCCCCATTTTCAAGCGCATTTTGCCGCACACCCACACCTACCTCGGCATTCAGTTTAAACGTTTCATTCGTCACTAAATGCCGACCATAACCAAGTACTTCCGAAGCCTGATAGTCATAACCACTAAAGCGATCATTTTCATACTGTAAACGATCAAATAAATACGATGACTTATTCAATATATATTGCGACTTAATTAAAATAAGATAACGCTCGGCTGTTGTGCCCAAACTGTCTGAACTTCGCACCGATGCCAGCTTTAATGAATGTTCCCAGTTCTTGCGTTTATTATCAACGGCCAGCTTAAGATTTAATGATTCTGTTTCGGTATTGCCCGTTGTTTGCACAAAGCCCAACTCGGCTTCGGATGTCCAGATGGAAAATAGCGCATCATTTACAGCGACCGTGTCTGGGCTGGCAACAACGGTATCAGTAGAACCGTTAACCGTTACATCTTCTGCCTGTGTATTAAATACAAAAAACAATAAACCATAAAAAACAAACTTTATACTACGCACTATAATTCCTCTAACTCTTTTTCTAATGCCCGCTTTGTTCTAATCGGCTTGCCGCCTTGCTGAATAAGGGGCGTATTGATATCGCTTACAATGTGATCCCGTTCTTCTGCATCACAACGACCTTGCTGCTCAACCCAGTGAACCACATTACCAACTAACACTATCGAACCCGATACAATTGCCGTAACACCCACCACCGCTATCGCCGCCACTCCCGTCACCAAAATGCATTCTGGCGAATTACAACTTGCTGAATAGTGACCGGCCTTCACTAAGTCCAGGTTCCATTGATGAGTCGAAAGGCCACAGGCCCTATCACGCGCCGAATGTGGCTTTGTTACCGGCACCACCGCACAGCTCACAGTGAATAATGAAATAAAAATAATCAGCGCTACTTTTAACACTACGCAACAACTTTAACAATTTCATTCTGAAACTCAACCACCTGACCAGTACGAATCTTACAGCGCTTACGCAATTCGACGTTGCCATCCACTATAACCATGCCTTCGGCGATCAAGGTTTTAGCCATGCCACCACTGCCAACCAAACCCACAACCTTTAATAAATTATTGAGCTCGATATAGTCATGGCCTGCAAGCGAAAATATTTCCATTATTTATTATCTGCATTATGCTGCCGAACATATTCATACATTACAATCGACGCGGCAATACTCACGTTCAAACTTTCTACCGAACCAAAGTGCGGAACAGAGAGTTTTTTAACCAGAGGGAAATCTGCCATATCAAACGAATGCCCGTAAGCCTCATGCCCTAAAATAAAAGCCGATTTTGTTTCTAAAGCCATATCATAACTTAGCGAAGATACTGCATCCTCTTCCGACCCAGAATTTTCAGATTGGGCCGCTAACATATATAAGGTATAGCCCTGTTCAGTGAGTGCAGTATAACAAGTAGCAAACTCATTATAAAACTTAGCCGGCACCTTACGGAAAGAACCCTTCGCCGGTGCCGGGTCAAACCAGTCCACATTCACCAAATGCACTGAGTTTGCCCCAAATGCCTCCGCCGAACGAAAAATTTTAGGTACATTATAGCCGCCCTTTAAATTATCCAGCACCACCACAAACGCATGTACACCCGGCACCGCCGCAACATTACGCTGCCGTTGCTTGTCATAGCGCTGCTTTGCCTGGATCAGGTATTGCTCATCTTTTTTTCGTGCTTGTCGGGAAACCATGATATTTTTCTGTGCTACACCCAGGCTGTTTGCTAAATATATTTAAGTATTCACTAAAATTAAATGGCAGCCGCCCGATGGTGTTAGGGAAAATGTTTTAAAGTAACCATCAATTTCATCTATAGCATGCAGCTTATTATCTGCCTCGTCTAAAATATAGAAGTTTGTAAACAAATCTTTTACACGGCTACAAAATAAATCCTGGGGGACACCCGCTCGCAATAACCCATAAGGCCAAAACTCCATCGCAACGGGCACATTTTTGTGTTTTTTTATAAAACCAGTTGCACCTTCAAAAAAATTACCTTCATGCCCTTGTATATCCATCCATATCATTTTGACATTATCAAAATCAATGGCCGGGTTTTCTGTAACAAAATTATCCAGCGTTGTTGCCCTTACCTGAATTGTTTGACGCTTATCCTCATTATAATACCCGGCATCAACAGCGCCTTCTTTACGGATCCGGTGGTCACCATAATTTTTATGGCTCAGCTCCATAATTAACTCAGACTCTTCATTCGACAAGCCAAGGTTAAATGCCTGAATCTGGTCAGTCATATTATTTTGTTTGATATTTCGCTCAATCAGTTTAAAACTGTCCGGGTTTGGTTCAAACATCAGCGCTTTATTAAATAACTTTGCAGTAAGAAAACCAATACCAATCATACCAATATAGCCACCGACATCCATCACTGTGCCCTTCTCAGGCTCAACAATGTGTTTGTTATCAACAAGCAACTTTACGCAAGCATGCATTCCACCAAATTCAAACTCACGTTCAACAGACAAGCTCCGTCCTAGCGTTCTATCTTTATTATAAAAACTCAACAAACCATTTTTCGTATCCACAGTTGCAATATGCGCGCCACGCAAATAAATCCCAAAAAACCAGGCAAGCTTTCTTTTTAAGCGTTGTAACTTTCTATTCATTTTTATTCCTAACTTTAAAATCCCCTAACTCAAGCAAGAGCTATTTAGTGCCCGAGAAAAACAATGACTCGCTTTACTCAGAGAGTTCTTTAAATAAAAATAGGAAAAGTTTAACTTTGGCTCTGGATATAAGAGCCAAATAATTGATTAACTTTTTTAATCCTGTATGCAGGCTTATTCTTATAACTTATAACTTATAACAAAATTAACTAACCCGGTGAAGCAAGCAAAACTTATTTTTTTGAATTATCCATATGCAGTATATCTTCCAGTGCAAGCCCAGTCATACCATGCACCGTGCGCCATAGATAATAAAAGATACCCAGCATCATTAGTGTGGACGGAATAGCGATCATCGGATAACTGAGCAGAGTCATTTGCCCAAGTTCCTCATTAAACGCGGCACTGCCCGCCGGGCTGGTAACAAGCCATACAGCCAGAACATAGTTCATTGCTGCCGAAAAGAAAAAAGTACTCCCCAGCAAATAAGTGGCTTTTAACAGTCGAGCCTCAAATGCTTTGGTGCTGCCCTGTTCATCAAGTTTCTGACCAATCTTTTCGACATTCATAATCTTCGGGTTATAGAGCAATGTTTTTATCAACGGGTAACGGGTTTGAGTAGAAATCAGCACCGCGATGCCAATTATCCCGGGAATGGCAGCTTCCTTAACGGCCAACCACTGCGTATCCAGTTCTAATAAGCCAATGCCACCGGTCAGCAATACACTGACCAGGCCCAGCAACGCAATAAAATTAAATTTTCTATAGCGGATTAATTCATACAAACCCCAGCCCAAAGGAAAGGCCAGCGCAACAACAAGCGCCGTCGCCGCACCCAGATCAGCCTCACCACTGAACTTCATCAGAATAATGGAAGGAATAACAATACCGATTAACAGGTCAATCAATGGACGTGGTTTATGCTCGGGTGGTTTTGATGTGGGGCTAGCAGTATTCGTCATTCTCTCATCTCTATATTTAAAATTACTACATGGTCACGGCACGGCCACCCCAAATTCACGGGATAAAACCATCACGTACATTATAGACTCGGGGGCAAGCCTTTTGTTCAACCCAATAACAGCCTGCGTACTGCCACGGCTACGGAGCCTATAGGGGTATTATGCCACCCCAGATGCACTGTTAAAATATCTATTTCAGCGATAAAACAGTTATTTTAAGCCTGAATATCAGCCTGCTTCTGCAATTTAAGCTAGGTTAATCAATAGGTTAGACTGGTTCGAGCCGATGAATGGTGAATCAGCATAATTTATTCTATTTTTGCAGGTGTATCTTTTAAGCTTAATAACCTCCACTTCGCCTACCCTAATATGTAACAGCTAAACTAACCGACACCCTACGAAAATGGGCAACTGTCAGCTCAGATCTGAGCTACTACATTTAAAGTATTCATTTCGGCTACAAAATCGTTGCTTTAAGCCCAAATATAAGCTCATTTTTAGAACTTAAACAAGATTAATCAATTAGTTAGCTTGGTCCGCCCCCAATGCCAGCCCTACTGTAGAAAGTTTTTACTCTGGCCCCAAACTCGTTTTGCGCTTACGAAGTTTATTAGAATTTCTAAATAACTCGCCGTTAATTTTAATCCCCTTCGACATATCACTATCCATTTTATCCAAAAAATTAAACTGCTCCTTATCAAGCGATTCATCCTTAACAAAACTAAATGCGACTTGGTCATTCACTAAAAGAATTATTTTACTCATAACTGCTTATACATAGTTATTGCAAACAAGATAACTAACGCAAAAATGATTGAAACAATAAAGTTATTATATTTTAGAAAATAGTAAAACCATGGCCTTTCATTATTTCCCTCTAAAATTCCAACATACTGCTGCATATGCACTTGTTGCACAGACGGAGAGTAACTACCGACTATGTTTTTATTTTTATTCTTAAGCTGCGGCAAAACTTTTTTAAAATAAACATAATTCCCCATACCTGCATAAGCAGCCATAATGAATAATAAGATTATAAAATACTGCTCCATCTTTATACTTCCAACGTTTAATTGTTAATTGAGTGAATTACTCATGATAAAGAAAATCTGCACTCTGATTCCAACTAAAAAGCAAAAGGCAAGACCTGACCCCGCGCACTGCTCTTCCAAATGGCAAGACCTGACCCCGTGCAGATGTTATTAATCAATTAGTTATCTTGGTCCGACCCCAATGCCGTATGATTATTCATTTATAATTTGAATATTAAGTGCCCTGTAGAACATTGGATGTATCTGAAGAATGGAACTTGGTTTTACTTCGCCGGATGATAAAGACATTCTACTTAAATGCGACCAATGCATCGTCGAAGACCCACCTGTTTTAATCCCCAACAAACCAACAAGATATAACTCGCGTATGACATTATTCCTAACTGAATTAAAATTCCCACTCCCTGTATATAATTTATCGATTTGTAGTGTAATTGGATCTATCGACACATCCTTTATGGTATCAATATTTTCAGTATATTTATCTTCTATAAATTCATTAGTAATATCCGAAACCCTGAATGTTGATTTCATTCCATAGAACATTTTTACAACACAACGAAGGTTGGGATAAATTGTTAGCCACTCGGTAGTGAGTGACTGTAATCTTTTGTGCGAATATTGTTCCTCAGCTCTTTTTATTGTAACTGGGGACAATTTTTGTTCCCCATCTGCAACAGCAATACATTCATTAAAAAATAAAATTATGTCTCTTGGCCTAAGGAATGTTCTATTAACCATATAGTCAACAACATCTTCTTTCCCAACATTGGGTGGTAAAATTTCACTTAAATTGATATCGCCTCTTTGGTATTTACGTCTAATAAGAAAATTTATACGTTTTTCAATCAAATCACTTAAACTTGATTTAGTCCACCGTAAATATAGATACAAAGATTCATATTTTTCTTCTTGAAAACCAGGTACGTTGGCAGAATGTACAACCTTATCCAGCAGATCTTGCCGTAAAGCGGCAATAACCTTTACATTTTGAATCTTTCTAAAACGACGTATTGTATCAATGAGTGATTTTATCAATTTATATTTAATTCTATCATCCACCCATTCTTCATCTAAGGTATCAATAGTCAAATAGTACTGTTGCTGCGAATCATTGAAAATATCTTCTGCGAGTACTGTAATAATATTTTCTAACTCTCTTACCTGGACTTCAGATACAGCTCGCTGACCATGCTCTACTATTTGCTGTTTTTGTTCTTTCGTTAGAGTTTTAGCACCCTGAACCGAGACATCTAAACCCGGAATCTTACTTTTTAAACTTCCTGTTAAATTTTCCTCGATTTTATCAGTTAATTCCCTCAACCTTTCTTCAGTTGTTAACCAAAACTTATTGCCCCAGTTTTCTAGATAATCAACGGCCTGCTCTTTTATTTTGTCTTTTTTATATAAGATACTTTTAATATGTCTAAATAACTGATCCTAATCCCTGACCATCTTATCCTTTCACAAGCTGGACTGACGTTCCTGGAAAAGGTGACACACTGACCATAAACGTATTAACGGCCGTCATGAGTTTATTCATTGTCGAATGCCG
>JAJRZT010000044.1 GCA_024275115.1 Gammaproteobacteria bacterium
CTCCGTCAAGGCTACCACAAATGGCTCGACGGCTATTCGGGATAAAATTTTAGCCTCCCTCGCGCGCTATCGCGCACTTCGGATTGGCAAATTTCCCTGCGCCTTCTGGAGACTATCATCCCATCCGGGGCTGACAGCGGTTGATACTTTGTAGAAGGGGCTTTAGCCCCTCCTTCAAAGTATTATTCTATTTAACCAAGGTAACTCGTAAAAAATAGCCTACCATGGTTAGGCAACAATAGATTGTTCCCACGCTCTGCGTGGGAATTCATCAAAGGACGCTCCGCGTCCAATGACGCAGAGCGTCACAGGCTTCATTCCCACGTAGAACGTGGGAACGATATTTTGGTGAGTTATTTATTGCGAGTGACCTAAATAAAACGGGAGCATATAAAATCTTACGGATAGCGATAACATGTTGATTTTATACAATGAGGTCAGGCTGTCTGAAGCTACGCAACTTTTTCAGCAACGCAGCTACCGGCAAAAACTCAGCCGCTAGAAATCCACAGCCCTTGCCATGCGAGCTATATACAGAGAGTTTAGTCACGTAACAGTTCATTAAGCCCAGTTTTACTACGTGTTCGTTCATCAACCTGTTTGATAATGACAGCGCAATATAAACTGTAGGCGCCATCTTTGGAAGGCAAGTTACCCGGCACAACCACAGATCCCGCTGGAACACGCCCGTAACTGATTTCTCCCGTCATGCGGTTGAATATCTTGGTGCTCTGTCCTATGTAGACACCCATTGAGATAACGGCGCCTTCTTCAACCACCACCCCTTCAACAATTTCCGAACGGGCTCCAATGAAACAGTTATCTTCAATGATGGTTGGCCCTGCCTGTAATGGCTCTAAAACACCACCAATACCTACACCGCCTGATAAATGTACGTCTTTACCTATTTGTGCACAAGACCCCACCGAGGCCCAGGTATCAACCATGGTACCACTATCAACATAACCGCCAATATTAACAAAACAGGGCATTAAAACAGCGCCGGAGGCAATGTAGGAACCATGACGCGCAACGGCATTTGGAACTACACGCACACCGCTTTTAACAAAATCTTCGGGCGTATGCGTTGCGAATTTAGCCTCAACTTTATCGTAATAACGTGTGTTTCCACCCTCAATAACACGATTTTCGTTAATCCTAAAAGAAAGTAAAACGGCTTTCTTTAACCATTGATTAACCACCCATTCACCGCTGGTTTTTTCTGCAACTCGCGCTTCACCACTATCCAGTAAATGAATGGCTTGTTCGACGACCGAACGAATTTCAGCAGAGACAGTTGCAGGTGATATTTCAGATCGAGTTTCAAAAGCGTCGTTAATAATTTTTTCTAAATTTGACATAATGGTTTAATGTAAAGTGTTAATAAAATTTTTAATTCGGTTTGCAGCTTCTATGCATTCATCTACCGGAGCAACTAATGCAATTCTTACGTGGTTTTTACCTGGATTGACTCCTCCTGCTTTACGAGACAGGAAACTGCCAGGCAGAACAGAAACATTTTCCTGTTCAAATAATGCCTGAGCAAAGTCAGCATCATCTATCGGCGTTTGAAGCCAGATGTAAAAACCAGCGGGCGGTTTGCTGATTGTACAAACCGGGTGCAAAATATCTATAAAGGCGCTAAATTTTTTTCTGTATAAATCTCGGTTCTCCCTGACATGATTTTCATCTGTCCACGCCGCAATACTTGCATATTGTGTTGACAAAGGTAAGGCACAACCTTGATAAGTTCGATACTGAAAATATTTTTTTAATATTTCAGCATTTCCGGCAACAAAACCGGAACGCAATCCCGGAGCATTCGAACGTTTTGATAAACTATGAAATATGACGCAATGCTTATAAGCACTATTACCCATGCTATGAGCTGTTTGTAACAAGCCTTGAGGTGGGTTGTTTTCATCATCATAAATTTCTGTGTAGCATTCATCAGATGCAATGATAAAGTCATGCTTTTCAGCCAAAGCAATCAATCCTTGATAACTTTCTTCATTGATGACAGCTCCGGTAGGATTTCCGGGAGAACAAATAAAAATTAATTGACAGCGTTGCCAAATTTTATCGGGTACGGAGTCAAAATCAGGTAAATAACCTGAATTCTTATTGGTATTAAGATAATAAGGCTCTGCGCCAGCCAGTATTGCAGCTCCTTCATATATCTGATAAAAAGGGTTCGGCATAATGACGACTGGATTATGTGACGGATTGATCACTGCCTGAGCAAAGGAAAACAAGGCTTCTCGTGTACCACCGACGGGTAGAACCTGGCTTTCTGCATCAATATCTTTTACAGGAATATTGAACCGCTGACTTATCCATTCAGAAATAGCAAAACGCAGCTCCGGTATGCCTTTCGTCGTTGGATATTTTGCCAGGCCGTCTAAATGACGGGTTACTGCTATATTTATCAACTCTGGCGTACCATGTTTAGGCTCACCAATCGATAAAGCAATGTGCGTTTTATTCTGGGCAGGTGTTATGCCTTGTTTTAGTTGATTAAGTTTTTCAAATGGATAGGGATGTAACCGGTCTAAATTAGGATTCATGATTATTTACGACAGGCAGGTCTTTTATTTAAAGATTGTGCATGTCGATAAGTTTTCATGGCTTTAGGAATATTCTCTGATAAATTTTTAATACGCGTACCATGTGATGGATGGGTTGACATAAATTCAGCAGGTTGCTTACCTTTTCCTGCTTCGTCCATTTTTCTCCATAACTCTATACTTTGTCTGGGATCAAAACCAGCTTTAGCCATTAAATCCAGTCCGATTATATCAGCCTCACTTTCATGTGTCCGGCTAAAGGGTAAAATGATTCCGTATTGAGCACCTAAACCCAGAGAGGTAATAGCCAGTTGACCAAGCGTGGATGTTGGATTGCTAACTGCGCTAACCAGAGCAACACCCTGACTAACCGCTGTTTTTTGTGACAACCGTTCATTACTGTGTCTTGCGAGAACATGACCTACTTCATGCCCCATGACAGCTGCCAG
>JAJRZT010000045.1 GCA_024275115.1 Gammaproteobacteria bacterium
AATTCAAAAAGATAACCCCAAGGTTAAAAATCCGAATCAGATTGTGCCAAACCAGTTATTGTTTATCGACATCCCGCCACAGTATTGTTCGGCTTACTTTGGGGAAAGACTTATCCAGCCTTTGAACATCAGCAAAAACCAGCTTCAACCCTTGCAACAGCAATGGAACAAAGCCGCACCACACCAGCAGCAACAGTTGGCCACCCTGACACCCTTGATGCTCGGTGCAAGTCAGGCCACGATGGGAACACTCAAAACCGTACTGGCCTCCAATACCCAGCATTTGCAAACGCTGATTAAAAACTACGAAGCCAAAATTGCCGGTAAACTCAGCAAAGGCCAATACGATTACGCCCGCCAACAGGCCATAAAAAAGTTCGAAGCCAGGCTGGGACCCGTCAGGCATCTGTTAAACCGCAACCAAAGCCAGCGCCAGGTGTTACGTATTTCACGTAAAAAAGGCCGTAACCCCACCGGCAGTATTAGCCACCAAATCCAGCGGATGAGCAACCTGTCCAAACTGGCCGCCGGTGGCGGTGTTGTTTTAGCCGGGGTGAGTTTAAAAATGGCCTGTGACTCGATTGGGCAGGCAGAGGCTAATTTGGAAAAAAATCAGATTTTTGCGGAGACATTGGGGGGGATGTTTGTAGGGGGTATCTTCGGTGGTGCGACAACGTTAGCTTTGGTCTTTGCCGCAACACCGGTTGGTTGGGTTGTCGCCCTTGTTTTAGCCGTAGGTAGTGTGGCTTATAGTTCACTTGGAAAAAAGGCAGGCCGGTATGCGTATGATACAGCTGGGCGACACCTTGATCTCTTATCTATATCTGGAGTATCTCAGATATGTCGCTAACCGAGTTCTACCAGCAAGCTGACCCCATTTTTTTTGCGATATCGATTACTGTGGTTTTGGGGTTATTTTTAATGGCGGTAATAATTATCTTAATCAATATCCTACATTTAATATTACCTCGAAAACTGGATCCACTGCTATTTAATGAGCGTTGGTTTTCTGTGGGAGAGCTAGGCTTTTATTCCACATGGCCATTAAGTTTAATGCGAACAGGGATATATATGACTTTAGTAAGCTTTCCAAATTATGTTAAAAATCGACGTTTTAAGGGGTTGGATATTAATATACCGGTTACTAAACCTTTGGTAATATTTTCCATGATTTATTTTATTATCAATGTGATTATTATTTTTTTAGGATTTAGTTTTCTTTTGCTGTTTTTATACATTTTTATTGAAGCCGAATTTTTTTAAGATAGTACGTAGCCCGGATGCAGCGAAGCGAAATCCGGGAAGCTTGAGGGCTGTTTCCCGGATTGCATTTTATTCTATCCGGGCTACCTGCTTTTTTAATTAAGATTACCGCGCTATCGTTCGCAATGACGAGCTTATATTATATTCTATCCCCTAAACCGCAAAGAAAAATCCACGGCGTTTAAATGTTTGGTGAGTCCACCAACCGAAATATAATCCACACCCGTTGCGGCTATTTCTTTTATGCTTTCGAGTGACACATTACCCGATGCTTCTAGTTTTGCAGCGTCGATTTGACTGTCTTCACTGAATTGCTGGTTTATTGTAACGGCCAGTATCAGTGTGTCATTGTTCATATTATCGAGTAATATCCGTTGCGCACCGGCTTCGAGTGCTTGTTTTAATTCTTTTAAAGTTTCCACTTCGATTTCAACGGGTAGACTTTTTTGTAACGCCGTATTAAGCGCAGCTTCAATAGAACCGGCTGCCTCGATATGGTTTTCTTTTATTAATATCATATCGTGTAAACCGATGCGGTGGTTAACACCGCCGCCACAGCAAACGGCATATTTTTGTGCCAGGCGTAAACCGGGAATGGTTTTTCTGGTGTCGAGAATATTGGCATTGCTATCTTTTATCGCATCAACATAACGTTGGGTTTGTGTTGCTGTACCAGAGAGTGTTTGTAAAAAATTAATTGCGGTACGTTCACCCGTTAGAATTGAGCGTGCCGAGCCGCTAATGGTGCAGACAATCTGATCGGGTTTTATTTTTTCGGCATCATTTGCCTGCCAGTGGATTTTTATTTCTGGATCAAGCTGCTTGAATGTTTCGGTAAGCCAGTCTTTGCCACATAAAACAGCAATTTCGTTGCAAAACAAGTCAGCAACCACTTCTTTGTCGGCAGGAATAAGGGAGGCGGTTACATCGCCCGATTGTATATCTTCATCTAAAGCCTGTTGAACCTGAATTGATAATTGTTCATCACTGATAAGTTCGTTACGTAACATGTTTGAATATTCCGCTTTAAAGGTTTGGCTGGCGTTGATAGTAATCATCGGTTAATTTTTTCACTAGCCCGGCAAGTAAAATTAAACTGATTAAATTAGGTACGGCCATTAGCATATTGGCAATGTCGGCAAAGTTCCACACCAGCTCCAGTGGCACACTTGCACCCACAACAATCAGTGCAATAAACACAACTCGGTAAGGCATGATGGCTTTTTTACCGAATAAAAATTCTGCGCTGCGATCACCGTAGTAGGACCAGGCTATCATGGTTGAATAAGCAAAAAAGGCTAAACCAAAGCCGACAACACTTTGACCAAATACTTGCCCCCAGCTACCGACGAATGAAAAGGCCTGGCCAAATGAGAGCACGGTTAAGTTAGCGCCGGTTACATTTTCCGGGCGAGCATCGCCCCAGTTGCCAGTAATAACAATCACCAGTGCGGTCATCGAACAAATAATAATGGTATCAATAAACGGCCCCAGCATAGCAACCATGCCTTCGCGAGCCGGTTCATTGGTGCGTGCGCTTGCATGTGCAATGGGTGCCGAGCCCAGCCCCGCTTCATTGGAAAAACACCGCGCGCCACACCGTATTGCATTGCCGCGCCCACGGCTGCACCACCGGCCGCCATTGGGTTAATTGCAAGGTTAATGATAGTGCCAAAAGCAGCAGGAATTTGCTCGTAGTTTGCCGCAAGAATAATAAGTGCAACAGCGCAGTAAGCAACGGCCATAAAGGGAACAACAATGGCTGCAACTTTTGCAATGCGCTTGATGCCACCAATAATAACCAGCCCCACCAGTATTGCCATTATCAGACCAATGACGGTTTTATTTTGTGGAACCGTGGGTAAGGCACGAGCCAGGCCGTCAACAACAGAATTAGCCTGCACCATATTGCCAATACCAAAAGAAGCAATCAGCGTGAACACGGCAAACATGGCGGCAAGTTTTGGCATGTTCAGGCCATTTAATAAGGTATACATGGGGCCACCCGAAACACTACCGTCTTTGTGAACATGTCGAAATTTTACCGCTAAAGAACAGGAGGCATATTTGGTTGCCATACCGACCAGCGCGGTTATCCACATCCAGAAAACAGCGCCGGGGCCACCGAGAGTAATCGCGGTCGCAACGCCAGCAATATTACCGGTACCAATGGTGGCAGAAAGTGCGGTGCTTAAAGCCTGAAAGTGGGTGACTTCACCGGGGTCGGTTTTTTTGTCAAACTTGCCACTAATAAGTTGGGTGGCATGCTTAAAGCCCCGAAATTGAATAAAGCGAAGCTTAATAGTGAGGTACAGGCCGGTACCCACTAATAAAACAATAGAGGGTATGCCCCAGAAATAGCCCGCAATAATCCCCAGCGTTTGAGTTAAATCATCTAAAAAAGGCATGCTGACGAAGGTTCCTGTTATTTTTAATCAAGATGGGGTATGCCCCCGTAGACGACCAACGTGGGAGAACTTCGTTTCTCCCCTTTGGATACCCCAACGGTTTGTGCCCGCCGCAAGCGGACGGGGAAACCAGATTATAGAGTTTAATCGTTTCCTAAAATAGATGATAGGCGCTATTAATAATTACTTTATATTCAAAACTTAATTCTGTTACTCTGCTTTTTAGTTTGCTGTGTTGCAGTAACCCATTTTAGATTTAACTTATATTAAATGGTATTGAAAGGGCTGCTGAACTAGAATAGTTGCATATGTTTACTGTTAATAAAAAATTGGGGCGCTTAAATGAAGCGTTGCAACTGGAATCCCCTAACTGTGATTCACGGCCTGTTGATGAATTGAGTTTAATTGTTATACACGGTATTAGTTTGCCTCCGGCTGAGTTTGGCGGGCACCATATTGATAAGTTTTTTACCAATAATCTGAACCCGGAAGCCCATCCTTATTTTAAAGAAATAAAAGATTTAAGGGTTTCTTCACATCTGCTAATAGAAAGAAGTGGTAAAGTTAAACAGTTTGTTCCCTTTACCCTACGGGCATGGCATGCGGGTGAATCACTCTTTAATAAGCGAAACGGTTGCAATGACTTTTCAATTGGTATTGAGCTGGAAGGCACCGATGAGATTGCTTATACGGATATTCAGTATGATGTTTTACAGAAACTATGTGCGTGTTTGCAAAAGGCTTATCCTGCCATTTTGACACAAAATATTGTCGGGCATTGTGATATTGCGCCAGACAGAAAGACCGATCCGGGTGCGTCTTTTGACTGGCAACGCTTTAAAGCTAAATTGGCATAAGTTACAATAAGCTTAATTCTACAAAGGTTCTAAAATAGCCCATTCTAATTTCAGGGATAAACGCTTAAGTTATGGAATTTATTACAATTTTAATCGCTGTGGCGGTTGAGCAGTATTACAGGGATGTTGACCGCTATCGCCAGTTTGACTGGTTTGCAAGTTATTGTGACTGGATACAGCAAAAAGCCACGGTATTGGTTCCAATGGGGGCATCGGCTAACGGCCCTATGCGCCTGCTAATTTTACTTGCACCACTTGTGATAGTGATTGCGCTTGTCGACAGTCTTTTTTCTGGCATGGGTAGTTTTTTCAGTTTTGTCTTTGGCATCGCTATTCTTATATATAGTATTGGCCCCAAAGATCTCACAACCCAGGTTGAAAAATATCTGGCATCCTTGTCCTCGGGGGACACCGAGGGTGCCTTGCTTAATGCCAATACTTTTTTTGCCGGGCATTGCTATAAACCGGAAATTGCTGGTTCGCCTGCGACGATTGCAGAAATAATGAAACGCGGCATTTTACTTGCGTTTAGTAACCGGATCCTGGCGGTACTATTCTGGTTTATTATTTTAGGGCCGGTGGGTGCATTGCTTTATCGATTTACCACGTTACTACTGGAACGTTTTGCCGGTGGTTATTTTGGAGACGAGGTAACACCGCAAGCAGAAGTTGAGGACGAATCCGATTCAGAACTTAAATTAGCCATTCAACGCCTTTATATGATTTTAGGCTGGGTGCCTGCCCGGTTATGTGTCATTACGTTTGCCTTAGCGGGCAGTCTTACCGATACCCTGTTGTGCTGGACCTGTGCAAGCGACTTTTTTAATAAAAACAATGATGAACTTATTGTAACCAGTGGCTTGCATGCATTGAAAATGGAGGTCGAGCCGACTAATGAAAGTGACGCAGACATTTCTGAATATATAAGCGATGTTGAGCAAGTGCTTGCACTGGTGAAATGGTCTTTGATTATTGTTATTACGGTGATTGCTTTAATGACCATTGTTGGCTGGATCTACTAAATTAAAATGCCTGAACTTAATTCATGATCGAGCTTATACTGGGTGGTGCGCGTTCAGGGAAAAGTGGTTATGCACAACAATGTGCCATTGATAATAACAAACCGGTTCTTTTAATTGCAACCGCAACAGCTGACGACAATGAAATGCATCAGCGGATTAACTTACATAAGCAACAGCGCCCAAATAACATTGAAGTGATAGAAGAACCTCTGGAACTTTCTGCCATTTTGAACCATCCCGATAATAGCAATAAAAGCATTTTGATTGACTGCTTAACCTTGTGGGTGTCTAATTTACTTCTAAAATATAAAGAAAAAATAGAAGATGCCAAAGAATTTACCGCATTTATAAATTGCCTGGATACAATTAATGCTGATGTTTATATTGTCAGTAATGAAGTGGGTATGGGCATTATACCATTGGGGCATTTAAACCGAATTTATTGTGATGCGGTGGGGCGATTGCATCAAGCCATCGCTGTAAAAGCACAACGCGTAACTTTAATGGTTGCCGGTTTACCACATTCAATTAAAAGTGAAATAAAGTTATGACATGGTTTACAACACCTGCGGCGGGTTTAAATACCGAGATCCAGGAACAAGCTGCACAACATCAATCTATTTTAACCAAACCCGCCGGCTCATTGGGGCAACTTGAAAACATTGCCATTCAGTTTGCCGCCATGCAATCCACGAACACCCCAAAACTGGACGCTACATACATTGCCGTGTTTGCAGCCGACCATGGTGTGATGGATGAAAATGTTTCGGCTTTTCCACAGGCGGTAACGGCCGAGATGGTGCGTAATTTTTCTCGGGGTGGTGCGGCTATCAGTGTATTAGCCAAACAATTAAATGCAACACTGGATGTAGTGGATGTGGGAACAGTTAATGAACTGGAAGATTTGTCCGGCGTTTTATCCATGCGTGTCGCATCGGCTACTAATAATTTCTGTACTCAAGCTGCTATGTCCGAAGTGCAATGCTTACAAGCATTGCTGGTAGGTAAAGAAATTGCAGAAAAAGCCCAGCAGAGCAAAGCCGATATTTTTATTGGCGGTGAAATGGGTATTGGTAACACAACCACATCGGCCGCATTAGCCAGTGCCTTATTACAACAACCGGTTGCAGATATTGTTGGGCCGGGAACCGGGTTGGATAACAAAGGGATTCAACATAAAATAGAAGTCATCGAAAAAGCATTGGCTTATCATAAACAGGCAAATACCAGCCCCCTTAAAATACTGGAAAATTTAGGTGGCTTTGAAATTGTTGCTCTGGTGGGTGCATATATTCGAGCAGCGCAAATGGGCTTGCCTTGTATTATTGATGGCTTTATCAGCTCTGTTGCAGCTTTATTTGCATCACGTTTATCAGCTGGGGTGGAGCAGTGGTTTATCTATTCCCATCAATCTGCCGAGCCCGGCCATCGTATTGTATTGCAGGAATTAAATGCAACACCGCTATTAAATATAGGGATGCGTTTAGGCGAGGGCAGTGCGGCGGCCAGCGTGGTGTGTTTAATAAAAAATGCACTCGCTTTACATAATAATATGGCCACCTTTGAACAAGCCGGTGTTAGCGATAAAGTATAATTTTTTATCAGCAATGGGCAAGTTAAACAAAACAAGTTTTATTTTTTTACGGCACGGTGAACCTGTTGGTGGTAAACGATTTCGTGGTAGTACCGATGATGCCTTAACTAAAAAAGGCTGGCAACAAATGCAAACCGCAGTTGAAGGTTTGTCATACGATGAAATCGTAAGCTCTCCGCTTAAACGCTGCTCTGAATTTTCAACAAAACTCCAGTCTCAGCTCGATATTCCTTGCCGCATACATAAAGGTTTACAGGAAATACACTTAGGGGAATGGGAAGGGTTGCTACCTGCACAAGTTGAAGCATTAGACAAAGATGCACTTTATGCTTTCTGGGAAGATCCGGTAAAAAATACACCACCGAGGGCTGAAGCCTTTTCAGACTTTGAGTCTCGTGTATTAGACGCATGGGATACATTAAAAGAAAATTATATATCGAAACAACACTCCAGCCAAATTTTAGTTGTTTCACATGCGGGTGTGATGATGGTTTTATTAAAAGCACTGTTAAAAATCCCGATGGAAAATATTTTAACACTAAAATTAAACTTTGCGAGTAAAGTACGTATTGAAGTATTTGACGAAAGCTATCAACTTAAGCCGCAAATATACATTGATCACGGGTATACATTCTAAATGCGAACGGTATTGATTCCATTGTTAATTGCCATGCAATTCCTAACGCGACTGCCGGTTTCATTTTTGTTAAAGCAGGCGGAGTCGCAGAATGATATTTATACTCCAGGCAATCAATCGCGCTCATTAAAGTATTACCCACTCGTTGGCTTTATTATCGGTTTGCTGCTGGTTGCATTTATATTTATTCTTTACACCTTTGCAGTCAGCCATACTTTTTATATTGCCGTTTTAACGGTTTTTTTATGGGTTGCGCTTGGTGGCGGCTTACACCTTGATGGCGTTGCCGATATGGCCGATGCCTGGATCGGGGGGTTGGGCGATAAAGACAAAACACTGCGCATAATGAAAGATCCAGCCTGCGGACCTTTCGGCGTTATTGCCATTGTCTTTACTCTTTTGTTAAAGCTTGCTTTTGTTTATGAATTAGTAATGATTAACCCTTTGCTTATCTTATTGCCACCTCTGTTATCCCGCATAGTTGTGGTTGCCTTGCTTATGCGTATTCCGTATGTACGCCCACAGGGGATGGGGCACGATTTGAGTGCCAGCCCCGATAAACATAAAAACACCGCGAGTATTATTATTGCCGTTATCGTTAGTGGTTATTTACTAGCGTTGCTTTCAGGCTGGACGATGGTATTAGGTGTGTTTATTGCCTGCGGCTTATTCTATTATATGTTTATTTCGAATGTTATAAAAAGAATTGGCGGGATAACCGGTGATATTGCGGGTGCCTTTATCGAGTATACAGAACTGGTTGTTTTATTTAGCCTGGTTACCTTAACATTTATTATGCAGTCAATATGATGAAAATAAAATTCATACTCAGTTTTATTCTGTTACTAACTTTTTATGCAGGCTTTGCTAATACTGCTATTGCCACTGTTACCGTTGTGGATGCTTTAGGCCATAAGCTGATATTTAAAAAACCAGTCAGACGCATCATCAGTTTGGCACCCCATATTACCGAATTGCTTTTTTCGGCCGGTGCAGGTAAGTATATCGTGGGCGTTGTTAATTACAGTGACTACCCGGAAGCAGCAAAAAAAATAGCAAGAGTCGGCTCCTATAACCAGATTAATATTGAAACCATTATTGCCTTAAATCCTGATTTAATCGTTGCCTGGGACAGTGGTAATTCGAAACACATTATAGAAAAATTAAAAAAACTGGGGTTTGCCGTATTTGTGAATGAACCAAGAAGTTTAATGGACATTCCTGATGTGGTTAAACGTTTCAGTCTTATAGCAGGAACAAATGCAGATAAAGCCATTACAGGTTATCTTAAAAAATATAATGCATTAAAAGCAGAGTATTCACAAAAAAAACCAGTCACATTATTTTATCAGTACTGGAACAATCCATTAATGACCATTAATGGTCAACATATTATTTCAGATGCTATGCGCTTATGCGGTGCGCTAAATATTTTTAGCGATTTAAAGATACTGGCCCCCGCTGTTAGCGTTGAATCCGTTGTTGCTTCAAAGGTCGAAGTGATTGTTGTCGGTGGCTTGCTAGAACAACACCGTCAATGGCTAAATGGCTGGCGTAAATGGCAGGACTTACCCGCCGTTAAAAACAACCACCTTTACAATATAAACCCGGACCTGTTGCAACGCCACACTATGCGCTTGATTGATGGTGCAAAAGAGTTATGTCAAAGAGTTGATTTGGCAAGATAAACCGGTTTTTCTACAGCGAATCTTTCTGGTATATAAGTGGGTGCTTATTGTTAAGGCATCAGTAAAAAATCGACATTTGTGAAATATTACCCAAAGCCGCCTCCTTAAACCCTGCGTTAAATATGTTAATCTGGTTTTATCTATACCTTAAATATGTGGGTGCTTTTTCAAGCATATTTAGATATTCAGGCTATTTTAATCATTAGGTTTTGTGGGAGAGCTAATGGACAAGTTTGATCGTATCTACGCTTTGCATACCTTGCTCGCGCATGCCCGCGTACCCGTAAAAAAATCAACAATCGAAGAAAGACTCGAATGCGCTCATGCCACGGTTGAGCGTATTATTGGCGAAATGCGCCTGTATCTTGATGCACCCATTAAGTACGATAGAGATACAAACGGTTATTATTACGACAAAACAGCCGACACGCACTACGAGTTACCCGGTTTATGGTTTAACGCATCTGAACTGCACGGCTTGTTTGCGTCATACCAGCTATTATCCGAAGTTGGGCCGGGATTGCTTGAATCACATATTGAGCCAATAAAAAATAAACTTGAATCCTTAATACATTCTAAATCGATGCAAAAAGGCGATGTAGAGAAACGTGTGCGGATATTAAAAATGGCGGCAAGAAAGCCGAGCCCAAAGCATTTTAGTGTGGTGGCCAGTGCTTTATTAATGCGCAAACAATTAAATATAAAATATGAAGGTCGCGATAGAAATAAACCAACACAACGAACACTCTCGCCGCAGCGCCTGGTGCATTATCGGGATAACTGGTATGTCGATGCATGGTGTCATCTGCGTGAAAAGTTACGCACTTTTTCAATCGATAGAATTTCATACAGCCGTATGGAAAACATCACGGCATTAGAAATAGAAGATGTGGCATTAAAAGAGCATTATACCTCAGCCTATGGCATTTTTAGTGGCAAGCCCAATAAGGTCGCTGTTTTAAAATTTAACCAGCGAATTGCAAAATGGATTGCAGAAGAACAATGGCACCCGGAACAGAAGGGGCAATTTAATATTGATAATAGCTATGAACTACAAATTCCTTATCGAGATGAACGGGAACTCATTATGGATATTTTAAAATACGGTGCTGATGTGGAAGTGCTAAAACCGGAACCATTGCGGCAACAAATCCAGCAACAACTGCAACAGGCAATGACAAATTACGCAACTCAAACGAAATAAAAAATATAACAGAAAGTGAATACCAGAATGAAATCTGATTTAAACCAACTGCTCACGGCAGACAGCATGCTCAACATCGCCGGGTATAAATTCGTCGAGCGTGGGGAAGGTTATTGTGCCGCAGGTGCAGTAGAAGACATTGTGGAATCACGTGGCGCCATTAAGGCAACCGTAGCAGGCACGCATAATTACAAAGTCAAAATTCAGGTTTATCATAATGAGCTGGATTACATCTGCAATTGTCCGGTGGGGCAGCGCGGTCTGTTTTGTAAACACCTGGTCGCAACTGGTCTTGCATGGTTACAGGAACAACAGGGTAGCCCACCAGTAAAAAAAACAAAATACATGGCACTGGGTGCCCAGTGGCCATTCCCTGTTGGTGGAAATTTTTTTATGGGAAAAGAATATCGATAAGGCACTGCACGAAGCCAAAACCGGTGGTTGCACCGAGCACCTCTGGTTTGCCCTCGCTAAAGCAGGCGAAAAATCCCACCCGGCAGAGGCATTAAATATATACCAGGATCGCATTAGCAGCATTATCGAACTAACCAATAATGATGCCTACGACCGCGCCACTGATATGTTGAAAATAATCAAAAAGTTGATGCAACAACTCAAGCAACAATCCCAGTTCAAAGACTATATCGAACAATTACGTACGGATTACAAACAAAAACGAAACTTTATCAAGAAAATAGCAAAACTGTAGAAATTATATTTGCAACCTCGTGAAATGAGGGTGTGGTGTGTGAGAATTATTGGGTTTAACGGCTTTAATTGGTTTAAGCCTACGATCGGGGGGATTCACATGAAAACGGACATGGCTTTATTTGAAAAACGCCCGATTTGCTGGCCATATAATGACGATGCAGAAAAAGAGCGGCTTTTAGCCCCAATTTTACCTAAAATCAGCCCGTGGACGAGTCACCTGTGCTATGCGAAGAATAACAGCCATAATCTCCGCAAAATACACGGAGATTATACTTGCAAATACAGAGAATATCGCCCAGTATATCCGCATAATAAGCGGAGATTAAAGATGTATCTATGGAATAAACCCGATTGGCCTGCTTTCAGCTGGGATGAGTCACGTCTGAATAAACTACTTGTTCACGTTTCACGGGAACAGGGGAGGCTGTTAGGTAAAATGGAGGTGCTAGGTTTTGATCTACGCAGTGAAGCACATCTTCGTACCCTGACCGAGGACGTGGTCAAGTCGAGCGAAATCGAGGGCGAGAATTTAGCACCTGAACAGGTTCGGTCATCCATTGCACGCCAACTTGGTCTGGATGTTGGCGGGCTTGTTCCTGCAGACCGTAATGTCGACGGTGTGGTCGAAATGATGTTGGATGCCACGGCTAACTATCGCGAAGTACTAACTGAAGACAGGCTGTTCGCCTGGCATGCATCGCTGTTTCCAACAGGCCGAAGTGGAATGAACAAAATCCAGGTTGGTTGCTGGCGTGATGATAGTAACGGGCCTATGCAAGTTATTTCAGGCCCAGTTGGCCGGGAAAAGGTGCACTACGAAGCACCCCCGGCAGACTGTGTCGCTAATGAAATGGCAAAGTTCCTGCGCTGGTTTGAGCAACCGGGCGACATGGAACCATTGCTTATCGCAGGCCTGGCGCATTTATGGTTTGTTACTATTCACCCCTTCGACGATGGTAATGGCCGCATTGCCCGAGCGATAGCAGATATGGCACTGGCCCGTTCAGAAAAAACCGGCCAACGGTTTTACAGCATGTCGGCACAAATCCGTCGCCAAAATAAAAACTACTACGACACATTAGAGCAGATACAAAAAAATGAACTCGATGTAACGCAGTGGCAGCACTGGTTTTTAAACTGCTTACTCAGTGCAATTGAAGGTGCACAGCAAACATTAAGTACCGTGCTCACTAAAGCACGCTTCTGGGAACGCTTCGCCAAACAGCCATTGAATAAACGGCAGATAAAAATACTCAACAGATTGCTCGATGATTTTGAAGGCAAACTCACCACATCGAAATGGGCAAAGCTTGCAAAATGCTCACAAGATACCGCCTATCGCGATATTCTTAATTTAATTGAACGTGGTGCATTACAAAAAGACGCGGGGGGTGGGCGTAGTACCAGTTATTCGGTGGTTAGTGACTGAGTCGAAGTGAGGATATGGATAAATCAAAAATAAAATCAGCTGCCCGTAAAGCCCTGATAGCTGCCGACCCTGATTATTATTCATGGCCTGCACAGCAACAGGAGCAATTTCGAGCCACGATGGATGATGATGCTCAAAGCCGGGTAGAGGCCGTGCTATTAAAAAATTTGCAAGGCATTCAATGCGCGGTAGAAAATGCCAGTGAAATATGGAGTGACCTCCCACTATCAAAACTAGACAACCTTAATTGGGCGAAATTACTGACGACAGGCATAGGAGAAGACAATATTTTACTCAATGAATGCATGGCGGAAAACAAAAGCATACTGGATTTTAACAGCCTTTACGATTATGACTATGATGATTATTTATTTCAGGAGCAGGCCAATAAAAAGGAAATCAAAGACTATCGAGCCAGAGACTACTATACGTTGTGGTTTCCTCGCTGGGCCAGGTTAATCATAAAGGATCAATTTTATTACACTACCCTGTACTCATTAGCCGGTTATTTAACTGACAAAATAAAAAATAAAAGTCATGACTGTATTCAGGCATTAATACCCCATGAATATGTAGAAGGAAAAGAAAATGGCAAACAGGTAAAAGGTGGCTTCTGCTGGGACATGCATACCGATGCCAGTGGACAGGAAAAGCAATTAGATGAACTAAATAGCCGTTTATATCGTTATGAGCAAGAACGCTGGGTGGAATTGAATGAAGAATTTATTCAATGCTTCCCTGCTGTTTTTATAGAAGATGTTAATCAGGATGGAGAACTGAACCGGAATTTTATATTCAACAATGAAGCAGTCCTGAAACAAATTCGCTGGAAAAATTTTTTAGTAGACTGTGAGCCGTTAATAGCAGAGTTTACCAACGTCACCGAAAGGGTAGAGCAGGAAGAGGCAAAAGCAGAAGCTTATTTGCAGGAAGCGTATGAATATATTTTAAAGAATTTTGATCCTAACGTGGTGAAGCTGAAGAAAAAGATGCAAGTTGTGGTTGCGCCGGGGGCGTTTGATGGGTTGATAGGGGATGATGCAGGCGATGAATGAATTAAGTGAAAATCATCTGTTTCTGTGGGTTTTATTAAGATGTACGGGCGTGAGGAATGGGTTTGAAAAATAACAAAAAAGAATATGTTGCTCATGTCAGAAAAGATGGCGTTAAGCAGTCAGTAGTAGACCATTTGAGTGATGTAGGCGAAATTACATCAAGGCTTGCTGCCAAAATTGGTGTTTCTCCGGCGGGCAATTTGATTGGTTTATTACATGATTTTGGTAAATTCAGTATGGATTTTCAGGAGTACATCGGTTCTGCGACAGGTTTAATTAACCCCGATGAAGATGCATTTGTTGATTTTAAAGGGCTTAAGGGAAAAATAGACCACTCCAGTGCTGGTGCACAATGGATATGGGAAAATTGCCAGCGATGGGGTGAGCAAGGCCAGTTGGTTGGTCAGATGCTGGCATTATGTATTGCATCACACCACAGTGGCCTAATTGATTGCCTCAAGCCAGATGGAGGTAATGGCTTTTCAGGCAGAATGAAAAAACTGGATGATAAAACACATAAAAACGAATGCCTGGAAAATGCACCACAATATTATATGGAAAATCTAAATACTTTGGCAGATAAGGAGTTAATTCAAAATGTATTGCTGCAACTACAGAAAGTTATTCAAGTAAACAATGAAAAGCTACCAGTTAATATCCAATCTTTTAATCTTGGTTTTTGGACGCGCATGTTATTCAGTTGCCTGATTGATGCTGATCGCATTAATAGTGCAGATTTTGAATATCCTGAAAATACACAGCATCGAAATAATTCATCTGTAGATTGGTCAATTCCTGTTAATCGTCTTGAACAGGCGATAAAAGAATTCACTGGTGAAAAACCGATTGATGAATTGCGCCGCAATATTTCCAATACCTGCAAACAGCGAGCAGTAGACGCGCAAGGCATTTATACCCTCACTGTGCCAACAGGTGGTGGCAAGACCTATGCAAGCTTGCGTTATGCACTGCACCATGCGAAACAGCACAAACTGGATCGTATTATCTATATTATTCCTTTTACATCCATTATCGAACAAAATGCGGCAGCTATTCGAGAAGTCCTTGAGTGCTCCAAGGATGAATATCCTTGGGTATTAGAACAGCATTCAAATCTGGAGCCGGAGCAGCAAAACTGGCACAGCAAGTTGGTGAGCGAAAACTGGGATGCGCCTATTGTTATGACCACGATGGTGCAGTTTCTCGAAGTGTTGTTTTCAGGCGGAACCAGGGGTGCAAGAAAAATGCACCAATTAGCTAACTCGGTACTGGTGTTTGATGAGATTCAAACGCTGCCAATTAACTGCACTCACCTGTTTTGTAACGCGCTCAATTTTTTGACTAATTATTGCAACACCACCGCTGTGCTGTGTACCGCTACACAGCCTTTGCTTGATCGGCTTAAATCACCGGAGAAAGGCCAATTAGTTATACCGCAAGAAAATGAGCTGGTCAGAGATGTGCCAAAATTATTTGAAGATTTAGAACGTATAATACTGAGCAATAAAGTGCGGCCTGAAGGATGGACTGCTGAACAAATTGCGGAACTTGCACTGCATGAATTCAAACAGTTTGGAAGTTGCCTGATCATTGTCAACACAAAATCCTGGGCGCAACAACTCTATCAAACATTGCAGTCAGATTTCGAAGGGAATAAAGACGCAATATTTCAACTGAGTACTAGCCTTTGCCCTGCACACCGAAAAGCTATTCTTGCAAACGTTCGTCAACGATTAGAGAAAAACCAGCCGGTATTGTGTATTAGCACCCAACTGATTGAGGCGGGCGTCGATGTGGACTTTGCATCCGTTATACGTTTTCTTGCCGGGCTGGATTCCATTGCACAGGCGGCTGGGCGTTGTAACAGGAATGGTTTGCGGGAAACTGCAACAGTCCATGTGGTGAACCCGGCTGAAGAAAAAATTGACTTGTTAAAAGATATAAAAGTTGGAAGGGATAAAGCGTTACGTGTTCTAGGTGAAGGTTATGATAATTTGCTGGCACCGGATGCTATGCAGCAATACTTTAATTACTACTTTTATGAGCGCGCTGATGATATGAGTTATTCCGTGTCATCAAAAAAGTTGGGGAGAGATGATAACCTGTTAAATTTATTAAGTAGTAATACCAATAATGTAGGTCGTAACAATAATTCAAGATTGCTCCAGCAATCCTTTATGACCGCAGGCAAGGCCTTTAAAGCTATCGACTCACCGACGCAAGCTGTTATTGTGCCTTACGGTAAGGATGGTAAAAATCTCATTGCCGAGCTGGGGCGTGTGGCAAAAGAATTTGATGTGAAAACTTATCGGCAATTACTTAAACAGGCGCAAAAATTCAGTGTTAATGTATTTCCTAATGTCTGGAAACGCTTGCAAGAAGAAAAAGCCGTGTACGAAATACAGCCCGGTGAAGGTATTTATTGGTTGGACAAAAAACATTATAGCGATGAATTTGGCTTGTCAGACAAGCCGTGTAGCTCAATGGATCTCAATCTGTTTTAGGAGGAACCCGAATGCATGATACACCCAAAAATAGCGTCAGCTTCAAAGTGCATGCTCGTTATGCTTTGTTTACTGATCCCGTAACCAAGATTGGTGGTGAGAAAAGTACTTATCACTTGCCAACCTATGAAGCCATAAAAGGCGTATTGAAATCGATTTACTGGAAACCAACTTTTATCTGGTATGTGGATAAGGTGCGCGTAATGAAACCACTGCAAACTCAAACGAAGGGCACAAAGCCCCTCGTATGGAGTGGTGGCAATAGCCTGGCAATATATACATTTCTGCATAATGTGGAATATCAGGTAGAAGCGCATTTTGAATGGAATGAGCATCGGCCTGAACTAGCCAAAGATCGTGTTGATGGCAAACACTTTTCCATAGCAAAACGTTCAATAGAAAAAGGAGGCAGACAGGATATATTTCTTGGTACGCGAGACTGCCAGGCTTATGTTGAGCCGTGTGAATTTGGCGAAGGTGTAGGTGCCTATGATGAAATTATCGAGCTTGATTTTGGCCTAATGTTTCATGGTTTTGATTACCCGGATGAAACAGGCAAGAGTGAACTACATAGCCGTTTCTGGCATGCCACGATGAAAAAGGGCATTCTGGAATTCCCCCGGCCAGAAGCATGCACAGTGAGCCGCTTTATCCGCCCCATGTTGCCTAAGCAATTTGAAAAAGGTGAAAACCTGCTTTCAGTAGAAACTGAGGAGGCCACTTTATGAGCTGGATGGCGAAATTATATGAAACCTATGAGGCGGCTACTCGGCTTGATCTGCCTGAGTCAGAACAACTCATGCCAATTAGTCACACTCGACAAGCAGCTCACTTGAATGTGGTAATCAATGGAAATGGTGAATTTATCAGGGCAGAGTTATTGGGTAAACCGCAGTTGGTAATTCCTGCAACTGAAAAATCAGCGGGTCGAACGAGAGGGGTAGTGGCTCATGGGTTATCTGATAAAATTCAATATATAGCATCAGATTACCTTGAAAAAGGAGGAAAAAAAGATCATGGATATACAAAATACATCGAGCAATTAATTGACTGGTCAGACTCTGAACCGAGCTTGAAAAAGTTGCACGCTATTCTTAAATATATTCAAGCTGGTGGTTTTATAGAAGACTTATATTGCAGTTCCGTTATACCAGAATCAAAAGCTAGTTTCTTATATATAAAACATAAAACCAAAATTGGTTTTCTTGATAAAGATAGAACTGAGCCTGTAAAAGTAGAATTTGTTGATACCCCTGATATTTTTAAGTTAATAACACAAAAAAATGATTTTGGTGAAATACAAAAGGAGAGTTTATCTTGTAGTGATGGGATTGAACTAGAAAAAGAATATAAGATAACTGAAATTGATATTGGTTCATTATTAGTTTGTTGGTCAGTTGAAATACCCAATGTAAATCCATCTGCTACATGGCTAGATAAAGAACTTCAGGACAGTTGGATTAAATTTGATGCAAGTAAGGTGGCTGTTAGAGGTTTATGTCTTATAACGGGAGAAAAGGATAAAGTATTATCAACAAATTTTCCTGCAAATATTAGGAGGCCAGGAGATCAAGCAAAGCTAATATCATCAAATGATTTTAATGGCTTTACCTTTAAAGGTAAATTCACGGATACAAAAAAATCAATTGAAAAATATGGTCAGCAATCTTTTGGAGTTGGCTTAATTGAAACACAAAAAGCACATAATGCATTGCGTTGGTTGGTTTCAAGGCAGGGTTTTCGTAATGGCGATCAAGCTATTGTGGCATGGGCAGTATCAGGGTCAGAAATCCCACAACCAATGAAAGATACCTGGGATCTTTTAGGTGAGGAACTACAGGAAATATCAGCCCCATTGCCAGAAGTTAAAAACAAAATTGATCATACCATTGATTTAGGTCAGTCATTTTCAGTAGCACTGGGTAAATATATGGCGGGTTATCAAGCCAAATTACAGGCAACAGATAATATCGTCATAATGGGGTTGGATTCGGCAACACCCGGGCGCATGGCGGTGACTTACTATCAGGAGTTTTTTCCTGAAGAATATATTAAACGTATTTCACAATGGCATCATGATTTTGCATGGTATCAACGTCATAAGATAGAAGAAGATGTTGGTAAGAAAAAATCTATATCGAAGACGATTTGGTCTATTAGTGCGCCATCCCCTCGATCAATCTGGGAAGCCATATACGGAAGCAAATTAAATGACTCACTCAAGAAGAATACTGTAGAACGAATCTTGCCCTGCATCGTTGAGGCTCGCCCTTTTCCCCGTGATCTGGTTGATAAAGCAGTACGTAAAGCTTGCAACCGTTCAATAAAACGATTATCCGATCAGTATTCTAATAGGAAAAGTGAAATAGCCACATGGGAAAAACATCTAGGTATTGCATGTGCCTTGTATCGAGGCTTCTGCAAACGTCATCCAAAACAAACCAAGGAATATATTATGGGACTAGAACAAGACAATAATTCACGAGATTATTTATATGGTCGCTTGCTAGCTATAGCTGAAAGACTGGAAGATATGTCGCTATATGTGGCAGGTGAAAGCCGCTCTACTACGGCTGCAAGGTTAATGCAACGATTTGCAGACAGGCCCGCATCCACCTGGCGCAATATCGAGTTGGCCTTACAACCCTATATTCAACGGCTTAAAAATAACCGTGCAGGGTTTCTGCATAACACGCAAATGCTGCTGGACGAAGTGATGAGCAAGTTTACTGAGGGTGACTTTATTAACGATAAACCCTTAAGTGGCGAATTTTTACTTGCCTACCACAGTCAGCGCCTTGATCTGCGTAACAAAAATAAAACCACAGAAAAAAATGAATTGGAAAACGAAGGAGAAAAAGTATGAGCTTACAAAACAAAATAGATTTCGCGCTGATTTTCAGTGTTAAGAATGCTAACCCAAATGGCGACCCATTAAATGGTAATCGCCCGCGTACCGACTATGATGGTTTTGGAGAGGTTTCAGACGTCTGCATTAAACGTAAAATACGGGATCGACTACAAGAAAGTGGAGAAAGTATTTTTGTTCAGTCAGATGAAAAGAAAACAGATGGTATGCCGAGTTTAAAAACCCGTGCAGAGTCTGATGAGTATGGATTGGGTAAAGATGCTTTTAATGTTAAGAAAACCACGCCTGAAGAAACTGCACGGCTTGCTAGTGAAAAGTGGATTGATGTGCGTAGTTTTGGCCAACTATTTGCGTTCAAGACCGATGCCAAAGATGGCGTATCTATTCCAATCCGGGGGCCAGTATCTATTCAATCTGCTTTTAGCATTGAACCGGTCAGTATTACCAGCACCCAAATTACAAAAAGCGTGAGTGGTGAAGGTGACGGCACTAAAAAAAGTTCGGATACGATGGGCATGAAACACCGAGTCGACAAAGCGGTTTATGTAGCCTTTGGTGGCATGACACCACAACTGGCTGAACGTACCGGCTTTAGTGAAGAAGATGCCGATACAATAAAAAAAGTTCTGCCAAAACTATTTGAAGGTGATGCTTCTTCTGCACGTCCGGAAGGTAGTATGGCAGTGGAAAAAGTTATCTGGTGGCAGCATAACAGTAAATTAGGCCAGTATTCATCAGCAAAAGTTCACCGGACGCTATCGGTGAATGCGGATGGAAGCTATACACTTGATGATTTGGAAGGACTTGCGCCTGAAGAAATTGATGGCTTTTGAATCAATACCCAACCCATGCACCTACCAAAACCAAGACGGCCAAATCCGTCTTGGGGTTAGGTTAAAGGATGATTCAGTTATCCGGAAATACCGGATAATTGATAAACTCGCTTGTGAGCAGGTGGTTCGAGGGCTAAAATAGTCTTACTATTTTCTTACTTTTGGTGAAAACATGAGAAAAACGCGGTTATCGAGCAAAGGCCAGGTCATTATTCCTAAATCGTCCCGGGACTCCCATCACTGGGAGGCCGGACAGGAATTGGTGGTAATTGATACACAAGAAGGTGTGCTGCTCAAGCCTGTGCAGCCCATTCCCCTGGCGACCCTGGAGGAGTTGGCGGGGTGTTTGAGCTATTCTGGTTCGGCCAAATCTCTGGGGGAGATGGAGCAGGCCATCGAGCGGGGTGCAAATCAAATCAGGGAAGAATCGGATGATCAGTATTGATACCAATGTCCTTATTCGTCTGCTTACCGGCGATGATAAAAAGCAGGCTGCGAAGGCAAAACAACTGTTTGCCGGAGAACATATTTACATCACAAAAACAGTCATGCTCGAAACCGAGTGGGTGTTACGTTATGCCTATGAGTTTAAGGCGGATGTTATTGCTGATGCTTTTACAAAATTACTGAGCCAAAAGAATGTATCGGTCGAGGATGCACATCATATTGCTCAGGCGATAAACCTACTGCAAAACGGAATGGACTTTGCCGATGCATTGCATCTGGTCTGCTCGCAAAATAATGTTTTCGCCACATTTGATAAAAAGTTAAAAACAAAGGCTGTTGATGCTGGTTTAGATACGGTGCGACTACTTTAGAAAGATCGTGTTTAGATGATTTTTGTTGAATAGGCACAGATTAATGAAAATATCTTATCAAGGTTCTTTTGTGGTTCTGATGGCTGTTATGCGGTAGTTAATGCAATATCTGTGTCCTTCATACTGATTTTAAAACGAGGAAGTAATGATGAAATGCGTTATTTGTAAATCTGGCGAAACCTGTGAAGGCCAGACAACAGTTACCCTGAATAGGGGAGAATCCACCATTATCATTAAAGATGTGCCGGCACAAATTTGTGAGAATTGTGGTGAATACTATCTGTCTGAAGAAATCAGTGCGAAGGTTATGGCGTTGGCTGAAAATACCGTTAAACATAATGCAGAAGTTGAAATTCTGCGTTTTGTAGCATGAGTTATTTATCAATCATCAATGGATGATTCTGATCAGCTAATCTTTCTTTCTGCCCTGCAGCACTACGCCTATTGCCCACGCCAGTTTGCTTTGATTCATGTTGAACAGGTTTGGGCAGAAAACTATTTTACCGCCCATGGCAATTTGTTACACGAACGTGTCGATAGTTGCGAGCCGGAACAGCGTGGCAATGTGCGCTATGAACGCGGGGTTGCCGTTAAGTCACAGGTATTAGGGCTTACCGGCAAGCTCGACTTGCTGGAAATCGAAGGTAAGTCACCTGCCAAATATTTTCCGGTTGAGTACAAGCGCGGTAAACCCAAAACAGAAGACTGGGACAAAATTCAGCTTTGTGCCCAGGCATTGTGTCTGGAAGAAATGCGTGAAGTGCATATTGATGAAGGTGCTTTATGGTATTGGAAGGTGAGAAAGCGGGAGCCGGTTTTGTTTGATGAGGCATTGCGAAATGTAACACTTGCGGCAATAGAAGGTGCGCATAAAGTTATGGTGTTGGGCAACACACCGCCGCCGACCGACCAAAAGAAACGCTGCAAAGCGTGTTCGTTGACAGACTTATGTGAACCAGAAA
This sequence comes from Gammaproteobacteria bacterium, assembly GCA_024275115.1. Taxonomy (GTDB): domain Bacteria; phylum Pseudomonadota; class Gammaproteobacteria; order UBA6429; family Thiohalophilaceae; genus SZUA-37. The sequence goes on from JAJRZT010000045.1 coordinate 21,855, forward strand.
CGTTTCGTCGGGATCATTCTAGTGCTTATATAAAAGATCTTTTTACAGAATTAACAGGGAGTGATTCAAATGGAAACGGATATGGCCATGGTAAAACCAATGACTAATAAAAATCGAGTAGTCACGATTCTGGGTGAAAACATCACAGTTGCTACCAATGATTTTATATCTTTGACGGATATGTTAAAAGCCAAGGATGGGGGATTTTTTATTTCTGACTGGCTCAGAAACAGGAATACGGTTGAATATTTAGGTATTTGGGAGCGAATACACAACCCTGATTTTAATTATGGCGAATTCGCCACAATTAAAAGCTCAGCCGGTTTAAATAGTTACAAAATAAGCGTCAAAGAGTGGGTAGCGAAAACCGGTGCTATCGGTTTAATGGCCAAAGCGGGCCGTTATGGCGGGACTTATGCGCATAAGGATATCGCTTTTGAATTTGCTATGTGGATTAGCGCCGAATTTAAGATTTTTCTCATCAAAGAATTTCAACGTCTTAAAGACGAAGAGCAAAAACAACTGGGTTGGGATATCCGCCGTAACCTCACAAAAATCAACTACCGAATACACACCGATGCAATCAAGCATAACTTGATTCCTGCTTCTTTGAGCAAACAGCAAATTAACCAGGTGTACGCCTCAGAAGCCGATATTCTTAATATGGCGCTGTTTGGTAAAACCGCTGCCCAGTGGCGTGCCGAAAATTCTGACGGAACCGGTAATATTCGTGACTTTGCCAATGTCTCTCAACTGGTCTGCCTGGCCAATATGGAAAACTTGAATGCGGTATTTATCCACGAGGGGTTGGAGCAGAATGAACGTTTAATCCGCTTGAACCAGATCGCTATTTCGCAGATGAAGATATTGCTGGAGGACAGGATTATCAGAAAGTTGGAAGGGAGTGATTTAAATGGAAACTGATATGACCCTATTCGAGGATTACCCGATCCGTCGGCTTTATGATGAAGAGTTGGAAATCTGGTGGTTTTCCGTGATTGATATTGTGCAAGTGCTAATCCAGCAGCCTGATTACCAGGCTGCTCGTAAGTATTGGAACAAGCTCAAACAGCAATTAAAAAAGGAAGGCAGTCAGTCGGTGACAGATTGTCACCGGTTGAAAATGGCTGCAACCGATGGAAAACAACGAGCCACAGGCAAAAAGCCGTGAAAAAACTACTCAATACACTCTATATCACTAAACAGGAAAGTTATCTGCATAAAGAACGTGAAACAATTGTTATTAAACAGGGTAAAGAAAAACTAGGTCAGTTTCCTGCCATTAGCATTAATAACATACTTTGTTTTGGTCAGGTTTCTGTGTCACCATTTTTAATGGGCTTTTGTGGAGAGCAAGGTGTTGGCCTGGCTTTTTACACTGAATACGGGAAATTTCTTGCACGTGTACAGGGGAAGCAAACGGGCAATGTTTTACTTCGGCGCGAGCAATATCGTTGGGCAGATGATAATGAAAAGTCGATAAGAATTGCGCGTTTGATGGTTGCCGCAAAAATTGCGAATGGCCGTTCGGTGCTTATGCGAGAAGTTCGTAATCATGGCGAAAATAAAATATTGAGTGGCGCTGTTTCTAAATTGGCAGTGAGTTTACGCAGAGCAGAACATGCCGAAATGGTGAGTGAAGCAATGGGCATAGAAGGTGATGCTGCCAATACTTATTTTGGTGTTTTTAATGAATTATTAAGGGGCAGTGGTTTTTCCTTTAGTGGAAGAATTCGTCGGCCACCTACCGACCCTATTAATGCTTTATTGTCTTTTGCCTATACATTAATTACGCATGAATGTTCATCTGCTTTACAAGGCGTTGGACTTGATCCTTATGTGGGTTTTTTACATCAAGACCGGCCTGGTCGAGTAAGCCTTGCGTTAGATTTATTAGAAGAATTTAGAGCTCCCTGGGCAGATCGTTTTGTATTAACATTAATTAATCGAAAGCAAATTCAATTGAAAGATTTTGTTACCGAAGCCAGCGGTGCAGTGCGTTTAAAGGATGACGCAAGAAAGGTTTTATTAACTGCCTGGCAAGAACGGAAACAGGTAGAAATTATGCATCCTTACTTGGGTGAAAAGGTTGCAATTGGGTTGTTGCCACATTGCCAGTCAATGTTGCTAGCAAGGCACATCCGTGGTGATACTGAATTTTATCCACCGTACATAGTAAAATAATTATGTTAGTGCTTATAACTTATGATGTAAATGTAATATCAGAAGGTGGTCAAAAACGTTTAAGGAATATTTCTAAAACTTGCCTTGATTATGGTATGCGAGTACAAAATTCTGTGTTTGAGTGTGAAGTGACACCAGCACAATTTGTTGATTTAAAAAATACATTAACGAGTATTTTTGATTCAGAAAAAGATAGTCTTAGGTTTTATATGTTAGGTAAAAAAGGTCGAAGAAGAGTAGAGCATCTTGGCGCAAAGCCAACGGCGGATGTTATCAGCGATGCTCTAATCCTTTAATCGCTAGCCTGTGGTTACCATTCAAACTAGGTAGGTTAGCGATTACTTAAGGTTATGTTAATAAAGAAGTTATGCGATAAGATAAATGTTTTATAGTAATTTTATTTTCATTTTCTTTTAGTTAGCGGAAAGTTAGTAATTGTTCTTTAAAAATTAGTGAGTTACTATTTAATTGTCGCACCTTCGCGGGTGCGTGGATTGAAACACAATCGAGATTTAATAAAAATGTCACAAGCAACGTCGCACCTTCGCGGGTGCGTGGATTGAAACACGCGTCCGATGAGCGGGTAAATATTAGTTTACGTCGCACCTTCGCGGGTGCGTGGATTGAAACCGTTTTTTCCGAACCAGCGGCAGCTACCAGCCGGGTCGCACCTTCGCGGGTGCGTGGATTGAAACTCAGGCTATACGAAAACAAGATCTAGCGGCAGCAGTCGCACCTTCGCGGGTGCGTGGATTGAAACTCTTCACTGTTTAAATTAACATCTGAAAATATAGGTCGCACCTTCGCGGGTGCGTGGATTGAAACATACAACCGTTCATGGTTACAAAGACGGTAAAAAGTCGCACCTTCGCGGGTGCGTGGATTGAAACTGTTAGCCAGTCGATAGTTGTCGCTTTAGCTGAGTCGCACCTTCGCGGGTGCGTGGATTGAAACTCTTCGTTCTGATCCCATTACTTTTAAAAAAACAGTCGCACCTTCGCGGGTGCGTGGATTGAAACAGAGCAAGCGAGAGAGGGCGCGGCGGCCAGCGTGGTCGCACCTTCGCGGGTGCGTGGATTGAAACAGTGACACAACCAAAAGTAGCCGCCAACGCCATGTCGCACCTTCGCGGGTGCGTGGATTGAAACTTTCTGGCCGCGCTCTAAAATTGATTTTGTCGCAGTCGCACCTTCGCGGGTGCGTGGATTGAAACCCCGGCCATGTACCTCCTGTCTTTAAGCCTGGACGTCGCACCTTCGCGGGTGCGTGGATTGAAACGAGATCGGGGTAGGTATTCCTGACTGCATAAAAGGTCGCACCTTCGCGGGTGCGTGGATTGAAACTTACTATATCCGGCTCTTTCTGCTGCGTGGGTGGTCGCACCTTCGCGGGTGCGTGGATTGAAACAATGATTAGTAAAGCATAAAAAGAAAAACCCCGCTTGTCGCACCTTCGCGGGTGCGTGGATTGAAACTGATTTATTTCGGAGAATAGAACTATGCCTGAAGTCGCACCTTCGCGGGTGCGTGGATTGAAACGGTATCACTCAGTTTGAATATGACCAAGCGCCGAGTCGCACCTTCGCGGGTGCGTGGATTGAAACGTTTAGAATTATCCCATGATGCAATAGCCGGCTCGTCGCACCTTCGCGGGTGCGTGGATTGAAACTCAATTCGAAATGATGGAATGACAGGCTATAACGTCGCACCTTCGCGGGTGCGTGGATTGAAACCGTGTTCACAATTCCAAATGTTAAGCCAGGCGAAGTCGCACCTTCGCGGGTGCGTGGATTGAAACGGAATTTACTGTGGATATCCCACGCATACAAAACGTCGCACCTTCGCGGGTGCGTGGATTGAAACATATTCAAACACTTTACCCAACGGCAGCCCTTTGTCGCACCTTCGCGGGTGCGTGGATTGAAACAAACTTTTGATGTTATTGTTGAGCCAAGTACCGAGTCGCACCTTCGCGGGTGCGTGGATTGAAACCGGCTTATCGGAGGTTGTTAAAAATTCAACCGGCGGTCGCACCTTCGCGGGTGCGTGGATTGAAACAACAAGCACATCAACGGTTGCAAAATTGTCTGTTGGTCGCACCTTCGCGGGTGCGTGGATTGAAACCACCAATCCAAGGAATAATTGGAGTTGCCATATTGTCGCACCTTCGCGGGTGCGTGGATTGAAACTTGTTTAACCGGATAGATCCTACCTTGCGGCGTTGGTCGCACCTTCGCGGGTGCGTGGATTGAAACAATTTCAGTGACAATAATTGGTCAGAGAACAAAGGTCGCACCTTCGCGGGTGCGTGGATTGAAACATGCGCAACGACGATGTATGCCTTATAAAAATGCGTCGCACCTTCGCGGGTGCGTGGATTGAAACAATCCTTTTGAGCTTGTACCGAATAATTTTGTGGTCGCACCTTCGCGGGTGCGTGGATTGAAACCAGTCACCATGTGCACTAAGTGGATCTTCTTGCGTCGCACCTTCGCGGGTGCGTGGATTGAAACCAGGCTAATAAAAATACATGGTTTGCAATGATTAGTCGCACCTTCGCGGGTGCGTGGATTGAAACAATATTGTCATAGCAATGATGGACGCAATTAAAAGTCGCACCTTCGCGGGTGCGTGGATTGAAACGGTGCAACTCAAGGCACAGGTGGCGTTACCTTTGTCGCACCTTCGCGGGTGCGTGGATTGAAACTGAGTAGTCGCTTTTTATCGTACGCCACTCTCTAAATAAAAGTTCCAAATCCCTGAGCAGTTAGGGAACTTGGGAGGCCAATCAAGATCAGATCTTTTGCAACTAACATCAAAGCAAGAGAGGCTCCCAAGTGACGTATAGTATAAAGAAAAT
>JAJRZT010000046.1 GCA_024275115.1 Gammaproteobacteria bacterium
ACTAGCTATCTAAATAGGCAATGGATGCTCGCGAATGACTTGAAAAACTAAATGAATCAGAGCAAAGTAGATGAATCTTAAATAAAAAAACAGGATGGTAGAATACGGCTTATAAAAGCAGGTTTTTCTACAGCCTCGTTATGTTTAAAAAAGGAGAAAAACATGAATAAATATATTAACTTGCGAAAGTTCAAAAAGGAAGAACTTATATTTGATGATGAAGAAACAAAAGTCATTCTACGTTTTATTTTTAAGAATCGTCATAATTTCATTAATACCCTTGCAATAAACGACAAAATTAGAGAGTTTGCACAAGGATTACTTTTGGAGGCTGTTGATGCGTCATACGCACTTGGTTTTGTCCATTCACTATTTGGTGGCGCATTTAACCCAGGTGTTGCTGCAAAAAAAGTGTTTATGAAATTCTCAAGAAAAGCATTAAAACATTGGTTTAAACATGCGTCAGCCAAGGATCTAATAAATATAAAAATTTATAATGCTGTCAGGCAAGCTTTAGAAGCCGGCTTTACAAGCCGGTTAAGCATGTATGCAAATGGGACAGCAATGAATGAGGTTGAAAATTCGGGTTTTGTTGCATATGCAAGCAATAAGAAAAGAAATATGGTTTGGGGGTAATTATGAAAAAACTTATAATTTCCCTTTTAATTATCCCTGTCAGCATAATCGGACTAGCAATATATGCTTTGGAAACATTTACTATAGATGATTTAATTGTATGCTCATCGTATGATGATGCATACTATATTCCAAGTAGTACTTGTGAATATTATCTTAAAAACTATAGAGCAAATGAAGAAGATATAAAATACTTAGAATCTGGTTTTGGGTTAGGGTTTATAACTGCAATCGATGATTCTGAGAAGAAATATCGGTTGATGGATTTCTTTATATCTAAAGGCTTAAGTGTAAATAGTAAAAGTAAAGCTGATGGGTTAACGCCATTACATTCAGCCATAATATTAAATGATCCCAAACTTGTAGAATACCTGTTATCAAAAAATGCAGACCCTTTACAAACAGAAAGCAATCATGGAATGACCGCATATCAATATGTTGATTTTCTTGCATCAACAGATTCAAAAAATAATAGGAGCGCTGTGAAAAAAATACTTCTTGAATTTCAAAATAAAAAAACATAACAATCGTGTTAAAATGGACTACAAAATAAAAGGGTCGGTGACAAATGCGAACTATTGATATTACGATTTGTCCCCGACCGCTTATACTAATTGGTGTTAACATTCTACATTGAACGAAACATTTAAAAGGTTGTTTATCGAGAGATGGCATGTTGCACATGATGTTCAAGCTGGGGCAATGTGCACAAGAAAAAGGGTATCGATTCCGTGGATTTAATAACCAGGGGAAAGTCATTACCGGAGTAAAGTTTATAGATGGAATTGAGGTAACAAACGTTGACGAGGTCACCGCTTGATTTTATGTTTGAAACACCAGATTTGACTATAGCACGATTAGCTCCTTGAAATGTTATGCATAGTATCCTATTATTGTATGCATTACTTAGGAGGTGCATATGAGAACGACTCTTGATTTACCCGAAAATTTACTGCATGAGGCAATGAAAGTAACTCACACAAGCACAAAAACAGGGGTTATAGTGAAAGCCCTGGAAGAATTGGTAAGAAAATCAAAGATTTCTGCTATTAAAAAATATAAGGGAAAAATTGACCTGGATATTGATCTTGATGAAATTAGAGACCGGCATTAACAGTGGTTTTGGTCGACACATCAATATGGATAGATTATTTCCGTGGTGGTGACAGGTCAAAAGATCTAGAATTTCTAATAGATGAAAATCTTATTGTAACCAATGACATAATACTGGCTGAACTAATACCGTACTTAAAAATTAAGAAACAAAAAAAAGTTGTTAGCTTACTTTATGAAGTGGCTCAAATTCCATTAGCTATTCATTGGGAAGAAATAATTGAATTTCAGGTGAAATGTCTAAAATCTGGGGCGAATGGGGTTGGCATTCCTGATTTAATAATTGCCCAAAATGCTAAGCAAAATAAATGTAAAATCTATTCACTCGATAAGCATTTTCGTCTTTTAAATAAAGTATTAAAAGTAAATCTGCATTAATAAAATAAGAATAAACTGTTGCGTTAGAAGCTGGAACCCAGGTAATGAGCTAAATATAAAATTTGAAGAGCCGCTCAGGGGCTGGTTCTGATTTTTTTCTGAGTGCTTGCCAATAAAGGTATAAGGCTTATACTGTTTCCACTATTGATTCATTTTGGAATATTATACCAATTCAATCTTTTTCAACTGCTCAGTCAAACTTTCCAGCGTCGACTGGTAACCACTTAGCTTGTCTTTTTCTTTATTCACCACCGCTTCGGGTGCTTTATCGACAAATTTAGGGTTGGATAATTTGCCTTCGGTGCGTTTTATTTCTGTACGGAGTTTATCCATTTCTTTTTGCAAGCGGGCTTTTTCGGCTTCAACATCAATAATACCGGCCATTGGGATAAGAATTTTCATTTCGCCAACCAGAGCGGTGGCTGACTCTGGTGCATTGTCTGTTTTGTTTAGCCAGGTAATGGATTCAATTTTGGCAAGCTCGGACAGGTAGTGTTTGTTATTATCAAGGCGTTGTTTGTCCTGTTCTGAACCGTCTTGAATTAAAACAGATAGGGCTTTACCGGGTTTAATGTCGTAACCGCTGCGGATTTTTCTAATACCGAGAATAAAGTTTTTAACCCATTCCAGTTCTTCAACGGCATCGGCATCAATTTTACTGTTGTCTGCTTCTGGGTAGGGTTGGCGCATAATGGTTTTTTGCATGTTGGTATTGATACCGGCCATTGGCGCAACCCGTTGCCATATTTCTTCTGTTATATAAGGCATAATCGGGTGGGTTAAACGTAACAGGGTTTCAAGTACGCGCACTAATGTTTGACGTGTGCCACGTTTAGCGGCTTCGCTGCTGTTGCCCATGAGTACCGGTTTGGAAAGTTCCAGATACCAACCACAGTATTCATTCCAGATAAACTCATAAATAGTGCTGGACATAATGTCGAGGCGATAGTTTTTAATCGCTTTTTCTATTTCAGTTTCGGTGTGTTGTAAGCGTGCAATAATCCATTTGTCGGCAATGCTAAGTTCAATATCGGATTCTGGGCTATTAACACCGCAGTCCTTATCTTCGGTGTTCATTAAAACGTAACGCGCGGCATTCCATATTTTATTACAGAAATTACGGTAGCCTTCAGTTCGACTCAGGTCAAAATTAATGTCGCGGCCAGTCGAGGCCATTGCTGCAAAAGTAAAACGCAGTGCGTCGGTACCATAGGCTGCTATGCCATCGGGGAAGTCCTTGCGGGTCATTTTTTCTATTTTAGGTGCCATGTCTGGTTGCATTAAACCGGTGGTGCGTTTTTTAACTAACGACTCCAGATCGATGCCGTCGATTAGATCAATCGGGTCGAGCACATTACCTTTTGACTTTGACATTTTCTGGCCGTGGCTGTCGCGTACTAAACCGTGAATGTAAACTTCTTTAAAGGGGACTTTACCGGTAAACTTTAAGCCCATCATAATCATGCGGGCTACCCAGAAGAAAATAATATCAAAGCCGGTAACAAGCACATTGGTCGGGTAGAAGGTATCGAGCATGGCCTGGGTTTCGGCATCTTTTGCTGGCCAGCCTAGTGTTGAAAACGGCCATAGGGCAGATGAGAACCAGGTATCGAGTACGTCTTCGTCTTGAGTCAGTTTTATTGCGTCGTCGAGTTTGTATTTGCTGCGTACTTCGGCTTCATCGCGTGCAACATAGACCTTGCCTTGCTCATCGTACCAGGCGGGGATTCGGTGCCCCCACCAGATCTGGCGGCTGATACACCAGTCCTGAATATTGTTCATCCAGTCGTAGTAGGTGTTTTTCCAGTTATCGGGTACAAATTTTATATCGCCATCCTGCACGGCTTTAATTGCCGGTTCAGCCAGTGGGGCAATTTTTACATACCATTGATCGGTTAAGAACGGTTCAACCACCGCACCGGAACGATCGCCGCGTGGCACCATCAGTTTATGGTCGTCAATTTTTTCGAGTAAGTCGAGTTCTTTTAAATCGGCAACAATTTGTTTACGCGCCACATAGCGATCCATACCACGGTATTTTTCCGGGGCTTCGCCATTAATGGCGGCATCAATGGTTAAAATATTATAAAGCGGTAAGTCGTGGCGTTTGCCCATTTCATAATCGTTAAAGTCATGGGCAGGAGTAATTTTTACACAACCGGTGCCAAATTCAGGGTCAACATAATCATCTGCAATAATGGGGATTTTACGGCCAACAAAAGGCAGGGTGATGGTTTTACCAATCAGTGCTTGATAGCGTTCATCATCGGGGTGAACCGCAACGGCGGCATCACCCAACATGGTTTCTGGGCGAGTGGTGGCAACAACCAAATGCCCTGAACCATCGGTAAGTGGGTAACGCATATGCCAGAGGTGGCCGTTTTCTTCTTCGGATACCACTTCTAAATCAGAAACGGCGGTGTGTAATACCGGGTCCCAGTTAACCAGCCGTTTACCACGGTAGATTAAATCGTCCTCAAATAATTTAACGAATACTTCCTTGACCGCATCGTTTAGACCTTCGTCCATGGTGAAGCGTTCGCGGCTCCAGTCAACCGACGAGCCCATACGCCGCAGTTGTTGGGTAATAGTGCCACCGGACTGTTCTTTCCAGCCCCATATTTTTTCGATAAATTTGTCACGTCCCAGATCATGGCGGGTTTTACCATCGGCTTTCAGTTGACGTTCCACCACCATTTGGGTGGCAATACCGGCATGGTCGGTGCCTACTTGCCAGAGGGTATTATGTCCTTTCATGCGATGGTAACGGGTTAAAGTATCCATTACCGTGTTGTTAAAGCCATGCCCCATATGCAAACTGCCAGTAACATTGGGCGGTGGGATCATAATGCAATACGGTTTGGCGTCGGATTTTAAGACATCTTCAGGTGCAAAATGCTGATCTTTTTCCCATGTTTCATACCAACGTTGTTCAATAGCATGCGGGTTATAGGTTTTTTCCATACGATTATGACTGCTTAAATAGGGTTGTGACAGAAGTAGACAATTATACCCGACTCGCCAGCCTTGCACTAGATGGTGTTTTGTAGTCGAACAATGCAACTACAGAGCGCGGCTGGAACATGATAATATTCGCAAATGAAATTTTTAACCGATAAATTGACAAATTTGCAGCCTGCTCAGTGGCTCACAATCACCCTTGTTACCAGCCTGCTGATTCGGCTTGGGGTGGCTTATTGGCTTCCGATTACGGGTGATGAAGCCTATTTTATTACCTGGGGTAATAACCTGGACTACGGTTATTACGACCACCCGCCGATGGTAGGTTGGTTTTTAAGCTTATTGTTGTTATTCAGCGATGCCATTGTATGGCTACGATTACCCGGTATTTTAATGTTTACCTTTATGGGCTGGGTTATTTTCCGCTTATTAAGAAATGCCCAGGTTGACGAAGACAAAGCGGCTTTTGTTGCTATTTTATTTTTACTTGCACCGCTTAATTTATTGTCGGTGCTTATTACCACAGATACGCCACTTATCTTGTGGTCATTTATTTCGGCTATTTATTTTTATCAGGCACAAAAACAAGACCAGCTTACAAAATATTTACTGGCCGGTTTTTTTCTGGGGCTGGCTTTTTATTCCAAATTTTTTGCCGGGTTGTTAGGCATCGCTTATTTCTTTTATATCGTCTTTTTTGTTCGACTGCAACGTGGCTTAAAACCTTATACCGGTATTGCGGTGGTGCTTTTAGGCGTGGCACCGTTTATTATTTTAAACCTGTTGTGGAACTATAATAACTGCTGGAATAATTACTTATTTAATTTACTTAATCGAACCAGTGATGCACATTTTTCATTTGCAACAATCGGTCTTTATCTGGGTTTTCTGGTTTACCTGATAATGCCCCCGCTGCTTTGGTATGCTTTCAAACAGCCATTAAAAGACTATGTTTCTATTTTAAGAAAACCGGCGGGTGTGTTTATCGGTTTGTTTGTTATCCCATTATTTTTGTTTTTTTTGCTTTCGTTTGTAAAAGAAATAGGTTTGCACTGGCTTCTTAGTTTTTACCCATTTTTATTTATTAGCCTTGGCTTTTTATTTACCACGCAACAATTAATAACGAGTATCAAGTTTGTTATTGTTTTTTCAATACTACATTTAGCAGTACTGGCCTTTATTTTAATATCAATTCCAAGTTTGTTTGAAAAAAATGAAGAAATACACAAAGATATAATTTTTGGTGTTAAAAATACGGTTATTCTGGACAAACTGGCGGCCTACCGTGGCAACTATGTTTTTGCAACCGGTAGTTATGTTAAGTCTGCGTTGTTGTCCTATACTTCAGGTGAGCATGTGATTGTTTTAGGTCAGGGTTCTCACCATGCACGGGAAGATGATAAGCGCACAGACTTTAGACTACTGGATGGTCAAAATATATTGCTGGTTTCGGACATAAATAATCTGGGTTATTTAAGCGACTTTTTTGAAAGTGTCGAAATTAAACCACTTAAAATTGAAGGTGCGACATTTTATTATGCATTAGGTCAGGGTTTTAAATATAGCAAGTACCGTGAATTAATTATTCAGAATACGCTGGATCGTTATTACCGTATACCGGAATGGTTGCCAACCGGACAATGTTATATGCAAAAGATGTATCAGCAGTAATGGCAGCTATGATTTATACCATTCGTAATGGAGTTTAAACATAAATGCGTTTCTGGTTAAATCATGCGGTTTATCCGCTGTTTATTTTTTTATTTGTGATTGTCCTGTTAAGGTTGAGCAATCTGGATGTTACGATATCCAGCCTGTTTTTTGATTTTGAAAAAAGACAATGGTATTTTGGCGAGTCATGGTGGGCGGTTACTTTTATCCATAAGTGGGGCCGTGACTTTATTGCTATTATCTTTCTGTTATCGTTAACAGGGCTTGTGTTAGGTTTGTTTATTAAACGTTTTAGAGCATATCTTTTTATGTTTATTTATGTTGCGTTAACTATTTTATTTTCAACGGGCATTGTTGCAGCACTAAAACATTATTCAGACGTTGACTGCCCCTGGGCATTGAATGTTTTTAATGGTACACAGCCTTATTTTCATTTGTTTAGTGGTATGAGTAACCCTTTAAGTAATGGCGGTTGCTTTCCTGGCGGCCATTCATCGGGTGGCTTTTCTTTGTTGTTATTTTATTTTTTACTTCGGGATTACAATAAGCGCTACGCTTATATGGCGCTGGGTGTCAGTATTTTTATCGGTAGTGTTTTTAGTTTAGGCCAGTGGGTGCGTGGTGCACATTTTGTATCGCATGACTTGTCATCGGCTATTATTTGCTGGTTTGTTGCTTTGTTGCTATATAAAATTATAGTGCAACCGCGAATGCCGCTTTTCAGGTCGAAGATATAATCAAGTATAATTTATTTTAGAATTTCCTTTTTAATCTGTTCAATCCTATCGCTAATGCGAGCTTTTAGATCTTTTTCAAGTTTCACCATGGTTTTCATTAATGTTTCACGTAATGATTCTTCAAGATCCAGTTGCAGGTTATCAAGCGCATCAATAAGCCGATTTTTTTGGGTGAGTGCGGAAATATCCGATGTGTTACTTTTAATTTCAGCAGCTTCGCTGTCAATATCAATCTGTTCTATTGCCTGGCTGCTTTTATTTGCAGCGGGTGTAAAAATAGAATCCAGCTCTGGAATATTCGGCAGGCTGTTTAAAGACAGGTCGGTGTCAACAATGTTATCAAGAATGGGTACAATTTCTTCATCGACTTCTATTTCTGAACTAGTCATGCTCGCGGAGCTTTTTTGGGTTTGGCTATTTGCTAGCGAGATACTTTCACGTGCAGCATTGAGCTTGCCTTCACTTTGTTCGAGTAAGCCACGAATAGACTCCAATGTTGACATTAAGTCGTCCTGATCTTTTTCAATCGTCTCGCTGGGCGATCTTTTTGGCGACTCTTTTACGGATTTTTTATCAGCCATAATGGTTATTTTATATTATGAGTGTTAATAATATAGCCACGATCTTTATAAAATTTATAATGCTGGCGTGATAATTTACGCTGCTCATCATCATTGCTGACAATTTCAATCATGCGTTCAAATCGGCTGTAAAAATCCGGAATTTTATTGTCGAGATTAATGAGCAGATCAACATTTTTTTCTGGTTCAACATCATGCCCAATTAAAACGGGGTGAGGGTGTTTTTTTGCATCTTCATGGTTGTACAACTTATGTGGAATAAAGCTGTGTTCTTTAAAATCCCATAACAGTTTATCGAGTTGCTGGCTGTGTTGTTCGGTCTGGGTGTGAATATAGGTGGCCGCATTGGTCTGGCAGGCTTTTTCAGACAGCCGACAGGCCAGCAACTCGCGTATGCTGGCATCGGTGGACTCTGATATGTAGAAATCGATACTGGTCATGCCTAGATGATACTACGTTTGGTTCATTAAGTACTGTGTTAGTAGGGGAACCGGGCGGCCGGTTGCGCCTTTTCTTGCACCGCTATGCCAGGCCACACCTGCAATATCAATGTGCGCCCATTTGTATTTCTTAGTAAAGCGCGCAAGGAAACAGGCGGCAGTAATGGTGCCGGCTTCGCGGCCGCCAATATTGGCCATATCCGCAAAGTTGCTTTTTAGCTGATCCTGGTAGTCATCCCACAGCGGCATTTGCCAGGTACGGTCACCGCTAGTGGTGCCTGCTTTTAGTAGATCTTGCGCAAGTTTGTCATTATTGCTTAAAACAGCACTGCAATGGCTGCCGAGCGCAACGACGCAGGCACCGGTTAAAGTAGCCGTATCAATCACCGTTTTAGGGTTAAATTTTTCTGCATACGTTAGCGCATCGCATAAAATTAGCCGGCCTTCGGCATCGGTGTTGAGGATTTCAATGGTTTGCCCGGACATGCTGGTCACAATATCACCGGGTCGGCTGGCAGCGCCATCGGGCATGTTTTCCACGCTGGGAACAATCGCCACCACGTTAATGCCGAGTTGCAGTTTTGAAACCGTCGCCATGGTGCCAATAACACCAGCAGCGCCACACATATCAAACTTCATTTCATCCATGGCTGCGCCGGGTTTGAGTGAAATACCACCAGTGTCAAAGGTCACGCCTTTACCGACCAGTACATAAGGCTTATCTTTTGTTTTGCCACCTTTGTATTCGATAACAATCAATTTAGGCGGTTGGCGGCTGCCTTTGGACACAGACAGTAGTGACCCCATTTTGAGTTTTTTCATTTCCGCTTCGCCTAAAACGGTTACCCTGGTTTTTTTACAACTTTTAGCTTGATTGGTCGCTTGTTTGGCTAAATAGCTGGGGGTACAAATATTGCCGGGCAGGTTACCAAGGCGTCGTGCGATATCCATGCCGGTGGCGATAGCCGTGGCGGTTTTTAATGCTTGCTGGGCTTTTGGTAAGTCACGTTTATTTTCAATATTCAGGGTGATACTTTTAAGCGCAATGGTTTTTTTGTTGCCGCTTTTGAGTTCATCGAAGCTGTAGCTGGTTTCTAGAAGGGCTTCACTGGCATGGCGTACTTTTTCTGCGGTACTGGCGTCTTTTATTTCCAGCTCAGTTGTATACAGCGTTACATCTTTAATATTGGTTTTTTTAAGCGCATTAAGGATATGGCAGTGTATTTTTCGATAGGCTTTAATATTAAGCTTCTTTTTTGAGCCGCAACCCACCAGCATAATGCGCTCGGCGGCGACGCCGTCAGGATTATCAAGTAACCAGGTATGCCCCAGCTTACCGTCAAAATCGCCTTTTTTAACTAAATGGCTGATGCGCTTGTTACACAGAGAATCGAGGACTTTGGCTGATGGACTGAGTTGTCTTTTTTCATGGATGGCCACGATAAGGCAGGCTGATTTTAGTGAAGTGGCTTGTGTGATTTTAACACGAATATCCATTGTTGCTCCTTGGTGTTTGGGTTGATTCTGATGGTTAAGAATCCGGGGTAGAACTGGTGTATTATTAACGGTATTGTTAAAGTTCTGATTTAACCGGGCTTACCTTATATATTAAAGCATCTCAGCGATTAATTCAGTGTGAACGTTAAGTTTTAAAACATCAAATAATATAATATTGTGATTATAGACCGTTATTTAATAAAAGAAGTACTGCTAACGCTGTCTGGCGTTGCTGTGGTGCTGTTAATGATTGCCATTAGCGGCCAGCTTGTGGGTCTTTTTTCCAAAGTGGTCGAAGGTATTTTAACGGTCGACACGGTGTTATCCATGCTTTGGTTAAAATTGATAGTGACGCTGGCGTTTATTTTACCCTTATCGCTTTATCTGGGCATTTTACTGGCCTTTAGTCGCTTATATAAAGACAGTGAAATGGTTGTGTTAGCCGCTTGTGGCATGGGTAAATTTCGGATATTGCGCGCAGTTTTAGGCCTGGCTATTTTTGTGGCAATCTTGCAAGGCACAATTACGCTGGTAATTGCGCCGTGGGCCGAACTTCGTACGCAACAACTTTATGCTGAAGTCGAAGCGAAATCGGATGTGAAAGGGATTATTCCCGGGCGCTTTAAAGAATTACAGGAAGGTGTGGGGGTGCTTTATGTGCAGGAAGCGAATAAAGACCGAACACGCATTAAGAATTTATTTATACAACAGTGGAATAATGACAAATTAACGGTTATTGCATCTGAAAGTGGTCGACAACAGGTTGATAAGGAAACCGGCGATCGTTTTATTATATTAAGCAATGGTAGCCGTTATGAAGGGCAGGCCGGGCAGGATAATTATGCAATCATAAAATTTGAGGAGCACGGTGTGCGAATTAAAGAGCGTGATGTTGCTGCAATTAATTACAGACGCTATTCCACCCCGACTATTGACCTCTATCGTTCCGACAAACTCAGTGACATAGCCGAGCTACAGTCGCGTATTTCTTCTGCCATTTTATGCTTCGTGTTGGCTTTGCTGGCCGTGCCGCTGAGTAAAACCTCCCCCCGCCAGGGACGCTATGCAAAATTAGCTATCGCATTGTTGCTCTATATTACTTATACCAATTTACTGAATGTTGCGCGCGCATGGTTAACCAAAGGCGATATATCACCCGTGCTGGGTTTATGGTGGGTACATGCGGTTATGATTGTCGTGGCTTTAATATTGCTGTTTAAGCAAACTGGGTTTACACATTTATTCCAAAAACAGCGCACGGTGTATTCTCCATGAAAATACTGGAGCGTTATATTGGCCGCACTGTTGCGATGAGCATTGTTACAGTGACGCTGGTTATCAGCTCTTTATTTTTGCTTATAGGGATTGCCGGCGAGTTTGATAGAATTGGTTCATCTAATTACACCTTCTTTATGGCGGTAAAATACACGCTGCTTCTGTTGCCTGATCGTATTTATGATTTTTTCCCGCTTGCTGCGTTACTGGGTTCTATTTTGGGTTTAGGCGCGTTAGCCAATAGCAGTGAGCTGGTTGTTATTCGTACTGCGGGTGTTTCAATGTTTCAGATTGTAGCTGCAATTATGAAAACAGCGTTAGCCTTTATGCTTATTGTGTTTGTTCTTGGCGAGGTCATTGCACCACCTGCATTGCAGTACGCGAAATTACAGCAAGTGAAAGCCTTATCAAAAGACATCAGTTTAAATACGCAGTATGGGTTGTGGGCGCGGGACAGTAATACCTATATTCATGTACAGCGCGCAAACAATGAGGGCAAGTTATTTGATATTCATTTATATCGCTTGAATGAGCAATATCAGCTAAAGCAGATACTGCATGCAAAAACGGCAGATTATGATGGTAAAAACTGGCAACTAACCGACATTAAGCAAACTGACATTAGTTTAAAGAAAGTTAATGTATCGCATATTGATTCAATGCAGTGGGAAACACTGCTGGACCCGGATCTTGTTAGTATTGTAACGTTTAAACCGAACAAATTACCTCTCTGGAAGTTAAGCAGTTACATTAACTATTTAAAAGACAATGGTCTTGATGCGGCACAGTATGAACTTGCTTTTTGGTCAAAAATAACTATGCCGTTCACCATCGCTGCGATGGTTTTGCTGGCAGTGCCGTATGTTTTTGGTTCCTTAAGGCGAACCAGTATGGGGCAGCAAATTCTAATTGGCTTTTTAGCGGGTCTGGTTTTCTTTATTGCCAACCGCTTGATTGGCCAGATGAGCATTGTTTATAACTTTCACCCGGCATTGGGTGCAAGTATCCCAACGTTACTGGTTTTTGTGGGAACGTTTTTTATGTTTCGGCGAAGGATGTAGGTTATTCTTTATTTTTCTGGGTTGAAATATTCTGAATTAAAATAACCTGGGTTGAACTAAACTGGTTACGCCAGGAACGCTTCATATGGCCACTAATAAGCAACAATATGCCAACACCTAAAACAACACTGCCGGGTAGTTTTGACAAAGCATCTAACACGGGGTGCTTCATATCGGGCTGATCAGCAAAGCTGAAATAGCCTCCTGCGACAATAAAGAGCCAGGCGGGTATACCACTTATAAAACGTAATAAGGCGTGCCAGAGGCCGACAGCCTCACCGGTTTGGCTAGTGAGTTTAATTTTCCACGAACGCATTCCCAGTGTTTGTCCACCATGTGTCCAGAACCAGGCATAAAACCCGTACCAGACAAAGAAAATATAAGTTGTCATAAAAGGGTTGCCGGGCTTAACCGGTTCACCTTGTGTTATCGGAAGTGTCAGCGCTGAGGCCACCATAAAGACGGCTGCGAGTAACCATACATCATAAAACAAGGCCAATAACTGACGACCGGGGCCAGCCAGTGTTATTTTATCGGGCTTAGCTTGTTGCGGGGGCTGTTTGGCTGTTACGGGTGTTTTTTTATCGCTCATTTGTTGATCATGGTATTTCGCTGTGCGGCTGTCAAATGTTTTCATTTTGCAATGTGCTAGTTGCATTTTTCGGGTGTCTGGTTTAAAACTAAGAGTATATTAAAAAGAAGAACAGGTTTAAACATTTATGAGTATTTATGCTGAGCTTGCAAACCTACCGGGTGTAATGGCGGCCGGAGAGTATTCTTATCGGGGCGACCGTTACCATTTCGAAGGCCAAATGGAAGCCGAACAGGCACGCATGGCATCGATTATGTGCCGGGCAACCACACTTGCTACCCATATGCAGGCGAATATGATGAAAGCATTGAATGACGGCTGTGGCTGTGCGCCAGTTCAGGGCTGGATGGTGCGCGGGGAACAGTTCAGTGTATGCGTTTACGGCAATATTTTTTGTTTTGTCGATAATAATAATGCATCGATTAATGAGGTAATGCAGTTTTTAAAAGAAAATGTGGGCGAGCAGTCGGGAGCACTCGTATAGTTTTAATCGTTAAGTGTTTTAGTTAAGTTGGGGGGATAGTAAAAATGCCAAGTTTGGAATCATTAATAGCATTAGATGGCGTCGAGGCGGCGTTTAAATTTTCCCTGAAAGGGGAGCTCGATGGCTTTAAAGTCAAAGAGGACAGCGAGTTAACCGAGTCCGTTCTGGATTTGCTCAGCCATTTATGTGTGGCCAATATATCAATAGCTACTATGCAGGCGCGTGGTTGGGAAACCATGACGGGCATGAAGGGGTTTTATCCCATTAAGGGTTTTACCCTGGTTGGCTTTGCCTGGACAGCAATAACCAACGATGACTTTGGGGTGGTGATGCTAAACGAAAGTGTTGATTATGAAGCTGCCTATGCTGCGCTTGGCAGCTAAGGGAGGAATCACATGATTAAACGAATGCTTGCAATAGATGGCGTACAGGTGGTGTGCCATTTCCGTGATGACGGTGAACTGGTCGAAGGCTACGGCATAATGGACGAGCAGCAAATTGCTGGTTTAGCGCATTTTGCACACGACTATAAGCGCATTGTGCAGGGCAATACTGACCAGCTATCTATGTTTACCCAAATGAACGGCTGGACACCCCCCAGTGGCTGGATTGTTCGTAGCGACAAAGTTTCGGTTGTTAGTATCGCCAATCTAGTGTGTTTGATCGACAACGATGAAGCGTCTTTAAATGAAGTGATGCAGGAAATGAATACACTGGCGCATTGGTAGGTAGTGTATCTATTTTGGTTTTATCGCTGATTTTCGTGTTGTTTTAGTTTACAATAATGTTATAATTTTAGTTATAACATATAAATGGTGGCTAAGGTGGCAACATTAAAATTGCGCAAAATTGGTAGCTCTCTCGGCGTTATACTGCCAAAAGAGGTATTAATGCCCTTGCATGTAAAGGAAGGTGATACCTTGTACATTACTCAAGACAAAGAAGGGCTTACTTTATCAGCCTATGATCCTGAATTTGAAGCCATTATGAAGGCAGCCGATGAGTGCGATCATCGCTATAAAAATACCCTTAAACAACTGGCTAAATGAAATGGCTTTCTGAGCATGCTGTGCGGGAGCTACATAAGCGTGCCATCGCACAATATGGTGGCCTGGAGCCAATTGCAACTTATGCTGAAAAGCTGGAAGCTACTTTAAATCGGCCACAGCAGCTTGCTCATTATAATTCCGAAGTGACATTATCAGAGCTTGCCGCGTCTTATGGGTATGGGCTGATTAAAAACCATTGCTTTTCAGATGGAAACAAACGCATTGCATTTTATGCTGTTTTTATTTTTCTTCAAATTAATAGTTATGCATTACACGCTACCGAAGTGGATGCTGCACAAACAATAGAAGATGTGGCGGCAGGTGGGTTAAGTGAGTCTGACTTTGCTCAGTGGATAGAAAGTAATGTCAAGGTGTTGAACGCTTAAGAGGTAGCCCGGATGAAATGAAATGTAATCCGGGAAATAACAACAAAACACCCCGGATTTCGCGTTGCTGCATCCAGGCTTGTATGTATAATTACAGTACACAAGTATGCTCTTGCCTTGTTTGCAAAGATGTTCTCATCTGGCGGCTCGCTTCGCTTTAGCGTATTATACCTACCTCATTCCACAGTCTTCATTTTAGAGAACTTAGCCATGTTGCAGTTGCACGGTGTTCAGGCACTTTCCAGTTTCCGCTTACAAAAACAGCTTTCAAATTTACAGGCTATCGAAGCAACGGTTGATTCAATCTCAACTGAATTTGTCTATTTTATTGAGACTGAATCAGACTTAACCGCAACCGAGTTGGCAACATTAAACCACCTTTTAAATGAAGATCGCCAATTTCAAGCCACATCACAAACCGGTAGCCTGATTTTAGTGGTGCCGCGCCCCGGTACGATTTCACCCTGGTCAACCAAAGCCACCGACATTGCCCACAATTGCGGTTTGCAAGAAATTAAGCGCATTGAACGGGGTATTGCTTATTACCTGCAGTCAAAAACAGCATTAAGCCCTGACATTCTGAATAAACTGTCGGCCAGTTTGCACGACCGTATGGTGGAATCGGTATTATTGGATGCTGAACAGGCTACTGCCTTGTTTCACCATGCCGAACCCGCCGAATTCAAAAGCGTGGACATTCTTGCGCAGGGCAAACACGCCCTGGAGCAAGCCAATACACAAATGGGGCTGGCGCTAGCCGACGATGAAATTGACTATCTGGTGGAAAACTTTACCCGACTCAAGCGTAACCCAACCGATGTCGAGTTGATGATGTTTGCCCAGGCCAACTCGGAACATTGCAGACATAAAATTTTTAATGCCGACTGGATTATTGACGGCACGCAAAAAGACATTTCCCTGTTTGGTATGATTCGACATACTTACAAACATAACCATGAAGGTGTGCTGTCGGCGTACAGTGATAACTCAGCAGTGGTGGAAGGTTTTAACGGCGGGCGTTTTTTCCCGCAAGCAGCCGGTGAGCAGCAGGGTGAATATGCTTATCACCAGGAACCGATTCATATTTTAATGAAAGTTGAAACGCATAATCACCCCACCGCGATTGCACCATTTCCGGGAGCAGCGACCGGTTCCGGTGGTGAAATTAGAGATGAAGGCGCCACCGGCACAGGTTCTAAACCCAAAGCTGGCTTAGCCGGGTTTTCTGTTTCAAATTTAAAGTTACCGCAAGCAATGCGGGAATGGGAAGTCGAATATGGCAAGCCCGAACGGATTGTATCTGCTTTAGATATTATGATTGAAGCGCCGATCGGCGCTGCGGCATTTAATAATGAATTTGGTCGGCCAAATATTTTAGGTTACTTCCGTACTTACGAGCAGAGTGTCAACGCTAGCAATGGTGTGGAAGTACGTGGCTACCATAAACCGATTATGTTAGCCGGTGGTGTTGGCAATATAAAAGCTGAACACGTTGAAAAAGGCATTATCCCGGCCGGGGCTAAAATTGTTGTGCTCGGTGGGCCAGCGATGTTGATTGGTTTAGGCGGCGGTGCGGCATCGTCGATGACCAGTGGCCAAAGCCATGAAGATTTAGACTTTGCCTCGGTGCAGCGCGGCAACCCCGAAATGGAGCGCCGGGTGCAGGAAGTCATCGACCGTTGCTGGCAACGGGGCGAAAGCAGTCCCATCATTAGTATTCATGACGTGGGCGCCGGTGGTTTATCCAATGCCTTACCTGAGTTAGTGAATGACAGCGGCCGAGGCGCAAATTTTGAATTACGTAATGTACCGAATGACGAACCCGGTATGGCGCCGCATGAGATCTGGTGCAATGAATCACAGGAACGCTATGTGCTGGCGGTTGATGCGGGTTCTTTGACTGACTTTGAAGCCATCTGTAAACGCGAACGCTGCCCTTATGCCATTGTTGGCGAAGCCACCGAAGCGCAACAATTAAAATTACACGATAGCCATTTTAATAATCACCCCATTGATATGCCGCTGGATGTGTTATTAGGCAAGCCGCCTAAAATGCTGCGCGATGTAAAAAGCATTGCAGTGAAACAAACGCCTTTTGACAGCAGCAACATTAATATTAAAGAAGCCGTTTATCGTTGTTTACGTTTACCAACCGTTGCCAATAAAAACTTTTTAATCACCATTGGTGACCGCAGTGTTACCGGTTTAATTCACCGCGACCAAATGGTCGGACCCTGGCAAGTGCCGGTTGCCGATGTTGCAGTGACGGCATCAAGTTTTGACACCTTTACCGGTGAAGCGATGGCCATTGGTGAACGTGCGCCGTTAGCATTAATTAACCATGCCGCCTCGGCACGCATGGCCATTGGTGAAGCCCTAACAAACTTAGCCGCAAGCCAAATCACAGAGTTAAAACGCGTGGTGCTATCTGCAAACTGGATGGCACCGGCTGGGCACCCCGGTGAAGATGCCGGTTTGTATGAAGCCGTGCAAGCAGTGGGTATGGAACTTTGCCCTGCACTCGATATTTGTGTGCCGGTGGGTAAAGACTCCATGTCGATGAAATCGGTTTGGGATGAAGGTGCGCAAAGCAAATCGGTGACCGCGCCGTTGTCACTTATCATTACCGCCTTCGCGCCGGTTAAAGATATTCGTAAAACCTTAACCCCACAACTTAGAACCGATAAAGGCGATACCCGCATCCTGTTTGTTGATTTGGCGCAAGGCCAGCAACGTATGGGTGGCTCAGCGGTGGCACAAGTTTATAATCAAATTGGTGACGTTGCGCCTGATTTAGAAAATGCCGCCAACTTTAAAGCTGCGTTTAATACAATTCAGTCGTTAAACGAGGAAGGGATATTGTTAGCGTACCATGACCGTTCCGATGGCGGTTTGTTTACAACTTTGGCTGAAATGGCTTTTGCTGGTCATGTTGGTTTAGATATTAATGTAACAGCTTTAGGTAATGATGCAATCAGCAGTTTGTTTAATGAAGAACTTGGTGTAGTTATACAGGTGTTGCATAGTGATGTGGATAACGTTATGGCGGCCTTTAGCAAAGCCAATGCGAGCGTGCATGAAATTGCACAACTTAATGCAAGCGATACCATTATAATTAAATATACTGATACAACGTTAATAAATGAATTACGCATTGACCTGCAGCGCGCATGGAGTGAAACCAGTTACCATGTGCAAGCATTACGCGATAATCCTGATTGCGCGCAACAGGAATTTGATAGCTTACTCAATAAAGACGATGCCGGTTTGCATGTTGATTTAAGCTTTGATGTGGACGAAAATATAGCAGCGCCGTATTTGAATTTAAACACTAAACCGAAAATGGCTATTCTACGTGAGCAAGGCGTTAATGGTCAGGTGGAAATGGCTGCCGCATTTGATAAAGCCGGTTTTGCCAGCATCGATGTCCATATGACCGATATTATCAATGGTAATATTGATTTAGACACATTTAAAGGCTTAGTAGCCTGCGGCGGTTTCTCCTACGGTGACGTATTAGGTGCCGGTGGCGGCTGGGCTAAATCCATTTTATATAATCCACAAGCTCGCAACAGTTTCGAAAAGTTCTTTAACCGTGATGATACCTTTGGATTAGGTATCTGTAATGGTTGCCAAATGTTGTCGCACTTAAAAGATTTAATCCCGGGCGCTAGCCATTGGCCGCACTTTGTAAGAAACGTGTCAGAACAATTCGAAGCGCGACTTGCAATGGTCAAAATTGAAAAAAGTAATTCAATATTATTTAACGGTATGGAAGGTTCACGTTTACCCATCGTGGTAGCACATGGCGAAGGCCAAGCCGTGTTCTCGTCAACCGATAATATAAATCAGAATATCGCACTTCGTTATACCGATAACAGTGGGCAGGTAACAGAAAGTTACCCCTATAATCCAAATGGCTCACCACAAGGTATAACTGGCCTAAGTAACGAAGATGGCCGCTTTACTATAATGATGCCGCACCCTGAACGCATATTCCGAAAAGCACAGTTTTCCTACTACCCCGAAACGGCAAGCCAGACAGATGAAAGCCCGTGGATGCACTTGTTTCAAAATGCACGTTTATGGGTTGGCTAAGGTTTTATCATTATGCCAAATGCCCTTTCGATACAGCATTTAACAAAAACATATAAAAATAATGTACAGGCATTAAAAGACATTTCGCTGGACATTGTTAAAGGCGATTTTTTTGCCTTGTTGGGCCCCAATGGCGCGGGCAAGTCAACCGCGATTGGTATTATCTGTTCGTTAGTCAATAAAACCGCCGGCAGCATCAAAGTCTATGGTTACGATCTGGATAAAGAAAAAGATAAAGCAAAAAGTTATATTGGTCTGGTGCCACAGGAATTTAACTTTAATGTGTTTGAGCCAGTGTTTGAGATTGTTGTTAATCAGGCGGGTTATTACGGTATTCCCCGAAAAAAAGCCGCGCAACGGGCTGAACTATTGCTTAAGCAATTAGGCTTGTGGGAAAAACGCCGTGATATGGCGCGTGAATTATCCGGTGGCATGAAGCGCCGTTTAATGATTGCACGCGCTCTGGTTCATGAACCGCAGTTACTTATTCTGGACGAGCCAACGGCTGGTGTGGATATTGAAATACGCCGTTCCATGTGGGTATTTCTGGAAGAAATTAACAGGCAAGGCACCACCATAATTTTAACAACCCACTATTTAGAAGAAGCAGAAGCGCTGTGTCGCAATATTGCGATTATTAATAATGGCGAAATCATCGAAAACACTAAAATGAAAACGCTACTGGCGCGGTTGCATAGCGAAACCTTTATTCTTGATTTAAAAGAAAACATTAACAAGGTGCCAGCCGTTGCGGGGTATAAAATTGCACTACTTGATTCATCAACACTGAGTGTTGAAGTCAATAAAGACCAAACGGTAAATGAAGTTTTCGATGAACTGTCACGGCTCAACTTGCATGTTACCAGCATGCGTAATAAATCAAGCCGTCTGGAAGAGTTGTTTGTGTGTTTAACGGGCAACCAGATAAAAGATGATGCGCAAGGTTAAATAGCCATGACACTGGAACAACAATTTATCGCATTTAAAACCATTGTGGTAAAAGAAATCCTACGCTTTGCCCGTATCTGGGTGCAAACAATAGTGCCGGCGGTAATAACCACCAGTTTGTATTTTTTAATTTTCGGCAATTTAATTGGTTCGCAACTGGGCGATATTAACGGTTACAGTTATATAGACTACATCGTGCCGGGCATTATTTTAATGTCGGTTATTACCAATGCCTACGGCAACGTGGTTTCTTCCTTTTACGGGCATAAATTTCAACATCATGTGGAAGAAATGTTGGTATCCCCAATGCCCAATAGCGTATTGCTGGCAGGGTTTGTGGTTGGTGGGGTGGCACGTGCTCTTGTCGTGGGCAGCGTGGTAACCCTGGTCGCTACGTTTTATACCAATATTCACTTTGAGCATATCTTTATTACTTTGGCCGTTGTTATTCTTACCGCTATTCTTTTTTCCCTGGCCGGTTTTGTAAATGCGGTTTATGCGAACAGCTTTGACGATATATCCATTATCCCCACCTTCGTATTAACACCGCTGACTTATCTAGGTGGGGTTTTCTTTTCTATAGAAATGCTCAGCACTTTCTGGCAAAACATTGCCTTATTTAATCCTATACTCTATATGGTTAATGCAATGCGATATGGTATGTTGGGGGTGTCGGATATTGATATAACAATGGCCTTTATTATTATTGGCGTGTTTTTAGCCTGTTTATACGGGTTCTGCCTTTACCTGCTGCACAATGGAATTGGACTTAGGCAATAGCTATTCTTTTGGCCCCTTACCTTGCCTGTTTCAAACTGACGCTAATGGTCACATTCCGACCAGTTTTTATGTTAGGTTCTGCTTATATTTCCTTGTTTGGTTATATCCCCTGTTTTTTTAATAACCGTAACCATATGAAATAGATAATAATTTTAAACTTATTTTCATTTATGTGATGTGTTACCAGTGAGCTGGCATGGTTGCTGCTGTGTAGGTATGTAAGTTCAAATTTTAGCCATGTATGTTGTCACAATTAAGGTTTAGGCAAAATACAGGTAAGGGAATAGCGGCATTGCAGGAAGTAATAAAATTTTGTCTAAACCCAAATCAGGAGAGTTTTAAATGAAAAAAATACAATCAGGTTTTACATTAATCGAGCTGATGATCGTGGTTGCGATTATCGGTATTTTAGCGGCCATCGCAATTCCAGCATATAATGGCTATATCGATGCGGCTAAAAAAGATAAGGTTATTGCAAATTTTGAGAGTGCCGCTCGAGAAGTTGCTAACGAAATTAAAAAAGATATAACTGCAATTAACTTAGGTCAACCTCTCGGTAATTTCTTCCGCACAGCCAAAGCGACTCCAAACACTGCAACTACCACCCTTGCCGGTTTAGTTGCTTATTTGAATGGGGTTCATGATGGCCAGGCTGTCAACATAAATTTTGCACCTGAAGCAATTGGGGGAGCCATTGCACCTGCTTATGTTGCTGCGGGTGCTGTTGCGGGTTGTGTCATTCATAATGCAAATGGAGCAGCTGTTGCTGCTGGACAAATAGGGATAGCCTGGGATGCCCTTCGTACTAATGCAAGTATTGGTGTTACCATTTGTAGACCAGCATACGGTCCTCCCGCTGATCTTCTACTTGCATCTACAAGGAATATTACTTGGGAATAAAATCCCCTGGATATAAGCACTAACAAAAAACCCTCGCAATGCGCGAGGGTTTTTTTGTCTGCTGTTTATTGCTGATGATGAGTTAGACTTTTCTAAGCAGCTTATCTAGAACGCGAGTCGATAAGACTCGTTTCAAATAACCAAATAAGTAAGTTGGAAAAGTCACATAGTAATGTGCTTTAGGTCGTTTAGCCGTTAGCGCTTTCAACACTTTGGTGTAAACCGCATCCGCGGGTAGAGTAAAAGGTACCACGGGGCCGTTCGTTTCCAGCTTTTTAAGCAGATTCTCGTAGTTGCTTTTAAAATAGCTGTTCTCAGTATCTATATTTTTCTTAAAATACAGCAAAGCATTAGCACGAAAACGGCTGCTAATGGGCCCCGGCTCAATCATCGAAACAAAAATATTGCTGCCGTGCAGCTCTAAGCGCAACGTGTCGTTTAAGCCTTCAATGGCATATTTACTGGCGTTGTAGGCCCCACGAAAACGCATAGCAACCAGCCCGAGTATGGAGCTATTCTGAATAATGCGCCCATAGCCTTGTTTGCGCATAACGGGAATGACTAAATTGGTGAGTTCATGCCAGCCAAAAAAGTTATTTTCAAACTGTTCTAATAATACCTTACGGCTTAAGTCTTCAACTGCCCCGGGCTGGCCATAGGCACCGTTATTGAATAAGGCGTAGAGTGTGCCACCGGTGGCGGCTAAAACATGTTGTACGGTCGTTTTGATGGTGTCAGAATCGGTATAGTCTAACAGGAAGCTTTCAAAACCCTGTTGTTTCAGTTTTTCAACATCATCCGCTTTTCTTGCTGTGGCAAATACCCGATAGCCGTCCTGCTTAAGCCTTTGTGCAGTACATAAGCCAATGCCGCTGGAGCAACCGGTGATAAGGATTGATTTTTTGTCCATATTATCTCAGTGTTTGTATGTGGCTCATTGGAAAAGGCACCATTTTGACGTACAATTATACTTAACTATTCCGGTAATAAGGAGTCTGGATTATGCACTCAATAAAACCTGACAAAGACGACAGGATTAACCTACGCTTAAAATCCAATACTAAGCTTTTGCTGGAACGTGCTGCAAGCTTTGAGGGGAAAACGGTCAGTAAATTCATCCTTAGCAGTGCATTGGCACGCGCAGAGAAGACAATACAAAAACACGATACGATGCGTTTAAACGGGAACGATTCAGAAGCATTTTTTAATGCGTTAGCAGCCCCGGTTAAATTCAATGATAATTTATTGCTTGCTTTTGAAGAGCATAGGCGGCGTGTGTCCAGCAAATGATAGAATTTCAACATGGAAGTGAAAAAGATCTCATTATTGAACCACTCAGCAATATTCATAACCGTGCTGTTTTTCAGTGTGGTGTAGACTCATTGAATGACTATATCAAAAAACAGGCTAATCAGGACGTGAAACGCCGCGTTAGCCGGGTTTATGTTGCTATAGAATCGGGAAGTCCAGCCACTATTGTCGGTTACTATACATTAAGTACATTATCGATTGAACTGAATCAGCTACCTGAGTCTCTGGCTAGCAAGCTACCAAAACATCCTGTTCCAGCAGCATTAATTGGGCGACTTGCCGTAAGCCAATCAGCGCAGGGCGTTGGTATTGGTAAAATGCTACTGGTTGATGCCATTAAACGAACACTTGCAGTTAGCAACGATATTGCCATTTATGCAATGGTTGTTGATGCCATTAATATGGAAGCACAGCATTTTTACGAACGTTTCGGTTTTACTTTGCTCTGTACTGAAAATCAGCGATTATTCCTGCCACTAAAATCCTTTTAAACTTGCCCCATTGTTTTAATAGTCGTTGAGATTTAATGAATGGCAACATAAAAACAGGTATAATGCGCGGCTTGATTTAATCGCTTTGGGTTTAATTTCCCGCAGCTTGTTGCGTAAATATTGTATGTAGCCTGGATGTAGCGCAGCGTAATCCGGGGAGACTTGTGCTACACATTCCCCGGATTCCATTGCATTCCATCCGGGCTACAATAGTTAAGACGTTAATACCCCGTCCGCTTGCGGCGGGGTAGTTTATTCTAGTCTGGTTTTAGAGGAAGTTTAATGCCAATTTATGAATATGAGTGTGGGGCGTGTGGTCATGCTTTTGAAGCTTTTCAGAAGATGGCGGACGAGCCCTTAAAAGAGTGCCCTGAATGTAAAAAGGTGGCACTGAAAAAGTTAATATCTGCTTCGGCCTTTCGTTTGAAAGGCGATGGCTGGTATGAAACGGACTTTAAAACCGGTAGCAAGAAGAATTTAGCCGGTGAGGAATCGGCTAAGCCAAATAAGTCAGATGGTAAATCGGATTCTGATTCTAAAAGTCAGTAGCCCGGATGAAATGAAATGTAATCCGGGAAATAATGCACCAATACTCCCGGATTTCGCTGCGCTGCATCCAGGCTACATAAATAAAAAGATGGGAATGACGGCATTAATAATATATTTTGTACTAACACTTTGTTTTTAAAGGAAAATTTTTATGCGTAGCCATTATTGCGGTGAAGTGAACGAATCTTTAATTGATCAGGAAGTGACCGTATGCGGTTGGGCGCATCGTCGTCGTGACCACGGCGGGGTTATTTTTATTGACTTGCGCGACCGTGAAGGCTTGCTTCAGGTGGTGTATGACCCTGATATTGAAGATGTTTTTGCCACAGCCGAGAGTGTGCGTAATGAGTTTGTACTGCGTGTACGGGGCAAAGTTCGCCACCGCCCGGAAGGCACTAAAAACGATAACCTGAAAACAGGCCAGGTTGAAATACTGGGGCTGGATTTAGAAATTTTAAGCCATGCCGACACCCCCCCGTTTCAAATTGACGACAGTGATGTGTCGGAAGAACATCGCCTAAAATACCGCTATGTTGACCTGCGTCGTCCGGAAATGTTGAAACGGTTGCAATTACGCTCGAAAATTTCCAATTTATTTCGCCGCTATCTGGAAGAAGACGGCTTTTTAGATATCGAAACTCCCATGCTTACTAAGGCAACACCGGAAGGTGCGCGGGATTATCTGGTGCCCAGCCGTACCCACGAAGGCAGTTTCTTTGCTTTGCCGCAGTCGCCACAGATTTTTAAACAATTACTGATGATGTCCGGCATGGATCGCTATTATCAGATAGTGCGCTGCTTTCGTGACGAAGACCTGCGTGCCGATCGTCAGCCGGAATTTACTCAACTGGATATCGAAACCTCCTTTTTAGACGAAGAAACACTGATGACCATGATGGAAAACATGATGCGCCATGTGTTCAAAGAAGGTATTGGTGTTGAGCTCCCCAATCCATTCCCGCGCATGACGCACGAAGAAGCCATGCTGCGTTATGGCTCCGATAAGCCGGACTTGCGTATTGCACTTGAATTAGTGGATTTAAAAGACGTGATGGCGGCGGTGGATTTCAAAGTCTTCAGTGGCCCGGCCAAAGATCCCAAAGGCCGGGTTGCGGCTCTGCGTTTACCTAAGGGTTGCGAGTTAAGCCGTAAAGAAATTGATAATTACACCGATTTTGTCGCTATTTACGGTGCTAAAGGGTTGGCCTATATTAAAGTAAATGATTTGTCGCAGGGCAAAGAAGGCTGCCAGTCGCCTATCTTAAAATTTCTGCCGGATGAGGTCGTTACCGCTATTTTAGAACGCACGGGCGCCGAAACAGGTGATCTGATTTTCTTTGGTGCCGATAAAGCCACGGTTGTAAATGAAGCATTAGGTGCATTACGCGTCAAGTTAGCCGAAGATCGCGGCCTGATTGCCGACGAATGGCAGCCGATGTGGGTTGTTGATTTCCCTATGTTCGAAGAAGATGAAGCCAATAAGCGCTGGACGGCGCTGCATCACCCGTTTACTGCGCCACAAACCGATAGTATAGCCGAGTTAGAGGCCAATCCGGGCACGACGTTGTCTCGGGCATACGATATGGTTTTAAATGGCACCGAATTGGGTGGTGGTTCTATCCGTATACACAGCCCGGAAGTCCAGAAATCGGTGTTTAAATTACTGGGTATCAGCGATGAAGAGGCCGAAGACAAGTTTGGTTTCCTGCTTGATGCGCTTAAATTTGGCTGCCCACCGCATGGTGGCATCGCTTTTGGCCTGGATCGCCTGATTATGCTGATGACGGGGGCGCATTCGATTCGTGATGTGATGGCTTTTCCTAAAACACAGTCTGCCAGTTGCCTGTTAACACAAGCCCCTTCGCCAGTGAGTGCTAACCAACTACGTGACCTGCATATCAAATTACGCCAGCCTGTTAAAGTCGAAGCGGATAGCTAGCACCTCAAATTAAGACCAAATTAGCTAAATTGGACATATTTTGTCCAGTTTGGGCTTAATTTGCCTATTAAACAGGCAGATAGCTGTTTTTTTTGTAATGATGTATGCTCATAAGTTCATGTTTAGGGTCAAAGTGTCGATAATTAGAAGAACATATATAAAGGTATGGTATGAATTGCGTAGCGATAATAAAAACACCGAATAGAAACAGTGTGCCTGAATTTTTTAGTGTTAATAAACAGCAAGGTTTAACTGATATATAAGGAATGACAGTGCGCTCTGCTTTTATTAAATCCGATAAATTCATTGGTTTGCTGGTTGTTTTAGTCATTTACCTTTTTTCAGGGAGTGATTTTTTACGTCAGTTTGATAATGCCGCCTATGATTTAGGGGTGAAATTTTCCTCTCCTCGGCTAGCCAGCCCAAAAGTGGTGGTGGTGGCCATTGATGACACCTCGCTTGACGAGCTTGGTGCCTGGCCCTGGCCGCGTGATATTCTGGCCGATGTTGTACGGCGTATTTCAAAAGCACACCCGGCTGTTATTGGCCTTGCCTTGCCGTTTGACAAAAAACAGAGTTCGCCGGGTCTGGAATATATTCAACAGTTAAAAATGCTGTTTGACGATGACAAACAGTCCTACAATCGAAGTGCGCGCCGCCTGTTAAAGCGTGCTGAAAATAACCTGAATACCGATAATCTTTTAGCCTCGGCATTTAAAAATGCCGGGCGCGTGGTTCTTGCTTTACCTTATCAGTCATCAACCGATAAAAATATTGCGCGCAGCGCCGTTCTAAGTAAATACCTGAAACGTTATGAGTTAAAAAATGTAACGGGTATTCCTAAACCTGCTTCATGGTGGAAGGCATTGTGGGTGGATGACCCGGTTCCTTTAGCCGATGTGATTTACCCACCCATTAAAGAGCTCACGCGTTATGTTGGTGCGATTGGGCATGTTGAATTAGGTGTAGGTGACATATCAACTTTTCGTAGTGAACCGTTAGTTTTGCAATACGGCCAACATTACCTGCCTTCGTTTTCGTTAATGCTGGCAATACGCAATAACAATAAATCAACGCGTGATATTCGGGTTGATTTAAAAAAGGGTGTTGTAATGGGTGGCGAGCGTGTCACAACGGACGACCAGTTACGTGTTTACCCCCGTTTTTATCAGGGCAAAAATGGCCAGTCAGCATTCAATATTATTTCAGCCAGTGAAGTGTATAACAACCGCGTTAAGTCTAAAACACTGCGCAACAAAATTGTTATTGTTGGCATTACCACCCGGCAAAATACAAAAATAATTCCTACTGCATTAGGCACGCCAATGGCACCGGCACTGGTAAGTGCGCATACGGTTTCGAGTTTAATCAATGGTGAACAATACCAGTTTCTGGAAGATACAAAGTTAATTCAATTATTTGCCTATATTCTGGTTGCCTTATACCTTATCTTTTTATTACCACGCTTACGCATGACCACCGGCCTGGTTGTTAGTATTCTTTTACTTATTGGTTTTATTAACGCACATTTTATAACAATGATAGCCAGCACAACCTGGTTACCGTTAATGATACCGGCCTTTGCACTGCTGGTTGGGCATTTTGTGATTGGCTTTAAGCATTTTTTTGAGCAGAGTTTTTCTGGCGTTAAACAGGAACTTTCTGATGCACATTTATTGCTCGGCAAGTCTTTTCATGAGCAGGGGCAGCTGGATCAGGCTTATGAAAAATACCGCAAATGCGTAATGACCCCGGATGCATTGCATAGTTTATATAATTTAGGCCTGGATTATGAGCGTAAACGCCAGTTGAACAAAGCGGCCTCTGTTTTCAAATTTATTGAAGGTCATGATGAAAATTACAGTGATATTCAGGAACGTATTGGACGCAATAAAGAAGCCTCCGATGCGCTGGCCTTTGGTGGTGGCGCTAAAAATTCAAATATGAATGGCACCTTGATTTTAAGCAGCCCAGGTATTCAAAAGCCAACCATTGGCCGTTATAGCATCGATGAAGAAATTGGTCGTGGTGCAATGGGCATGGTTTATCTGGGGCATGACCCTAAAATAGGCCGCACCGTTGCGATTAAAACCATGATGCTTTCTCAGGAGTTTGAGGGTGACAAACTTGAAGATGTGAAAAAGCGTTTCTTCCGTGAAGCCGAAACAGCCGGTCGACTTGATCATCCGAATATTGTCACAATCTATGATGTCGGCGAAGATCAGGATTTATCTTATATCGCAATGGACTATATTAAAGGCAGACCATTAAATGAGTATTGCCAGCCTGACAATTTATTGTCAGCTATCGAAGTATTTGATGTTGTTATAAAAGTAACCGAAGGGCTTGATTATGCGATGGGTAAAAACGTTGTACATCGTGATATCAAACCGGCAAATATTATCTTTGACAGGGAAACAGGCAGTGTAAAAATTACTGATTTCGGTGTAGCCTGTTTAACCGATGTCAGTAAAACAAAAACAGGCACAATATTGGGCAGCCCTTCTTATATGTCACCCGAGCAACTGGCGGGTAAAAAAGTAGATGGCCGTTCAGACTTATTTTCGTTAGGGATTACTTTTTACCAGTTACTCACCGGTGAGCTCCCCTTTATTGGAGAGTCAATGGCCAGCTTAATGTATAAAATTGCAAATGAAAAACACCCTGATATTCGCATGTTCCGCCCGGACCTGCCGGCTTGCACCAGCACCATTATGAATAAAGCGTTGCATAAAGATTTAGAAAAACGTTTTCAGTCTGGTGAACGCATGGCCAGTGCATTACAGCGCTGCCAGGAACGAATTGGCAAAAAGCGAGGTAGTAAAAAAGCATGAGCAACAATGCGAATAAATATTCGAGTAAAATCGATGCTTTTGGTGTAACCGATGTTGGTCAGGTTCGTGAGCATAATGAAGATGCGATTGATTGTGATGTCGAGCGTGGTATGTTTATCCTTGCCGATGGCATGGGGGGGCATAACGCAGGTGAAGTTGCCAGTGCGCTGGCAATAGAAAGCATTAAACATGCGTTGTATGACGTACTCACACCAGAAATTATTGACTCAGAAATTGTGGATTATAACGATGCTCTGTACGAAGCAATAACCTACGCTAACACTGAGATTTTTGAGCAGGCCCTCGAAAATACAGAATACGCTGGAATGGGTACAACGCTGGTAATGAGTTTAATCCACAATGGTAAAGCACTTATTGCAAATGTGGGTGATTCGCGTTTATATGTTAATAATGGGGCGACGCTAACCCAACTGACAACCGACCATTCTCTGGTGCAGGAAATGGTCGACAATGGCTACTTATCCGAAGATGAGGCTTATTCTGCGGTCAGCCGGAATTTAATTACCCGTGCATTGGGGATTAGCGAAGAAGTTGAAGTGGATTTAATTGAGCATAAAATCCAGCCCGGAGACGTGTTTCTGTTATGCTCAGATGGGTTGTCTGATCTGGTGCTAGATGAAGAAATATCAGCTATTCTTAGCGAGCAGGGCAGTTTAAGCGATGCGGGGAAAAAATTAGTCGCCGCTGCCAATGATAAAGGTGGTAAAGATAATATATCGGTTATATTAATAACAATGCGGGATGCCTTTTCTGATGACAGTGGGTATGAAGGTTCCGTTGCGTAACCCTTATTTCTTTTAACAGGATAAAAGTATGTCTAAATTAGTATTAACCCATGATGGTGCAGTAATAAAAGAATTTATGCTTGATAAAGAGCGTCTGACCATCGGCCGCAAGCCCGGTAACGACATTCATATTGATGATCCCACTATCAGTGGCGAGCATGCCGCAATATTAATGTTACAACATGCTTATGTAGAAGACTTAAACAGTACCAATGGCACTAGCCTGAATGGTAGGCCGGTCACTAAACGGCAGCTTACTAACGGTGACTTGATTAAAATCGGCCGACATGAATTTAAATTTATTGACGATACGGTGAATGAATTTGAACGTACCGTTATGATTTCACCGCAGAAAAATAAGAAAGATGCTGTTGAACCACCTAAAAAATATCAGGTATCGATTGTTTCCGGGCCTAAAAACGGTGAAGTGATTGCTTTAAACAAACCCTACACGACATTAGGTTCGCCTGGCGGACAAGTGGCGGTGATAGCCAAAAGAGGCAGTAAATATTATTTAATGCCCATGAGTGGCACAATCAATGCGAAGCCGCCCTTGTTAAATAATACCGCGATTGGGGTTAAGAGTGAGTTGTTATCCTCGGGAGACAGGATTGAAGTTTCTGGTACTCAGCTTGAGTTTCAGGAACAACCTTAGGCTCTTTTAACGGTGGCAAAATTAATTCTGAAACACGATGGCATTAACCTGCGTTCCTATTTGTTAGAAAAAGCAGCAACCACCATTGGTCGCAATGATGATAATGATATTTACCTGGATGATTATGCAGTGAGTGCCCTGCACGCGGTGATTGTTGCGGAGAATAATCCCTATCTTGACGATGCACAGGACTTTTTTGTGCAGGACATGGAATCGACCAATGGCTCCTTTGTAAATGATGAGCGTGTCGAGCGCCATTTACTGAAACAGGGTGATATTATCAAAGTTGGCAGCCATGAGTTTACCTTTGATTCAGGACAAAATCCCAGGCATGAGCGCACGGCTATTTATCTTCCGGATGAAGACGAATAAAATTCGTAAAATGTAGGATGGGTGCAACCCATCATGCTTTGATTTGGAATGATGGGGTCCGCTAAGCTCCACCCATCCTACGAAGGCAATCCTTTCACATAAGCCCAATTATTCAATGTTTTCGAACAAATCTTTCTGTTTTAACCTGCGCAAAGTGAAGAGTGGTGGTAAAATCTTTCCATATTTGCATTAAACAGTATTTATTTGGAGTCAAAATGGCAGGTCATAGTAAGTGGGCTAATATACAACACCGTAAAAAGGCGCAAGATTCAAAGCGTGGTAAATTATTTACCAAATTAATCCGCGAGATTGTTGTTGCTGCAAAAATGGGTGGGGGCGATCCGGATGCAAACCCACGGCTGCGAGCGGCTATCGACAAAGGCCTCAGTGGCAATATGACACGTGACACCATTGAACGCGCAGTGAAACGCGGTGCCGGTGCGGACAACAATGAAAATTACGATGAAGTCCGTTATGAAGGTTATGGTCCAGGCGGTGTTGCGGTATTAGTGGAATGTTTAACCGATAATATTAATCGAACGGTTTCGGAAGTGCGCCATGCTTTTTCAAAATCAGGTGGTAATTTAGGAACCGATGGCTCGGTGGCTTACCTTTTTACCAAACAGGGTATTTTAAGTTACCCGGCGGGTAGTGATGAAGAAAAAATAATGGATGCGGCATTAGAAGCAGGTGCCGAAGATGTGGTCACCAATGATGATGGCAGTATTGACGTAACCACATTATGGGAAGACTTTTTGACAGTGAAAGATGCCATGGTTGCCGCATCATTAGAACCGGAACATGCCGAAGTCACAATGGTTGCCTCGACCAGTGTGGACTTACAGGTGGATGATGCAGAAAAAGTCATGCGCTTGATTGATGTGTTAGAAGATCTGGATGACGTGCAAAATGTGTATACCAATGCCGACTTTACTGAAGAAGTAATGCAGGCTCTTTCTGAACAGGCATAAAGAAGGATTAAGACAACGACAACCAAGTTGACAGAGCAACAACAACTCAGTTCGACTACGCGAATTTTGGGTATCGACCCCGGTTCACGTATCACGGGCTACGGTATTATTGACGTCACAAAAAGTAAGAGTTGCTGGGTGAACAGTGGGTGTATTCGTACACCGGATGAGGCTTTGCCTGTCAGGCTTAAGTCGATATTCAGAGGTTTATCTGAGTTAATTGCCGAATACCAGCCAACCGAAATGGCGATTGAAAAAGTATTTATGCATCGCAATCCTGATTCAGCACTCAAACTTGGCCAGGCTCGTGGTACTGCAATTTGCGTGGTGGCTAATCAGGATATTCCGGTTCATGAATATACACCACGTGAAATTAAACAGGCCATCGTGGGTAAAGGCAACGCCAGTAAAGTACAAATGCAGCATATGGTTCAGGTGTTATTAGGCTTAAATAAATTTCCGCAAGAAGATGCGGCCGATGCACTGGCCATTGCACTATGTCGGGCGCATTTACGTGTCAGCATGCAAAATTTTGAACAAGCAGTCGGTAAACAAACATTAGTATCGAATAAAAATAAAATTGATTTAAAAGCCATGAGCATATTTAAACGTTCGGCGCGTAAACGCAGAACCCGAATTTAGAACCTACTATAAAGAAAAAATATGATTGGTCGACTCACAGGTAAAGTAATAGAAAAAAATCCGCCGATACTGGTTATCGATGTGCAAGGGGTCGGCTACGAAGTTGAAGTGCCGATGAATACTTTTTACAGCTTGCCCGAGCTTAATGAAACAATGACCCTGTTTACACATATGATAGTGCGTGAAGATGCGCAGTTCTTATGTGGTTTTGTTGCGGATGAAGAACGGCGTTTATTCAGAACCTTAATAAAGGTAAATGGAGTAGGCGCAAAATTGGCATTAGCTATTTTGTCGAGCATTAGCGCGCAGGAATTTGCACGTTGCGTTAATGAGAATGATACCAAAGCACTGATGCAACTACCGGGCATTGGCAAGAAAACAGCCGAAAGGTTGATCATAGAAGTGCGTGATAAATTAAAAGACTGGTTACCTGCCAGCCCGCCGCCACAGGATAATAAGCAACAATCGGTTGTGCAGCAAGATGAAACTGCAGAAGCCACCAGTGCTTTAATTGCGTTAGGTTATAAGCCACAGGAAGCCAGTATTATGGTGCAGCAGGCCTTAACCGATTCAGCTGAAAGCAATATATCCAGTGGTGAGCTTATTCGTGCTGCTTTAAAGAACAAGGCAACGGTATAAAGGTACACCATGATAGAGCAAGACAGATTAACAGCAGGTACAGAGCAAAAACATGAAGATTCACTTGACCATGCTATTCGCCCGAAAAATTTAAAAGATTATGTCGGCCAGCCAAAAGTATGCGAGCAAATGGAAATATTTATTCATGCTGCCCGTAAACGACAGGAAGCACTGGACCATGTTTTAATTTTTGGCCCGCCTGGTTTAGGTAAAACCACACTGTCCAATATTATTGCCAATGAATTAGGCGTTAACTTAAAACATACATCGGGGCCGGTGTTAGAACGCCCAGGTGATTTAGCGGCACTACTAACCAACCTTGAACCGCACGATGTTATTTTTATTGACGAAATACATCGCCTAAGCCCGATAGTCGAAGAAATATTGTACCCCGCAATGGAAGACTATCAACTGGATATTATGATTGGTGAAGGCCCGGCCGCGCGTTCTATTAAATTAGACTTGCCGCCTTTTACGTTAGTAGGTGCAACCACGCGAGCGGGTTCTTTAACTTCGCCACTGCGGGATCGGTTTGGTATTGTGCAGCGGCTGGAGTTTTATCAACAAAGTGATTTGGTGCAAATTGTAAAACGTTCAGCACGGATTTTAGGTGTTGAGCTGGATGATACCGGCGCCCTTGAAATTGCAAAACGCTCCCGTGGTACACCACGAATAACTAATCGATTATTACGTCGTGTTCGAGACTATGCGGAAGTTAAAGCTAATGGTGAGGTTACTGGCGATGTAGCAGAACGTGCATTGAATATGCTGGACGTTGATGTTGAAGGTTTTGATATGATGGACAGGAAATTACTATTGTCGATTATGCAAAAGTTTGATGGTGGCCCAGTGGGCGTTGAAAGCTTAGCTGCGGCGATTGGTGAAGAACGTGGTACGATTGAAGATGTGCTTGAACCGTTTTTAATTCAGCAGGGTTTTCTGATGCGAACTCCCCGGGGGCGTACAGCAACGCAACAGGCTTATCGGCACTTTGGTTTAACACCACCGAATAATCAGGCAGAACAACAAGATCTGGAAATATAAGAAATAAACATTATTAACCACAACGAAGAGCCTGCCCCACGAAGTGTTTTGGGTACACGAAGGGCGTAACGATTTAATATTTAAGTGTTTTTGTTGTGGTTAGAATAAAATTGTATGCATTGTGAAAAAATTTAACTGGCCTATCCGAATATATTACGAAGACACCGATTCAGGTGGTGTGGTCTATTATGCAAATTATTTAAAATTTATGGAGCGCGCACGTACCGAATGGCTGCGTAGTTTTTCGATACAGCAAGATGATTTGCGTGAACGGTTCGGTATTATTTTTGCCGTGCGTCATGTACAAATAGATTATTTACTGCCAGCGAAGTTTAATGACGAACTGGTTGTCGAATCGAAGGTCAATAAAAAAGGCAAAGCCAGTATTACCTTTGAACAAATAGTGATGTGTGGTACAGAAGTATTGGTAAAGGCAAATATTAAAATTGCCTGTTTAGATGTCAATTTATTTAAACCGCAGCCCATGCCCGCAGAAATTTTAGAAAAGTTAACAGGGGAATAAGTGTGTCAACAGATATGTCGATAATGCGTTTGGTAATCGATGCCAGCTTTGTAGTGCAATTGGTAATGATTGCGCTACTGTTTGCATCGATAATGTCGTGGATTGTTATTTTTATTAAATACTCGGTAATAAAACGCGCAAAAAAATCTGCTAAACGTTTTGAAGACCGTTTCTGGTCAGGTCTTGAATTAAGTGAACTCTACAAAAGTGTTTCTTCCCGACGAGACCGTTTAACAGGTGCTGAGTCTATTTTTGAAGCTGGCTTTCGTGAATTTGCCCAGCTTCGCAACCGTAAAAGTTTTGATACAATGGATATTGTTCATGGTGCGCACCGTGCGATGCGGGTTGCAACCAATCGTGAACTTGAAAAACTGGAGAATCACTTATCTTTTTTAGCCACGGTGGGTTCTACCAGCCCTTATGTAGGTTTGTTTGGCACGGTGTGGGGGATTATGAATTCATTTTTGGCGCTCGGTAATGTGCAATCGGCGACGATTGCATCGGTTGCACCAGGTATTGCCGAGGCCTTAATTGCAACGGCAATGGGTTTGTTTGCGGCTATTCCGGCGGTAATCGCTTATAACCGCTATGTCAGTGACGTTGAACGCTTAACCGGCCATTACGACACCTTTGTTGATGAGTTTGCCACCATTCTGCAACGGCAAACACATACTAACCAGTAAACTAAGCAGTAATCAGGGTAAAATTAAATGCAAGCACTCGTGCCAAGACGCCCTAAAAAACGGCCTATGTCGGAAATTAATGTGGTGCCCTATATTGATGTGATGCTGGTGCTGCTTATTATATTTATGATTACCGCGCCGTTATTATCCGAAGGGGTTAAAGTTGCTTTGCCGCAAGTGAACGCAAAGCCAATCACAAAACAGCAACATGAACCGGTTATCATTACGGTGAACCGGAAGGGTTTATACTATTTGAATATTGGTGACCATCCTAAAAAACCGGTGGATGCAACAACCCTGGTATCGCGTGTTGCTGCGGTTAAACGGCAGCGCAAAAATACCCTGTCTGTACTGGTGCGTGGTGATCGCCGGGCAAAATATGGTGACGTTGTTAATGTAATGGCACTTTTGCAACAGGCCGGTGTTGATGATGTGGGTTTAATTACAAAAACACCTAAGCGAACCCGGCGTTAGTCGCCGGTAATGATGTTGTAAGTTATGTGGAGTTTAATCAAGAGTTATCCTAAAGCGGTCGCCTGGGCGGTAATTGTCAATGTTGTTTTTTTAGTGGTGATGGGCGTTAGTTTTCGTTTTATTGATGCCCCTTCTGTTAGCGTACCGGATGTTCAGGTTGTTAAAGCAGTATTAAAAGATGACTCAATTGCACGTAAACAGGAATTACAGAAGTTAAAGAAAGAACGTGAGAAGCGGGAGCGCCAGAAAAAATTAAAGCTGGAAAAAAAGCGCAAGGCGGAACTTAAAAAGAAAAAGCTGGCCAAATTACAGGCACAGAAAAAACTTGAAAAACAACGGGCTTTAAAAAAGAAACAAATTGAAGAAGAAAATCAAAGGCAATTAGAAGCCGAAAATAAACGCATTGAGCAAGAGAAAGAAAGAAAACGGCGTGAAGATCAACTAAAGAAAGAGCTGGAATTAGAACAACAGCGTTTATCTGCTGAACGTAAGGCGCGAAATGCAACGATTATTTCAAAGCAGCTGGCAATTATTAAAAGCCATATTGAACAACGCTGGATTAAACCAGCGAGTGCTAAACCGGGAATGGTTTGTGTGGTGAAAATTAGCTTAATACCCAGTGGTGAAGTTATTAATATACAGTATATTAAAAGAAGCGGGAATGCGGCTTTTGACCAGTCGGTTTATTCGGCGGTTAAGCGCTCTTCCCCTTTGCCTTTACCACCCGTAGAATATGGTTTGTCTGATCAGTTCAGGCAGATCGAGTTGAAATTTGGTACCGATAAATAACACCAGATAACGTTGTGTTATTCGTGCTGTAAAGGCATTATCTAATATAAAATATTAAAGAATATATTATGCATAAATTAAGTCATTTTGTCCTTTTGCTATTACTTGTTTTTGGTTCGGTGCGAGTGAGCTTTGCCGCACTGACGATTGATATTACACAAGGGATTGATGGTGCCTTGCCTATTGCGGTTGTGCCTTTCGCCTGGACGGGCACCGCGCCTGCTCAGGGTGCCACTATTGAAGCACCTGAAAATATAGCGGCCATTGTGGCATCGGATTTACGCCGCAGCGGGCGCTTTGCCCCTGTTCCGACCAGTGATTTATTAGGTCGGCCATCACATGGTTCAGAAGTAAATTACACGGCATGGCGTACATTAGGTGTGGATAACCTGGTTGTGGGGCAGATTAAGCCTCTGGCAGACGGTACTTATGAAGTGCAGTTTCAGTTACTTGATATGTTTAAAGCCGAGCAGCTTGTGGGGTACAAAATACGCAGTCGACGCTCTAATTTGCGGCGCACGGCACATCAGATCAGCGACCTGATTTATAAGGCATTAATGGGCGTACAAGGTGCCTTTGATACCCATATTAGTTATGTGACAGTGACCAAAAATCGCCGTAATGAAAAAGTGTACCGTTTAGCTATTGCCGATTCGGATGGCTATAACGAAAAAATTATTCTGGAAACAAAATCACCGCTTATGTCGCCAAGCTGGTCACCGAATGGTTTACAGTTAGCGTATGTTTCCTTTAGCCGGGGTCGCCCTGAAGTGTATGTTCAAAGTATTTTAACTGGGCAGGCTAAACGGGTTGCTGCGTTCAAAGGAATTAATGGTGCACCTTCATGGTCGCCCGATGGTAAAAAACTTGCCCTCACTTTATCAAAAGACGGCAATGCTGAAATTTATATTTATGATTTAAGCCAGGGTACGACCCGGCGGGTTACCCGAAACAGCGCGATTGACACGGAACCAGTCTGGCTGCCGGATGCGTCGGCCATTATTTTCACCTCAGATCGCGGTAATGGCCCGCAATTATACCAGGTTGAAGTGAATGCACAGGGTGCCACGGGACGGCCTAAGCGGCTGACTTTTGAAGGAAGTTATAATGCGCGTGCAAGTGTCTCGCCTGACGGCAAATTTATTGCTATGGTACACAGAATCGAAGGCAGTTACCGAATTGCGGTGCTGGAACGGGCAACAGGTTACTTAAGAGTGTTGACCGAGTCACGTTTAGACGAGTCGCCCAGTTTTGCTCCGAACGGGAGTATGATAATTTATGCAACAGAATATAAGAACCGGGGTGTATTAGCCGCCGTTTCAGTGGATGGGCGGGCAAGACAACGGTTACAGTTAAGCAGGGGTGATGTACGTGAACCT
Organism: Gammaproteobacteria bacterium; assembly: GCA_024275115.1. Lineage (GTDB taxonomy): Bacteria > Pseudomonadota > Gammaproteobacteria > UBA6429 > Thiohalophilaceae > SZUA-37. The sequence goes on from JAJRZT010000046.1 coordinate 37,689, forward strand.
GCATGGTCATTTTTCAAGCAAAAGTAAGTTTTATAATTTAGAATAATTTAAAATACAAGTCAGGAGATTAAAATGAAAAAACAATTAGGAATTGTTTTGTTAGTAGGTGTGTTTGGGCTGTTGGCCGGTTGTTCGTCGACAACAAAAGAAGGCGATGCAGCTAAAAATACAACGGCAAGCGCAGACTCGACTCAAGGTATGGATATGGGCAGCGGTGGCATGGCAACCGAAATGCACAGCGGCCAGGCCGATGCATTATCAAAACGGGTTATTTACTTTGAATTTGACAGCAGTGATGTAACACCAGAAGCGCGTGAAATTATTGCAGCACATGCACAAAACCTGTCACAAAATGCAAATTTATCGGTTGTATTAGAAGGCCATGCCGATGAGCGTGGTACGCGTGAATATAACGTTGCATTGGGCGAAAACCGTGCAAAAGCAGTGAAGCAATTACTGGTTGTACAAGGCGTGAATACGTCGCAAATTCAGGTGATTAGCTTTGGTGAAGAACGTCCTGCTGCTGTCGGTCATGATGAAAGTGCCTGGAGTTTAAATCGCCGGGTTGAACTACTTTATTCGGGCTCGTAATTCCGGTTGTTGTTCTCCGGAATGAATTACAGAGAGAGTTTTAACGTGCAAAAAATAGTTATTGGCCTTATAAGTTGTATTTTTATTCTGGTGTCATTCAGTAGTTTTGCGCGCGACAAACAACCTCGGCGTTTTACCGGCCACGCTGATACCGATGAAACGGTACAAACCTCATCAGCCCCAATTACTGCCCAGCATAAAATGGGGGTTGATGAGCGTTTGCAACGTTTAGAACGTTTAATAAATAGTCAGGGGTTGGTGGATTTATTATTAAAGCTTGACGGTTTGCAAAAAGAAGTACAACAATTACGTGGCGATGTTGAAGTGCAAACACATATTGCGAATGATTTAAAAAAGCGTCAGCGTGACCTTTATGTCGATATTGATCGCCGTTTGTTACAAATTGAACGTAATGCCTCTAATGGTAGTAAAGGCAGCACTTATTCTAGTGGTTTTAAGCCGGGTGTTGCCTCGACAGTAAGCCCGTCTGTGACACAGTCGCCACCGGTTAAGCAAGTGGCGCCAGTGGCAACTCGCTCAACGGCACCCAGGTCAGTTGACCCGATTAAAGAACAAAATGCCTATCAAAAAGCATTCGATCTGTTGCGTGAATTGCGTTATGAACAAGCGATTAAAGCATACCGCCAGTTTATTCGCGATTACCCTGATGGTCGCTATGCACATATCGCACAATACTGGTTAAGTGAAGCCAGTTATGCACAACGGCATTTTAAGCAAGCGATAAAAGATTATCAGGCTCTTATTACTAACTACCCGAACAGTCCTAAATTAGCAGAAGCGATGTTAAAAATCAGTTATAGCTACAATGCACTTGGGCAAAATAAAGCCGCTAAGGAAATGGCTGAAAAGTTACTCCGTGTTTACCCGAATACTACCGCAGCAGGGCAGGCGCAAAACCTGCTAAAAAAAATTAAATCGGCTAAACGATAAATTATTTTTAAATACTTCGTGGGGCAGATTCTTTTGTGCCTTTCGTAGTAAATATTTTACTTAACCAGCCTGCTTCTTATTGATGCCTGAATCCAGCCAAAAACTACGCATAACTGAAATATTTTATTCACTGCAAGGTGAATCGAAAACAGTGGGGTTACCAACCGTCTTTATTCGTTTAACCGGTTGCCCGCTTCGTTGCCAGTATTGTGACACTGAATATGCTTTTCAAGGTGGGGAGTGGTGGCATTTTGGTAAGATTATTAATGAAGTTAAAAAATACAATACACCTTATCTTACTTTAACCGGTGGTGAACCGTTAGCGCAAAAAGCATCAATTGCGTTATTAAAACAGTTAGCTGATCTTGGTTATAAGGTTTCGCTGGAAACGAGTGGGGCGCTGGATATTCAGGCGGTCGATCCACGTGTAATGAAAGTAATGGATTTAAAAACGCCGTCTTCAAACGAAGAAGGCAAAAATAATTATTCAAACCTGAATTTTATAACGGAATATGACCAGATAAAATTTGTTATTTGCAACAGAGAAGATTATAACTGGGCAGTGAGCATTCTCGAAAAGCACAAATTAACTGAAAAATGTGAAGTACTATTTTCGCCGGTTAATCTGGATGGCAGTGCCAGTATAGTGAAAGATTTGGCAAACTGGATACTGACGGATCAATTAGCAGTACGTTTTCAAATACAATTACATAAAATGATATGGGGCAATGTTCCAGGGGTTTGAATTTTACTCAAAAAACATTATTTTTATTCAGCAAAAGGCAGAAGGTAGAGCAAAGTAATGAGCAGAGCAGTTATTCTATTATCGGGTGGCCTGGACTCGGTGACCACACTCGCTATTGCACAGTCCCAGGGTTATCAGTGCCATGCATTGAGTTTTGATTATGGCCAGCGGCATCGTTCCGAGCTGGATGCGGTAAAACGTATTTTAGCCTGCTTTGTGGATGTGACACATAAAGTGATTCACCTCGATCTTGATCAAATGGGTGGCTCGGCACTAACGGATGTTGATATTGCGGTGCCAATGCAGCCATCAGCCGGTATACCCGTTACTTATGTACCGGCGCGCAATACAATATTCCTGTCACTGGCATTGGGATGGGCTGAAGTTTTATCGGCAGATGCTATTTTTATTGGTGTGAATGCCGTTGACTATTCCGGTTATCCTGATTGCAGGCCGGAATATATAGAGACTTTTCAAAAGCTTGCAAATCTTGCCACCCGGCAGGCGCTGGAAGGAAAAGCCATTAAACTTGAAACTCCCCTTATTCATTTGAGTAAAGCAGAAATTATTCGCAAGGGTATCCAGTTGGGTATCGACTACAGCATGACTGTTTCGTGCTATGCCGCTGATGCTAAAGGCCATGCTTGTGGTGAATGTGATAGCTGCCGTTTGCGAGCGGCTGGTTTTGCCGATGCTGGTGTCAGCGATCCTACAATTTATCAATAATTGCTGATTTAGCTGCGGCTCAGGGTTATGCGCTACCTGGATGCAAATCGCAGTGTGGTTATTTTATAACCACTTGCAGGCGTTACATGTGCGAGCCATTTCTGTATAATCGCGTGAATTTCATCACAAAATCCGACCATTAGCGCAATTTTGCTAAAAAATATAAACTTTTGAGGAACAAATTATGACATTTGAAAGTTTTGCCGCAGGGCATTCTTTAATTCTTTGGCTAGCCTTCGGTATTGCCCTGATCATGGGTGCCGTTGTCAATAAAACAAATTTTTGCACAATGGGTGCCGTATCAGACGTTGTGAATATGGGCGATTCCAGCCGTATGCGTGCATGGGTTTTGGCTATGGCGATTGCGATGCTCGGCGTCACTATTTTTGAGGCAATGGCCTATTTCAGTGTTGATGTCACACGTCCTCCTTATCGTGGTAGTAACTTCGCATGGTTAGAATATGTGATAGGTGGCGTTATGTTTGGTGTTGGTATGACGCTGGGCAGTGGTTGTGGTAACAAAACTCTCATTCGTATCGGCGGTGGCAACATTAAGTCGGTTATTGTTTTGGCCATCATTGGCGTGTGTGCGTACTATATGATTAACCCATTTCCGGGTACGGATAAAACCATTTATTCAGAAGTATTTTACCCCTGGACAAGTCTTGCCTCCATTAGCCTTAGCGGTAAACAGGATATCAGTGGCTTAATTAACTCTGCGACAAGCATCGACCTTGGTACCTTGCGGCTGGTTATCGGCTTATTAGTGGTTGCTATGCTTACGTTTATTGTCTTTCGTTCAAGCGATTTCCGCAGCAACAAAGATAATATTATTGGTGGAACGGTCGTGGGTTTTGCTGTTTTAGCGGCATGGTATATCAGCGGCGGTTTTGCCACAATTTCAGCGGATGGCGATACTTATAGCTGGGTTCAGTATGCCAGCGATGACGTTTGGTCTCTGATTGAAGAAGGTAAACGTCCACCTGCGGTTGCAGTTCAGTCATTTACTTTTATTAACCCGATGGGGGAAACTTACGGCTATGTTTTAAGTGGCTTTAGTGCCAGCGTGATTACTTTTGGTTTGATGACCTTGTTTGGTGTTATTTCAGGTTCTTTTTTGTGGTCACTGGTTTCTAAATCTTTCCGAATTGAGTGGTTTGTTGATTTTAAAGACTTTAAAACACACTTTATCGGTGCTGTCTTAATGGGCGTTGGCGGCGTGCTGTCTCTGGGCTGTACCTTTGGACAAGGCATTACCGGAATTTCAACCTTATCGGTTGGTTCTATCATTGCTTTTGCCAGCATCGTGTTTGGCAGTGCCTTAACAATGAAAATTCAGTACTATAAAATGTGCTATGAAGATGAAGCGACTTTCCCTAAAGCATTGGTTACCGCACTGGTTGATATGCGTTTTTTACCCGCTGGAATGCGTAAGTTAGACGCGATTTGATCCAGAATATTTAATTCCGGACAGACTTAAATTGTGGGGTTTTTAGTAGTGGAAATAGCATTTATACTTGTTATTTTCGCTGGTTAATGTAAAATTCCGCCTTCGTTTATGGGCCGTTAGCTCAGTCGGTAGAGCAGTTGGCTTTTAACCAATTGGTCGAGCGTTCAAGTCGCTCACGGCCCACCATATACCAGAAAGCCCCTTGCCTTTAACCGAAGCAAGGGGCTTTTTTAGTGCGCGTCTTTTTGTACGCGCACTTATGCCTTGCGAGCAAAGCTCGCGGGCTTCAACCAGCCTACCCCAAACCCACATGCCAGTTTCTCCTTCTTTTTACTGGCACTTATTTAGTAGCTGTTGATTCTATTTTTTTACAGCTACTTATGGTGTTTATTGATGTTTTTCAACCCAGCCTACCCCAAACCCACATGCCAGTTTTTCTTCTTTTAACTGGTAATCACTTTTTCTTAAGCTCTTTTTTCTGTTTTGTAACAAAGTTATTTTATTTATGTGACAGGGTTAAACATTCATGATTTCGTTTTGTTACATAGATCAAATAAATATTTCTGATTTAACCTATATTTACTGACATTATTTTAAACATACTCAGGAGTATGTATGGATATTTTTCTCACTACAATGAGAAGCTATGGACTGAAATTTTTGGAATTAAATTTTCTGCAATCAAGTTTATGCAGAATAAAAAGAGTTGCCGCTGTATTTTTAATACCTCTATTTTCTTTAGTGCTGGTCTCCTGTGGAGGAGGCAATGGCCCCGCTGACGAAGGTGAAAATATCACCGCCAGTCAAAATTCGGTCAGCCAGAATTTGTACAGTACAACAGCCGCAGGGGAGGGCATTTTATCGCGCAGTGCTTTACAAACGAAGGGCGCTCTAACAACAACACCAGTTGGTTGGTGCCAGGCGGTAAATACCTTGTTGTGTGAGGATTTTGAATGGAGTTCCAGCCTTGCTTATCAGGCAAGCGAGCTGGACTGGCAGTTGAAAGGCTGGCAGTTCAGTGGCAATGTACGCAGTGGTAATAATTGCAATTCCTCTGGTGTAGATGATAGCCAGTGCGCACTTAAATGGGTTCAGTCAAACAGTACAGTATTAAATACGCCGCAATCAGCACGTTATGTTTTCTCAGAGCCTGGCTCTACTTATAATAAATTGGTGTTGAGCTGGACTGTGAAGTGGTCGGCCAATTGGTTGTGGGATGTGGCCTTGAACCCGCATGTTAGTTTTGAGGCGATAAATTCTGGCTCTACCCCAACGGCTTTTATTTCACTTGGTTTTGATCAGGCGGGTTTTGTCGAAGTGACTATTGCAGAAGATAAAAACTGTGGTCGGAATAAACGTGTAATAAAGTCAGCCGAAGCGATTGCAATAAATAATAACCCGGGGCAGTGGCATGGCTTTCAACTCACAGTTGAGGTAAATGACAACTCTCGTACAGGCAATAGTGGCAGCGTACAGTTGAGGCTGAATAATGACGTTGTGCTGAGTGTTTCAGGTATAGATTTAGGTAGTTGCACATCGGGAGCAAGCGTTAATGCGGTGTCATTTATGTCGAATAGCACTAATTCAAAGGTGAGCACAGAACAAACCGTACGAATAGATAACATTCTGCTAACGGCGATGTAGGACGGATGAGCCCATTATGTTGCCTCCGGGTAATGGCAGTGCGAAGCTGTTGTTATTCACTAATAGCTACTCCATCGTACAGCTCAAATAAATAATTATACAACGGGGTTGTTCTCAAGCTCGCTTTTCAGTTGGGCCAGGGTCCTGGCTAGCGCATTAGCACTTCACGAAATGAGCACACATTTCCTTATCCCGAGTTTAGGTTAAGCCGCATTATTATATAATAATTCTCTTAATTGCTGTTAAAGCACTATGAAAGTACTATAATATATCCCATTTTACCTGTTGCGAGTGAAGGGGTTACAGATTTGGCTAATTTTAAATTAAATTTATCCATTAAACAGATCGTTGCGGCGTTTATTTTTGCAATTATGGCTATTTACCTTGCGGGTGTAGTGCCCACTGCTGAGATAGCCTGGGTAACAGCCATTCTTATTTTTACTATCTATTTATTCGCTTTTGAAGTGGTGGGTGTTGATTTAGCCGCACTTACCGTGATGGTCTTGCTGGGACTCACTTCTTTACTGGCGCCGGTGATGGGGCTTGAGCAAGGCCTGGTGCCTAACAAACATTTATTTGATGGCTTTGCGAGTAATGCGGTAATTTCGATTATCGCAGTCATGATAATTGGTGCCGGGCTGGATAAAACCGGCGTGATGAGTAAGGTTGCCGCCGCCATTCTTAAATACGGTGGCACTACCGAAGGTCGCATTATCCCTATTATTTCTGGTACGGTCGGGATTATTTCCTCTTTTATGCAAAACGTGGGGGCAGCGGCACTGTTTTTACCGGTCGTAAGTCGTATCTCAGCACGTTCGGGTCTTCCCATGTCCCGCTTACTGATGCCGATGGGCTTTTGTGCCATTTTGGGTGGCACAATGACAATGGTGGGCTCAAGCCCGCTGATTCTGCTAAACGACTTAATCATAACCTCAAATAAAGCCCTGCCAGCAGAACAGCAGATGGAAATGTGGTCACTTTTTTCTGTTACGCCAATTGGTATTGTGATGATCACGGTTGGTATTTTGTATTTTGTTGTTGCGGGGCGCTTTGTGTTGCCAACCGTTAAAACAGAAGGCGTAAGTGCAACCAATACTATGGACTATTTTCAGGACATCTATTCGATTGACTATGGCTTATTTGAAGTGGTTGTTCCGGCCGGCAGCCCGCTTGTGGGCACCGAGTTGGGGAATATCGAGCACAAATCGCATATTCGTATTGTCGCGATGTATCGGGCAGCTAAAGATTTACGTATTGGGCCGGGAAGCCTGTCCCGTGAAGTGGAAATTCGCACTAATACCGTGCTGGGTATTTTAGCTTCACCTCGTCAGGTCAGGAATTTTGTGGAAGAATTTGGCTTAAGGCAACGCAAAAGTCTGCAAACATTTTCTGAACATTTAGCGTCTACCAAGGCCGGTATTGCTGAAGTTGTTATTCCACCGGGTTCATCCATTATTGGTAAGTCGGCTTTAGATATCTGGATGCGTAAAAAATACGGTATTGCGATGGTTGCTTTACATCGTGGGGGGGAGACCAGGCAGGAAGGAGATAGTATCCGTACTATACCATTTGAAGCCGGCGATACGCTTGTTGTACACACAACCTGGGATGCATTGGCGCGTTTGGAAAAAGACAAGGATTTTGTCGTTGTAACAACGGAATATCCACATGAAGAAGTGCGTCCACATAAGGTATTGCATGCAGGCGTGTTTTTTGCGCTGGCTTTAGGCCTGGTTCTATTTTCTGATTTACGGCTCTCCGTTTCGCTATTAACCGGTGCGGTGGGGATGATTTTATCGGGTGTATTAAGCATTGATGAAGCCTATGAAGCGATCAGCTGGAAGACTGTGTTCTTGCTTGCAAGCCTGATACCGCTCGGTTTTGCAGTGGAATCGACTGGCACAGCTAAGTGGATTGCGGATCAAACTCTTTCTGTCTTAGGTGGGATGCCAATATGGGTTGTTCAGTTAGCCGTTGCGGTACTGGCGACTTTCTTTACACTGGTGATGTCAAACGTGGGCGCAACCGTGCTACTGGTGCCTCTTGCGGTAAATATTGCGATAGGTGTAGGTGCAGATCCAGCATTATTTGCCTTAACCGTTGCGATTGCAACATCCAATTCGTTCCTCATTCCAACACATCAGGTAAATGCTTTGATTATGGGCCCCGGTGGTTATCGTGTAGTTGATTTTATGAAGGCGGGTGGCATCATGACTATCTTGTTCTTAATCGTGATGATGGTTGTATTGAATATGTTTTATTAGAATGTGGCATTTGCGGATTTTGCTGCACTGCCTCAGGGCTACAAGTACTCGTAGTTAAGTGGGTAGATACCATCTTCCTCAATCAATCACAAGCGGTGTTTACACCGCCTGAGGTTGATACGGTATTTGGTGTTTAAGCACACCAAAACAAATATGTACCAGTTTACGCATAGCCGCACACAACGCACTCATCTTCATTTTCC